>JAINCQ010000003.1:0-53190 GCA_036574205.1 Elusimicrobiota bacterium | reverse complement strand
ATAGGGATAGTTTAGAAAGGATAATATATGCAATATTTTATAGAATGAATAAAAAATATGGCAATAATTTGAATATAATGGAGGATACCCAATTTTTGAGAAATTACACAAAATTATTGACATTACCCAGGAAACAAAAAAAATTGCCTAATTTTTAAAAATATAATACAATAAGTTTAATGTTAATTCAAAACAAATTATAATTTTGATGTTTTGATTAACACAAAGGAGAAACTTTATGAAGAACCTTACAACCAGAAAAAATGAAATAATCAAAAAAACAGCAAAAAGATGCAAGGAAAAAAATATAAGAATACCAACATTCAAACAGTTAAAAAATCCAGATTTAATTCCAGATAAAATAAAAAAAGAATTGTTAAAGGTTGGACTTTGGGATATTAATCCACTAAATCTATACAGAATAAACTGGCATAACAATCCAAAAACAGGAGGTTTTGGAGATGTAAATTTTATGGAGATTCCCCAGGAGATAACTGGAACAAAAGCTAAAATAATTGCTCTGGTTGGTAAATTTTTCCCGACAGGGGCACATAAAGTTGGGGCGGCTTTTGGATGTCTTGTCCCAAGACTTGTAAGTGGAGAGTTTGATCCAACAAGACAAAAAGCTGTATGGCCATCAACCGGCAACTACTGTCGCGGTGGGGCATTTGATTCTGCTCTTTTAGGATGTCACTCAATAGCGATATTACCCGAGGGGATGAGTAAAGAAAGATTTGAGTGGCTTAGGTCTGTTGGATCTGAAATTATAGCAACCCCCGGAACAGAGTCTAACGTTAAGGAAATATACGATAAATGCTGGGAACTTAGAAAAACAAGAAACGATATAGTTATATTTAATCAGTTTGAAGAATTTGGAAATTCAATGTGGCATTATCATATAACAGGATCTGCGGTTGAAAAAGTGTTTAATAAATTAAAAAACAAAAAATTAAGATTATCAGCATTTGTTTCATCTACTGGTTCAGCAGGGACTATTGCGTGTGGTGATTATCTTAAAACTAAATTCCCAGAGATGAAAATCACAGCATGCGAGGCATTACAATGCCCAACTATTTATTTAAACGGCTTTGGCGAGCATAGAATAGAAGGAATAGGTGATAAACACATACCATGGATACATAATGTTAGAAATACTGATGCTATTGCAGCCATAGATGATGAGGCGTGTATGTCCTTGATAAGACTTTTTAATGAAGAAGAAGGTAAAAGATATCTATCTGAATGCGGAATAAAAAAAGAAGTCATTGATAAACTTAATCTTATAGGGATTTCCGGAGTTTCAAACATACTTGGAGCCATAAAAACGGCAAAATACTATGAGATGGATGAAAATGATATTATATTTACTGTCCTGACAGATTCTATGGAATTATATGGATCAAGGATACAAGAGTTAAGAGAACAATACGGAAAATATACAAGGGAAAATGCTATAAGAGATTATCATAAGTATCTCATGGGACAGGGGATAGAGTATATAAAAGAATTAAATTATTACGATAGAAAAGCGATACATAATCTAAAATACTTTACCTGGATAGAACAGCAGGGAAAAACAAGCGATGAATTAAGAAAGTTATGGGACCCTGATTTCTGGCAACAGATGTATTCAAAAGTTGATGAATGGGATAAGGCTATAGAAAATTTTAACAGGCTTGTGGGATATTAATGTCAATAGAAAATTATAGAATTGTAAAATGCCCTCATTGTTTAACTGAGTTTGAAGCAAAATTCTACAGCGTTGTAAGGGGTGATATAGATCTTGATTTAAAAGATCTAATAATAAACGGTGAGTTCAATCTCCTTATATGCCCCAACTGCGGGAAAATGTTTACTTATGAAGACAACTTTATATATCTTGATCCAAAAGCCAGACTCTTTGTTTTTGTAATGCCAGAATATTACGAAACGCAGGAAGAAATAGTAAAAAAATTAAAAACTGATTATCAATCTTTAGAGGGAGAAATATCCACACAAAAAGGACTTAAAGGTATAGAACCAATATATTTTTTTGGGATTGACAAGCTTTCTCAATTACTAATAAATGAAAGGGATATAGAGGAAGAAAGCGAGGTTATAGAAGCAATAGCTAAAGAAAAGAATCTTAAAACTAGAAAAATTAAAAGGAATTTTGCCAGAGAAAATGGACTCCCTTTTGTTATGCCTTATTTAAAGAGCCTTCATAAAGGTGATGTTGTTGAAGTATTAACAGAAATACTTAAAGAAAACAAAACCTTAAAGCGGATTAAAAGGCTTATAGAAGTTCTTGAAGATATTGAAGAAGAAGAAATAGACTTTATAGATGAAGATTAAACCGTTAAACAGTTTAGATAAGATAGAGTTCATATCGACAAATCGACATAAACTAAAAGCCTACCTTGTTGGCGGATGCGTAAGAGACTGGATCTTAGGCGCCAAATGCTTTGATATAGATGTAACATTTAACGAATATCCAGCTATTCTGGCCAGAAAATTTTCGGAAAAATTTGGTTTTAGAATAAATGAATTTAAACGATTTATGACAATAAGGCTTTTATCTGAAAATCAAAGATTTGATTTTGCAACTTTTAGAGAAGAGAAATACCCTAAACCAGCATCACTTCCTGAGGTAAAAAAAACTAAAAATATAGAATTAGATCTTACAAGAAGAGATTTCAGTATAAATGCTATTGCTATAAGCTTAAATAAAGATATATTTGAGGTTATAGATCCATTTAATGGAGTGGAAGATATTAAAAAAGGTATAATAAGGATTCTTCATAAAGATAGTTTTAAGGACGATCCAACAAGAATTTTCAGAGCAGCAAGGTTTTCAGCAAGATTTGGCTGGAGTATAGAAAAAAATACTTTAAAAGCTGCGCAAAAAGCCATTAAATATATATCAATGCTTTCAAAAGAAAGGATAAGAAATGAATTTATAAAAATATTTCAGGAAAATTATTGTTATAAAGCACTTAAGATTCTTGAAGAACTTGGGGTTGGAAAAGATATTATATGTTTTAATTATGATGTAAAAATAGAAAACTTTAAAACACTCAAAGAGAGGCTAATCTATACTGCAGTTTATAATAAATCTATAGATTTTCTTGAAAATTTTAACTTTGAAAGACAAATAAAAAACATTGCGCGTTCAGCAGTTATTCCTCTTATAGAAAAAAAATCTCCACAAAAACCTCTTGATAAAACGGTTGTCTCAGTAATCAAAACAGTCTATCCCCAACTTCCAGAAAATGCACTTAAGCCGCTTAAAAAAACTGAGTTAAAAAGACTTTTGTTGTCTAAAAAAAATCCAGTAGATGCGATATCTGCCGGAAGAAAAAAACGTTTTTCAGGCAAAAATTAACTTGATGCTAACATATGAAAATATCTTTTGCAAACATTACTAATCTTTTACAATAAAAACTATTTCTTCAAAGAATGCATTAGATAATCTTAACAGCCAAATAGCACAAATCCGGAAAAGACCTGCTGGTTACTTTCAGTTTCAAGAATATCCTTGAGATTAACATAATGCTACAGATTGATAGACTTAAAACAAGGGAAAATGGAAGGCTGCTGCGGCTGTAATGAAAGCCAAAGCATATGAACTTTTACAGCTCTTTAATATGAGGTTTTACAATGAGACACAACATTCTTGACAAGTGCCGATAGAAGCATATATGAAAGGCAGCAAGAAAAAGAATTAGCAAATTATCACACATTTATTGTAAATTAACAAAGACTAATAGGAAAACAGCGTTAAAGAGGTTTTCTCGCACATCAAGTAAATTTCTGTTTTTATTATTCAATTACTCTCTTTCTTATCTCTAATAATTTATCCCTACTACCGATATCAAACCAGTATTTTACATTTATAGGATATCCTTGTATTTTAAGGTTATTTATGTTTTTAATATAAAAATCAAAAATACCAAAAATATCCTCATCTGGCATATATTTAAAGATTTTAGGAGAAACAATATGAACACCAGCAAAAGAAAATAATTTTTTCCCGGTAACTTCACCAGCGAAAATTTGTTTTTCTAAATTTGTCCACCCGCATAACCGCATATCATCTTCAAAAGCAAGCTTTCTTGAACCATTTCTTTCCATAACGGCAAGTGTTATATCGTTTTTTTCTTTAAGATGAAAATCCATCATCCTATCAAGGTCAAAGTCAGTTAGTATGTCTCCATTATGAATTATAAAATCGGTTTTTGAAAGTACATCTCTGGCATTTTTTACAGCACCGCCAGTGTCAAGTATTGGATTTTCATATAAAAAATGAAATGAGATTGGAAGTCTTTTATGTACTAAAAATCTCTCTATTTTATCACCTAAATGATGAAGGTTTATCGCAAACTCACTTATCCCATATTTGTTAATCTTCCTTATTATTTGTTCTATAATAGGATATCCCCATACGCTTACAAGTGGTTTTGGGATTTTATAAGTCAGAGGTCTTAGTCTTGTGCCATATCCTGCGCAAAGTATAAGAGATTTCATTTTAGTGTTTTTTCGCTTTCAAGGGTTAAATGCCGTAAATGACATCTAACATTTTCTCTGTGTGAAAATTCCTGATAAAGTTTTTCAGCCAGATAAACCGAGCGATGTCTTCCGCCAGTACAACCAAAAGCAACATATAATTCTGTAAAGTTTCTTGATAGATAATTATCAACAGCCTGATTTACCAATGATAAGCAGTTTTTAAAATATTTTTGTACCCCCTCGTTTTTTTCGAAAAATAAAATAACATCTCTATCCTTACCAGTCATATCCACATAATAAGGATCCCTTCCCGGGTTTGATAGGCATCTTGCATCAAACACAAATCCACCGTTGTGTCCCTGATTATCTTTTGGGAATCCATCCTTGTATGAAAAGCTATAGATTCTAAGATTTAATCCCATTTTTTTATCAGCAAATTGTCTTAGATAACTTGATGTGGTTATTCTTTTAAGAACCTTAATAAGCTCAGGCAGTTTAATTTCAAGTTCTACATTTGACACAAGCCACTCAATATTTTTAATAACATAAGGCACACTTGTCAGAAAATGGGGCTTTCTTTCATAAAAACCTCTTAATCCATAAGCACCCATAGCCTGCATAAGCCTGATGTATACAAATGAGTAATAATATTTTAAAAAAACAGATCTATCAACCACTTTCTTTATACAATCTATATTAAGATAGTATTCAAGAAGCTCATTTCTTGTTTTAGGTGGTATTTCTGCTTTAGCATCATAAAGCAGTGAAGCAACATCATAAGCAAGAAATCCTTTTCTTCCACCTTGATAATCTATAAAAAATAGATTCCCATCTTTAACCATTATATTTCTAGATTGAAAATCCCTATAAAGAAAAAAGTTCCTTGGCGCATCTTTCATAAAATTAACAAGATTTTTATAATCATCTTCAAGTTTCTGCTCATCAAAAGATATACCACCTAATTTGAGAAAGTAGTATTTAAAATAATTAAGGTCCCACATCATCGATTGTTCATCAAACTCTTTTCTCGGATAACAAAAACTAAAATCAAAATTTACAAAGGCATTTACCTGAAAAAGCGCCAGATATTTAAGAGCTTTTTTATATAACTCTTTAACCTCCAATGGAAACTCAGCTGAGTTTCTTTTCTCCCTTAAAAAACTAAACAGAGTTTTATCGCCTAAATCAGTTTCAAGATATATCTGTTTTTTCTCATCAAAAGCATAGATTTCAGGCACAGGTAGATTATTATTCTTAAAAAAATAAGAAAATTTAACAAACGCAAGGTTTTCTTTTTTATCTGGACCCCATACTCCAACAACAGTTCTATTATTTGAGAAAAGTCTCAAAATCTTTCTGGCAGAACCATCAGAGTTTATGTAATCATATTTTACAACCTTCTCGTTAAATGTAGCCTCAAATAGATTTTTAAGATCTTCTTCATATCTCATATGTTATTTTTTATCCTGCTTTCTTCCCTAACTCCTATATGAGTAAGGAATGGTTCAAAGGATATATCTCTTCCAAGAAAATTTTTCACAAGTTTCTCTTCATCAATTGATCCACCTTTTGAAAGAACAAAATCTATATACCTTTTTCCTGTTTCGGCATTAAATATCCCATTTTTCTTAAATTCTTCAAAGAAATCGCATGATATCACTTCAGACCACAAATAACTGTAATATCCAGATTCATAACCACCCATAAGATGACCAAAACTGGCTTGAGGATGAGTCCCTTCAGTCATAGGGATTAAAAATATTTTTTTCATAAGTTTTTCATATATTTTAGTAGTATCAACCTTTCCTTTTCTGGTATGATAGATCATATCAAGAAATGCAAAAAATAATTGTCTTAAATAAAAAATTCCACTTGTCGCGTTTTTTGATCTTATAATCTTTTGAATTGTTGAATCATCAAGTGGTTCGTTGGTCCTATAATGCGAAGATATGGCTTTAATGACCTCACCATAATATCCCCAATTCTCAAGCATCTGCGATGGAACTTCCACAAAATCTCTTGAAACAGATGTCCCAGAAAATTTTGCATATTTAGACCGTGTGAATATATTATGGGTAACATGTCCAAATTCATGAAATAGGGTTACAACCTCGCTAAATTTCAAAAGCGAAGGTCTGTCTGAAGAAGGAGGAGTAAAGTTAGCAACTATGGCAGAGGCCGGAGTAAGATACTTTCCATCATCAAGTTCTCTTCCTTTTACAAGGCTAAAACATGCCGCATGCTTGTATTTTCCATCGCGCGGGAAAAGATCAAAATAAAAATATGCAATGATATTTCCACCTAAATCCTTAACCTCATAGGTCCTCACATCCTTATGCCATTTATCCATCTCTTTAGGTTCAAACTTCACTGAAAAAACTTTTTCAAATATATTAAACATTCCAGTAATAACCCTTTCAAGCGGGAAATATTCGCTTACCTTCTCATGATCTATCTGATATTTTTCTTTTTTAAGAATATTTGAATAATATCTCCACTGCCAGTTATAAATAATTTTATTGTCAACTCCGGTTTTCTGTTTTCTTATTTTACATAACATCCTTAAATCTTTTTTACCTTTCTTCTTAACTTCGGCATACACCTTGTTCAAAAAATCAAAAACATTGCTTGAGTTTTTTGCCATTCTATCCTCAAGGATATAATCAGCAAAACTTGGATAGCCAAGAGCCTTTGCTATTTTCTGCCTTAGTTTTATAGCCTCTTCCATTAGCTCTACATTTTTGGGATAACATCTATTATTGAACACTATTTCAAGTCTCTTCCTTGCATCATCATCTTCAGCATTTTCCATAAAAGGAATATATTCTGGATAATCAGTTGTGATTATATATTTACCACTCTCGGATTTTTTAAGTCTGCTTATAAAATTCTCTCCAAGCCCTTTTAATTCATTTTCATCAACCTCTATAAAATCCCTTGTTTCCCTTAAATTTTTCTGAAACTCAATCTCAATCTCAACTAGTTTTTTCAATAATTTCTTTATTTTCTTCCTCGTTTTTTCATCGCCAAAAAGACCATTTTGTTTGAATTCAAAAAGGAATTTGTCAAGTAACCTTCTATCTGTTTCATTAAGAGTTTCTTTTATATTTTTTGAATAACTATATATGGCATTAAATATATCTTCTCTTGTGAATATTTCAACAGAATACTGACTGATCTTTAACTCAACCTCTTGAGCAATGTTTCTTATCTCTGGATCTGGTGAAACGTAAGCAAGAAATACTGGTATATTGACTTCTTGAGAAAAATCAGCTAAAGCATTTTCAAAAGCTACTACTGTATTTTTAAAATTTCTTTCACTTTCTTTTAAACCTACTATCATTTTGATTTTCTCTTCAAATTTGGCTATTGATTTATCGACTACTTCCTTAAGATATTCTTTTGAATAATTAAAAACAGGATTCATACTTTCCTCCTTCCTTAAATTTTAATTTATTATTTGGAATAAATCAACCATTTTAGTTGAAAAGATTAAAAAAAGGCGCAAAAAGTTGATTTTCGTATAAAAGTTTTGTAAAATTATTCTATTATGACAGTAAAAAGCTATGATATTATTCTTGTATTGGATCCTAAACTTACAGAAAATAACATAAGGGATCTTATAACTAAAGCTAAAAAGCTTATATCCTCTATGGGTGGGGAAATACTCACTGAGGATAACTGGGGGATAAAAAAAATCACCCATCCAATAAAAGGCAATAAAGAAGGATTTTATTATTTTATAAAGGTAAAAATGAACGGGGATAAGAATACTGAGATAAAATATAACTTGAAAATAACTGAAGGCATAATTAGAGTTAACCTGATAAAATCCAAAATAGAGGTCGTTAAGTAAATATGGCCGTTAAATTCCCCTACCAAAATCAAATATTAATAAGTGGAAGGCTTACAAGAGATCCTGAATTTAGATCTACTCAAAAAGGAACCACTGTTTGTTTTTTTGATATAGCATCAAATAGAAGATATAAAGATGCCTCAAGCGGAGAATGGAAAGATGAAACCACATTTGTGCCGGTTGTAGTATGGGGACAGCTTGCCGACAAATGCAAAGATAAAATAAAAAAAGGTAATCCTGTATATGTGGAGGGAAGGCTTTCAAACTCCGAGTATACCAATAAAGATGGGGTAAAAGTAAAAAGGCTGAGGATAGTAGCAAATAAAATACAGATAATGGAAGTTACAAAAGATGAAAGAGAACCGCAAAATCCAGCAGATTTGGAAAACGAAGAAGGAAGCGATAAATCCGCTGAATCGCAGGACGATATACCATTTTAGGAAAGGAGAATATTATGGAGAATGCCAATCAACCAATAAAGGAAACTGCGCCCGTCAGAAATAAAGGGGTTAATTTTTCAAGAAAACCAGTTCAGAAGAAAAAGCAATGTAGGTTTTGTATTGAAAAGATAAAGACCATAGATTGGAGACAATCTCAACTTTTAAAAATGTTTACCACAGATACCGGAAGAATAATACCGAGAAAGATAACAGGCGTCTGCGCCAAACATCAAAGACAACTTGATAAAGCTATTAAAATAAACAGGAATCTTGGACTTATGCCTTATACCACAATGATGAGAAAATAAGTCGGAGGATTTTATGAAGGTTATACTTAAAAAAGATTACATACACTTAGGAAGAGAAGGCGAAGTAAAAGAGGTAAAAGATGGATATGCTAGAAACTTTCTGATACCTAAAAAGATAGCTGTTATAGCAACGGAAGGAGAATTGAAGTCACTTAAAATAAGCGAAGAAAGACGCAAAAAGAAACAGGAGCAAAAGAAGAAAGCTCTTGAAGAAATTGCAAAGAAAATTTCAGAAATAACCCTTTCTTTTAGCAGGACAAAAAATGAAGAGGGCCATATGTTTGGTTCTGTTGCAAAAAGCGATATTTTAAAAGCATTAAAAGCAATCGATATAAACATTGAAAAAGAGCAAATAGAAATGCCCTCATCTTTTAAAGAATTTGGTATTTTTGATGTAAAAGTTAATTTATCAATAGATGTATCGGCGAATTTTAAGGTTAATATAACCGCATCCTGACCAAATAATTTTAAAAATTAATATTCAACCTAAAAAGTGGGGATTTTATGATTAATAAGACTTATCCTAATTCTATAGAAGCTGAGATGTCTGTTCTTGGAACAATGCTTGTTAATAAAGATTCCATAGAAACAATAGTAGAAATCTTAAAGCCTGAACATTTTTATTTAGACACCCATAAAATAATTTTTGAAGCTATTTGTAAACTAAATGATTCAAAAAAAAATGTTGATATACTTATAGTTTCTGAAACATTAAAGAATAACTCTCAACTTGATAAAATAGGTGGAACAAAATATCTCACCGACCTTGTTGAGAAAGTCTCATCTCCAGCTCATGCCAAAGAATACGCGCAGATAGTCAAAGAAAAATATATACTGAGGGAGTTGATAAAATCTTCTACTAATATAATAGAAAATGCCTATGATTCATCTCAGGAAATAGACACAATAATAGATTTTGCGCAAAAGCAAATTTTTGAAGTATCTCAAAAGAATATAACCCATTCCTTTACATCTCCAAAAGATCTTGCCAATGAATATATGGAAAGGTTGCATAAGTTTCACAAGGAAGGCAAAGCGATTACCGGTATACCTTCTGGATTTTCAGATATTGACCATAAAACAGGCGGATTTCAAAATCAAGAGTTCTCAATAATAGCCGCCAGACCCTCTCAGGGAAAAACTGCACTTGCATTAAATATTACCTATAATGTTGGAGTCTCATACAATATACCTGTAATATTCTTCTCACTTGAAATGGATAAATATAGTCTTATAAACAGGCTTGTGGCTTCAGCAATAAAATTTGATTCTTCAAAACTTAGAAGAGGAAGATTTGATAATGAAAAATGGGCAGACATAACAACAGAAATAGAAAAAATAGCCAATTCTTATATATGGATAGACGACACACCAGGATTGACAATAATGGATATAAGAGCAAGAACAAGAAAATTAATATTAGACCTTCAATCCAGAAATCCAAACCTTAATCAATTCCTTGTCATAATAGACTATCTGCAATTAATAAGAGGGATAGGCAGACCTGAGTCAAGGCAACAAGAAGTTAGTGAGATATCAAGATTATTGAAAGATATGGCTAAAAGCTTAAATATACCTGTTATAGCACTTTCACAGCTAAATAGAAGGACAGAAGAGCGTTCTCGCGATGGCAACAAACCTCAACTTTCAGATTTAAGAGAATCAGGTTCCCTTGAACAAGATTCAGATCTGGTTATAATGATACACAGGGATTATTATTATACCAAGCAGGAAGAGGCTAAGAATGATGCGAAGATAATAATTGCTAAAAACAGAAATGGAGCAATAGGAGAAATTGATATGTATTTCTATCCAGAGTTTGTTAAATTTGCAGATAGGCTTCCAAACACTGAAAAACTACATGATGAAGAGATACCAATTTAAAAATTTCTTTATTGTGTCATAAAACCTCATTTTATTAAAAATCTTAAGTTTGCTAAAATTATTCTATGGATAAAATCTTAAGACCAAACTGGGTAGAAATAAGTCTTGAAAAATTCATCCATAATTTAAATAAACTAAAAAAAATACTAAAAAATAAAAAACTTATGCTTGTTGTAAAAGCCAATGCATACGGTCACGGAATGACAACAATCTCAAGATTTGCTGAAGAAAAAAAATTATGTTCTTTTCTTGGAGTATCAGCCATAGAAGAAGGAATTGAATTAAGAGAAGCTGGAGTGAAACTCCCCATAATAATTCTTGGAAGTATATATCCCTTTAGTAATTTTAAGTATTTTTTTGAGTATAAACTTACACCTACTATATCAAGCATCGATGCAATGGATGAAATTATAAAATATTCAAGGCAAAAAAACTCCAAAATAAATGTTCATCTTAAACTTGAAACAGGAATGAACAGGATAGGAGCAAGAGAAAACTCGCTTAAAAGGATGATTGAAAAAGCAGTTAATTCAAAAAGTGTCAACATAGAAGGGATTTATTCTCACTTATCCTCAGCTGACTCAGACAAAAATTATACGCTATGGCAGATAGAAAATTATAAAAATATGATAAAAGGGATAAAAGGAATAAATTTTATAAGACATATTGCCAATTCATCAGCAACTATAAATTTTCCATCATCGCATATGGATATGGCAAGATGTGGGATAGCCGCTTACGGCAATATAAATGGATTTGAGCAGATATTACAATGGAAAACAAAAATAGTTTTTTTAAAATATGTAAAAAAAGGAAGTTTTATAAGCTATTCAAAGTCTTATAAAACAAAAAGACACAGTAAAATAGCGACAATACCATTAGGATATGGTGATGGATATTTAAGAGCACTTTCAAACAAGGCTGAAGTTCTTGTAAACGGCAAAAGAGCAAAACTCATTGGCACGGTTACAATGGATATGAGCATGATTGATGTTACCGAAATAAATGTTAATATTGGAGATACAGTTATAATATCTGGCAGAAGCGGAGATGAATCTATCACCATCAAAGAACTTGCTCTAAAAGCTAACACTATACCTTATGAAATAACAACACTAATAACAAAAAGAGTTCCCAGAATTTATGTTTAAAAAAAAGAGGATTTGTTAATGAAATATTTAATATTGAAAACAGGCAAACTGACAATAAAAATAGCAAGGCATCTTGGAAGAGCTTCTGTTATGATAAAAAATGTTTTTTTCTGGACCTTTATGGCAAAACTTGAAAAAAAAGAGATATTTAAACAAACAACCAGAATAGGAGTTAATTCTATAGGGGTAACTACTCTCACAAGTCTGTTTACAGGGATGGTCTTAGCGCTTCAAAGTGGATATACATCAAAAAATCTTTTTAACGAGCCTCTTTATGTTGGAACAGTTGTTGGATTTTCTCTTGTTAAGGAGCTTGCCCCGGTACTTACAGCAATAGTTGTTTCAGGAAGAGCTGGATCAAGTGTCACCGCGGAAATAGGAACGATGGTAGTCACCGAACAAATAGACGCCTTATATACACTTGGAACAAATCCTTCGGTATATCTATTGATACCAAGATATTTCGCTTTTCTAATAGCATTACCATTATTAACAGTGTTTGCCAATGTTATGGGAATACTGGGAGGATTTATAGTAAGTATTATAAAATTAGGAATACCATCTACCGTTTATTTTGATGATATTTTTCAATTTATGGAAGTCAAAAATTTCATGCATGGATTTATAAAAACTTTTTTCTTTGCTTTTACCATAGCAACTGTTTCCTGTTATAAAGGGCTTTATACTGAGGGAGGAGCAGAAGGAGTTGGTCGTTCAACCACAAATTCTGTTGTCCTTTCAATGATTTTAATACTTGCAATAGATTATTTTGTAAGTTCGTTTCTTGTACTAATAGGAATCACTTAGGTAAAAAATGATAGAAGTAAAAAAATTAACCAAAATATACGATTCAAAGAAAGTCCTTGATAATATAGATATTAAAATAGAAAATGGAGAAATATTTACGATAATGGGACCTTCAGGAACAGGGAAATCTACTTTTATTAAATCTATTATAAGGCTTATTGAACCTGACGGAGGGGATATAATTATAGATGGCTTAAATATATTAAAAGCAAAAAATGAATTTGAAATACAGAAAATAAGGAAAAACTTTGGATATCTCTTTCAGGAAGGCGCATTATTCGACTCCCTTAATGTATGGGAAAACGTATCTTTCGGTCTTAAATATCTTACAAACATAAAGCCAGAAAAATATAAGGATATAGCAAGAGAAAAACTTGAACTTGTAGGACTTAAAGATATAGAAAACAAAAAGGTCAGTGAATTATCTGGCGGGATGAAGAAAAGGGTTTCTCTGGCAAGAGCCATAGCGCATAATCCAAAATATATACTTTATGACGAGCCAACAACAGGGCTTGATCCAATAAGTGGTGAGATAATAATGAATTTAATATCTGAAATGTCAAAAAAAATAGGAGTGACCTCCATAGTCGTTACTCACGATGTTAAACTTTCGCTTACAATATCTACAAGGATAGGGATGCTTTTTAAAGGCAGGTTTATAGAAGTAAATTCTCCCCAAGGTATTAAAAATAGCAGGATAGAGGAAGTAAGAAAGTTTATAGAAACTTCTTTTATAGAAAATGTTTCAAAATAAAACGTTTTTAAAATACCAAATATTTGTAAAATATACTTTATGAAGGATGAAATAAAGGTAGGTTTTTTTGTTCTTGCGGGGATTATTGTTCTTGGCTTTTCACTTTTTATGCTTGGCGATTTTTCTTTTGAAAAAAGATATTTGATATATGTGGCTTTTGATGATGTCGGAGGGCTGGCTAATAAATCCGCTGTGAAACTTAATGGCGTTGAGATAGGGAAAATAAAAGACATAAAATTCAAAGACTCTAAAGTGATAGCGGAAATACTTGTAAAAGAGAGCGTTAAAATACCACGCGATTCAAAATTTTACATAGGATCAACAAGCATAATAGGATCAAAATTCATACAGATAGAGCGTGGAAAAAATGAGTCCGGAATGTTAGAACCTCAAGAAACAGTTATGGCTTTTTCAAGAAAACCTCTTGATGAAATGATAACCGAAGTTGCTGAAAATGTCAACAAACTCATAAAAAATCTCGATTCAAATGGAGAATTTACAAAAAACTTAAATGATGTGGTAAAAAACCTGAGAGACATAACAGCCAACCTTAATGATGTTATAGCTGCAAATTCTCCAAAACTTGAAGGATTCTCGCAGAAACTAGATGAAACAATGGATAATATAAAAAATCTTACATCAAGACTCAACAGCATCGTTTCAAAGATAGATAATGGCGAGGGGACTATAGGCACACTTCTTTCCGATCCCGGGACAAAAGATGATGTTAAACAGTCAATAACAAATATAAAAGAAGCGACAAAATCCCTCAAGGATTTTGTGGGAAAGACATCAAAGATAAAAACATATTGGAAATGGGATTTTAAATATGAAAATTCATCAGGTCAATCTTTTAATGACGTTGGTTTAAAGATAAATGTCAATGATAATAAGTATTATTATGTGGGGGCAAGCAATATAATAAATATCAAGAACAAACCATTTGGAGTTTCATATGAAGAACCCAATACAATAGATGCCTATATAGGCTGGGGATATCCTCTATGGGAGTTTTATATTGGCGCTATAAGAAGTACAGGTGGATTTGGCTTAAGATATACACCTTTTTACTATGATGATGTATTAAAAAGCATTTCAGTTGTAGCGGAGGCAAATGAATTTTCAAGAAATAGAAGCATAAAGGACAGATTTTTTAATGACGCAAGATATGATATCGGATTGCTTTATAAGCTTTCAGACAAATTCTCAGCGGGGATAAAAATAACCGACATACTCGAAGTAAAAAGAGTTAATGTTTCAACAAGAGTATTATTTGAAGACAAAGACATAGCCAATCTCTTAGGGCTTGTAGGCGGAGGCGGAACCGCCGCGCTTGTCAAATAAAAAATATGAAATTAAAAAAAATTTATATATGCTCAAAATGCGGGGCTTCACATTATAAATGGCAGGGACAATGCTCTGAATGCGGACAGTGGAACACATTGATTGAGGAAGTAATAGAAGAAAAAACAAAAACAGCCAGAAAAAAGGCCATTGTTGATTTTTCCACACAATCATACAGACTTAAAGACATAAAAACTGAAGATGCGCAAAAGATAGCAACAGACATAGAAGAATTTGATAGGGTTTTAAGCGGAGGTGTTGTTAAAGGACAGATTATACTAATTGGAGGCGTTCCAGGAATTGGCAAAAGCACTCTTGTGCTTGAAATTGCCGATAAACTTGCGTCAAAAGATATGGAGGTATTTTACGTTTCAGGTGAAGAATCACCACAACAAATATCGCTGAGAGCAAAAAGAATAGGAATATCAAATAATAAGATAACAATTGCATCCCAGACAGATATAAGTGAAATTATAAAAGAAGTAAATATTATAAATCCCCAGATTCTTATAATAGACTCAATCCAGACTCTATATCATCCACAATTTCCATCATCCAGCTCAAGCCCAATACAAATAAGAGAATGTACCAGCGAACTTATAAAAATAGCCAAAACAAAAAACATAACCGTTTTTATTCTTGGACATGTTACAAAAGAAGGCGAGCTTGCAGGGCCAAAACTTCTTGAACATATGGTTGATACCGTACTTTATTTTGAAAGTGAAAAAAGCGGTGAATACAGGATACTTCGCACATTTAAAAACAGGTTCGGGAATATAGATGAGATAGGAATCTTTGAAATGACAGAAAAAGGGATTATTTCTTCAAACTCATACACAAAACAGATGATAGACGATGCGGCGATTTCTGGAAAAACATATACAGCAATATATGAAGGTTCAAGAGCAATGATTATAAGGGTGGAATCCCTTGTTTCAAGAAGTTTTTATCCATATCCAAAAAGAATTTTTTCATCAATAGACTCAAACTACGCCCAGATACTTCTTGCCTCAATAGAAAAAAACACACCCTTAAAATTTGATTCATACGATGTATATATTAACATTCATAGCGGATTTAAAACAAAAGACAGGTCAATAGATTTAAGCGTTTGCGCAGGCATAATAAGTTCAATAAAAGATATTTTAATAGACAATCAAACCGCTTTTATAGGCGAAGTCGGGATGCTTGGACAGGTCTATCCTTCCAATTATACATCAAAAAGGATTATAGAACTTGAAAGAAACGGTTTTAATAAAATATTTATTTCATCAAGAATACGTGAAACAATAAATTCAAAAGTTCAAATAATAAAAATAAGCGATATATCAAGTTTATATAAAAATCTTGTAGAAAAAGCAAAAATATAAAACTCAAATAACAAAAACTTTTTTTCGGTAAACAAAAATTTTAATTGTAGTTTACTAATTTATAAATTATATGATTGTTTAATATCTATCTTTGCTTGCAGATTTGCTTTAACACTCTATATCCCTAATATTTTTCTCCACCAGGATTTTTTTGGCAGAGTTTCTTCAGTGTCTTGTTGCGCTATCTGCGCTTTATCAACAGGCATATAAACCTTAAAAGTAGAACCTTTCCCGACTTCGCTTTCAAAAGATATTGTTCCTCTTTGCATAACAACCATGGCTTTTGTTATAGCAAGTCCAAGTCCCGTACCACCAATCTTCTCGCCACCAGCTGCCTGAACAAATTTTTCAAATATTTTTTTCTTGTCTTCTTCTCTTATTCCTATTCCAGTATCCTTGACTGAAAAAACAACAGTATTAGAACTTGATATATATTCAACTAAAACATCTATCTTTCCATTAGCTGGGGTAAATTTAATGGCATTTGATATAAGATTTATCAATACCTGCTCCATTCTTTTTTTATCAACATATATATTGCTAACATTTTCAGATTTAATTAAATTAAGGGTTAAATCTTTGGACTTTGCCCATGGCAGCATAGCATCCACAGCATTTTGCGCTATATCATTTGGGTTTTCACTTGAAAAACTGAATGTCATTTTTCCAGATTGTAATTTTGAAAAATCCAGTATATCGTTTATAATTGAATTAAGCCTTTCAGCATTTCTAATAGCCGCATTAATCATAGTTTTAGTGGTCTGGTTTTCTATTTTTTCTCTTGAAATAAGATCAAGAGCCATCTTTATTGAAGTAAGGGGGCTTCTTAACTCATGGGTTACTGTAGATATAAAGTCACTTTTTAACTGCTCCACTTCTTTTAGTTTAGCTATATCATGTGGAACCATTATTGTTCCTACTATCTTCCCTTCCTCGTTTTTAATCAACGCTGTAGAATTTTTAATTGTTTTTATTAAATCCTCTTTTCCCCCAGTTTTAATTTTAGGATCTATTTTTTTATCCGAAATCCCTTTTATTTCCTCTGCGATGTTTATCATCTGTTCTTCTATATTTGCAACGTCAAATATTTTTTTTCCCGTTATTTCCTTAAGCACCTTTCCAGTTATTTTTTCAGCCTCGCTTGATGCCATTATCACATTCCCATTTTTGTCTATCATTATTTCGCTAGATGCTATATTTGAAATTACAGATTCGGTTCTTATATAATCATTTTCAACCTTGACTTTCTCCGCTTTTATTTCTTTAACAGCTTTTTCAATAGCGATCTCAACCTCTTTCCTGAATTTAGACATTAACTCCTCTATAAGCTTTTGCTGGAGGACAGTATCAGATGTAAGTTTTGAAACAATGGTTCTAAGACTATCTATAAAATTCTGGTTTTTTATATCTGTATCAATAGATTGGTTTTCCTGCGTTTTACTATTTTCCTTGATATTAGCTCTAACATATTTATCTATTAATATCTTTATATTTGATATTGAATTTTCTTTTAAATATTGTTCAGGAGAAATTTTAGAAACTCCTATCTTTGAAAACTTAATCATCTCAATCTGAGAAACTTTATCGTTAAACTCAATTGTGTCTATATGGCAGTTTTTATATATATTGAGTATTGAATTAGGCATTTTATCAGAAGTCATTATCTGAATGCCATTTAAAATAAACTTATTGCCGCTTAAATTAAGAGCAATATTTTCACCTTTTAAAAGCGAAAGCAAAAATCCCAGTTTTTTCAAAGAGTCTTCTGCCGCTGCTTTTACCTCAGGATGATCCTCGTTGTAAAGATTAGCTTGAACCACTATTCTTGTAAAAGCTTTTAAAAAATCAATTATTGCGCTCTTTAAATTATCATCCATAAAACTACCCCAGTTAATCTAAGTAGCAGAGGGTATTAAATATACCAACAAATTTCTTTTTATATACTACTCCACTTTTATTTTGAAAAAACTTTTAAATCTAAAATCAGTATCAAATTTTATCGCGTGCTATAAAATCACTCTATGGCTCCCTCATAAAAGGATATTTCCATTCTTTCGGCGGGACAAAATTTTCCTTAACCGCTCTTGGACTTACCCATCTTATAAGATTAAGCCATGAACCTGCTTTATCGTTTGTTCCGCTCGCTCTTCCACCGCCAAAAGGCTGCTGATTTACAACAGCTCCTGTCGGTTTATCATTTATATAAAAATTTCCAGCTGCATTATATAAAATCTCTGACGCTTTCAATATAGCTGATCTATCCTGAGCAATAATAGATCCAGTTAGTCCATATGCTGAGGTTTCATTGCATAGTTTCAGAGTTTCTTCAAATTTATCATCATCATAGATATAAACTGTAAGGACAGGACCAAATATCTCCTCAACCATTGTTTTAAAATGAGGATTTTTTGCAATTATAACAGTCGGTTGAATAAAATAACCTTCACTATCATCGCATCCGCCTCCAACTAAAATTTCGGCTTCTGGTGATTTTTTCGCATATTCTATATAAGCTTTAATATTTTCAAAAGAATTCTTATCTATAACAGCATTCATAAAATTAGAAAAATCATCAACTACCCCCATCTTTATAGATTTTATTTCTGCTACCAGTTCATCTTTTATATCTTTCCATACAGAATCTGGAATATATGCCCTTGAGGCGGCAGAACATTTCTGCCCTTGATATTCAAAAGCGCCTCTTATAAGAGCTGTTATTAAAACCTTTCTATCACATGAAGAATGAACAAAAACAAAATCCTTTCCACCTGTTTCCCCAACAATTCTTGGATAGCTCTTATATTTAAAAAGATTTCTTGAAGCAATTGACCACATACCTTGAAAAACCGCAGTTGAACCAGTGAAATGCAAACCACCAAAATTCTCATTATCAAGGACTGGATTCCCGACATCGCCCCCACTTCCAACAACCATATTTATAACCCCATCAGGTAATCCTGCATCTTTCCAGAGTTTCATCAAATAATATGCAGAATAAACAGCAGTTGAAGCCGGCTTCCAGATAACTGTATTGCCCATCAAAGCTGGGGCGCTTGGAAGATTTCCGGCAATTGATGTAAAATTAAAAGGAGTTACAGCGAAAACAAAACCTTCAAGTGGTCTGTATTCCATATAATTAAAGGTTGGTTTTGGAGAAAAAGGTTGATTTGAATATATCGTCGCCGCAAAATATGAATTAAATCTAAAAAAATCTATAAGTTCACATGCCGAATCTATTTCCGCCTGAAAAGGATTTTTTGACTGTCCAAGCATTGTCGCAGCATTTAAGGTTTGCCTCCATGGACCACTTAAAAGCTCTGCTGCTTTTAAGAAAATCTTAACTCTTTCTTCCCATCTCATAGCCGACCATTCTTTTTTAACCTTCATAGCAGTTTCTATAGCTAAAGCTACTTCTTTTGGTGTTGCTTTATGATATTTCGCTATTATCTTTTTGTTTTCATGTGGTATAACAACCTCACCAATTTTTCCAGTTCTAATTTCTTTCCCACCGATTATAAGTGGAATTTCTATAACTTGAGACTTTAAATCTTTTATTTTCCGCTTTAATTCATCCCTTTCAGGGGTATTTGGGGCATAACTTAAAATAGGTTCGTTTTCAGGCTCATTTAATTTTATAATTGTATTATTCATAATGCCTCCTTTTTCTATAATTATACAAAATTAAATGAATTTCTAAGTTTATAAACATAAAACTAAAACTTCATATTGAACTTTCTAGACCCAGGTTTAACTATTGGTATATTAGATTTGCATAAAGGACAGTTATCCTGAGTATATGTTTTCAGTTCAAGTTCAATAAGGCTAAAATGCGGAAAATCAAACTGAGGTCTCCCTCTTTTTATTATAGAGCATGCCCCAACAACAGTTCCCCCATAATTATTTATAATTTTTGCAACCTCATTAGTAGACTTTCCTGTGGTAAAGACATCCTCAACTATAAGTAATCTCATATTTTTTTCAATAGTAAATCCACGTCTTAATTTTACGATCCCATCTTCTTTTTCCGTAAATATAAAAGGTTTGTTAAAGATTTTTGCAACTTCCCAACCAATTATAATTCCTCCTAAAGCAGGAGAAATAATCAAATCTGGCAAAAGATTCTTTGTCTGTTTATAAAGTTCTTCGGCAAACTTACCAGCCACAGAAGGGTATCTTAGAGCAAGCGCACATTGTATATACGTATCGGAGTGAAGTCCACTTGAAAGCAAAAAATGCCCTTTTAAAAAAGAACCAGATTTTTCAAGTTCTTCTATAATTGTTTTTTCAGTCATATTTACCTGCGCTATTTATTTCTTCAATAATTTTGTCTACCACCTCAAGAGGATTTTTACTCTGCGTAATTGGTCTTCCAACAACCAGATAATCCGATCCCCATTCCACAGCTTTTTTAGGTGTCATAAACCTTTTCTGATCATCTATATCTTTTGTGGTTGATAACCTTATAGATGGGGTTATAAAATCAATATCATTGATTATTTTTTTAAGATAATACATTTCACGTGGCGAAGATATAATGCCATCAACACCGGCTGATTTCAATAATCTTGCAAAATGAGCAACCTGATGTTCAAGGGAATACCTAAAACCTAAAGATGAATATTCAAAAACATCTATACTTGTAAGAATAGTTACCCCCCATATTTTTAATTTTTTCCCCGCTGCTCCAACACAAGCTTTCAACATTTCTTTGCCACCGCATGCATGAACAGAAAGGGAATAAACCCCAAGTCTACTTATATTTTCAACAGCTTTTTCAACAGTATTTGGTATATCGTGTAATTTTAGATCAAGAAAAATCTTTGAATCATATTTTTTTAAAAATTCAATAATCTCAAGACCATGATTTACAAAAAGCACAGGACCTACTTTAAAAAAATTATTTTTCTTATAAACTTCTTTTACTATTTCTTTTGCTCTGTTTATTTCACAATCAAGAGCTATTATTAATTTTGCCATAACTATTATTCTATAGAAAACTTATCAAAAAATATCAGAACTCCTATCAACGCCAGTATAAGACCAGCGATTTTTTCAATATAAAAAAATATTTTTTTGTTTCTGGATATAAATTTCAAAAAAACAGATGACAGAACAGCAGTCGCTATAAATGGGACACCCAAACCCAGAGAATATAAAAAAAGCAAAAAACCACCCTCAAAAACTGAATGGGTAGCCGCTAAAAAAAGTATGTTAGCAAGAAAAGGGCCTATACATGGCGACCATCCCAAAGCAAAACTGATTCCAGTTATAAAAGCCGAAAAATAAGTTGAAACCGAAGATTTGTATAATTTCCTTTTTTCATAATCTAAAAAAGCAAGTCTTGTAAAACCAGATATATGAAGACCAAGTATAACCATAACCACACCCATCATCTTTTGAATTATTATCCTGTTTGTGGCAATAAAACCGCCGGCGGTAGCAGAAAGAACTCCAAGGAGCGTAAAAACTATTGAAAATCCTAAAACAAAAAACAATGAAGATAATATAAGTTTACGTTTATTAAATTCGCAATCACCATTAATAATTTCCGTGGCAGAAATCCCTGATATAAGCGAAAGATAACCTGGAATAAGCGGCAAAACGCATGGAGAAATAAAACTTAAAAACCCACTTGCAAATGACAGGATATATTGTTTCAAGTTTTCTCCTTTTTATTTTTTTTCCAAACTGAATAAAGCACATTTTCAGGGCAGGATAAAGAATCTGATTTCGGCCATATACCTTTTTCAAAGCCATCCATCATCAAACCATTAAGTTTTTTGCTTTTAAGTATCAACTCGCAAACATCCCTGACCGCACCATCACCTCCTTTTTTTGGAGAGATATAATCACAAACTCTTTTAACCTCTTTAACCGCATTTTTTGGGCATACAGAAAATCCAACCTTTTTAAGAACAGGGATGTCAGGAAGGTCATCTCCCATATAGCAAACATTTTCATAACTAAATCCAGTTTTACGAAGTATCTCATCAAGCGCCCATATTTTAGTAAGAAAACCCTGATAAACAAAACTCATTTTTAATAATTTAGCTCTTTGAAATACACTTTCAGATTCTCTTCCAGTTATAATACCAGTTTTAATTGAAAATTTGTTAAGAACTATAAGTCCAATACCGTCCTGAGAATTGAAGGCTTTGAATTCATGATCAAAGCCGTTTGAATCGGTAAAATAATACATCTTCCCATCAGTAAGAACACCATCAACATCCATCAGGAAAAGCCTTATATTTTCCAGTTTCTTCATTGCCTAAAAGTCTGGATTTGGAGGGGTTATTTTAACTGGCTCTTTTTTAAAACCTGAACTTCCAAAACCAAGAATTCCCCTTTTTGATTTAGGAAGTTCTTTTACACTTTTAAATTTAGGATAATAAACAGGCATAACCACCAGTTGAGCTATTTTCTGGTTTTTTTCCACCATCTGTATTTTATCTGTAAGATTAAAAACGCAGACAATAATCTCGCCTCTATAACCTTCATCAATAAGCCCAGCTGTTATTATCAAACCCTTTGACTCAATAGAGCTTTTTCCCCATATCATTGCACAGGTTTTTTTAGGAAGAGCTATTGCAATACCTGTTTTTATCTGGGCGGGACTATGAGGCTGAACACTTACTTCTTCTATTGAAAATAAATCTGCTCCGGCGTCATTTTCATAAGCTCTTTCAGGCATATGTGCTAAATCAATAAGTTTCTTAACTTTAACTTTCATAACCACCTCTCTTTTAATATTATACTAAACTATTTTTTACTCAGAAATTTTGCTTTCTTTTTTTGAAAGGATTTTCTCAAAAACAAGATAAGAAATAGCGCCAGCAAATTTTCCAATTAAGATAATAGCAAGCCAGATATTCCTTTTTACTCTATCATTTTCAGTTTTAAAACAAGTATAAAAAGCGTAAAACCATAAAATGAGACCTGCTATAAAAAAAATAACAGAAAAACCTCCCAGTATTAAAAAAAATGGTCCTAAAAAATGAGTAGCATTAATAAGATCTCTAATATAGTCTAAAAATTCCATTATTTTGCAAGTTTTGAAATGATTTCTTTGAGTTTTTCTACATTAATAGGCTTAAAAATGACATTTATATCCTTTGAAATTCCCAATTTTTTAAATTCAGTCTCTCCCATGCCTGTCATTATCACAACTGGAGTTTTTACAAGATCATCATATTCTTCTATCATGGCTATCATTGTGTCACCACTCATATTAGGCATCTGTATATCTGTAAGTATTAAATCAGGTTTATACGAAAGCGAGGTTTTAATAAGCTCCTGACCATCACTAACTCCAATAACCTCATGGCCTTCAGATGTAAGAATTTCCGTTATAAGCTCTCTGTTTATATCATCATCTTCTGCTACAAGGATTCTCATATTTAAATATTATACCAATTTATTTTATCTACCCACTTATATCCTGAAAAATAATTGCGCTGCCAAGGATAGTCCCATCAATAGCTCTAAGACTTATGGTGCTAAAACCTATTTTCTTTTCAACAGAATTTATTTTACATACAAGTTCTCCCCTTTTTACAAATTTTCCATTTTTAGAATCTCCAAGCAATTCTTTTATTTTATACAAATAATCGTCAAGATCATGATACATTTTGCCAACATAATCTCCTTTTATATCAAGTATTTCTCTGGCTCGTGGATTTAAAAAAACTATTATTCCATTGTTATCTATTCCAATAAAACCTCCAGAAAGATTGTTAATTGCGGAATCAAGCCTTTTATTCACTTCAAAGATGGAGTTTTCCATTCTGATTATATATATTTTATGCGAAACGCAATATGAAATAAGTTTAATAAGATCAAAATCAGTTTCGTCAAAAAAATTTTTATTCTTAGGATTTATAAATTCTACTATACCAAAAAGATCTCTACCATACCCAATAGTTATAGCTATAACTGATTTTGTCTTATACTGAGTAGCATAATCAATTTTCTTTGTAAAAACAGGATTATTGTTGACATCTTTAACAAGTATGTCCTTTTTTGTCTGAGCGCACCATCCAACTATACCTGTATATTTAAAACTTATGCCGGATAACTCTTCAGAACTTGCGCCCCTAACTATATCAAATGTCAGTGTTTTTTTATTTTCATTTACTGCAAAAAAACTCCCAGACTCGCATTGTAAAACATTTATCCCGTAATCAAGAAATTTTGTCACAATCTCTCTTTCATTATTCAATAAATCTATTCCGTCTATAAATTTTTTGATATCGCTTATCTCCATTCGCCCCCCCTACTTTAAAAAATCAACTATCCCATCTGCTATGGTTTTTGCAAGTTTATCCTTAAAAGAAGAATCCATAAGCATTTCTTCATGTTCAGGTAAAATCATATATGCATTTTCAATCAATACTGATGGCATAGCGGTAAGCCTTGCAACATGATAGTCTCCAAACCTTAAACCCTCATCAAAAAGATCAATATTTTTCAAAAAACTTCTATGTATAGACTCGGCAAGTTTTTTAGAATGAGGATGATAATAATAAATTTGAAAGCCTCTGGGTTTTTGATAAGGATCTTCACCATCAGGTATTGCGTTATTATGTATGCTTAAATACAAATCCCCATTAAGGCGTTTTGCTATTTTTGGTCTTTCTTGCAAAGGAACCTGTTCTTTTTCGTCATTGGTATATCTTGTCATAAAAACATTTGCGCCAAGATTTTCTAACTTCTCTTTAAGTTTTAATGCTATATCAAGATTTGCCTCCCATTCATAAATTCCGCTTGGTCCAACCCCACCATCATAAGGCGGAGTCCTTTTAGGAGAATGCCCTGGATCTATAATTATATTAAGTCCTTTCAAGGGTTGTGTGGATATAGATATTTCTGGTTTGAACTTAAAATCTATATTTAGCAAATTATCTGTAGAATAACTTATATCATACCCCCAGAACTTGCTATTTTTATTGAATGAAAAGGAGAAAATAGCTTTATCGCTACCCTCCTGCTTAAATGAAACATTATCTATAAAATTATCGCTTGAATCATAAATCACCCAGTTAGTCCTCAAATTAGTATAGTATAACTCAAGATATAATTTATTTTCATCCTCCCAGACAGAAAAAGGAACCTTCTGATATATTGCAAGTTTTGCTGAAACCTTATTTTGATCAATTTTTGAAAACCTTAATGTACCTGTCTCAGTATTAAACAATTTTGTTTTAAAACCTTTTAAATTAACCTTATCAGCATCAACCCATAACTTAATATCTCCTAATTTTACTCTATATTTCATCCCTTCCTTTCTATCCGAAATCAATAAAACATCCTTGGGCATAAACATTATATATCCACCAGCATTGTTTCTTAAAACTACATTATCGGTTGTTGTTTCAACTATATAGTCATTGTCGTTAATCTTTATTATATCCTCAAATTTTCTCTTCTTGCCTTTTAATTTACCAGATTTATATATAAGCTTAAGTGAATGTTTGCTATTTTTATTTTTCTTTTCTATATAACATCTCCCATTGTAAATCCCGCTTCCAGCATAGTTTTCATCAAGATATCCCTCGCATAACCCATCAATCTCATAGTATATTGTAGTAGCTTTCAAAGCCTTTACTGAAATAAACAATTCATCCTCTCCTGAAATTTCAGTATATGTAGAAGGTGAAATTAGATAAAAAGGATTTTGCTGGTTTATTTCATTAAAATTAACCTCTCCACAAATAACAGTCCTTGTGAAAGTTGAAATACCTGCTTCATTTTTTGCAACTATATTAAATTTACAATCACCTTTTGAAACAGGCAGATAATATATAAAACTGCCGGTCTTATAAACACTTACTGGAAATTGATTTATTGTAATCGTTGAAACATATGGCTTAACATTTCCAAATATAAAAGTTTTTGAAACATTTCCTATGTTCTTACCTTCCCACGGATAGACAACATTTATAGTAACAGGTAAAGTGGAAATTTCTATAGATGTTGTTGAGATGACTTGAGATCTTAGAGGCATGATAAATAAAAACATTAATACATACTTCACAATCCCTCCTTAATTAATATTTTACTTCTTTATTAACACAGCTGAAACATAAAATTAACATAAAAATATTATAATAAAATTATGATAAAACTACTATCTATGATTTTGTTGTTTTCTTTTGCTTTGAATTCAAAAGATTTTACATATACCTATCCAGGTATGAGAGCCAATTCAATGGGAAGTGGATTCTCTTCTATAGCTGATGACGCTTTTTCAATGTTTTACAATCCCGCAGGGCTTACTCAGATAAAAGATTGGGAACTTGGAGCTTCTTTAAACAGAAAGCTTGCAGATAAAAACTTAGGGGAATTCTCATTGGGTTACATAAGACCTTTACCTGACACAAAAAATGCAGTTATAGGTTTTGGTTATGATAATATAAGACAGTCAATACAGAAAATGGATACATATCTGATAGGTTATGCAGATCAAACAATATTAAAATACTTTCAACTTCCGGTGCTTTATGGCGGAAATTTAAGAATAATGAGCATAAGAATTCCAGACAAAGATAGTTTAGGTATAGGAATTGATGCAGGAATTATTTTAAGTTCTGTGGAAAATTATAGAACAGCTTTTGTTATATCAAAACTGATGACAGGAATGGGTAAGTCTCTTACGACTTTTACAATCGGCAACTCATACAAATATCACGGGACAACATTTGTATTAGATTTAAGAGTTACGGGCGGATATTCAGAGTTTTTCCCTGGAGTTGAAAAAAGTTTTTATGATGACCTTTTAAGATTCAGAGTAGGTAAAGGAATTAATCTTGATGGAGAGGATTTTTTAATGATTGGATCCGGATTAAATTTTGATCCCCTAATAATAGATATAGGCTTTTCTTATCCGTGGAAAGGATTTCATAAAAATTTTGGAAACTACGGGTTTTCTTTAACATACAAATTTACAGGGCCAACATATAAAGAGAGGATGGTTGATGACGCCGCAAATAAGGTTAAGGAATTAAACTCAAAAGTCGATTATCTTAACGAACAACTAAGAACACTTGAAAGCGAGGTGGCTAAATATCAGACCCAAAAAGGAATTCTTGAATCTGAGATAACGCTATTAAACACCAGAATGATTGAGTTAAAAGAACAAATAAAAAATAACGAACTTGAACTTCTTGATATGGAATATCAAAAGAGGAACCCTCAAAAATCAAAAGAAATCATTTCCACTCCCAAAAAAGAAGAGAAATGGCCTAAACTTCATAAGGTTGAAAGTGGCGATACTCTTCGCTCAATTTCATCAAAATATTACGGAACACCAGATATGTGGAAAATAATATATGACGAAAATCAGAACAAGATATTTAAGGGACTCCCTATTGAAGGCGAGATCCTTGTAATTCCTCCTCCAAAATAAGTTATGTCTACAATCAATAAAAACGTCATAATAATAACTCCAAAATATGAAGAGAGAAGACGCTTTGAAACAATATTCAAACTGCTTGGATATGTGCCGTATTTTGCTGATAACTTAAATCAATCTTTAAATATGCTGGAACAATTTGCTCCTTTAACAATCTTAATAGCGGAAAGAGAGGGAACGGAAACTGAAACTTATATAAGAGAGTTAAAAAGAAATTTTCCACTTCTTCCCATAATAATAGCCCCAAGTTCCACAAATCGCCACAAAAAAGAAATTTTTTTAGGCTGTGGTGCCGATTTTGTTCTTGGGGTTCCATGGGTTGAAGCAGAAATTGCAGGAATACTTAAAAGCATTGAAAATAAAAAAATGACGATAACAGAAAAAAATGAGATAAAAAGAGATAAAACAGCTATTAAAATAATAATAGCATTTATTCTCTTATCCCTTCTTTTGTTTATGCTATCCATCCCGCAAAAAAAAGAGGAAAAGACTTATAAGGAGATAGACAAGATAGTCATTCCGACAAAGAATATATCTGGTTTTTTAAATATAAATGGAAAAATTTATATTTATGACTGGTTATTACAATCTTTTTATATCTTTAATAAAGAAAACAGGATTGAATCAGTAAGGAACTTCCCTACCAAAGAAATAGCTACTATAGTAAAAGATGCAAATAACGGATTTTTCTTTTTTATTACAGATTCAATGGAGATAGAAAAAAGAAGTAAGGACGACAGTTTTAAATTGATATCAAAAGTTAAGTATGAAAATATGCCACTGGATATATGTTTTGATGGGATAAACGTATGGATTTTAACCAAAAAAGAACTAATAAAAGCCATTAACAATGACACATTATCTCAGGAAGCAACATACTCTATCCCGCTTGATGATATAAAATATATCGGCTGCTCAGATTATGATATATATTATTATTCAAACTCAAAAATATATCACGCCAATACAAGATCTCCAAATTCAATAGATAACAGGATAACATTACCTCACAAAAATATAATAGCCTTTGATTATAAAGAGAATAAGATATCATATATATATCAGCAAGATAAAAATTCATATTACGAAGAAATTAAAATAAAATAATTGTCTGAGTTTTAAGAAGCTATGGAACCTGAAACTTGAAATTTTATTAATCTGTAATTGTATTGTTTCTAACTCCAAATTAATATAATCAACATCCACTCTTTTTACACGGTCGTGGTTAAACTATGGATGTTGACTTTTAGATAAAAAATCAAAAATAATTTTTTTATTTTTTTAAAGAAAAATATTACCTTTTTTAGGGTTATCTGGAAAGTAATTCCTATTTTTCTCCACTATCTTTTGCTTTTAATCTCATAATCTCTTTTTGAAGATTTTCCTCTTTTATTCTAAATTCCTCATAAAGATTTTTGAATTTCATATTAATCTCATCCATTATGTTATTTAACTCACTATTTTGAGTTTTCAATTTATTAATCAAGATTTCCTTTTCTTTAAGTTCATTTTTTAAATCCATTATTTCTTTTTCTTTCAAATAAATTGTGTTTAAAAACCCCTGAATTTCATTGTCTGATTTTTCTTTAAACTTTAAAAATTTATCTTTTTCTTCAATCATTTTATCATTAAGTTCTCTAACAAGAGCCCTCATCTTTTCAATATCATCTCTAAGCAAAATTACAGCTTTTTCTTTTTCTTTAATAGATTCCTTGCCTCTTTCTACCTCTAATAAAGCCTGATTCAGTTTTTGCTCAAGTTCTTTTTTTATGACTTTTAAATCATTTAATTCATTATTTTTTTCAGCAACCAATTTATTTAATTTTCCAATTTCGCTCTCACTTTTAATTAATTCTGCTTTAAGAATCTCCATCTCTTTTTTAATATCATCTATATTATAACGTCCTAAAAGCTTAATTTGGGATGTCGCATCATTGAGCAATTTTTCTTTTTCAAAAAGTTCTTTTTTCAATACTTCTATTTCGTTTATAAAATTATCTCTTTCAATACTGGCCTTCTTCTGAATTTGATTCTTTTCATTTTCAATCTCCATTAACTTTTGAGTCAACTCGCTTTCTTTTTTAGCATTATTTGAGACTTCACTTTGATAACGATTAAACTCTTCTATAAGATTTTGATATTGAAGTGCTAATTTTTCATTCTCTAATTTCAAATTTGTCAACTCTTGATTATATTTTTTCTCAATCCTTTCTTTTTCAACTATCAACTCGTTTTTATGCGCAGTCTCCGTATCTTTTACAAGTTTCTCAAACTCATTAATCCTGTTTTTATACTCCTCTATAATCATCAAATTATTTTTTTCAACAAGCGCTATCTGTTCCTTAAATTTTTCCTCCGCTTCTTTGAGAAATTTCTCTTGCTCTTTTGAAATATCTTTTATTTGCTTTTTCAACCTTTCTATCTCAGCATCTTTATCATTCATTTCGGCATTTATAGCTAAAATTTTATCCTCATAAACGGATTTTAATCTTTCAACCTCTTTTTTATATTCATCCCTTATAACAGCTATTTTTTCATCATATTCGGCTGAATATTTTTCCCTTAAATTATTTTCAATATCTTGCTTCTGGCGATCAAATTCAACTTTAAGCTTTGATATTTCATCATTCAAAGACGCAATCTCTGAGATAAGCTTCTGGTTTTCAGTATGCAATTTTTTATTTTCCTCTTTCAAATAATCTATTTCCTTTGTCTTCATCTCCATATTTTCTTCATAAGATTTTTTTACCCTCTCAATTTCAGCCTTTAATGAATTGTGGTAATTTTCAGCCTCTATCTTAAGCTTTATCTCATTTTCTTCTTGAAATTGCTTCATCTTGAAATTAAACTCATTTATTTGAGAAGATAATGCAGAGTTAAGTCTCTTTATTTCCTTATTAAGGGATTCATTTTCTTCTTTAAGTTTTTTTGCATTGTCTTCAAAAGTTTTAATATTATTTGAAAGAAACTTTATCTCCTCATCTTTTAAAGCTATTTCTTTTTTATGACTCTCAACCAATTCTTTTAATTTATCCGCATATTTATTCCTTTCATGTTCAAGTGCTATTTTAAGTTTTGAGGCAAACTCCTTTTCCATTTCAACAATTTTGTTTTTTTCTTCATTAATTTTTGATACTAAATCCGCTATTTCATTGGATTTTTGATTCTTTAAACTCTCTTTTTCAAGATTAAGTGTTTTAATAACATCCTCAAGATTTGATATTATATCCCTGTATTTTTTTATTTCTTCATCCTTGCTTCTTACGGCCGCAGAAACTGATGCAAACTCTCTTTCAGCCATGGCAATCTTATTTTTAAGGGATTCAATTTCGCTTTCTTTTTCTTTTATTTTAAGTTCAACCTCGCTTTCCTTCGCTCTTAGTTTGCTTTCTTTCTCCTCAAGCTCTTTTTGAAAGCTATCTCTTGCCCATTTAATAACAGCTTCTCTTTTTTTCAACTCTTCTTCTATTTCGCTCTGTCTTTTCTCAAACTCTTTAAGCCTCTCTTGATATGTTTTTTCATACTCCTGTTTCAATAAATCAAACTCCTGCTGCATCTTCTCCCTTTCCTGCTGGATTTTTAGAGAATATATTTTGTCAAATTCTTGTTGTTTTAAAATCTGCTCCTGCTTTGTTTGCCACAATTCAGCCTCTATCTGCGCCCATCTGTTTTTAAGATCTTCTCCTCTTTTTTGATAATCCTCTATAAGCTTTTGCTCTTTTGCTCTGTATATCTCTTCATATCTTGATATCTTCTCTTCAAGATCCTTTTCTCTTTCTGCTATTCTTTCAAGTTTTGCTTTAAACTCTATTTCAAGGGACTTTCTTCTTGATTCTATTTCATCTTCGTTTGCCTTTATTATTCTGGCTATTTCAAGATTTTTACTTTCAATCTGTTTCTCAAGAAAGTTTATTTGTGAAGTTTTATCGTGAAGCTCCTGTTTAACCCTTAATATCTCATCACCCAATTTTCTTATTTTATCAAGAGCCCATCTCAATGCTCCTCTTGCAGTATCTATATCATTTATAGCCATCTCATTCAAATCCTGTTCGTTAAAATTCATTTCTTTCATAACCACTCCCACATTTTAATCCTTTCAACCTGTTAAATACTATTTTAATATATTCTAAAACAACATTGTTTCACATTTGTTAAATTTTTTTTAAGAAATAAAATGCCTTATACAATGAAAAATTTGACATACAGGTTGTTTTTTTTTATGATTTAATTATCACCCATAAATTTGAGGGCGATAAATTAACAAACAAGGAGAAAGGATGAATACTATGACATTAGAAAAAATATACCTGACACCAAACCAGGAAAAAGTCATAAAAGACAAATATCTTAGAGGCGACAAATCAGTTGAAGAACTTTTTGCAAGAGTTTCATTTAACATTGCCTTAAGTGAAGTACTTTTTGCAGGCGAGGCAGAATACGATAAAATTTTTGATGGGGTAAATCATGAAATTATAAACTACGATTTAAATGGAGTTCCATCAAAGCTTATTTTATTGCATAAAAATTTATATGAAGCCTCAAAAAGAGAGGAAAACTTTCAAAAATTTATAAAAAACATAACTTCAGTTTATGAAAAAAACGAAAAACTAAAAAAATTGGTTGATAAATGGGCAGAAGAATTTTATAATATGATGGCAAAGTTTGAATTCCTTCCAAACTCTCCCACTCTTATGAACGCAGGCAGAGAACTTCAACAACTTTCAGCATGTTATGTTATACCAGTTGAAGACTCAATGGAAGGGATATCAAAAGCACTATCAGCTCAAAGCATGATACAAAAATCTGGCGGGGGAACAGGGTTTTCTTTTGGAAGATTAAGACCAAAAGGGGATTTAGTCAAAAAAACCAATGGAGTTGCCTCTGGAGCAATTTCTTTTATGCAAATTTTTGACAAAATGACCGATGTAGTAAAACAGGGAGGAACAAGACGAGGCGCCAATATGGGAATTCTGCCTTACTGGCATCCTGAAATTGAAGAATTTATTACACTCAAGTCTAAACCAAATGTGATGGAAAATTTTAACCTTTCAGTAGCTCTTGATGATAAGTTTATGAAAGCTGTGGAAAATGGTGAGGACATAGATCTTTTAAATCCAAGGACAAAACAACCAGTTTCAAAATTAAACGCTAGAAAACTATTCAATAAACTTGTTGAATCAGCATGGGCGACAGGGGATCCTGGAATAGTTTTTATTGACAGGATAAACAATACGAATTCAAATCCAACACCACATATAGGTGAAATAGAAGCGACCAATCCCTGTATAACAAAAGACAGTTGGGTTACAACTTCCAAAGGTCCAAAAATGGTAGGAGAATTAATTGGTAAAGAAGTAGAAGTTCTTATTGAGGGTAAATTCTATCTTACAGCAAAAGATGGTTTTTTTAAAACAGGCGTAAAACAGGTTTATGAACTTATAACAGACAGGGGATATAGAATAAAAGCTACAGAAGACCATTTAATTATGACAAAAAATGGCTGGAAAAAGTTGATTCAATTAAATGAAAATGATGAGATTATACTATCAAATAACAGGAATGTAAAATGGGAAGGCAAGGGAAATTTTGAAGAGGGATATTTGGTTGGGATTATTTTTGGGAAGAAACTTGCAAAAGAAGATGACTTATTAAGATTAATGTTGGATAAAAAAGAAGTAACAGTAGCTGTTAATACTCTTATGAAAGAATACGCCTTATCTTTAAGCTACATAAATAAACCTCAGGTTTTTCAAATGAATGTAGAGAAGAAATCAGAAGAAAACGAAAAAGTAAAAATTTTAAAAGAACTTTTTGATAACTTTAGGCTTTCAACCTCTTTTAACAGCATTTCTTACAAGATAGAAGAAACTTCTTATGATTTTCATAGAGGCTTTTTAAAGGGTTTATATGATTCAAATGGTCATATAGTTGTTAATGAAAATAAAGAAATAAGCATAAGGCTTCTGCAATCAAATATAGAAAGTATTATTGGAGCCCAGAGAATGCTTGCAAGGATGGGGATATTATCAACAATTGGAAATAATAAGAAAGGTGATACAACAGAAAATATTAATTATGAATTAGTTATATCAAATGATAATCTATATATATTTAAAGATATTATAGGATTCAGAGATAAAAATAAACAAAAACTTTTAGAAGAAAAAATAAATTCTCATAAACTTCTGAATAAGGAAAGTTTTACTGCAAGAGTAAAAGAGATAAAAAAACTAAGTGAAGAAGAGGTTTTTGATGTTCAGGTCCCATTTATTAATTGCTTTGACGCTAATGGAATTATAGTTCATAACTGTGGAGAGCAACCACTTTTAGGATGGGAAGCATGTAATTTAGGCTCAATAAATCTTTCTAAGTTTGTTCATGGCAATATAATGAAAGGTAAAATTGATTGGGAATCTCTTGGAAATACTGTTACAACCGCAGTGAGATTCCTTGATAATGTTATAGAAATTAATAATTATCCACTTCCTGAAATAGAGCAAATGGCTAAATCAAACAGGAAAATAGGGCTTGGTGTTATGGGATGGGCGGAGACGTGTGTTAAATTAGGCATAAGATATGATTCAGAAGAGGGTATAAAAAAAGCTAAAGAAATTATGAAATTTATTCAGGAAAAAGCATTTGAAGCATCTAAAAAATTAGCTGAAGAAAGAGGATGTTTTTACAACTGGAAAGGATCTATTTATGATAAAGACTCAACATATTTTAGAGGACAAAGTGCTTATTTAAGAAATGCCTCAAGAACTACCATTGCACCCACCGGAACTATATCTATAGCAGCAGGCTTACAGGGAAGCGGAATAGAGCCTTTTTTTGCAATAGTATATACCAGATATACAGCAAAAGCTCTTGAAGCCATAAAAAACGGCAAAACCCCGGATGCAAAAGACTCATTTTATGAAGTAAATCCATTATTTAAAACTATTGCAGAAGAATATAACTATTTTGGGCTTACAAAAGAAAGCTTATGGAAGAAGATTGAAGAAAATCATAAAGCCATAAGAGGAATTCCTGAAATACCTAAAAAAATACAGGATATATTTCCAACAGCGCATGACATTACATATGAATATCACATAAAAACTCAAGCTGCTTTTCAGGAGTTCACAGACAACGCAGTTTCAAAAACAATAAATTTGCCAAATTCAGCAAAAGTGGAAGATGTAAGAAATTCTTATTTACTTTCTTATAAACTTGGTTGTAAAGGAATAACTGTATATCGTGATGGATCAAAAAATTTTCAGGTTTTAAATCTGGATACAAAAAACGATAAAACCGCTCAGAAAAAGAAACAGATTAAATACGGCGTTTCATCTGAGTATTATCAGATACAAACAGGTTATGGTCCACTTCATATACATATAAATTTCACTGAAGAAACGGGACCATTTCAGATATTTACTAATATCCCACCATTAGGAACAGAGATAAGTGGACTGACTGCTCTTATAGGGATACTACTCTCAAAATACCTTGAAAATGGAGGGGATCCGGTAAAAATATTAAAACACTTAAACTCAATAAAGGGCGATAAACCCTTTGGTTTTGGTGAAAACAGGGTCAATTCCATACCACATGCTATATCAATAGCTTTAAGGGATCACCTCAAAAAGAGAAAATTGCTGGGAGAGGAAAATACTCAAGGACATAAACTTGAATTATGGGATTCTACAAAGGCACAATATTGTCCAAAATGCTACTCATCAAACATAAGCTTTGAAAGCGGATGTTCTGGACCAACATGCCATGACTGTGGATATTCAGAATGCTCTTGATTTGTCAATACTTGACAAAAAAGATTTTATCTGCTACAATTAAATTAAGGTAACTTGAAGTTTAATATAAGGTTCTATTAATAACGCAAAATAGATCCTTGGTTAACTTAGGTGGAGGGTATAGGTAGAGGGTGCGTATATAAAAAGGGAGTGGGAAAAGTGCGAGGGAAGGTGGTGGCTTTTCTCACTCCCTTTCTTCTTTTTATATATCGTATCAATAAAAAATATCAGACAAAATGATTTATTGGCCCACAACCTTTTCCAATATTGAAGGATTTTTTAATGGCAAGATGAATATAATTGATAGACAAATCGACAGCATCTATTAATTTAAGACCTTTTGAAAGATTTGCGGCTATAGCTGCGCTTAAGGCGCAACCTGTTCCATGAGTATTTTTAGTCTCAATTCTAACATTTTCAAATATTTCAATTTGATTTTGTGAATAAAATAAATCAACAAGCTTTTTTTCTTTTAAATGTCCTCCTTTTAAAAGAACATTCTTTATCCCTAATCTATAAATCTTCTCTGCCGCTTTAATCATATGATCTAGATTCTTTATTTTGATCCCGGTAATAAATTCAGCTTCTGGAATATTAGGGGTAACGATATCTGAAACTGGAAATAAATTTTCTATAATGCTTTTAACTGAGTTTTTAGGAGTCAAGATATTATTATGTTTTGAACATATTACAGGATCAATTACAATATTTTTTAATTTATATTCCACAATTACTTTAGCTACTTCATAGGCCTGCTGTGGCTGTGAGATCATACCTGTTTTGATAGAATCAGGCTTAATATCTTCTATAACAGCTTTTAATTGCTCTATAAAAAACTTCCTTTCAATATTTTTAACTCCTAAAACCCCACAGGTGTTCTGCGCAGTAATAGCAGTTACAACTCCCATACCATAGACACCAAATGCCGAAAAAGTTTTAATATCAGCAAATACCCCAGCACCTCCTGAAGTATCAATGCCAGCTATTGAAAGCGCTGTTGAAATTTTATTCATTTCATAGCCTCTTGAGCCTTCTTAGAATTTTTCATTGCGCAAAAAGAACTTCCACACATAGAGCAGTATTCGCCTTTATCCTTATTTAACTGACAAAATTTTTTTCTGGCATATTCTGGAAATAGTGAAAGATTAAATTGTCTTTCCCAATCAAACTTAGCTCTTGCCTCTGACATTTTTTTGTTTCTCTCAAATTCATTCTCAAAACCTCTGGCTAAATTGACAGCGTGTTTGACAAGGTTAAAAACAACACATTCTTCTTTTATGTCATCCATTGTTGGAAGCCCAAGATGCTCGCTCGGTCCAACAGCGCAAATCAAAGAAACCCCAAGATAACCAGCTATCGCGCCACCTATTGCTCCATTAATATGATCATACCCTAAAGCTATATCGCTTACAAGTGGTCCAAGAAAATAAAGTGGAGCATCATTAGTGTACTTTATGGCAATATCAACATTTTTCTTAATCTCATTTATAGGTAGATGTCCAGGTCCTTCTATCATCGTCATAACACCTCTTTCTCTTGAATACCTATTCAATTCCCCGATAACCTTAAGTTCTGAAATTTGAGCTTTGTCAGTAGCATCATAAATAGAACCTGGCCTAAGTCCATCTCCTATACTTATGACAACATCGTATTTCTTTAATATATTAATTATATCATCAAAATATTCATAAAACGGATTTTCCCTGCCGGTTTCAGATATATATCTTAAAACAAGCGATCCTCCTCTTGAAACTACCGAACTAAGTCTTTTCTTGATATATGGTATTGACTTTTTTAAAAGCCCGGCGTGAATCGTCATAAAATCAACGCCTTCCTCGCATTGCTTTTGAATTGATTCAAGTATTTCATTTCTATTAAGTCTTTTTATATCAGTTTCATGCTCTATCATTGTGTATATTGGAACCGTTCCAAATGGAACAGGAGAATATTTCAAAAGCTCAATTCTTGTTTTATCACATTTTTTACCGACAGAAAGATCCATAACAGTATCCGCCCCATGCCTTAAAGCAATATCAAGTTTTTTCAGTTCTTCTTTAACGCTTGATTTTTGGGGGCTCAAACCAAGGTTAAGATTATATTTGCACTTAAAGTTTCTGCCAACTATAACCGGTTTTATTTTTCTGTTTTTATTTTTTAATATAGTTGCTCTTCCTTGTTTTAACTCTTTTAATATAAAATCAACACTTCTTTCTTCAATTAAAGATATTTGTTTTAATTGATGATTTGATAGGTAGGACATATCTTCCTCCAGATTTACGGAGGAAACCTAAATTAGATTTTATTTTTTTTAATTTGAGAGTATAAACACTTTTTTTAAGGTTCATTTTTCCTCCGCCGGTATTATCCGGTTCAGGTTCAAAGGGTTTAAGGCAACGCCTTATCTCAGCCGACTATAAGCCAGCACCCCTTAAGATATAATTATACAATATAACAATGAAATTGGAAAAAACATAAACAAAAATTTAATAAGCAGTATTTTATAATTTCGGATTTATAGATTATTCTAAACTAAAAAATTGCAGATTCTAGATTTTTTAATTACAGTGTTAGGATTTTAGATTTATACTGAATTTCTTAAAAATAATTAAGGGCTGTCTCTAACCCGTTCTATCAGGGTGACAGCCCTTAATATATTTATAGCAGATAATTTCAGTTTGTCAAGGGGTTAAAACTTTGCTGATTTAATCTGCTCTGCTGCTTTAACACCATTATCTGATGACTTAAATGGACTTCCTATTTCCTGTATCAAACCATCTCCCTGAATATAATACACCGCTTTTTGTTGTGCATCTTTAAGAGCTGTATGTATGGTCCATTTAAGTTGAACCTGCATTGAAGCTATCGGATCTTCATGTGTTCCAACATTAGCTATTGTTGAGTCAGGCACTTCTGCCGTTAAGCTAACTTTATATCCCCATGCAGTTTCAACACTTATTGGCTCAACAGTAACACCTGTTAAAAATTTCCCCTTCCCTTGAAGATTTCCTCCATAGGTATAATGAACTTGATAAGTTACTTTAACCACTTCCACGCCATAGAGATTTTTAGCAGAAAAAGAATATTTTTTTGTGGCTGGTTTTGACCATCCCTGAAGCTGCGTCCAGTGTTGAACCCCATATGGAATAGCATTTGCGTAATTTACATTTATATTTACAACAGGTTGGTTTTTCTCTATTATTTCCCATATTTTTTGAGCTATGTTTATTATTTTGTCTATTGCGTCAAGAGTGCTATTAATATTGCTTAGCTGATTTTGAAAGTCATTTGAACCAGGATTTATGGGTGGGTTTATTTGAGGCTCGGTTGAGGGTTTTACCTCAGGCGGTTTTGGAAGATCATCTGGGGCTGGTACAGGATTCAATGGGATACCACCACCTTTTGTTATAACCTTATCCTTAACAACTTCTATTTTTATACTAGACTCGTCTATCGTGAAGTACCTTTCATCATTTTTATCCATAGCGCTTAACATAGCCGCAAATAGCGCTATAATTCCCATTAATGTTAGCGTTTTTTTCATTTTTTCCTCCTTAATTTAAATTAATATTCTTCAAATTTTCAAGATTTGTTTTTTGTAATTTAAAAGGGCTTGCAATCTCCTCAAAATACCCATCACCCTGTATATAATAAACAGCAGTTCCGTCTACTTCTTTTAAAACACTTTTAGCCGACCATGAAACTTTTAACTGTAATGCTGCAATAGGATTGGCAGAACTACCAACATTAACCACAGTTGAATCTGGAACACTTGCTGACATATTAAAACTAAAACCCCACATCGCATCAATACTCACAGGTATAGCCCACACAGCCGCAAGATACTTCCCCTTTCCATTGTAATTTCCGCCATAAACATATGTCACTTTATATGAAACATTTATAACATCTACTCCATAAAGATTTTCAAAATAAAAAGAAATAAGATATGTCTTTGGCTTTGACCAACCACTTAACTCAACTGCGTCAGAAACCCCTTTGGGAAGTGCTACCGCATATTTAGACTCAACATTTACAGCAGGCTTATTTGAGACAACCATGTTCCACATCTTCTCAGCAATATTCACTATTTTTTCAATTGATACAATAGTGTCAGCAAGCCCTTCTGACGCTTTAGAGGTAATAAACGAATAATCCTTACTGGTTGTTTCTATCTCATCAATTTTAATTTTAACAGTATCCTTTAAAGTATAAAACTCAGGATCTTTTTCGGCTGCGGATATAATATCTTTATTAGCTTTTGTATAATTTAAATTTTTTATGGTTTCATCAACTATCTCTTTTGGACTCTGGCAGTAAAGCCAGCTTGCTGTTTGCATTATCGCCATCAGAAAAAGAGTTTTCATATCTCCTCCAATTACGTTTTAACAGACTCAATCAAATTTTGTCAAGGCATATAGCCTATTTTTAAAATAGGTCTTTAGTCCTATAACGAAAATACAATGTTAAATATTATTACTTTTTCCCCTTTATTAATTCTGTTATTATCGGAATTATAGAAACAATTATTATAGATATTATCACCAGAGAAAAATTATCTTTTACAACAGGTATATTACCAAAGAAATACCCACCAAGATATACTATAAATGCCCATAAAAATGAGCCAGCAATATTATATATTATAAATACGCTATAAGTCATATATCCTAAACCAGCCATAAAAGGAGCAAATGTCCTTACTATCGGAACAAACCTTGCCAGAACTATAGTTTTTGAGCCATATCTTTCATAAAATTTATGGGTTTTTTCTATATACTCTTTCCTGAATATCTTTGGATATCTTTCAAAAAAACTTTTACCAACAAATTTCCCTATATGATAGTTTACCCCATCCCCAATTATAGCAGCAACAACTATTACAACAAAAGTTTTAACTGGCGAAAGTATACCAACAGCGGCAAAAGTTCCACAAGCAAATAAAAGTGAATCCCCCGGTAAAAAAGGTGTTATAACAAATCCAGTTTCCATAAATATAATAATAAAAAGAATCAAATAAATCCATTCCCCAAATGATTTTATTATGACATCTAAATAAACATCTATATGAAGAATTATCTCAAAAATTTTTAAAATAAATTCCATAAAAATATTTTATCATTAAAATTGAAAAATTGCAGGATTTTAGAGTTTTTTTTAGCTGTTTTCTTGCAGTTTGAAGGCTAGGGCGTAGTGAAAACGATTTTTGTATAATTTCTGGAAACCCTTATAAACAAAGGGGGGTAAAATCAACTGTCAAAGCCGAGAGGCTTTTATTTTTTACTATTTTTTATGTGGTAAAAGTTATATTTTTAAATCAGGAATCTACCTCTTTAAAAAGTTCTGTCTTTTAAAGCGTGAAAAAATTTAAATTCTTTGCCTTCACATCTTCTGTTGCATCTTTCAGGTTCAATTGCAGATGATCTATAACGTAGGGTTTGTTTTCGAAAATTACCTGGAAAAGCTGTCTGACAATTATGGCAATCTAATAAAAGAGGAGGTATAAAAAATCATTATCATTTTTTGAACTTAATTTTGTAATCAGAATATCTGTCTTTTAAAAAATTTTCTGCCATAAGCAAAGCATGTTCTCCGTCAACTCCATATATTTTATACGAACGGTTATCTATAGATGAAAATACTTCTACATACCAGTCTTGTCTATTTTCATTATAAATCGGTGTAGATAAAGTCGCATATCCTTTTTTTTCAATATTATCACGGTCTATATATAAAAAATAATACTTTTTCATTTAAATCACCTCCTTAATTCTTTTCACAATTTCTTAAACATCTTGAATATTTTCTCATAGCAGCCTCATAACACAACTTCCTTTTAACAGGATCATCAGGAAAATGAGAGTTACAATTTTCAATATAGTAGTTATATGCATCATCGCATTCCTCCTTACACTTTTCCACATCATCAGGAGATGGTGCTGGAATTGGAATAGGAATTGGGGAAGGAGGATGAGGAATAGGGGAAGGAATGGGAGAAGGAGGATAAGGAACAGGGAAAAAAATAGAGATAGGTATAGCTGTAGTATGCTGATGTCTATTTGAACCGTCATAAAAATTATTTAGAATTATTCTCGTCTCCTCAAAATTTTTACTAATATTCATTGAAAATATTTTATCATTAAAATTGTAGTATTACATTACTGCCAAACTGATAAGCAAAATAATCCTCCTGGGGGAGATATTTATGCCAGTATCTTTGCAAGGAAGCATTAAAACTTATTCTTAGATTTTTTGTAGCCTCTATATCAGCAGTAGAGGTCAGAGAAAAAAGTTTATTATTATCATTGATTGATATTGGAGACTTTTTTATTGAATAACTTATATTTGTTGTCCATATTATTCTGTTATCAAAGGTTGTCTGACTTAAAAATGGAAGTTTTACAGTTTTGGGAATTTTAACATCTGTTTTTATCATAACCGCTGGAGTTATCAATGTGGTATTTGTTACTACAGTTTTTAAGGTTGTTTCAGCGTAATCATTAGAATAATCAAGTTTTGGAGTAAATCTGTAATTTTTGATATCAAATGTCCCTTGAATTGAAAAATCCTTTCTTTGATTATATCCAGTTATCTGATCCAACTTTAAATCCTTTTTTTCCGTAGCTTTATAATTAAATACTATAGAAGTATTCATAAATCTCAAAAAGTTAAATCTCAAATCAATGCCAAAAGAATTTGTTTTATCCATAGAAGTTTCCACAATGGTATTTGTATTATAAGAATATCTTATATTCATAGATGCTGCAGTCGCCCATTTATTCACTTTAAACATATTCTCAAGCTGGGAAATAGAAATTATCAGGTCCGGTAAAGTTTTGTTCACACTTTTTGTATAAATCTGATTATTATAGCTTTTTTGCTCGGAGTAGTTGTAATTATTTGTGATTGAAAGAGTTGAAAGTGGTTTAAGTCGACTGTTTGAAAATATAAAAGCTTCAAAAGGCTGCCATCTTAAAGTGGAGCTATAACTATCCCTTAATGTAGCGCTTGTTCTATATGCAAAAGGATTTTTAGGTCTAATTTCGCTCCTTATCCACAGTCTGGTTTTTGTATCATAATCTTTTTCCACATTCTGCCAAACGTCTCCATCTTGAAGTTGATAATTAGCAGTTATAACCATTGACCTTAAAGATTTTAAATTTGGTGCAAGATCATTAACATTTATTGAAAGATTTATAGCTCCCTGCGCGTTTCTGTTTACAGATTTTATCTCCCCTATATTATATACCGTGGTTTCCTGCGCGAGAGTTACCGTTGTAATGCTTATATTGTTATTTTCAAGAGTCGAAACTGAATAACTAAAATATGGAGCAAACCATTTCAATAATTTAATGCTTGAATTAAATTCAACATTCTGCTGTAATGATTTTGGATATTCAAAAGATGTGGAAAGATTGTATAAGTTAATCCTTTTTTCTTTAACAGTTGATAGAGAATAAGAAGGATTAAAAGTAAAATTTTTAATAGGAAGAAAATTTAACTTAATAGAATAACTATTTGTCCTCTCATCGGTATTATAATAATCAGATGTTGATATATAAGGCGGTGAATATGTTATTTTATTGGAAATATATGTATAAGAACCAGAAATATTTTTAGGAATTATAAAGAAATCAAATGGAGGTTGATAGTTTGTAGACGCTGAATAAGTATTTTTATCATCCTCGCGTTTTAAAAGATCGTATTTTACATTGTTTCTAAAATAACTAAGATTTGTCTTTGGGATTATTGGAAGATTCAATAACCCTTGAGCAGTTATATCCTCCCTTTGAACCTTACCCTGTTGTAAAGCATTTACAAGATTATTTGCACCTGTGTTATAAATATTCGGAGTATTGGTATTTTGCTTTGAATATGTATAACTTGTTGGGAAAAATGATGGTTTTAAAAGATTAAGATATGCAGTATTCTGTTCATTGTCTTGATTTGTTATAGCGCTTACAGGGGTTTGAAATCCTCTATCAATAAATCTGTGTTTCGCGCCAAAACTTGCAAAATTAGAGATTTCAAAATCTCCAGAAACTTTTCTTGCATTTCCAACTCTTATAGCGGATTGAGCTAAATGTATTTCATTAAGATATACTGTTAAAGAATGAGTGGAGGCATCAAGGACCTCAACCCCTGCTATAATCTTTGGTATCTGTTCAAAAGATACTATTCCAAAACTGCTTATATCTACCTGATACCTTCCAGAATTTTCCCACATATCAGCTATTCCATCATCATTTAAATCATTTTGAGAAATCTCATAAGCCCGCCAGCCAACGAAATTAAGTGGAACTGAAGCTTTATAATAATTCCCAGTATCTCCGACTTTAATATAAAAGTTCACCCCGCTTTCCGCCTGTTTATTATAGAGCATAAATCTGAACTTTTTATGTTGGGATATATCTATGGGTGAAGGAAATTTTCTATATACGTAGCTTTGAGAGTTTAATGAAACACTTGTATAATTTATTAAAAGCGCTTGCTCGGATATTGTTGATGATCCAGATTCTGATTTTTGATCGCTTACCGAGCCATAAAGGTCATTATAAATTGAAGAAACATCTCCCCCAGCATTATAGATTGGTGTATAATCAGTGTTATCAATATTGTTCACAGCAAGTATTTTTAAGTTTTCAGAGGAAGAAGTAGAAAGAGAAACGTTCCATGTATTTCCAACGGCGCTGATCCTTGCTATTTTAATTCTCCCTCTAACAGGACTCCCTTCAGTCTTTTTCAGTGAAATTCGCACTTCTTTTATGCTTGACCATTTATACGATTCGCTTGAGGCAATAACTATTGGATAAACTAAATTATGCCAGTTTGAAAAATTTATAATGTTTGTTGGAGTATTATTGTTTGTTATGTCTATAAAATAAGAATTCGAGATATATCCAAAACTCCCCCCTACCGAAGGATTGCCGCTATCAAGCCTACCGTTCCCATCAAGATCCTGAGTGTCTATTCTTCCATTTGAATTGCCAAATCTTTTAGATGAATATCCCTGGGGAGAATAAAGCCATCCAATATCTTCTGAAGGCGAAAGAATTCCATCACAATTTGTATCCTCAGTTTTTGGCGCATTATATATTACTCTGGCATTTGAACATAAAAGAGTCATTCCTCCAGAGTTATCAGAATCTTCGTTTATCTCCCCAAAATGAAGATTTATAAGGGGACCTGATGAGTTATTATCGCCTGAAATAGTAAGCTCAAATGAATTTTTTTGAGAAAAATCAAGCCCTGTTTTTGAAAAAACATAAACCAGAGAAACCTCAGTAGAGATGGAAAAATCATAATCAATAACAAGAACTTGTTGTTTTGAATCGCCGGGAGAGTTTGGATTGATATCTTTAGAATCAATTTCTTCGGTATTCCATGACAGAGAATCAGGATGAGAAGGACCAAGAGATGGATTTGAAGCTATATACCAGTAATTCTTATCCATAGAAGCGCTATCTTCCTGCTTGACGCCTTCCATATTGTCTACTATAGCATAGTCGTTTATATTCGGATTAAGCCTTGACTGGGCTATTTCACCTGACAAGGATGTTTTCATTCCGAATATATTCAGGTTTTTAATCTGGAGGTCGCTGTCATAAACAAAAAGTCTTGAAGGTATGTCAGTTATATGAGGCGCTTTGGAAACCTTGGTCGAACCCTGATAAAGGGCAGTTGCGCCTATGGTTGCATTATTAAAAATATCGTATGAAACCCTTCCCCCAGCAAGAGTTTGGTTTGAGCTGCCAAAAGGCGAAACCTCATAAGATATATCTATTATACTGTTTTGCGTTATCCTCTCAGGATTATAGAAAGTAAGGAAACCAGCATCATAATCTATATAATAATCTTGATTTTTGGAAAGTTTTACACCATCTATGGTTATTATTTCAGAGTTAAGAACTATATTAGGTTCCAGATAAAAAGTTTTTAACCTATAATAATATTCAACATGTATTATTCTTTTTGCCACAGGACTTTGAGAATAAGTAAGAGGGTCTGGCATTTCTCCTGTTTCAGAGGCAAAAGGCGTTGAAAGATGTATTATACCCTGTTCAAAGTCTACCTCTATTGTGTCTGGATATTTTTGAGGTGGATTTAAAGTTGAACCTATCTCCTGTCTATTGAGATTTTGAACATTTAAAATAAAATTACCATGTCCATCATCCCTCATTATATTTATCTGTCCAAGATAATAGTACGTTTTTATCTCGTTACGCCATCCTTTTTCCGATGGATTTGACATATAGACATCGTCTTTTGACTTCAATATCTTATATCTCCCAGTTAAATTTTCATCCCTCAACCAATTTCCGTTTTTATCCTGATAATCAACAATTAAAACATCCACTGAATTAAGACTTCTTGCAAAAATCACAATCCCTTTATTGTAGTCAACAGTATAATCAACTCCCCTTGTCATAAGTTTGAATCTTCCAGTATATGTTGAGCCTATAATGCTTAAATCGTCGGCTGTAATCGATGAGATTATAACACCATCAACAACTTCATTTGTCTGCTGATCTATATAAATTTTTTCAGAACCAGGTTTTATCGGAAGGCGAGTTTTATCACCAAAAGTCAAGTCGTAATATTTTCTTCTTATATACGAGGTATCTAAGATATCACTGGTTTGAAATTGTGTATTTCCTTTAAACTGCCTGGTTTTAGTCTGTCCTTTTGTTCTTGAACCTATTAATGTGGCTCTAAACCTGTTTGATTTTAAATCAGCTCTTAATCCAAAAAGTTGTTTATTATAAGATACAAATTCAGTTGATGGAAGCGATAGATCTATATCGCCAAAGGAAATATTCTGCACAACCTCCTGAGGATCGCCCTGATATGTAACAGATATATCTTCTTTATCTTCTTTAGTATCATCATAATCCACATTAACAGATATTTTCTCTCCAACCTTACCCTGCATTCTTATCTGTAATTGTTGTGTTATATCAAAAAGACTGGTTGATCTGTCTCTTGTAAAATTAGTCTGTTCTTTTATATATTTTTTTCCGGAGTAATTGAAGGATATAACCTTTCTGCCTGTTACATTAAGAGATGTGCCACTGTCAAGAAATTCCACCTGAGGGCCAGGAGAAACAGGAATTGTAGATACAGTTATTGAAGAACGTTCAACAACATTTATCTCCTCTTCTATTTCAAGGCTACCAAGTTTGTCAATAAATTTATTCCATTTCCTACTGTTATAATCCCAATCGTCGTAGTTATACCTCTCAGGTTGACTTTTAAAACCTGATTTACTTTCAGGCAAATCTTTATCTTTTATTTGTATATACTGTGTTGAACCTATAGTTAACTCATTATAATCTGAAAGATTGTCAATAAAATCGGAAAACTCAAATGCAAATATTTGGTTATTTATTAAAAAAAATATTAAAAAATAAAAAAAACTCATAATAAAAAAACTCTGGCTATTTTTAACAAGCCAGTTTCAAAAAAAGCACATAAATAAATTATATATAATAGTTATTAAGTTATGGTGAATATATCTGAATTAAGACCATTAAAAATACAGATTTTATTCATAAAATATTTTCTTCGCTATTTTACCCTTTCACTTTTTATATTCACTGCCATATTTTTTATATTCTCTTTTCTTAAAATAATAAATGAAAGTGAAATAACAAGAGGAATATCTTTTTCCTATCTTTCAAAAACACTTTTATTTTTGCTACCTTCTATCATAGCGACATCCTTTCCTTTTTCTTTAATATTTTCCATATTTTTTTCCGTTGGAGATCTTTCATCAAGAGGTGAGATAATAGCAATGAGGGTTGGTGGTTATTCATATGCAGATATCACAAAACTTTTTTGGGTGTTTGTTCTTTTACTTAGTGTTATTTTTTATATTATTATTAATAAGATATCCCCCCAATTTAGTCTCAAATCCAGAGAGTATGCTCGAACAATGATTAACCGAATAACCAACATAACTATAAAATCAAACTCATTTGATAATATCTCATCCTTCACAATACATGCCTTAAAAATATCAGACAATACTATGAACAATATTACTCTTTACAGGAACATAAATAACAAATACAACTCAGACTTTTTTATCAGGATAAACGCTTTAAGTGGCTATTACGACATAGTTAAGGAGAAAGGCATAAAAGTAATTCTTAAAGATGGTAGTATCTTGAGTATAGATAAAAAAAATTATAATATCTATAACACAGGAAATTTTGAAGAATACAGTGTTTTTATCCCATTTGAAATAATAGAAAAAAAATACGATAATCCACCAAAATATTATTCCACCACCGAATTAAAAAAGCGTCTTAAATCTATAACAGACAGAAACGAGATTTTTAAAATTAAAAAAGAAATAATTTCAAGGTTTTTATCATCGCTTTCCATACTTGCATTTTCCCTCGTTGCTTGCGTTTTAGCGTTTTACTATGAAAAAGATAGTAAATATTTTAGTTTTCTTTCAAGCATTGGAATTATACTCTTTTATTATTTATCCGGGATATTTATAAATGTTATAATCAGGAAAAAAGAAAATTTATTCCCTTTCATTAATACCCTTCCAATTTTGATTATGTTTTTATTTAGCGCTTATATTTACTTTTTAAAATTGAGGCGAAGGTGAAAATTCTTGCAAAATATATAATTAAAAAATTCTGGATTTATTTTATATCGACTACAATAGTAATAGCTATTTTTGTTTTTGTAATAAATCTTTTTGAAACAGCAAATATATTTTCAAAGCGTGGAATGGAATTCTCGCTCACACTAAAAACATCATTTTTACAAACTCCTTACTATCTATACCTTGTCATTCCACTTATAACACTTATATCATCAATTATAGTTTTTAATGAAATTACAGTTCACAATGAATATAAAGCAATATATGCTTCAGGATACAGAAAAACTATTATACTAATTCCATTAATTATCTCTTCTTTTATTATAATAACCTTATCGTTTTTTTATGGAGATTTTTTAGCCACCCCACTTTATAAAAACTCCAGAAAAAATACTAAAAAAATGGAATTTGCAAACTCTTTTGCTAAAATAAATGATATTTACTTTGTCACAAATAAAATAATAAACAAAAATATTCTTAAAGATATCTACATTGAGGACATAAAAAACAAAATAATAATGAAATCTGCCAGCTTAAAATGGGACAAGGAATCTGGCTTATGGATTGCTGAAAATGGAATGCTGATAAATTATTCAAACACTATTACAATTTCTTCTTTTTCAAAAACTCACATAAATTTTTTACCTGAGCCTGATAATATCCTTATTGAAAAAATATCAGACGAAAATTCATATGGGATAACCGACATTATAAAAAGAATAAATAAATTAAAAATGCTTTCATTAAATTACACAGGCGAGCTGGTTTCAATACATTTTAAGATATCAGTTATCTTGCTGAATTTTTTGTCTGTAATAATAGCTTTTTTAATAGCGCAAACTAAAATAATAAAAAATAAAAGCATATCAATATCCTTTGCCGTAATAATATCACTTTTTTTATGGTTTAGTTTAATAATATCAAAAAGGATTGGCGAGATTGAAATAATCTCGCCATTTATGGTAGTCCTCATACCTTATACAATTTTTTTATCAATATCCTGCTATATCATATGGCGTAAAAAACTTTTATGATTTCAATGCCCAGCATATAGCTACAGATCCGGGAAAAAGTCTTCGGCACCGCATAAAAACAAAATGTTTTTCAATTTCTGATTTAAATTTCAGAATATCAAATTTCAGAATAGATGATTTTAAAAAATTATATGAATTTGCCGAAGAAGGCATTAAAAAATTCAACATACCTATTGAAAAAGAAATATAAATTTTCATTGCTAAATTTAGAAAATAGTTATCATACAAAGCAGTTTCAACACTCACAAAAAAACCACCAGGTTTGATGACTCTTTTTACTTCATTAACCGATTTTTTAAAATCGCAGGCGAAAAAAAGATTTCTTGAAGCAAAAGAAATAACTACAATATCAAAAAAATCGTTATCAAAGGGCATATCTGAGACATACCCATCTACAAATTTAACGTCTGGAAGCTCCTGTTTTGCTAATGAAAGCATATTAACATTTGCATCAATCCCATATATATCAGCTTGGGGAAAACTCTTTCTGATTAATTTTGTAAGATCTCCGGTTCCACAACATATATCAAGAATTCTTACAGCAGAAGGTTTTATGGTCATTATATGCTCAACAGTTTTTTTCCTCCAGTATTTATCTAAAGATAGAGTTAAAATCGAATTTATGATTCTATAGTTTTTATATATCCTATCATATAATTTGCATATATGATTCATAAATAAAATTATATAATTAAATATTATGATTATGAAAAGGAGGCTAAGATGAAAGCAGCATTATTTATAGCCTTTAAAGGATTTAGAGACGAGGAGTATATTGAACCCAAAAAAATACTTGAAGAAAATGGCATAAAAGTTGAAACAATCTCCACACAAAAGGGAAAAGCAACAGGAAAAATAAAAATAACTGCTGAGGTTGATAAAACCATAAATGAAGTAAATCTAAATGACTATGAAATACTTGCTCTTGTTGGTGGTCCAGGCGCACTTAAAGAACTGGACAATGATAAAATACGAAGGATGTTTTCAGATTTTTATTATAGCGGCAAACCAATAGCCGCCATATGTATTTCCCCTGTTATACTTGCACATGCAGGTCTTTTAAAAAACAAGAAAGCAACAGTCTGGATTGACGGAAAAGATGAGCTTATAAAAAATGGAGCACAGTATACAGGAAATTCAGTTGAAATAGATTCAAATATAATTACAGCAAATGGGCCAGCTGCAGCAAAGGAATATGGAAAAGCGATCGTAAAACTGATAAAAAAATAAAGATAATGTTTAAAAACTAATATACAATATTAAATGAAAAATATAACATGGTAAAAACAATCTTTTTAATTTCCTGACTATTTATTTATAATATTAAAAAAGCCCCGCTTTTTTTAGCGGGGCCTTTTTATTTTAAATTAATTTATAAGACAACAGATTATTTTTGAATTGTACTTGTCTTGCCTTTATCCATATAGGAATCTTTTGAGATTTTTCCAAGCCTTTTAAATCCCCATTCAAGATAATAGCCTCTTGTTTCAAAAAGCTTTTCACTTCTATATGTATTATCATTTGTATCTGTCTCTGGTTTAATAAGCTCATCTTCACTAAACTCTATTGTATAATTATTTGCTACATCAAAGGTATATTCTTTTATCCCAAGGCTTGGGTCAAACCAGTTAGCTTTATCCTTTTTAAGTTCAATCTTTATATAAACTTTTTCACCAGCATATTCATTAGCCCACTTATCATTCAGCTTAAAGGTATATTTTTTTGTTTCTTTATCATAGCTAAACTCTGTATAGTTAATACCCTCAGGGTCTGGTTTTGTGGGTATTTTATACTCTGGACTCAGCACAAATAATGCATCATTATATCCAGTTTTAGAAACCTTATATTTATAACCGGCTTCTATCGTATATATATCAAGCCACTGCCCTTCTAAACAAACCTCAAATGTTTCCTTTTCCCATGGGAAAAGCTTTCTTTGTTTTATGTTTATCTGAGCCTGACTTCTATAAGTATAGCCCAATCTTTCATAACAATGTTGTTGTGGTATTTGTTGACCATTTGGACCAGGAACATAGGTAGTATAACACTCTGTTATATACTCATCGCTCCTCAGCCACACCCTATCGCTCATTATATCGCTATCTGAAGGACCAAAGCTAAACCTCGCGCAGTCTCTTGTAACCCTTCTTTGTCCGGGAATGCCATATTTTACTTGCGGCAAGGGCATATATGTTGAGTCTTTTATAACTTTGTCTGTACTAACCCCTTCATCGAAGTTAACTTCCGCAAAAACCTGCGAAGTTAACAATAGTGTTAATGCTAACGAAACTAATTTCATTTTCTCCCTCCTGATATTTTTATGGATTATATCCATTAATACTATTTTACTATCTTTCAACCCGCAAATCCTACTAAATTAGTCCTATATCAAAAAAAGATTTTTTACTATTTTAAAATAGAACTTTAGGCACTTTTTATCATAAATAGATGATATCAGGATTTATTCTACAACTACTTCTTTGGGTTGTGTAAATTCCCCCTCAAAACCTATAAGATCTATATATGATATTCTAAAATAATATTTTCCCTTACCGACATAATTCCCTAAATTTAGTTGCTTAAAAACGTCAAATTTCCTGTCAAAAACTATATTATTAAACTCTTTATCTTTTGCTATCTAGGGCAACAAAAGAACATATCTGCCGAGAAACTCGATTAACTGACAAAGCCAGAAAATGCCTTGGTTTTAAAACACCGGCAGAAGTGTTTAATGGTTTTGTTGCACTTACTACTTTATTCCCTTTTAAGGTAAAATCCTGTCAGCATTATATACATTGTGAAAAGCCAGATTAATAAACACTTAAAAGAAAAAGAAAATAAATTGCTAAAAAAAACATTTAAATCAGGTAAACCCCAAAAATATTTCAAGATAAAATTTAAAATAAAAGAAATCAATACAAAAGCGGGAAAAACAAAAAAGAGAGGAAAAAATTCTATAAACATAATTTCTATTTTAGAAAATCCGTTTAAAAACATGAAAAAAAATCTGTTCTTTTCTCTGATGAAATTCATTATTACAAGTAAAACGAAAGCAATTAGAAAATAAAACCATGTTTTAGATTTCAAATTTTCAAATATTTCTTTTTTATGTTTAATTTCACTGGTAGTTGACCTGCAAAATGGCTGCCTTAGGGATTTAACTGTTAGCAGATTGCTTATATCATATTTGAAATTACTTGCTTTATCAATGTAAACTTCAGCCACAAACCCTGAAATATATTTTTGTCCTAAATTACTTATCTCAGAGGGATTGAAGCTTATAATCAGAGAATCATCGCTTACATTTACATATTTGTTTTTAGATTTTTTAAATATTCCTGTAACCTTGAATTTTTTACCACTTATATCAATATTTTCACCTAAAATCAAACAAGGATTACTGTTAGCTTTTTTAGCCAGCTGGATGCCGACTAAAACCGAGTCTGAGTTAACAGGAAAGTCTCCACAAATCAGACGTAATTTATTCATGGAAATAAAATTATAATCAAAAGCATAAATGTCTATTTGTTCATTGAAATAATTACTCTTGATTTGAAAGTTTAAATAAGGATAAAGCTTTTTAATGGATTTAGAAACTTTAATTTTTGTGATAAAATCTTTTAAGTCGATATTTCCTTCCACCACATAATATAAAGTTTTTTCTTTCAGTCTTTTTTCAAGCGCGGCAGAAAATTTAGTATATTGATTGACAAAAATAAAATAAGCAGAAAATGCCAGAGAACAGATCAGAGAAAGCAGAAAATAATGTGAGAAGTGATTTTTAAGATTTCTAAAACATTCTTTGCCAAAGAACTTATAACTAATTTTTTTATCTTCATATATTTGCTGGCTGCGAATTTTGCCCATATTGTGTGGATTTTGTATTTTTACTTCTTTAGTGTCAAGATTGATTATCTTATCTGCCAGAA
>JAINCQ010000036.1:0-5236 GCA_036574205.1 Elusimicrobiota bacterium | reverse complement strand
AAAAAATAATTGCGGCTTCACTTTTATTTTTAATTTCTCCCTGTATGCCTCAAAGCGCTATGATTTTTTCAATTTTGTCTAAATATCCTCTAATTTACACATTAATTATTTTTATATATATATTTTTTGTTGGAATTTTTTCTTCATTTTTTTTAAATAAAGTAATAAAAGGAGAAACTGGCGATCTTTTTATTGAGATACCTCCATACCATAAACCAGTTTTTAAAAACTTAGTTTTTAAGCTTAAAATAAGAATAAAAGAATTTATTAAAGATGCAGTACCTTTTGTAATTGGAGGTGTGTTTTTAATTAATTTGCTTGATATTTTCTCTATTCTTGGTTTTGTATCAAAAATATTTGGTTCTGTTTTTAGTAAAACTTTTTCTTTGCCTAAAGAAACTGCTACGATTGTTATGCTGGGTTTTTTGAAAAAAGATGTCGCTATAACCCTTTTAACTCCTTTTAATCTTTCTTTAAAAGATATAATGGTTTCCTGTTTTTTTCTTGTAACTTATATGCCATGCCTTGCCTCTATATTTGTTTTATTAAGGGAGTTAGGCAAGAGAATAACATCTTATGTTATTTTGTTTAATTTGATTATTTCTACAATTTTTACCTTTATTTTCTCAATAATTCTTGGTTTTATAATAAAATAAAAAGGACTTTATAATCTTAAATTTTTGAAATTTTTTGATATTAAATTATGTATAATTTTTATTGAAAATGAAAAAATACTGGAATTTTAAAGCAAAAAAATATCCAAGACCTTTTGAAAATAAAGGTTTAATGGAAAGAAAGAGTATTATAAAGATTATTGAAAAACTTGGGGTTGATTTTAGAAATAAGGAGATAATAGATATTGGATGTGGGACCGGGGTATATGGACTTATTTTTGCTAAAAAGGCAAAACATGTATTATGTCTTGATTTTTCAAATGAAATGCTTAAGGTTTTAAAGGATGAAGCTAAAAAGAACTCTATTGAAAACATAAAAATAGTTAAGAAAGATTTTTCAAAATTTGATATTGGAGATTATCAAAAGAAGTTTGATATATCATTTGCTTCAATGACGCCTGCGGTTAAAAATAGTATAGATATAGTAAAGATGGAGAGACTTTCAAGAAAATGGTGTGTGTATATTGGCTGGGCTGGTAAAAGAGAAAACAGGATTTTAAATGAAGTATATTCACTTTTTGGTTTAAGCCATATATTCCAGAGGGATATTTTAATATTAAGAAAATACTTGACAGAAGAAAAATAGAGCATAAGACAGCGTTTTTTAATACCTCATGGATATGGCAGGGTAAAATAGAGGAGGCTGTAGAAGAATTTACTCATAGGATTTTGCTTGAAAAAAGTGGATTTAAAAGAAAATATATTGAAAATATTATTAGAAAATATCTTTTAAAGAAATTTAAGAATGGTATTGTTAAAACAAAAACTTTTGTGGTAAAAGGAATTATGGTCTGGAAGATTAAATAATTTTTTTTAAATCACTTCTAATAGAATATATACTTCTCAAAACAGACGACAAATTTTTATTTAAATTCAGATAATAGCCTGATTAAATCTTGATTTTTTTATAAAAAAAGTGTTACAATTTTTAATATAAGTAATACTCTTAAAGAAGGTAGATATGAATGTGAAAAATATAATTTTTATATTGGTAATCTTTTATCAAGGCATAAACTTATATGCTGCTCATCCTCTTATAACGGATGACACAGGTGTTCAGGGAAATGGTAATTTCCAGTTAGAATCAAATATTGAATATGGTGAAGACAAAGAGGAGGGAGTTAAAAGTTATACATTTGATTTTAATAATACGATTTCATATGGATATAACGATAAACTTGATCTGGTTTTAAATATACCATATACAAGATATTCTGGAAAATCAGATGTTAGCATAAAAGAAGGAGGTATTGGAGATATTTCTTTTGAGAGAAAATATGTTTTTTATAAAAAAAGATGCATTTTCATTTGCATTAAAACCAGGTTTTTCAATTCCAACCGGTGATTGGAAAAAGGGACTTGGTAGTGGAAAGTTATCTTTTGCTACTTATCTTATTTTATCTTATGAAATTGAAAAGCTTGCCATACATACAAATATTGGATATATAAGGAATAATAATAAAGTTGAGGAAAAGGAAAATTTATATCATTAATTCTATAGCATCTATGATTGGCATTAATGATAAATTAAAACTTGTTGGAGAATAGGAAAAACTACCAGTGCTGAAGAAGGGGCAAAAGATCCTGCTTTTTTAATAATAGGCTTAATTTTTTCACCAAAAGAAAATTTAGATATAGACCTTGGTATAAAAAAAAGGTATTACTGAAAGTGAAGTAGATAATGCGTATTTAGCCGGTATTACATGGAGGTTCTAATGCATATTCCAGATGGTTATCTTGGTCCTCAAACATATATAACTACATACGGCGCTTTTGTTTTTTTTGCTGCAAAAGCGCTTAAGAAGATAAAAGAAAAGCTTGATTTAAAGTATATTCCATATGTTGCTATGGCAAGCGCTTTTTCATTTTTGATAATGATGTTTAATGTCCCTATCCCTGGAGGGACCACGGGTCATGCGGTTGGAAGCGCTATAGTGGCTTTGATAGTAGGATGGGAGGCGGCTGTTATAGCAGTATCGGTGGCGCTCATAATACAAGCTATAGTTTTTGCTGATGGAGGGATTACTGCTATAGGAGCAAATTGTTTTAATATGGCAGTTGTAATGCCTTATGTAGCATGGCATGTTTTTAAGTGGATTAAAGGGAATTCTACAAGTGAAAAAAGATATTATATTGCTGCTTTTATTGCTGAATATGTTTCATTAAACATAGCTGCTTTATTAACTGCGATTATGTTTGGAATTCAACCAATAATTGCAAATGAAAATGGAGTCCCTTTGTATTCTCCTTATCCTTTATCTGTTGCTATTGTGGCTATGATGAGTGAGCATCTTCTTTTATTTGGTCTAATAGAGGGTTTTGTTACTGCCGGGGTTTTAAAATATTTTGTAAATAATAAAAAAGATATTATAGAATCTTTAAAACAGGAGAGCGTATGATTAATATACAACTTTTTGAGAAAAAAATATTTAAATATATTATATTCATGAGCTTTTTAACACCCTTAGGACTTATTTTCCCTGAACTTTTTAAAGCGAAAGATGCATGGGGGGAGTGGGATACTGAAACAGTTAAAGAGATGATTGGATATTTACCAAAAGGAATGGAAAAAATGGCTTCTATCTGGGAAGGACTTATGCCAGATTATACAATAAAGGGTATGGATGAAGGATTGAAATTTTTATCAATTTCTTATATAATTTCTGCTTTAGTCGGGATAACTATGGTTATGCTTTTTACCTATCTTGTCTTAAAGTTTTTGAAGAAAAATGCTTGATGAATAATATACCATTATTTTTACTTTCACCAAATAATATTAAGCTGCAAATAAAAAAAACTACAGCAGTAGGTAATTATTTTGATAGTTCTATTGCCTCTTTTTCTAAAGTAATTAAAACTTTGTTAGAGCAGGATAAAGTTTTAGTTTTAAATGGTTTTTTTTATAAGATCTCTCCTCAAATTAAATTTTTTTTTTATTAATATCTGTATTTTTTATAAGCATTAAAAATAATTTTTTGTCTCAACTATATATATTAATTTTTTTATATTTCTTAGTTTTGCTTTCAAAAATAAATTTTTTTTCTGTTTTTAAAAAAAGTTTTTTCATCTCACTTATTTTTGGTTTTGGATTTTCTTTTTTTGCTATTTTTAATTTTATAACACCCGGAAAAGAAATTTTTCTTGTTTATAAACTAAAAAGTTCATTTAGTTTTTTTTCAATTTATATACCACAGGATATCTATATAACTCTGGAGGGATTGGGTGCATGGATAAGATTTGGTTTGAGAGTTTTTAATTTTGCCACTTTAAGTATGATCATTGTGCATAGCGTTGAATTAACCAAATTTTTTTCGTCATTGAAATTTATTGGAATACCTGATTTTATTATATTGATCTTTATTCTTTGTTTAAAGTATATTGTAATTTTATCATATGTGATAGAAGAAACTTATATGGCAAGAAAAAGTAGAGTAATAATAACTTCTATGAGAAGCGAAAGGCAATGGTTAGTTTCTAAAATAGCCTTTATTTTTATTAAAGCTATGGAAAGATATGAAGACATTTTTGATGCTATGATTGCTAGAGGTTTTAGAGGAAAAGTTATTATGGAGAAACAAAAATTGCCTTTAATGAATGAATGGATATTTTTATTGTTTTGTTTTATGTTTTATATTTTAATTTAATATAGTTATGATAAGACTTGAAAAAATTTCATATTCTTATTCTTCAGATATAAAAGTTTTTAAAGATGTTGATCTGGAAATTAATAATGGAGAAAAGATTGTAGTAATTGGGGCAAATGGAAGCGGGAAATCCACTCTTTTGCATATAATTGGAGCTTTAAAATATCCTCAAAGCGGGAAATATTATTATAAAGGGAAGTTAATAGATTCTAAAACAATAAAAGAAAAGGATATACATTATTTAATTCGTTCAGAAATAGGTTATTTATTTCAAAATCCAGATACTCAACTTTTTTGTACAAATGTATTTGAAGAGCTGGCTTTTGCTCCAAGACAGTTAGGTTTAAGTAAAGAAGAATGTGATTATAGAGTTAACTCAATAATGGAATTTTTTAAAATAGCACATTTAAAAGAGCGTTCAACCTACTTGCTTTCAGGTGGTGAGAAAAAAAGATTGCTCTTGCCTCCATATTGACTTTGAATCCTTCAGTTTTATTGCTTGATGAACCGACAAATGATCTAGATCCTAAAATGCAATCTTTTATTATAGAGATGATTTTTAGATTGAGCGATGCTGGAAAAACCATAATAATTGCTACACATGACCCTAATATTATAAATGAAATTTCACCATCTATAGCATTAATTTACCCTGATCATTCTATAAAAAAGTTTAAAAATATAGAGGATGTGGAAATTGAAGAATTAGAAAAAGCTGATATCATTTATAATCATATTCACAACCACTTTGGTAAATGGCACAAACATAAGTTTTTTTTATTTCATAAACATTCCTGTCAACTCATCTAAGAATGTAACCATATTAGTTATCCACATGAATAGTTTTTGTGTGTGCCAATAATCTCATAATTCTGTGGATAATTACTAATATTTTTTATATTAGAAAGATCTTTTAAT
>JAINCQ010000035.1:0-23764 GCA_036574205.1 Elusimicrobiota bacterium | reverse complement strand
TTGTTTTCAAAATAGGGATAGTTTAGAAAGGATAATATATGCGATATTTTATAGAATGAATAAAAAATATGGCAATAATTTGAATATAATGGAGGATACCCTTTTTTATGAAATTACACAAAATTATCGACATTACCTAACTCATACAATTTCTTGACATACTATTTCATTTTTGTTACAATTTTTATAAATGTAACACGATAATGGAGGATTCTATGTCAACTTTGAAATACTTTTTGATATTTTTTTCTTGCGCTCATCTTATAGCAGGGGAATATTATGATGGGACTATGGATGAAATAGTTGTTTATGAAAGCTCTATAAAAGAAGCGGAAAAATCAAATTTTTCAACTAAGGCGATTGAAAAGGGGAAGAATATTTATTTGCCAGATATACTTAAAAATGAACCTGAAGTTGACTTAAGAAGAAGAGCCGTAGTAAGCGACAATGGCGATATGCTGTCAATAAGAGGTCTTTCTTCAAATCGCTTGCTTTTAAATCTAAACGGCAGAAGTCTCAATGCCGCTGGCGTGGTGGGAGGGCACTATATAGACTGGTCAACTTTACCTCTGGACAATATAGATAAAATACAACTAATAAAAGGCGGATCGGATGTTAAATATGGAAACAATGCTCTTGGCGGTGTTATAAATATAAAAACCAAAGAACCAGAAGAAAAAATGCATTATGGTTTCTTTGGATCTTATTCTCTGGCAAAAGATATAGATTATATACAGAACTATAGGGTTTATAATTCTTTCAAAAAAGGATTGTTTGGATACTCTGTAAGCGGTAGTTATTCTAAGTCAGATGAATTTTTCTGGAACAATGATTATGAAGCGAAAAATATTGGCGGAACATTTTTCCTTGACATGCCCTATGATGGGAAACTTGAAATTGGAACACAATACACAAAGATCAAAAGAGGTTTTATTATAAACAACAGAAAATCAAACAATCCTTCAAATCCCCTATTTTATTCAAAATATAATGAGGATTATCCGCTTGCTTTTGGAGATTTTATAGCTCCCGGGACAGGAAATCAAAACATTTTCAAGCCTGCCCCTGGTTCATTTTGGGATAAAGAAAAGACTTATCTTGATCTTGGATACAAGCAACCATTGGGTGATTTATTTTCTGAATTTAAGATTTATAAAAATATAGAAAACAGATTTGAAAAGAATTATTCTTCTTCTTTGATAAAACCGGGCTATCCAGACGGATTGCTAGTTCTAAATAGAAAAGTGGAATCAGATAGATCCTGGGGGACTTCTTTCTCTATATCTGGAGAAAAAAACAAAAACTCATGGGAAATAGGAGCGGAGTATAAATATCTTGGCTATGGAGATATAAATGTGTATTGGTATGACAAAACATACAACAATAATTTCACCTATACCGGAGGGCCTGCCAGTCAAGAAGGAAAGATATGGGCTTATTATGCTAAGGATAGAATTTCTTTCTCCGACAAATTATCGGCGCATGTAGGAATAAGATATGATGATTATAAGGTTGATCCGCTCAATGGGTCTATTGTAAAAAAATTGAATGATACCGCCATAAGCCTATCGGTTGGACTTTCTTGTAAAATTTCAGAAAGAGATAATATTTCCTTTAATGCTTACATAAAATCTAGAACACCTGGCATGCCAGAGGTGTATTGGTGGTCAAATGGGATTACTGGGGGGACTAATAATCTAAAGTCTGAAAGAAATCATGCTGTGGAGATTTCTGCCTCTCATAGATTTTTTGATAAAGATTTCCTCACAATTTCAGCTTACAATTACAATATAGATGATTATATAATGTTCAGATTTGATATAAACGCTGGTTCTGGAAGAGGTGTTTATAACATAGATAATGTGCGTATATATGGAGCCTCTATAGATTATAGAGGAAAAAAAGGGGATACACTAGATTACTATGCCAACCTGACATTACAAAAATCGAAGAAAGGATATGACATGTATGACAATGGCGTTTTAGATGGATTGGACTATATGCCAAAAGTTAAATCCAATGTAGGAACAAAGTATTCTTTTACTCCAAACTCTTCTCTTGAAGCATCTTGGAAATTCGTCGACAATCAAAATGTGGTTTATAGTTACTACGTTTATCCTACTTACAACTATAAAAAGGTTACTCTTTCTGCATATTCCACTTTTGCATTGGAGTATAAATTAAAGTACAATGAGGCTTTGGAATTTTCTGCTTATTGCGAGAACATATTTAATGAAAGTTATTCTGAAAAATACGGCTACCCTATGACAGGAAGAATAGCGGGAATAACTGTCAAAGCATATTTTTAGCGCGTGTATTGAAGTTTATGAAAAAAGATTTTTGGAACATAAAAGCCAAAAAATATCCAAGAGCTTTTGATCAAAAAAATTATAAAGATTCTCTTGATTTGATTAAAAAGATAGAAGAGCTTGGTGTCAGTTTTGAAAGAAAGAAGATAGCAGATATTGGATGTGGAACAGGAAATTATTCTCTTGTTCTTGCCCAAAAAGCAAGTGAAGTTTTTTGCCTTGATTTTTCACCTGAAATGCTTAAAATTCTTAAAAAAGATGCTTCATTAAATGGGATAAAAAATATTTCAGTGGAATTGTCCTCTTTTGAAGATTTTGACGCCAGAAGCAAAGAAAAATATTTTGACATAAGTTTTGCCTCAATGACGCCCGCTATAAAAACTAAAGAAGAAGTGCTTAAAATGGAATATATTTGTAAAGAATTTTGCGTTTTTATCGGCTGGGCTGGAAAGAGAGAAAATAAAGTGGCAGACAGAATTATAAAAGCTCATGGAATAAAACCTTACCATCCAAAAGGTTTTCTTGAAGTAAAGGATATTCTAAAAGAGAGAAATATTGAATTTAAGGAATACAGTTTTGAGTCATCATGGGACTGGACCGGAACAATGGATGAAGCAATAGAAGATTTTTCAGCTAGAATAAGAATGGAAGATATTGAGCCAAACAGAGAAAAAATAATATCCATACTTAAAGATGAATTCCCTTCTGGAAATATAAAAATGAGAACTCTAGCCTCTCAAGGTCTTTTAATATGGAAGCCATCAAATTAATTTTAGTTATTTTCTTTTTTGTAAATTTTTCAAGCGCTGAAATATATGTAGATGCTTTGGGCAATAAAATTGAATTAAACAAAAAACCTCAAAGAATAATAGCTCTTGGACCAGGAGCCGCCAGACTTGTATCATATCTCGGCAAAATTGACATGCTTGTTGGGGTGGAGAATATAGAAATAAAATATCCTCAAGGTAGAGCATACTCTCTGGCCTATAAAGACAAATTTTCCAAACTACCTATAGTTTCAGAAGGTGGACCCGATAAACTGCCAGATTACGAAAAAATAATTGCTCTAAATCCAGATATTATAATAACATGCTCTCTTGACAGAGAAGTTGCCAGGACTATAAATTACAAAACAAAGATACCTGTTTTTATGACTGATTATGGAAATTTGGGCACTTTTGATGTTGATAAATTTAAAAGGAATATAAAAACTCTTGCATTTGTTCTTGGAGCTGAAAAAGAGGTTAATTCATTGATAGAAAAAATAAATTTTTATTCTTCTGACTTAAAGAAACGTTCAATTGGGGTAAAAAATCCAGGAATATATGTTGGCGGACTGGGCTTTAAGGGAGCGCATGGCATTGTCAGCACACAGTATGCGTATGAACCTTTTTCTCTTCTTGGATTAAAAAGCGTTATTGACACACAAGAAATTCTGCCGGCTCATATATTCATAGACAAAGAAAAACTTCTTTCTCTAAATCCTGACTATATATTCATAGATTTAGGCGGTCTGGATATTTTTATTGAGGATTATACAAGAAACAAAGAATACTATTCTATTTTGAGCGCTTTTAAGAAAAAAAATGTTTATACTTTGATGGCATACAATTACTATACTACCAATGTGGAAGTTGTGTTTATCAACGCTTACTTTATAGGCAAGACGCTTTTCCCTGAGAAATTCAAAGATATAGATATGGATAAAAAAGCTAGAAGTATAATTAAAGATTTTATTAAAAAAGATGTATATGATGAGCTCAACAGAGGAAAAAGAGGGTATAAAAGGATAAACTTTGAAAATGGAATACGCTTTGAGTGATAAATCATTAACTAAAAAAAATGCCTTCAAATTTCTCTTGATTGCAATATTTGGTGGTATTGCTTTAATTTCCATTTTTTTATCTTGCTATAATGGAACATTCAAAATACCTATATGGCATTTGCTTTCAGGTAATTTGTCTGAAAATGAGAAATATATTTTTGTAAACATCAGACTTCTCAGAGCTTTAACAGCTATTGTAGCTGGAGGAGGCCTTGCGCTTTGTGGGGCGATAATGCAAAATGTTCTAAAAAATCCTATGGCCTCCCCTTTTACCCTTGGCATATCTCAGGCAGCGGCTTTTGGCGCATCTTTCTCAATAATATTCTTAAATCCCGAATCCAGTTCAATTTATACTGGATATTTAGGAGCTAAATATTTCTCCTTAACCATTATCTCTGCGTTTATTTCAGCCTTGATTTGTAGCGCCTTTGTTTTTTTCGTCGCATACATTAAGAATGGAGAGCCCCAAACTGTTATTCTTTCTGGAATAGCATGTGGAGCTTTTTTCCAGTCGATGACTATGTTCATACAGTATTTTACAGACGAAATAAAAGCTGCAGCAACTCTTTTCTGGACTTTTGGGGATATATCAAAAGCCTCTTATTCTTCACTATTTGCGATAACATTTCTCTTTATTCCAATAACCGCTTATTTTCTTTTTTCAGCTTTAAAACTAAACGCTCTCTTATGGGGACGAGAAATTGCGTTCAGCCTTGGCGTTAAAGCCAAAAAGATGGCAGTTATCTCAATATTTCTGGTTTCAGCATTATCTGCCGCAATAACATCTATTCTTGGCGTTATAGGTTTTGTGGGGCTTATAGCGCCACATCTCGCAAAAATAACAGTGGGACATGACAACAGATATTTCATTCCTCTTTCAATCATTTTTGGATCTCTTGTTTTGAATTTTTCAGATATCCTTTCAAGAATTATTCTCGCTCCAGCCATTGTCCCAGTGGGGATAATAACTTCAATGTGGGGAGTTATCGTTCTTATATATCTTCTGATTAAGAAGGAATAATGATAAAAATAAAAAATCTGACATTCAAATATGGCAAAAGAGTGATTCTTGACAATATTTCCTGTGATTTTGAAAATGGTATTTTTACCGCTATCATGGGGCCAAATGGCAGTGGAAAAACCACTCTTCTAAAAAATATGTCGGGCATCTTAAAGCCACAAAAGGGTTTAATAGAAATAAAAAACAAGAATTTAGCCAATTATTCTTTGAGAGATTTTTCAAGAATTTCAGCTTATGTCCCTCAAAAAATATTTAACTTGCCTTCTTTGACAGTGTATGAGAGCGTTTTATTTGGAAGAATACCGTTCATGACTTATATGGAAAAAGACATAGACAAAAAAATTGCTTCTGATTTAATTAAAGAGATGGGGCTTTCTGATATAAGCTTTAAAAATATAAATGAGATAAGCGGGGGCGAGCTACAAAAAACTATTATAGCTCAGGCTATTTCAAAAGAGCCTGAGATACTTTTTTTAGATGAACCTTTGAATAATCTTGACATCAAAAACCAGCACAATATCATGAGACTTCTCCATGAAATGACATTGAAGAGGAAAATGACTATCATTGCAGTGCTTCATGATTTAAATATGGCTATAAAGTTTTGTGATAAAATAATTTTCCTTAAAAATGGGTCAATATGTTTTTCAGGCAAAACCGATGAACTTAATTCCTCAATAATAAACTCTGTATTTTCTATTGAATGCGAAATTATAAAGAAAGGGGAAAAAGTATGCGCGCTATATTGAAACGGAGGAAATATGAAAAATGATTTAAAAAAATGTGTCTCATATCATGGGCATATGTGTGGGGGATTGCTCATTGGATACAGAGCGGCTAAAGCTGCTATGAGATTTATAAAGTCGAATTTTTCTAAAGATGAAGAGTTGGTAGCAATAGTTGAAAATAGTTCTTGTTTTGTGGACGCAGTTAGTGTAATCACCGGATGCACTTTTGGAAAAGGAAATCTCATATTCAAAGATTATGGCAAGATGGCGATGTCTTTGCTAAATAGAAAAAACGGAGAAGGAGTTAGGGTTTATTTTAGAAGTGAAATCTATGCAGATTCACATAAGGAATTCCCGACCTTAATGAACAAAGTTCTCGAAGGAACGGCATCTGAGGAAGAAAAAAAACTTTTTAATAAAATAAAAAAAGAAAGAGAGAGAAATCTATTGATAAAAAAGGATAATGAAATCTTTTCAATAAAAAGGGTCAAAAAACCGCTTCCTCCCAGGGCAAGGATATTTAAATCAATAAAATGCGATATATGCCAGGAAATGGTAATGGAAACCAGATTAAAAAAGACAAAGAAAGGAATGGTTTGTATTGAATGTATGGGAAAATAGAAAATAGTTTTTTTATTCCTCTTTTTGGGTCAATTTTAATCCATTTATTGTTTTTTTTATTCTTTTTTTTGATAAATAGCAGGGAAAAAGAACAAAAAATTTTTGAAATTTCCTTTATAGGGAATTTTAATGATTCAAGAAAAGAACTTACTGGATTAAATAGTTTCAATTATAACACAAAACATAAATCTCTAACTGATAGCAGAACTACTTCCGTAAATACAGAACCTTTCCATGAGACAGACGAAAAGTCTAATTTAACTTATAAAGAAGATAAAAGCAAAGAAGAAAATTTCTATAACTTTTTGCCTGATAGCAAAATTAATTCTATAAGTACAGAACCCTTTTATGGAACAAATGGAGGAACTAATAAAGAAAACAGTACCAAAGGAGAAAATTTCTATACACTTTCGCAGGGACCTAAAATAATTGGAAAGTTTTATCCAAAGTACCCACTTTCTGCGAGAAAAATGAAAAAAAGCGGAAAAGTAAAAATGGAAGTTTTTATAGATGAAAATGGAAAGTTATTATCTTTTTCAATAGTTGAAAGCACTGGAAAAGAATTTGAAAAATCTGTTGAAGAAGAATTAAAAAAGGTTACCTTTTATCCTGCTTTTGTAAATGGAATTGCCGTAAAATCTAAAGGGATTTTGTCAGTAAGGTTTGAGATAAATGATAATATATGAAAATTTCTCCTCTCTATAAGAAAAATACTTAAAAAATGCAGTTTTAAAATCAATTGTATTTTGTATAATAATTCTTATGGGAAAATTAAGGAGATTTGGAGTTTCTCTTGATGAAGATTTGCTTTTAAAATTTGACAACCAGATAAGCAAAGAAAAATATTCTACCCGCTCAAAAGCTATATCTGATTTAATAAATACTTATCTTCTTAAAAAATCAAAGATAAGAGGAGGAATTCTAGCTGCAGCAATTTCCCTTGTTTATGATCATCGCAAAAGAATGATTTCAGAGACTTTAACTGACATACAACACAAATATCATAACATAATTATCTCATCACAACATGTACATTTAGATCATGATAATTGTTTTGAAATAGTTATTGTAAAAGGTGAAGCTAAGAACATAGAAGAATTATTTAATGTTTTAAAGAGTGTTAAAGGAATAAGAAACGCTTATCTTACAGTTGCAGGCGCAGCAGGAGATTCAACTAGTAAGCGCAACAAAACCGCTAAACACTTCCATTGATGTTTTAAAACCAAAACATTTTCGGGTTCTGGCATTTAGATATGTTTTTTCAATTGCTTTTCCATATTTCGCTTTTCTGAAAATCTTCTTTTGCCTTATCATATTCACCTTTATTATAATAAACAACCCCACGACTATTGTAGGCATCGGCATATCCTGGATCTAATTCTATTGCTTTATTATAATCTGATATTGCTTTATCATATTCACCAGTATCGTTATAAGCATTACCACGCATAAAATATGCTTGAACAAATTTTGGATTTAATTCAATTGCCTTACTAAAATCATCTATTGCTTTATCAACTTTGCGTAAATATCTATAAACATGACCGCGGTAAAAATATGCCTCAGCAAATTTAGGATTCAATTCAATTGCTTTATTAAACTCTTCGGTATCAAAATCTCCATTTAACAAAATATTAATAATTCCACGATAATAATATACTTCAGCATCTTTTGGGTTTAATTTTGCATAAAAATCCAAATCTTTCATTGCTTCATTAAATTTAAATCTCTGAATATAACCCTTTGCTCTTTCTAAATAAGCAAAACCTTTTTTATTTGTTCCACACTCACCTGTAATATTTACCTTTATAGCCTGTGTAAAAAGCCAGATAGCTTTTTCATAATCAGCTTTATCAGTTTCTTCTACAGCTAATTTACAATATAATGACCCATCCTCTTCATTTGCCTTCTTATCCCAGTTGTTTTGAGGAATAACTTCAACCCAATCCTATTTTATCTTTCTATTTAAAACCGCTAAGACAACTCCTTTTTCTAAATCAATAGCCCTTAAATTTAATTCAACCTCCTCTATGCCAGTATCAAACATTGTTCCACTTATGATAATATCAACATTGGATAATTTACCGGTTTTTTTAATTGTTTTAAAATCAGTTATTCCAAGATGCTCTAATTTAAGTTCTTCTAAAATCCTTTCAAGAAGACTTCTTTCCACTACTTTAATTTTATCTTCTCTGGCAAAAGAAGCAATTAATCTTTCTGAAATAACTTTAGATCCACGGGATTTTTCATGACCTAAATATTCAATGGGTGGTATTGCAACATTTTTTACTTCCTGAAGCTTTAAATCTGATATTATGGTCTTTGCAATATCATCGTAAATATTTTTAGCATATAATATAGAGCCTGATAAAATAAAAAAAATTGAATAAATTAAAGCATTTCTCATAATCTACCTCCAAAAATTTTTGTATTGTTTATTTTCTTAAAAAAATTATACATAAATAATTAGATTTTTCAATGCCTTGTAAGTATCTATACATACCTGTCTGCGTGCCTGCCTGAGCGACGACACTCGCAGTCAGGCAGACCCACACAGGCAGGCTGAACCTTTTATAATTTTTAAATTGTTCATCTAAAAACCAATTTATTGGCGTTTTTGCGATTTAATTATTTATGGCGTTTTTTAATACTATATCTCCTTTTTTCACCCTCATCCTTCACCTTCCCCCATCAAGGGGGAAGGGATTTTAACACTCATTTATGCCATTTTCTATTTTAAAGAGCTTCTATCTTCCTGCTACACAAATTCCCCTCTCTTTTTTTTCACCCTCACCTTAATCCTCTCCCATTGAAGGGAGAGGAAAATAAGCGTCAGCAAGGCATGAATATTAACTTTCCGAGAGGGTTTAACTGTTTTCATATTTTATATTTGGCCTCTCACCATTTTAATATATCCCCTCTCCTTTTTTGGAGAGGGTTAGGGTGAGGAGATTTAAGGGGGAAGGGACGGTTTAACCATCCCGAAAGTGAGCGCCGGACTGACCGCCCCGGTCAGTCCGCTATTGGAGATATATCTATCTTTTTATTACAACTTTTCAATAGATTTATAAACATCATTTTACGGCTGGATGACCTTAAAACTATCCAATATGTTTCTGATATTTTGCATGCCTATTTTTAGTATATAAAATTTTCATATTCATTAATATAATTTTGTTTTTAATCTTTTTTTCAACAGGAAACAAGATTTATAATTATGATAAATACCTACATTTTTTAATCCAGACAAAAAATTAGAATTCAATATTTGGTCTTATTATAAATTGGAATGTGTTTGTATTTTCAGTTGTTTTAATATCAGAGTATTTTTTATTAGAATCCCAGACGAAACCAACTCCAAGCGAAAATGCCATTCTTTTGGTCTTGAAGGGAAATTTCTTGCTTATTAAAAAATAATGTCTTATAGGTTGAAAACTACTTTGAGAAAAATAGGATATAAATTCAACCCCTGAGTTCTCATACCAGAAACCAGCAGGTTTATAATCAGTCCTGCTTCTTTTAATCCCTATAAAAAAAGAATCCTTTATATAAGATCTGCTGTGAAACTTGGCTCCAATTCTAAAACTCCATATAAGAGATCTTTCCTATATTATCTGCTCACCTTTCAATTTAATCTCTGTTTGTATCCATTTATCGTAAATAAGAACGTTGTCCCTTATGTGATAATCCCCAAAATCAAGCAAAAAACCGGAGTATCCTTTACGCTTGCCAAAATACTTTTTTTTATAGAATCAAACTCAACTACATTTCCTAAAAAAATAGAGAATGCCCATGGCTCTTCAAAACCAGTTGTTAAAGCATTTATAAGGTTAAAATTTTCAGTTATCTTTGCTTTTGAATAAAAATCATAATAACTTCTTTTTATGCACGTACCAAGATAAGGCATTGGATTAAAACTTATCTCAAAAACTAAAGTCTTAGGTTTATACAGATTTTTTAGAAGATATGAGTATATTTCTGTTTCGCTTTTTTTACCAAGATGAGGTATCTCGCCCCTTAATTCCTCATAAATACCAAAATCGCTATAATAAGGATCAAGTTGAATTTCATACTCAAGTGAAAAAAGGAAAAATGGTAAAAATTCTATAAAAATAAATAAGAGAAATTTTGAAAATTTAGACATTGAATCTAAAAAAACAGATATCCCCGTCTTTTACCTCATAATCCTTACCCTCAAGTCTTATCAAACCTTTCTCTTTTAAAATTTTCTCATCTCTATATTTAGCTATATCATCAAAAGAATAAACCTCGGCTTTTATAAAGCCTTTTTCAAAATCAGAATGAATTTTTCCAGCAGCCTGTGGGGCTTTTGTGCCTCTTTTTATACTCCATGCTCTAACCTCATCTGTGCTTCCAACAGTAAAAAAAGAAATAAGCTCAAGTAGTTTTCTTCCCCCCATTATCACCTTTTCAAGACCTGAATATTCCTCTCCAATCTCTTTTAAAAACTCTTTCCTTTCTTCTTCCTTTAATTTAACAATCTCAGACTCTATCTTAGCCGAAATTTTTATAACATCCGCGCCTTTTTTCAAAGCATAATCCTGTATTTTTTTAAACATATCCTCATCTGGATTTTCATTTGTATTTGCAATATATAAGACTGGTTTTGAGGTAAGAAGATTAAATTCCTTAATTTCTTCAAACTTCAAGCCACTTTCTTTTGCAAGTCTTCCTTCTGTAAGTGTTTTTTTAATAATCTCAAGTTTCTCTATTTTTGATTTTGCATCCTTATCACCTGTTCGCGCAGCCCCTGAATTTTTATCTATCATTCTATTTACACTTTCAAGATCAGAAAGTATAAGCTCAATCTCTATTACTTCTATATCTCTAACAGGATCAACCTCTCCAAGCACATGAACAACATCGCTGTCTTTAAAACACCTTACAACATGAATTATAGCATCAACCTCTCTTATATTGGCTAAAAATTTATTTCCCAACCCTTCACCCTTAGAAGCTCCCTTTACCAGACCCGCTATATCAACAAATTTTATATATGAATAAGTCTTCTTTGGCGGTTTAAATATATCATACAAGATATCCAACCTTTTGTCCGGCACTCCAACTACTCCAACATTTGGCTCTATTGTTGTAAAAGGATAATTAGAGCTTTGAGCTCCGGCATTAGTCAAGGCATTAAAAAGGGTCGATTTTCCAACATTAGGTAAACCAACAATGCCAATTTCCATTTAAACTCCAAAACTATTATTTTGTCTATCAAAATTATTTAACCATATTTTTGTAGATAGACATATCAGAATCAGGAATTTCTATCGCTCCAACAGTTTTTTTGAAAAAATCAATCGGTCCAACCCATCCTATTATAGCATAGGCATAACCATCATAATACATCTGTTTTAATGATTTAATCAGAAGGACCTTTCCAACTCCAGTTTTTCTTTCAGATTCTCTAACACCTATTGGTCCAAAAAAACCTCTGGCTGTTGCATCATAACAAGCAAAACCAATAATCTGAGAATTTTTTATAGCGATAAAACATCTTGGAGGAAGTGGAGAAAAACTCACATCGCATTCACTAGCCCAGCCTTTAGAAAAATTTTTTTCAACCCACTCAACAACAATTTTTTTTTCTGGACCAATTGCTCTTTTAATAACAATACTATTGTCTTTTAAAAAAGAGGTTTCGTTTATATTTATTACATCATAAAGTTTAACAAGTAAATCCATTATTTACCATCCTTTGAATTGAGATTTACCTCTTTATTTTCAACCCCTATCATTAAATCTGTGGAAACGCTTTTTTTTGGCTCTGTGGACTTTGAAACTTTTGCTTTTGGCAGAACAGGATTTCCTTTTTCATCAAATTTGTAAATCTCCCCGCTTTTTTTCTGAAAAACATATTTTTCCTTTTTGCTACTTTTCTTTTTTGTTTGTTTTTTAACAGGTTTATTCTTTTTGCTTGGGAGATTTTTTTTATTATTTATTTTTTTTGTGTCAGTAGATTTTTTAACAACAGTTTTTTCTTCTTTGATCTCTGATTTCTTTTCCTTTGATTTATCATCTGCCAGATGGCTTAAATCAACTTGAGAAAAAAGAAAGATGGTAGATAAAAGGCAAGAGATGAAAAACATTATTGTCTTTTTCATAATAACCACCTCATATTAAATTATAGCAGGTTTTGAGCTGCTTTTACAGTAGCATTCAGTAAACAGGCAAGAGTAACAGGACCCACTCCTCCCGGAACGGGGGTAATAAAAGATGTTTTATTTTTTACATTTTCAAAATCGACATCTCCGCAGATTTTTCCGTTTTCATCTATATTTGTCCCCACATCTATTATAACCTGACCCTCACCTACCATATCAGCCTTGATAAATCTTGCTTTTCCTATAGCTGAAACTATTATATCAGCGGATTTAAGGTAATCAGTTAAATTTCTTGTTTTGGAATGACAAATAGTTACTGTTGCGTCAAGAAGAGTCAACATATGAGCCACTGGCTTTCCAACAATAGAAGATCTACCACAGACAACCACTTTCTTACCTGATATTTCTATATTGTGATATTTCATAAGCTTGATAACGGCATATGCGGTTTGAGGAACAAAAAAATATTCTTTTTCTATTTCCAAAAAATTTCTCGTTATAAAAAGCCTTCCCATATTAACCGAAGAAAGAGCATCAACGTCCTTTTTGGGATTTAATGTATCCCAAAATTCAACGTCATCAAAACCGTCTGGAAGGGGTTTTTCAACCATTATAGCATCAACATTTCTATCGTTTCCAAGAGATTTAATCAGAGAAATAAATCCCTTTTTATCTTTCTTATCCTCAGGCATATAAACCCTGGTATCAATACCAAGGGTATTACATTTTTTGATTTTAAGGTTCATATAATAAGATGAAGGAGAGTCTTCAAAGTAATTTATTATAGCAATAAATGGTTTTCTTTTAGTTCTATTATAAAATTCTTCAGACATTTTCTTGGTATCCTGGTTAATTTTTTCTGCAAGTGTTTTCCCTTCCATATAAATACCTCTCTTTTTTTGACTTTTTACAACTGACACATTCTCAAAAATAACTTTTTCTATTTTTGAAATAAGCTCTCTGAGAGCCAAAAACCTATTAACACTCAAAGATCTGTCTTTTTGGCATCGCACCACGATGGCAAGCGGTTTATATTTAAGAACAACAGCATTGTTGGTTTTATTTATCTTCTGACCACCCTTTCCACCACCTTTTACAAACTTTTCCTCTATATCACCAAGATTTATTTTCATTCTTTCTATTTTTTCTTTTAATTCCCAGACTTTAGCACTACTTATCTTTCCAAAAATAGAATTAAAATTTTCAATTCTCATAAAATTATTATAACAAAATCTTTTGATTTTTTTATTGACTATATTCCACAATTTATGATAATATATTATTTAGGAAATATTATATAAGATCTCTCTGTTATTATTTTTAGAATTTTATGTTTATAAAACAACTAAAATTGTTGATTTAATATTTTTGTAATATGATTATTAACACAAAAATTGCTTTAAAAATAAGTATTTTTTTGTAATATCAATATTTTATTAACATATGTGGATAAACTGTGGATAACTTAAAAAACGATATATGGAATAAAATAAAAGAAGAGATTGCCGAAGAAATAAAAAAAGACAATCTCGATATATGGTTTTCGTCTATAAATAATGTTATTTTAAATAACGAAACTCTGGAAATAGAGGTTCCAAATACCCTTTATATAGAAAATATATCAAAGAAAGAAAATATTATAAAAGAACGAATTAAAATTATTACAGGCAAGGATATAAATATAAAATATTCAGTTAATCAAAAAAATGAAGTAGAGCCAAAAGATCTCTATCCAAAAACAAAGGAATATATTCCAAATCCATTAAAAAGTAATTTAAATCCAGCTTATACTTTTGAAGAATTAATTGTACATAATTTTAACCAGCTTGCAGCTGGTTTTTCAAAAAATGTTGTTAATGAAATGGGAAAGCTTCCACTTTTTATATATAGCAAGCCAGGACTTGGAAAAACCCATATGCTTCAGGCAATAGGAAATGAAATACTAAAAACAAGACCACTTTCAAAAATACTATATATAACAGCCGAAGATTTTGTGAATGAATATATAAATTCAATTAATCATAAAAATATAGATGTTTTCAGAAATAAATATAGAAATCTGGACTGTTTTTTGATAGATGATATACAATTTATTGTTGCAAAAGAAAGAAGCGAGGAAGAATTCTTTTTTACATTTAATGCTCTGTTTGAGTATAAAAAACAGATAGTGGTAGCCTCAGATAGACCGCCAAATGATATACAAATAAATGAAAGACTTATCTCAAGGTTTAAAAGCGGGCTTGTTGCAGATATAAAAACTCCAGATTATGAAGCAAGAATGGCTATACTTAATAAGGAAAACGAAAAGCAAAATTACAAAATACCACAGGATGTTATAGATTTTATAGCTCAAAATGTAAAAGACAGTATAAGGAGCCTTAAAGGTTGTCTATCAATGGTTTATCATTACTCAGTTTACTCTAATGAGTACCCGACTATAGATAGAACTAAAGAATGGATAAAAGACTATTTATCAGTAAACAATACAAATTATTCAAATCAGATAAGTATAGATGATATTCAAAAAATCATAGCTGAGGAGTATGGAATAACAGTTGAAGAGATAAAATCAAAACAAAGATCAGAAAGATTTGCAATTCCGCGGCAAATAGCAATGTATATAGCCTGTGAAATAACCAACATATCTTTACCAGATATAGGAAAAGCTTTTGATAAAGATCATTCAACTGTTATATACGCAAGGGATAAAATAAAGCAACTATTAAATAGTGAACCTTTTTTTGCTGAAAAAATAAATAATCTTATAAACAAAATTAAAAATAAAAATGTTAATTAATGTTTAAAAAAAGAATTTATGTAGACAATGTTTAAAAAATGTGAAAAAGATGTGAAAAAAATGTTTATAAAAAAACTAAATAACATAAACTCAAAAAAAAAGACTTATCAACATATAAACACTTAACTTTATTTATTATGAGGAGGATTAATGAAAATATTATTATCACAGAATAATCTTATAACATGTTTAAGCAAAATTCAAACCGCTGTTCAATCTAAAACTGGTTCTTTACCTATTTTGCAAAATTTTCTTATAGAAGCAAAAAAAGACTTTATAAAATTTGTCGCTACCGACCTTGAAATAGCCATAAAGCATACTTATAGAGGGGATTTTAAAATAATAACAGAAGGGGGGATAACAATACCTTTTAAAAAGCTTTATGACATAATCTTAAGCATTGATAAAGATAGTGAAATAACTATTTCAACTGAAGATGATAAGGTTTTAGTTCAATCTGGAAAGATGAAGGTTAAAATAACTGGACTTCCTGTATCTGATTATCCAGCAATTCCCACGATAAACGAGAAAGAATCTTTTAGAATAAATAGTTTCAGTATTCTTGATATGATAGAAAAGACTATTTTTTCAGTTTCAACAGATGATAAAAACACTGTTTTAAATGGTCTTTTATGGAAAAAAGAAAAAAATAACTTTACTATTGCGGCAACAGATGGTAGAAGGCTTGCCGTTATATCAAAGGATATAAAGGAAGGTATTAAGAAAGATTTTAAGGTAGTTATTCCATCAAGAATACTCGAAGATATATCCCATTTTATAAAAGCAAACTGTGAGGAAAAAGATGATATTCTTGTTGATATATCAACAAATCAAATAGGTTTTAAAATAAAAGATACGGAATTTATTTCAAGGTTTATTGATGGAAATTTTCCTTCTTATGAGACTATAATACCAAAAAGTTTTGAATCTTCTGCTAAAATAAATATTGAAAAACTTCTTGCTTCAACCAAAAGAGCAGTTATTTGCGAAGGGGATTTAAAAACTGGTTTTGTTAAGTATATTTTTAAAAAAGATGTTTTAATTATAACATCATCTTCTCAATCAGTCTATTTTGAAGATGAAATAGATTGTGAGTTTTCTGGAGATTCTAAAGAGTTTACTGTTGTTTATAATCCAAGGTTTATTATAGATATATTAAAAAATGTAGATTCTAAAAATATTGAGTTTAATTTTACAGGAGCGACAACTCCTACTATGATGAAAATAGATAAAAATCCAAATCTGATATATATGGTAATGCCGCTTAAATCTTACTAATATGAATAGTATTAAAGAAATATTGGCTTCGTATAAGATTTTTGGCGGGGTTAGTGTTGAAAAATTAATGATTTTAAATCATATATGGAAAGAAGATTTAAAAAAATACTCTTCTTTTTGTGATATATATTCTATAGAAAAAAAAACACTTATTTTGAAAGTTAAAAATCCCGTTCTTAAAAACGATTTATATATGAAAAAAGATTTTATAATAAAAGAGATAAATTCTTTCTTTAAATCTAAATTTATAAAAGATATTAAATTTATTTAAAGTTTCAAAGATAAAAGGAGCGCTGTTATGTCTGAGCAAAAAACAAATTATAATTCTTCTAAGATACAGGTTTTAGAGGGACTTGAGGCTGTAAGAAAAAGGCCAGCGATGTATATTGGTTCTACAGGCATTAACGGATTACATCATCTTGTTTATGAGGTTGTTGATAATTCTGTAGATGAGGTGCTTGCTGGAGGTTGTAATAAGATAGATATTATTTTGAAAGAGGATAATGTTTGTTCTGTAAGTGACAATGGAAGGGGAATTCCTGTTGATGAAATGAGAGATGTTAAGGATCCAAAGTTAAAGGGAAAGTCTGCTCTTGAGGTTGTAATGACTGTTTTGCATGCCGGAGGCAAATTTGACAAAGAAAAAGGGGGTTATAAAATATCAGGAGGACTTCATGGTGTTGGTGTTTCAGTTGTTAATGCTTTATCTGAGTGGCTTATTGTTGAGGTGAGAAGAGAGGGAAAAATATGGAGGCAATCCTATAAGAGGGGAAAACCTGATAGTGATGTTAAAGTAATTGGTAGTACTGATGAACATGGGACAACTGTAATATTTAAGCCAGATGAGCAGATTTTTGGTAATATCAAGTTTTCATTTGATGTTTTAGCAAATAGATTCAGGGAACTGGCTTTTTTAAATCCGGGTGTTAGAATTACTATTATAGACGAAAGGGATGATAAGAAATATAATTTCTTTTTTGATGGAGGAATAAAGCAATTTGTTAAATTTTTGAACACAAGTAAAACAACACTTCATCCAGAGCCAATATTTATATCAAAACAGGAAGATGATTATTATCTTGATATTGCCATCCAGTATAATAATGAGTATTCTGAAAATGTATATTCTTTTGTAAATAATATAAAAACGATTGAAGGTGGAACACATTTAAGTGGTTTCAGGTCTGCTCTTACAAGGGTTGTTAATGATTATATAAAAAAATATGAAATGGTGAAAGAAAATGATTATAGCGTAAGTGGGGATGATGTAAGGGAAGGTTTAACAGCCGTTATTTCAGTGAAACTTCCTCAACCACAGTTTGAAGGCCAGACAAAAACTAAACTTGGAAATTCAGAAGTTGAAGGAATAGTAAAATCCCTTACACAGGAAGCCCTTTCAACTTTTTTTGAGGAAAATCCCACAGTGGCAAAAGCAATTTGTAATAAAGCAATAGATGCTCAAAGGGCAAGGGAGGCGGCAAGGAAAGCTAAGGAACTTGCAAGAAGAAAAGGAGCAATACTTGATAGCGGTCTTCCAGGAAAGCTGGCGGATTGTCAGGAAAAAGATGTTTCTAAAACTGAGCTTTATATAGTTGAGGGAGATTCTGCGGGTGGTAGCGCAAAACAGGCAAGGGATAGGGTTTTTCAGGCGGTTTTACCTCTTAGAGGAAAAATATTAAATGTTGAAAAATCTCAGCTTGTAAAGATAATATCCAATGAACAAATAAGAACACTTATATCAGCTATAGGAACAGGGATAGGGGAAGGTGAAGATGGGTTTGATATAACAAAACTAAGATATGGGAAGATAATAATAATGGCTGATGCTGATGTTGATGGTCAGCATATAAGAACCCTTTTGCTTACTTTTTTCTATAGGCAAATGAGAGCTCTTATAGAAGAGGGTAAAATTTATATAGCCCAGCCACCTCTTTATAAAGTTAAAAAAGGAAAATTTGAATCTTATTTTCAAACTGAGGAAGAATTAAATCAATGGATATTAAATCAGGCTCTTGAAAATATTTCAATTAAAGATAGAACTAATAAAGAAATGGATAAAAAGAAAATCAAAGAGCTTGTCTCAAATATATTTATGATTGAAAATATTTTAAGAAAACTTGAAGTAAAAGGACTTTTTTTGAACGATTATCTTAATTTTGAAAGAAGCGGAAAAATACCGATTTACAGAGTTGAAGTGTCTCATGGAAATTATAGATATTTTTATTCTGAAAAGGAGTGGCTTGATTATGAGACTGAGTTTATAAATAAAAGAAAAGAGGAATTAAAAAAAGATCTAAAAGAAGAAAATCCAGAACTTGAAGAAAGTCTTGGTCCTTCTTTTCAGACATTGAATGAATTTCTAAAGCTTTCAAATATAAATAAAAAACTTAAAGAAGCTGGATGTTCATTAGATGATTATACTGTTTTATCAGATGAGTCAAAGAAAGATGAAAAGAAAAATAGTCTTTTTACCATTAAAAGTGAGAAAAATGAATATAAAGTTTATGATTTAAAAACTGTGGGGGAATTGATAAACAGGGAAGGGACAACAGGAGCTACAATACAAAGATATAAAGGTCTTGGAGAAATGAATCCCCAGCAGCTATGGGAAACAACAATGGATCCCAAAAGAAGAAAACTTTTGAAGGTTTCGCTTGAGGATAGCGCTGAAGCTGAAGCTATATTTACTACCCTTATGGGAGACAATGTAGAACCGAGAAGAAAATTTATAGAAGAAAATGCGCTTGAAGTAAAAAATCTTGATATTTAAAATCATGATTTAATAAAGGAGTTATATTATGGCAGAGAAAGATGAAAAAAATTTAGATGTAGAAACAAATATTATAGAACGAGATATTTCTGAGGAGATGAGGTCTTCATATATTGATTATTCTATGAGTGTTATTATCGGAAGAGCTCTTCCAGATGTAAGAGATGGTCTTAAACCTGTTCATAGAAGAGTGCTTTATACCATGTATGACATGGGATTGAGGTATAATAAACCGTATAAAAAATCAGCGCGTATAGTTGGTGATGTTATGGGTAAATATCATCCTCATGGAGATGCAGCTATATATGATACCCTTGTAAGAATGGCTCAGGATTTTTCACTTAGAAATCCGCTTGTAGACGGCCAGGGAAATTTTGGTTCAATTGATGGAGATCCGCCAGCTGCGATGCGTTATACTGAAGCAAGACTTGCGGCTATAAGTGAAGAGATGCTTGGCGATATAGATAAAGATACAGTTAAATTTGTCCCGAATTATGATGGTTCGTTAACAGAACCTTCTGTTCTTCCTGCTAAACTTCCAAACCTTTTAATAAATGGCTCTAATGGAATAGCAGTTGGCATGGCGACCAATATCCCAACACATAATCTAAATGAGGTTTGTGACGGTATAATAGCTGTTATTGAAAATCCTGAGATTTCAATAAAAGATTTAATGAAATATATAAAAGGTCCTGATTTTCCAACTGCTGGAATAATAAGAGGAAGAAGTGGAATAAAAAATTATTTTGAAACAGGACGTGGATCAGTTAAAATTCAGGCAAGAACTGAAATAGAAGAAATAAAAGGCAATAGAGAAGCTATAATAGTAACTGAACTTCCTTATCAGGTGAATAAGGCTATGCTTATAGAAACAATAGCAAATCTTGTCAGGGATAAGAAAATAACCGATATCTCGGATATAAGGGATGAATCTGATAGAAGGGGGATGAGAATAGTTATTGAGGTTAAAAGGGATGGTAATGCGCAGGTTGTTTTAAATCAACTTTTCAAACATACCCAACTTGAGACAAGTTTTGGTGTCATAATGCTTGCGATTGTTGATGGAAAGCCAAAAGTTTTAAACATCAAAGAGATTATAGAGCAGTATATAAGACACAGAAAACAGATAATTTATAATAGAACAAAATATGACTTAAACAAAGCTCTTGCCCGCGCTCATATACTTGAAGGTTATCTTATAGCTCTTAAAAATATAGATGAGGTGGTTGAAATAATAAAAAAATCCAAAGATCCTGCTGAGGCAAAGGATAAATTAATGAAAAGATTTGCTTTGACTGAAATCCAATCTCAGGCTATACTTGATATGAGACTGCATCAGTTGACAAAACTTGAGGTTGGAGAAATAGAAGAGGAATACAAGGGGCTTTTAAAATTAATAGATGAGCTTCGCTCAATATTGAAAAATCCAGCAAAAATACTAAAAATAATAATTGATGAACTTAAAGAGCTTAAAGAAAAGTATGGTGATAAAAGAAGAACAGAGATATCTTCAGAGGCTAGTGAACTAGACATAGAAGACCTTATTCAAAAAGAGGATGTTGTAATAACAATAACTCATAGCGGCTATATAAAAAGAATACCCTGTGATGCCTATAAATCTCAGGGAAGGGGTGGTAAAGGGGTAATTGGCTCGGATTTGAAAGAAGAAGATTTTGTGGATCATTTATTTACTACTTCAACTCATTCCACAATTCTTATGTTTACCACAAGGGGAAAGGTTTATGCTTTAAAAGGATATGAAATACCTGAGGCTCCAAGGTCTGCCAGAGGAAAAGCGATAGTTAATCTTTTGCCTATAAAAGATGAAAAAATAACTTCGATAATCTCAATAGAGTCTTTTGAGGAAAAAAAGAAACAGCAATCATATCTTTTTATGGCGACAAGAAAAGGATATGTTAAGAAAACTCCAATATCGGAATTTGCCAACATAAGAAAAAGTGGAATAAATGCCATAACCCTTGAAGACGGGGATATACTTACCGGGGTAGCATTGACTGATGGAAGTTATGATGTTATTATTGGAACAAAAGACGGAATGTCTATAAGGTTTAATGAGAAAGAAGTGAGGGATATGGGACGAAATGCAAGAGGAGTTAGAGGAATAAGACTTGCTAAAGAAGATATGGTTGTTGGAATGGAGGTTGCTTCGCAAAACTCTAAAAAAGACCTTTTGACAGTATGTGAAAATGGATATGGTAAAAGAACAGAATTAAGCGAATATAGAAATCAGCATAGAGGCGGCGGGGGTATAATAACAATTAAAACAAGCGAGAGAAATGGTAATAGTATTGGAATACAACTTGTAGACGATGATGATGATTTGATGATAATTACGGAAAAAGGCAAGATAATAAGAATACATTGTAAGGATATAAGGGTTGTTAGTAGAAATACTCAGGGTGTGAGATTGGTTAAGCTTGAAGAGGGGGATAAGGTTTCAAGTGTTGAGCCGGTTGCAAAAGAAGAAAATTCTAAATGAGTTTCAGCGAAGTTATATCTGCTATAGTCACCCTAACACTCGTTATGGACCCGTTAGGGAATATTCCACTTTTTATATCAGTCCTTAAAAATGTAGAAGAAAGCAAAAGAAAAAAAATAATAATCAGGGAGCTTTTAATAGCTCTTGCTCTAATGCTTTTTTTTCTTTTTTTTGGAAAGTGGATTGTGAAATTTTTTTCAATGGATATGATCTCTCTATCTATTTCTGGTGGAATAGTATTATTTTTAATAGCGCTGTCTATGATATTCCCCTCAAAAGAAAACTCTATTATTGATACAAAAGAAGAGCCTTTTATTGTTCCTCTTGCAATTCCATTGGTTGCAGGACCATCGGTTTTGAGTATGGTATTAATTTATAATATGAAAGACCCCGGTAATATTCTATTATGGTTTCTTATAATAATAATTTCATGGTTAATAAATGTTTTATTGCTTTCTTTTTCCTCAAAAATAGCAAGCTTTTTGGGTGAGAAAGGGATGAGTGCAGTTGAAAGGCTTATGGGTATGGTTTTAATTACAATTTCAGTTCAAATGATTTTAAGCGGAATTAAAAATTTTTTGAAAGGATAATATAAAAAACTCAAATTTGTCCCCCTGATTAAAATTCTAATATACTAAAAATTGTTTAAAGCTAAGCTTTTTTTGGCTTTAATGTTATTATTATTTTATTTCCTGTATCATTTACTTTACCGTCTATTTCTCCAACATTTGAAAGTTTTTCCTGTATTTGATTTAGAAGATTTTCTCCTATTTCTTTATGTTGCAATTCCCTGCCATGAAACATTAAAGCCACTCTTACTCTATGATTTTTTTTAAGGAATTCTTCCATATGCCTTATTTTTGTCTCAAGATCATGCTGCGCTATTCTTGGATTTACCCTTATTTCTTTTAATATATTTTCTTTTTGCTTTTTTCTGTTTTCTTTTTCTTTTTTTTCTTCCTCATATAAAAATTTGTGATAGTCTATTATCTTGCATACCGGGGGATTTGAATTAGGGGATATCTCAACAAGATCAAGTCCGGCGGCTCTTGCTAAATTTATTGCTTCATATGTGGATTTAATGCCTATCATATTTCCGTCGGCAGATATAACTCTTACCTGCGGAACTCTTATTTGATTATTAACTCTATATCTTTTGTCAAATGCCAAAGTTTCCTCCTTATATCTTAAATAATTTTTTGATTTTTAAAATTGAGAAACAAAAAGCGCATAATTAAATGGAATATTTTTGAGTTGATAATTCTGCCATATAATTATAATACAAGTTTTTACTTAAATAGTCAATAAATTGTATGATATCACGAGTTCAAAACGCTAGTGCAACAAAAGAACATATCTGCCGTATAATAAGAGCTAGATTTGAAATACAAGCACTTAAACAAGCACAAGCGCAACAAACTGTTGGTTTTACTAATAATCGGCTTAAAATTCAGAGAAATAGCAAAAATTCTGAACATCGCAGTCTAAGCACAATATCTTATAAGCTTAAAATAAATAAGTTCACGCAAAGCCCATTACTTACCGCACAAAGCACAAGAGAAAGCGGAAAAGAGGTTTAAGGAAAGCCACAAGAAGAAAAGGCTCAAAACCTATGCCTTAAGATTAGATGTTGAGAATATGCTTATGAAAGGTTGGTCGTCAGAAATTATATCTGGTCGTCTTAAAATGCTTAACGGAGGCAAGTGTGTAATAAGCCACGAAAGCATATACCAGTGGATATATAAAGAAGCGCCGTATCTGAAAGGCTATTTAGTTCGTGGTCGTGA
>JAINCQ010000002.1:0-44710 GCA_036574205.1 Elusimicrobiota bacterium | reverse complement strand
TTAATGTAAGCGGGGAAGTATTTTATGCGCTTAACAACGATGTATCACTTAATGGTAGTTACATAAATGGGGCGTGGCAGATAAATGCGCCAGCGTTCAGGGATGGATATAAATACAGGATACGTGTGAAAGCCCGCGACAATGCGGTGCCGTATAATGAGGAAGTTGAGATAAGCTCAATAACATTTATATATGACACAACGCCACCTACAGTTTCAATTACTTATCCAATAAGCTTGCCTGATACACGCGGAAATATTAATTTCATCCCAAATATCTCAGGCCCAGTATATGAACCTTTTACGGTAAAATATGCTTCGGTTGCAGTTCAAGAAGTTGACACGCTACTTTACTATGATATTGCAACTTCAACATTTAGTTCATCTTCTTCAAAATGGATAGATACTAATATAAGTGGTGTAGGTCCAAATTATACATTCAGTGTTCAGTCTCCAAATTTACAGGATAATAAGAATTACAACCTTTATGTCAAAGCGGGGGATATAGCTGGTAACGAATCTGCTGTTGGTTCAGCTGTTGTAATAAGATATGATATAACTCCACCTGTTTCAGATGTGAGTTTCCCGGTTAATAATGAATTTTATAACTATATATCGTCAGTTACCGGGACTGCCTCTGATTTGAATTCAAATCCAAGCGGTCTTAAAAATACTCAAATAAGAATACGACAGCAGTTTGGGAATAATTATTACTGGAATGGAACACAATGGGTTTCAAATGAGGTTTGGCTTGATCCAGTAAGCGGTTCTCCCTGGGTAAAAAATACTCAACTTCCTCCACCAAACAATCAACCTACTGGTCTTGAAGATAATGGTCTTTATGAAATAAAATCTCAGGCTTTTGATATAGCTGGTAATACTCAAACAGTTTTACTTACTGGATCTGTCTTTAGATTTGATGTTTCCAGTCCCACCGCTCAAATATTAACACCTTATAACGGTTATAGATATAACTCGTTGACTGTTTCTTCTGGTACTGCTCAAGATACCTATAATGTAAGGTTTCCACTTGTCAGAATTTACGATATACCATTAAATGCTTATTTTAATGGTACTATATGGGCAAAAGATATAAATGATGATCCAAACTATCCAGAAATATGGTTTATTACGACAAGCTCTTCATCAAATAATCAACCATTTGTGTGGAGTTTAGATACCTCAGGTGTCAGTTGGCCTGATAGGAATGATGGTTTAAGGGTTGATGTAAAGGTTATAGACAGAGCTGGAAATTTCAATATATTTAGTTCCACATTTTCATTTGATAAAACACCTCCTCAAACGATCATAACCTATCCTCCTTCAGATGATAATAGATACTCGTCAATGACAGCCATAAGCGGTACTGTTTATGACCAAACATCCAATATTAATTCGGTTTATATAAGGATGTGGTATATATCTGATGGAACAACTTATTACTGGTCACCAACTTTTCCTCACTGGAATCTTTCAGATACTGGATGGTTTTCTGTAAGTGGCACTAATAATCTTCCAAAGGGAGTTATAAATAATTGGAGTTATACAAACGAAGATTTTACAAATCCAGGGAATCTCAATTATGCCTGGAAGGAATCAACACATGATGGAAAAAATGGAAAGAAATTCTATGTAGCGGCAAAAAGTGTTGATATGACAACAAATCAGGAGATAAGTTATACTACAAGAACTTTTATATTTGATAATGAGGGACCAATTACTTCATTGACATTCCCCCAGCCTAATAGTGCTTATAATAACATCCCCCAGTTAATTGGAAGTTTTTCAGATGATAGTGCTATAGCATCCATTAAACTAACTATACTGGATGAAGAGACTACGAAATATTTTAATGGTTCAACTTTTAGTAGCGATAACGAGGTGTGGCTTGATGCAACAGATATATATCAATCAAGCTGGACTTATATAAATGGTTTGTTAAGTTTAAATTATGTTAACGGCCATCATTATGTGGTTAAATCAAGCGGAACGGATATAATTGGAAATGTTCAAAGCGAAAGTGGATATGCAAGATTTTTATACGACACCACAGAGCCACAATCATATGTAGCGCTTCCACAAAATGGTCTTGTTTATAACGATGAGAGGGTTGTTGTGGGCAACTCTTCAGATCCTGGATATATTCATCAGGGAATAAATGGAACTGGTAGCGGAACATATCCATATGCGCTATGGGCAAAGGGTAAGGTTGAGATATGTGTTTTTAGAGATACAGAGCCACTTATGCAAATAGATGGACCGGCTACATTTGGATCTGGCACGGGATGGGATGATTCCGGATATTTCTGGGACGGTTCAACATGGACCGCTGTTGGGGGAGGCCCTCTCTGGGTTGATGCGGCCTACACAGATCAGTTAGGCAACTGGCAATACTCCGGTCTTGTATGTGATAATGATACTGAAAGAGAAAACTATACTTGCTGGGTGAAAGGTTATCCATATCATGTATGGGTTAGAGCGCAAGACAACGCAAACACATTACAATCAATAATAACCTCAGGCCCAAGATTTTATATAGCAGCGCCAGCAAGAAGCTTTTTAGTGACATTTACTTCCACAACATTTACAGCAGGAACTGAGGTCGATGTTATAATCGAGGCAAAGGATGGTGATAACGGAACTGGAGGAAGAGCAGCCGCCTATCAAAGCACGGTAACATTTTATGTAGATGGCGTGCCAGGTGGACCTGAAACTATGGATACAGATAGTATTCCAGATGAAATATATGGATTGCCGCCAGCTACTAAATTTTTATCAAGCGATTATGGGATAAGAACTGTAAAGGTTAAACTGAGGAAAGCAGGGAATAGAACCTTTAGAGTACAGGATAGCGATAATCCTTCAATATATGGTTCAACTATGGCTGTGGTGATTCCTCAAGCGGCAGAGAAAATTTCTATAATAGCAGATTACGATATTTTGGGGGAACAGCCTGATCCTGGAACAGTTAGTGGGAAAAAAGGAACTCCAAGAGAAAAATTGGCTGGAGAATCAATAAATTATCTTTTGCAGGTAACCGATAAATACTGGAATGTTGTTATGTCATCTTCGCCGATGGTTTTTATAACTGATGATGATCCGAACAACTCCTCTGTAAGTCCTGATGTTTATGTAGTAATAAATGGAACAGCTACAATTCAAAGGGTTTTTGTTTCAGCAAATCCTTCCGGTTGGAGGTTGAAAGCAGAAAACGCTGGTGTATATCCTAATAATAATAATCCTTCATCAGCTGTTGTTATAAGACCGCAGACAGCTGATAGGCTTCTTGCAATATTACCGGGAGAGACCTTAAATCAGGGGAAGTTTTCTTCACTGCCTTATGGCAAAGATGGAGTGCCTGATGAACAACTGGCTGGGCTTAGTTTCTCTGCCACAGTTTATGCTGTTGATCAATATTATAATGTTAATTCTTCAGCAACAAATATTGATGTCTGGGTTGATATTGTTACAGATAAATATGATGTAACCCCATCAACTCAACAGATTATAAATGGTTCAACTGTATTTGTTTTTACTCCAGTGGTAGCAGCAACTCATTCAATTAAATTTGAAACCCTTGGACTTTCAAATACCTACTACATCACTCCAAATCCAGTAAAGGTCTGGTGGAACTCTGGCGTAAAGCTTCAGGTTCTTAGTGAAGGTGAGTTTAATGAGCCAGGAAAACCGCCTTATGATTCAAATCCAACTTCTGGTGGCAAAATAGGAACAAAAGCAAATTTAACCGCTGGTGTTACAAGCTATGTTACAGTAAATCTTGTTGATAATTATTTCAATATAGTCAAAGGGACAACACCATGGCTTAACCCGGCAAACAACAACCCTGTTATTAAAATTGATTTCTTAAATGATCCTAATATACAGATCCGTGGCCTTGTTCCAGATCCATACACAAAGAGTTTGATTAATGGAAGTACTGTCTTTTACTTTATACCAGTTACAAGAAACCAAACGACAGGATTGAATATTAAGGCGACTGATACCGGTGTTATTGGGACAAATTATTCTACTGATACAGCAAGCGGAATAGTGGTAAATCCTAATGACGCGATTTCTCTCATGCTTTATGTCCCGAACCAGTCGCCTGACGAAGGAAGTATTACTGGCAAAACTGGTACGGTTGCTCAACTTATTGCTGGAAGTACATATACACTTAGAGTTAGGAGCGTTGACTTATATAATAATAAAGCGCCTGATGGGAGAAGCGTTAGAATAACGGCAAATGATATATACGCAGATATCCCATCAGCTGCTCCGCTTGCAAATGGTGAGGTTTTCTTCTCAAGTTTTGTGCCTTCAGCTGCAACCTCAAACCTTGTGATAAATGCAGTTGATAACGATTCAATAGTACCATATCTTTCAACTTCAACTGTAAGCGGAATAAATGTTGTTCCTGGAACTGCTATAAGGCTTATGTGGCGTATCCCAAATCAGTATCTTGTTGGAGGTAAAACAGTTTTCCCATATGGAGTTGATGGAGATGTTTCAACACAGACAGCAGGGGTTGGGTTTGATGCTTATGTTTATGCAGTTGACTCAAGATATAATCCAACATCAGCAAGCGACAGAACCATAAGGATTACAAGCGATGATCCATTTAATCCTCTTATAGGTAATTTTACAATGTCAGGTGGAACAGCTACAATTACTAATATCACTTTTAGGACCGCCTCAAATAGAAAATTATTTGCTCAAGATATCAGCGGCTCACCTCAGCTTATAGGCTCTACCTCTACTATTATCCCAACAGTGCCAAATACTCCAACAAAATTAAGGGTTCTTGTTCCAGGTGAAACAAGACTTGATGGGGACAATAATCCGACAACTAAAGGAAGAACGGGAACTCCTTCTTCAACACTTAAAGCTGGGGAAACTTTCTATATTACGGTTGATATAACTGATGCTTTCTGGAATCTTGTTCCAGGTGCAAGTCAGGAAATAAGAGTTATAATTGATGACCAATTTGGATCAGTGATCCCATCTTCTCAGGTTGTTGTTTCAAGCGCTACATTTGCAATTATTCCAAGACGAGCTGGATCTCTTGCTATAAGGGCTGAGATGGTTAATGATCCACCAATATGGGGACCAACTTTATCTGTTGATACTGCAACACCAGTTAATATTAATCCGAATACTGCAAGAAGGCTTTTAATCCTTTTGCCTGGCGAAAACTGGTGGCAGGGATCTTATGTTGGCAAACAGGGGTCTCTCAATCAAACTATTACGGCAGGTGTTCCATTTAATATAAGAGTTGGAGTAGTGGATGATTATTTCAATTTAGTTACTCAAAGACCTGTGACTGTAAAGGTTAATACGCCACAAGATCCATATGCTCCAGCTATTTCAACAGCTGAAATAAACATTAACACTGGTTATACTGACTTAATACCGGTTGAACTAAGAATTGCCACTTACCAATATCTTTCAGCAATTGATTTTTATGATTCAGGGATAGCACCAGATCCTCAATCTTCAACTTTTACAGTAAAACATAATGAGCCTTATGGTCTCCAGTTACTAATGCCAGGAGAGATGAATATTCCGGGTAATGGTATTTATCCAAATGGTGGAAAAACTACGATTGTATCAACGCCGACTGCAGGTGTGCAGTTTTATGTAAGAGCAAATCTTGTGGATAAATATTTCAATATAGCAAAGGATATAACAAGTGGACCTGATGTCTATGTATACACAAATGATCCATATGATATAGATCCTACAACTAGAACTATGTCTTATGGCGTCGTTAATATACCTGTTACTCTTGTTAAAAAAACGACATCTACTTATATCAAACTTTATCCTTCAGGTGCAGCTGGAAATGATATATGTATTGGTAATTCTCCTTCAAATATATGTCTTAATAATGATTTACAGGCAAAATCTACATTCAAAGTTTATGCATCAACTGCAACAAAACTTTTTATTATATTACCAGGTGAAAATATAGTAGAAGGAAAATGCAATACGAAACCACCATGCAAAGATGATTCAATAACCAATCCAAATCCTGGTAAATCAGGATCACCTTTACCTTATGTTATTGATAGTGGGCCTCTTAATGTTAAAGTTTATCTTATAGATGGTTATTATAATATAGCAACAGAACAAACTGGTTCTTATCAGGATACAAATCCAATACCCCTGATGCCTGAGGTAAAGTTAATTTTCCTTGATGATTCAAAAATAACCCCTCCAGCAAATCAGGCATTATCAAATGGTTATGCTCTTTTCTCAACTTTGCCAAAAAGTTCAACAACTACATATAGAATAATAGCTTCCACATCTTCATCATCTTCTGCATCATATGATAGCTGGGTTTCAACTCTTGTTGTTTATCCTGCAACCGTTTCAAAACTTAAATACATTCTGCCCTCTACTACGGTAATTGCTGGCGTTCCTTTTGACGCATATTTAGCGGCATATGACAGTTATGATAATCTTTGCTCTACCGGTCCAAATATTTATTTAGGAACTGTTACATTTATAGTAACTAACCAGTCAAATCCAAATCAACAGCCTTCACTTGTATCACCAACAACAAGTTTCTTTGTCTCAGACGGCGGTCTTAAATATTTACCATTATGGTTTACTCTTAAAAAAGCCGGAATAGATTATATAGGAGCTTCGGATATAGCAAATCCTCTTGTTTATGTCAATCCTCTTCAGGAGGTTAGAGTTTTACCCGGAGAGTTATATGCTTTTAAAGTAAATCCGTATGATGATAAACTTGTTGGAGCAGGGTCATTATCTAATCCTGGAAGACAACTATTGACTGCTCAGGCTATTGATGCATATGATAATCCAATATCCTCAGCAAATGTTCCTGCTTATATAGAAATAGTTCAGGTTTATGGATCAACTGGGGTTTTACAATGGCAGGATACCGGCACAGGTCTGTGGTATGATATAGGAACATCTACTGTGTGGTATACAGATTCTTTTGGTGTTATTGGTTCAACTGTGCTTCCTTTGTCTTACAAAGTGTCTTCAAAAGCGAATGACTGGGCAAGGATATGGATAGGAACAACTACGGTAAATCTTTTAGAGACTAATATAGCCAGAAAGCAAAATGTAAGTGGAAGACTTATAACAAAAGGTGGAACACCAACAAAACTTGTATGGGTTTCAACACCTGCTTATATAAGTGTTGGAATAGACGAAGTACCGGGAGCGGGTGGTTTGTTTACTGTGGAAAGAAGGGATGACTTTGATAACGTTTCAACAGAAGGTGATTTAATAGTTTATCCGACATTGCTTCCTGAACATGTTCAAATTCATACAAACCTAGGCAAGGTTATGGGGACATTTGGGACATTTGGAGATTATGGCTTTAGAAATCTTGCCAATACTGGTTTTATCCCTCAGGCAGTTATATATGATGGACAGTCTCAAGTTTCATTCAGATATCATGATAGGGTAGCATCTTACTCCGGCGTTTCACCATCTTCTAATACTGCTGAAGGAGGAAGGCCAGGTTACTGGCAGATAGAAGCAAGAAGTGTTTCAATGCAACCAGCAGTTTACAGTTTAAGAGTAGATCCATTAGAAGTTTCAAAAATTTCAATAGTAAATCCACAAAGGACTCTTGTTGCTGGTAAAATAACCGATTACATAGGTAATAACCAGACATTTGAAGCTCAGCTAAGGGATATGTTTGATAATCCATCTGTGGCCACCTATCCATATACTGTATCTTTCTCAACTTATACAAGAGAAGAGTCTAAAGCAAATGATTATTTTGCCTTTTCACTTTCAAGCCAAACTATTGGCTATCAGTTTGTTTATCCTACAACCTTTACAGTAATAGATATAAACGAATATAAGACCAATTTTTACTATATAGATACAAAAGCTTCTAATGAATATTCTATACAACTACCGACAAAGCCTATTATGGCAGTAAAGATTGCAGATAAGATAAATTGGGAAGCTTCTACACAGAGTGTTAAAGTAGTTCCTGATTATACGTATAAAATGAATATACGTGATGGTGCGGGTCAAACTATTATAGCAGGTTCCACCTCTTCGGTAGTTTTAGTTGCCCTTGAAGATTACTTTGGAAATAGAACCCCTGTCATCTCAGAAGATGCACCTGGTGAGGGTATAAGTTTCTATGTGTTTTCAACATCAAGTGGTGATTTTAAGGTTTCCTGGCCTGATGATGAAAGCTTTGTTTCATCAAGACCGGCAGTAATAAAAATGGCATTAAATGAGGATACGACAACTTTTTATTTTATAGATACTCTTGCAACATATAACTCCACTCATACATTGACTGTGGATACAGTTTATGAAAAGAACTGGCAAGTAGCAATTGCTTCTTATTCGGTTTTGCCTTCAGCTCCACATCATTTAAAGATTGAAACTTCTCCAAGAAGACTTATTGCCGGAACAACAATACAATATCATGATTACATACTCGGGATAACAACACCTACAAATATAACGCTTTCAATTAGAGATGTTTTTGATAATATTACTACAACTACAAGTATCACCAACATAGTCGTAACCTCCACGAGAAGCTCAGTTTATGGTGGAACTTTGCCTGATGAACCGACAATACCTTCAAATCCTAACTGGAGGCTTTTATCTGTAAACCCACTAAATACCATAATAGCACCTGGTTCATCTTATTCTACATTTTATATCTGGGATACTATTGTTGGAAGTGTTCCGATAGTCGTTAATGGAAGCGTTGATAATGTTCTTTTTGAATCGGTAACTCAGTATCATTATATAACTCCAAATAAAGCTGATTATATAACACTTTATCATCCTTATACTTTTGATTCTCCACTTGGGGTCTTGCAAAATGGCTTCATTACTATAAGGATCAGGGATAAATTTGGCAACATTGCAACGGGTGATCCAATAAACGGACAGTATTATACCGGAACTATAATCTCAACCAATAATTCAATTCAGGGCGCAGATTTCAGAGATCTTAATAATAACACAACATACTATACTTTTACTCCATCAGACGCTGGAGAAAGGGTTTTCAAACTGGTGGATAGATATATCGAAACTCTTAATATAAGAGTAACTGATTATGCAGATCCTTCAATATATGGTCATACAAATGATGAATCAAGGGGAAAGCCTATTTCATCAAGTGGGGATGTTTATTTAAGCGGTATTTTGATAACCCCTGTTGATATGTCTCCGGAAGATCCACTCCCACCAACAAAGGTTTCAATGGGGCTTTATAGAACAAGCTTATACCAGGGAGACGGAATGATTGGCGGCTCGCCTGCTCCAATTGCAATGCTTAGATTAACAATGCAGACAAAACCCACTGGAACAGCTGATGGAATTTTGAAATCTTTAGTTGTAAAATCAACTGGAACCCTTCCACCTTCTTATGTATCTGAAGTTGGATTTTACTGGGATAATCCTTTAGATGGTCAGGCAGGTATTTTTGACGGAGAAGAGACCTTAGGTGGTTTGCCTAAAGATATATTAATTTCTACTGGTGTATGGGATAGTGGCAATATGGGTTGGAAGTTTGAGGAACTTAATATAAAAAATTCTACAGCGACATTAATAACAAATATCCCCAAAAACTTTTTTATTACGGTCAGAATAGCTACAACTGCTATAGTTCCAACGAGCCTTGGTTTGAATATAGAGAACCCCACCTTTATAAATGTTTCTACTAATATAGGCATAGCTTATAATAACTTTCCTATATATACTGCAACCTCACCTGTAACAAGAGCGCCTGCTGAAATACAGATAGCTGGTGAGGATATAGCTGCATGGTGGCAGCCGAGCGCTATGCCTTTGGGACAATATAGTTATGTTGAGCAGGGACAATCAAGAGTTGGGATGCTTAAGGTAAAAGCCTGGACCAATGATTTTTATGGATATATTAGAGCATTTAAGGTGATTAAAACAGGAGATGGGAATCCTGCTGATATAAAGACTATGAGGGTTTTTCTTGATTCAATAGGCGGAGATCCAAGTTTAGGTGATGGAGATTTTCAGTATTCAATAGATAAGGAAATTACAGATCCATTGAATCCACCGGTAATAAATCCGACTGATCCAAATATGTGGACATTGCCGTTGCAGTATCCTTCAATAGACGGATATATAGATGGTTCAACAAGGACTTATTTTATTGTTTATGAATTTGATGAGGCTGCTATACCTTCTACTTATCATGGGGCAAGGATTGATGTTGATGGGGTTATTACTGAAAAAGTTGCCTCATTTAGCCCGATAGTTTCATCAACTATTCCAGTAGTGGCCACTGGAGATATTGTCAGACTTGAAGATGTTAACAGAACCCCACCGAACGATTTTTCAAAACCGTCGTTTTTAACTCAAAACGACAAAAATAAAGCCATAGCAAGATTGACATTGAAAATACAGGGAGCTAAGGGTTCTGCGCTATGGAAAGGAATCAAGTTAGATAGATGGATTACAGCATCTGAAAATGGTGGGATACCTGTAAATAACAAATATGATGATGTAACATCCATTAAGGTTTGGTATGATTCTAATGAGGATGGTTTATTTGATCCTGAGGTGGATACTGATGTTACTTTACCCTCAGTAAAACCAAGGAGATTCCCTGCTTCTACATTGGTTGCTCCAATTAGCGCTGGAGATACAACAAGTATAAAGGTTTCAGATATATCGGTTTATTTTCCTGTGGATAGTCCTTTCCCGCCAGTTCCTGGAAGGCTTATAATAAACGATGATCAGCCAGATCCAGCGCTTAAAGAGGTGGTTTATTATTCAAGCATTGATTATCTAAATAATGCCTTTACTCAGATTACAAGAGGTGCTGAAGGAACTGTTGCAAGAGATTGGTCAAGCGGAACGGTTATAAGTGGACAGGCATTTATTCCTTTAGCTGGAGATCAAAACAATCCTGATGGGCAAATAATATATCCGATTGAAAAAGATTATTTTATCACATATGATCTTTCTCCATTAGCTTATGTAAGTGATTATTCAAACTTAGGAATTGCTATAAGGACAACAGATTATTTTAGCTTACAATCTCCAAAAATTATGTCAACCTATAACATTGGAGTCACTCCTCCAGGAAAATCTGTTTCACTTGTTTCAAGAGTAAAAGAATACGCAGATAAAGTTATAGTAATAGCGACTCAGACTGTTTTAGGAAATACCCTCCAGCAAAAGGCAGTTAATCAACCTGTTTTGAGTCTGGAAGTGAAAACTGATGTTGCAGATGCAATCTGGAGATGGGTAATGATTTATGCAACTGGCTCGGTTATATCTGAGGGAACAGCGATGAATGATGTTGAGGCAGTTAAGATATGGTATGATAGTGATAATAATGGATTTTTAGATACATCAAAAGACGTTTTTGTGGGGAGTGGAACTTTTGGTAATACGATATACGGAACACTTGTTTCAAGGGTTGACTTTATAGCGCCTCAAAGAATAATGACAGAACTTGAAGCAAATTCAAAAGGTATTTCACAGAGATATTTTGTTACTTATGATATAAAGGAATCTGCTGTGCCAAACGACCAGTATGGTAATCAAAGATATTTAGGCGCATATATAAAGGAAGATTCTTTTCCTCAAAACAGTCCACTATTTGATGATCCTTCAAAAAACTCTATATCTCTGCCTAATTATATAGATCTTTCATCTTCTACCCTGCCTTATTTTTCAATAGTAAGGGAAGTTATAGCGGCTCCATCTACAGTAACTATTTCAGCTACTTCGCTTATGATATCAACAGATGGGGTTGTTTCTCCTGCAGTTATTCTGGCTCAGGATATAACCACATCAGGACCTCAGGATCCCGCCTGGAATGTAAATACTACAACTGGTCTTCCATCAAGTGGATATCTTGTTGTTGATAATGAAATAGTTAAATATAATTCAATTATAGGAAACACTTTGGCTTTTGTAGATAGAGGGCAGTTTAATTCACCAGTAGTCAATCACTCAAGTGGTACCCCACTTGTAGGTTATGTTTATCAGGGATATATTAACTGGCCGCTTATGCAACTTACATTGAAAACTCCGGGCTATGGCGTTAGATGGGAAGGCGTAAAGCTTACAAGAAGTCAGCCTGCTCCACTAAATGGTTATGATAGTGACGTTTCAATTGTTAAATTATGGCTTGATAATGGAAATGGCATTTTTGATAGAGATCCCATTACTGGTCAAAATTTAAGCGATTATTTACTTGGAAGTGGAAAATTTGGAGATTTTGACAGCATGGGAAAAGCAACAATATATGTTAAAGATCCAAGACTTGGGGCCAATCAAAATTATGTTATATTAGGTTCTACTCCTACAAAGGTTTTTGTTACGGTTGATATAGATCCAAAATCTAATTTTTCCCATGTCTTACTTGATCCACAAAATGATGTTATAGGGGCGGATATTGTGGCCACAGAACATTTTGTATTTGGACCTTCATATGCAGGTCATATAGCTACCTTTACAGTATCTGCCTCAACTCCTCCAGTTTATGTTGGAACTCTGAAATCAGGAGCAAACCTCATACTTCCTCAGATAAATACGATAACGACAATACCTGAAGATATTTCTCCAGCATCTGTTTTACAGGATCAAAAAAATGTTGGAGTCCTGTCTCTTAAAATGAAGGTTGATAAAACCTCGGCAAAAATAGAGGCAATAAGATTAAGAAAGATAGGAACAGCCAATGATACTGATATAAATCTTGTCAAAGTTTTTGAAGATGCGAATAATAATTGCATATTCGACAGCGTAGATAAAGCAACAGACAGTACCGGCAGTTATTTGCATCTTATGAGCTATGGGAATGAAAGCTTTGCTCAGAATCAAGTAGCTCTTGTCCTTAAAAAGCCTATAGTGGTAACTACAATGACAACCTGCGCTTTTATTGCATATGATATATCTCAATTTGCTATATTGGGATCAACAGTAGGATTGCTTTTATCAGACACATCATATTTTACAGTATCCATACCAAACGATATAATTCTTACGACATTCCCTATTCAAACATATCCTATGTCTATTAGTGAAGTCCCCTCAGATGTTAGAATGGGATTTTATGATATAGCGGATGAAGTAGTTGGTGGAGGAGGAGTTGGACAGGCACAGAGAGATGTTCCTATTTTAAGATTTAATATGAAAACAGAAGCTGGTTTTGCCAAATGGTATTCAATTAAGCTTAGAAGAACAGGAGCATCTAACGACCCGGCCGCGCCGTTTGGTAAAAACAGTGATGTGAAATTCATAAAAATATACAGAGATGCAAATCAAAACGATATGCTTGATGTAAATGATGTGAATATATCAGAGAAAGAGACTAAATCTGTGAATATGTTTTCTTCTACTGATACAGCAAGTGAAACTTCTCCGTTTGAGCTTGTGGTTAAATCAACCGAAGGATTCCCTTCAAATGGCTATCTATGGCTTAACGATGCGGAACTTGTTTATTACTCGTCAATAAGTTATAACTCCTCCTATGGTAAACCTTCTCTTATGATAACACAAAGAGGAATGAAGTTGGGAGAAAGATATACACCTATTATAAACCATCCTCCTGAAAGCAAGATTGTAAAGGTTGATCTATATGATCAGGAAAAACTCCTTGAACTTCAAACTGAAATTTTCCTTTCAGAAACTCAAATATTATCTCCTTTACCTCAGACTTTCTTTGTGGCTTATGATATAGGTGAAACTGCAATACCAGGAAATAAGGTTGGTGCCCTTATAAATGATAATTCATGGGTTAATGTTAATTATCCTCATAACGTTAATCAAACAATATACACAAATATATCTAAATTTAATCCTCAAGGGACCGGTACTTCCTCCTTCCCATATAGTTCAAGTTTAATCCCAATAAGAGCGGTGTATGTAAGTGTTAATAGTATAGATGTAACTCCACTTTCAGCAGAAACAAACAAAAAAGATTTGCCAGTTATGACTCTTAAAATAAAAACCAATCAGGATTTTGTAAGGATCGGGCAGTTTGTTTTCTATCAGAGTGGAACAATAGAAGAAAGCTATACGGGTGTTGGCGATGGAGATTTTAAAGCTGTTAGTATATGGAAGGATATAGATAATGACGGAGCTTTTTCTCCTCTATTTGATTATCGTCTTGGCATAACGACTCACTCATCTGTTGTCCCATTTAAATACGGCATATCTGTAGATATTAAAGAAGGCGATTTGCCGTATATAACCATAACAACTAATACTACAATAGTGCATATATTGATAAATACTGGAGATATTGATCTTTCTTCTTCAAGCATAATAGGCCATAAAGCAGGGATTAAGATTAATAATTTCTCTGATATAAAAGGACCGGGCGGTTTGCCACTTGCAGCTGGTCAGTATTTTGCTGATAGATATCCAATTCAAACAAGGCAGATTACTATTGTGCCCGGTAATATACGACTTACGCCGGTGTATAGTCCTATAATACTTGCAGATAATGGTTATCCAGCCTATGCTCTTGTTGATTCAAGCGGAAATATTGTTTTAAATTCAAATGGATATCCAATTGCTGATACGTCAAAATGGATTTATGGCTCTACACAAACATATTGTAGACCAGATGAGCCGCTTATAGATATAAATAGTGATGGCATCCCTGATAATTTTGATTATTTTAATGCCAAAAAATGTGTTAATATTTCACTTAATAATTCGCCTTTACCATCATTTGATATAGATGGAGACAGAATAATAGATTTTGAATCCAATTTGGATTATATACCTGATAGGATAATTGACAATGGTTGGGGCGAACCACTTTATTTTATAGGCGATAGATATCAAAATCAAAAGCTTTATTATTCAGTACCTCAGGTTGGCGCTGTGCCAAGCGTATGGAGCTATAAGACAAATGAACTTACAGCAAGATGGCAGCCATCAACAACAAATATAGATAGATATGAGGTTACTCTTGGCGAAAATTACAATGATGTCTCAGGAATTAAAAAACTCTGGGAGCCAGCTGGAAAGAATTTAATTGGTTCCATTAAAAATATATCGCTTTCACCCGGAAATATAACAACTCTTACATCAAGAATAACACTTGACTCATCCAGTTTTACAGTTAAAGATGCTTCTAATTTTGCTCAGGAAGGTGTGGTTTATGTTGGGAGCGAGATAATGCTTGTTTCAAAAATAGATGATAAAACATTTAGAATAATTGAAAGAGGGATTCAGGGATCATATCCTGCTATGCATACCCCATGGGGAGAATTTGTATCAGACAGGGCATATATAGTTTCTGTCAGGGCTGTTACATCCGGAGGAACTTATATTCCAAACGAAAAAGGAACGCCTGTTCTTATATTCAGAATTGATACCACCAAACCAACTACTCCGGGAGCGCCACAACCACAGGTTGCCGAAGGTGTTGCTGCCGGACAGTCATATTCTATTAAATGGACTCCTTCAACAGATAATGAGTCCAATATTATGGCTTATGAAATACAAGAAAGGGAAAACACAAGTCCTATATGGAAAACCATAGCCGGAATACCGGGATATAAATATGGTGGAGGAATCAATAATCTATATTCGATTGGAGATCCTGTAAATCCAGGCGAGACTCCAAGACCCCTTGGTAATTATTACACTTATAGAATCAGAGCCTGGAATTTTGCAGGGTTAAACTCTGATTGGTCTGAAGTGTCAAAACCAGCCGCGACAACAATTGGTCAGGAGTTAATCCAAAAAGTAGACGCTTATCCAAACCCGGTTGATTTAAGAAAAGGCGGAAGGGAGGGGAAGGTTACAATAGCATATATACTTAATGATGATGCTGAGGTTACTATTGATATATACGATCTTTTGGGCAATCTTGTTAAGCAGTTTAAATTTTCAAGAGGTCAAACTGGAGCAAAGCTTGGTTCTAACTATATTGACTGGAATGGGAAAAATGAATTGGGAGGGATTGTTTCAAAGGGAGGATATATAGTTAGAATAAAAGCCTCAAGTCCAAAAGGATCAAAAACAATCACCAAGAAAATAGGAATAATACATTAATAATTTCACTTTAAAGCGACGCAATATTATAAACTGGTTATCTTTTAAAGTAGAGTTTAAAAATCATTGATATGGAATGATTTTTTATATATAAAATGCTTTTGGGTTGTGTAGTATTATTGCTTGAACTGAAGACTCTGGTTCAATCATATAGCTTTCTGTAATTTTACTCCCAATTTCATTTGCTTTTAAAACTTCATGTAATGTTTTATTAAATTTTATATCTATTGATGGATATCCTGGTGAATATCTTTTAGTTTGCTGGATATATTGTGGAAATTTAGAAAAATCATTTTCATCTTCGTTTTTGAAGTTTTTTTGAACAAAATAATGCAAAACTTCTATAAAACTTTCAGCCATCATTATTGAAATTGAGTTAATTATATAAAGTTTTCTATATTTTCTTTCTTCAAATAATTTTTGAAATTTTTTTTCGTCTATAAACACAGACACAGATGCCACACCTAAAAAATCTTCATCAGCTAAAAAATCAGAAAGCAAATGATTTGAGGTTTTATTGAATTCTATCCTGCCTATGACTTTTTCATTTTCAATAAGTTCTATGTAATCAGTATAGTTTTTTATTTTAAAAATCTGATAAATTCCTTTTGCTTTTAAATACTTCTCTGCTATTATTTCTTTTCCTATCTCATCCATCTCCTTTTTTGTTTCATTGATTTTTTCTTGCTGGGACTTTTTAAGGTTAAAAAATCTTAAAAAAAGCATATCCCAGTTCAGGTTATTAAAAAGTATATTTAGTTCAAATTCATTAAATACTTTTCTTTCAAGAGATTGTGGTTCTGGTATATAATCTGGTTTAAAACTCATTTTAGTAAATCACCTGCTTTTTTTAATCCCTCTATGGCATCTTTTGCATAAAATGCTTTTTCATATACAGGAATAATTTTTAGATTAACAAATTTTTCACTCATTGCAGCGCCACCGATTAGAAGTGGAATATTAAGGTTATTTTCTTTTAGTTTCTTTGCAGTTTCAATCATATATTCAGCTGATTTTGACAGAAGCCCTGAAAGTCCTATTATATCAGGTTTTATTTCACAAGCTTTTTGAGCTATAATTTGAGGTTCTACCTTTGTCCCAAGATCAATTATTTCAAATCCAGCTGACTCAAATATGATTGAAACCAGATTTTTACCTATATCGTGTACATCGCCTTTAACAGTTGCAATTAAAAGTTTTCCTCTTTTAAAATTTTCTTTACTGAGATATGGTTTTATAAAATCTATAGCTTTTTGAGCAACTGCCGCTGATGATAAAACCTCTGTTACTATATATTCTCCTCTGGAAAACTTTTCTCCAACTTCATTCATCCCGCCTATTATAAAGCGGTTTATTATATCAGAGGCTGAGTATTTTTTTATTAATTCTTTTAATATTGATTCAATATCTCCAATACCTTCCATTATTGATTTTTTTAATTTTTCTTCTATGGTAAGGCTTTCTATGGTTTCTTTTTCCAACTCTTTGTTCTGTGTTAAGGTTAGCAATCTTTTAATATCTTCTTTATTTCCGTTTATTATTGATATACATAACTCTCTTATCTCTTCGTCAATCAAAGCAAATGGAATCTTTTCGCCTATATTTATTATCGCTATATCGAGCCCATTTTTAATTGCAAGATAAAGGAAGACAGAGTTTAAGTATTTTCTTGCAAGTGAGTTTAATCCATATGAAATATTGCTTATTCCAAGTATCGTTTTAACATTAAATCTCTTTTTAATTTCGCTTACTGCTTTAAGTGTATCATAAGCGGAAAGAGGATATTCTACGGTTGCGATAGGGAAGACAAGTGGATCAAAGATAATAAATTTATTACTGATGTGCTTTGAAAAAAAATCAAATGCTCTTGTAGCTATCTCCATTTTTCTTTCAAAGTTAAATGCCATTTCTTTTTTTTCATCTATAAGTCCGCAGACTATTATGGATCCGTATTTTTTGCTTAATTCAATGGCTTTTTTGGGTTTCTCATCACCGTTTTCAAAATTTACAGAGTTTATTATGAGTTTTGAACCAGTTAGTTTTGCCGCTTCCTCATGGATATTGATATTAGTTGAATCTATCATCAAAGGTATTTTAGAGTTTTTTGATATTTCAGGAAGAAAATTTTTTAGATCATCAATCTCCACCCTTTCAGTATTTATAAAAGATATGTCTAAAATATGCGCGCCTTTTTCTATTTGTTTCTTTGTTATTGAAATTATTTCGGATTTATTATTTTCCTCTATTAATTTTTTAAACTTTTTGCTTCCAAGGGTATTTAATCTTTCAGCAGCCAGATATGGTTTTTCTATTTCATCTTCAAATATGGCGATTTTATGCGATAAAACAAATTTCTTCTCTTTGTTCAGTTTTCTGGGTTTTATATTTTTAAGGTTTTTTGAAAGCTCAGATATATGATGAGGTCCTGTGCCGCAACAACCTCCAGCAATATTTATGTATCCATTTTGAGCATATTCTATTATTTTTTGCGTAAAATCTTCGGGAGATAAATTGTAATTGCCGTTTTCATCCGGGAAACCGGCGTTTGGCATAATTAGAGTTGGTAAATGAGAACACTCTGATAAGTTTTTTATAGCAAGTTCCATATTATCAGGTCCGCTTGAACAGTTTATCCCAATAGCAATTATATCAAAGTGAGAAAGATTTGAATAAATTGCTTTTATATCGTCTCCGCTTAAAATCGATTGATTTGAATTTAAAGTAAAAGAAGCAATTACTGGAAGATTATCATATCTATTTAGTATTTCAATAACTCCTATTATTGCTGCTTTGAGGTTAATTATATCATGAGCTGTCTCAAAGATTATCAGATCTACTCCTTCCTTTAATAAAACTTCTGCCTGTTTTATATATGCTTTCTTTACCTCATCAAAACTATATTTTGAGCCAAGAGAAAGAGATATATTAAGGGGACCAGATGACCCCGCTATAAAAACTTTTTTACCTGATTTTTTAATAGCAGATTTTGCTACCTCAACTGCTTTTTTATTTAATTCAACAGTTTGGTTCTCTTTGTTAAAATCTGAAAGTGATATTGGATTTGAGTTAAAAGTGTTTGTTTCAATAAAATCACAGCCTGATTTTATATAATCAAGATGAATGGTTTCAATTAACTGTGGATTTGAAAGATTTAGAAAATCGTTTGGAAGTAAATCATTTTTATAAAATCTTTTGTTTATCTCAGTTCCCATAGCTCCATCAAATATTAAAATTTTTTCTTTCATTAAATTTTTTATCTCATTTATCATATCCATATTTTACTAAATTTAATTTTTCCCCTCTCTTTTTTTATTAATTAGTATTTACTTTTGTTTTTGTTGTTAATTATTAAAATAATTGCCCAGATATTCTCTTGCTCTGTAGTTTGTAATTTGAAAAAAGGACTTGATTTTTAGAAATTTTCTGCTATAACATAATAAGAAGCCTCTACAAGGTTTTAAGACGTTTGTAGAGGAAAATTTTTTGTTTTATCTTGTTTTAATGCGGTGGGAGGATTTATGGAAGAACAAAAAAAAGAAAATGTCACAACAAAGGAAGAGGAGGAAAAGAAGCAAAATGTTTTTTCTGGTTTTGAAAATTTTTCATTTGAAAGGGTTTTCAGGTATAATCTTGTGCTTTTACTTTTTTTCCTTTTTGTTGTGGGAATAGGTTCGTATTTTTTGTTAAGCGATGAGGCTTTAAAACTTGTGGGTGGAAAAAGATATAGCGAGCTTAACTCTAATAATAAAGGAGTAAGGCTTACTTTTATTCAAAAGATAAAATATTTATTTTCTGATGAAGAAGTGGTTGAAGCAAAAAGCAAAGATTCTTCTTTAAATCCTGATCTGGCTTTGTCTGAGAACTTAGATACTGCTGGCGGAGAAAAAAGCTTAAAAGAAGGTTTGGCAAAATCTTATGAAGGGGATTATTTAGCTTCTAATTCCTTGGGATATGGCTCTGTCAGGACTACAACTGAGAGATTAAATCCTTCTCTTTCTTCTATTAGCGGGATGGAGACAAGCCAGCAATCAAAGACTTCGTTATCCTCTTTTGAAACTGGATCAAAAGCCAGTGTTAGGGTTTCTGCCACAAATCAAAAAGTTCTGGTTGCAAAACCAGGAGAGAAAAACTCCACATCTGCTATTGAGCTCCTTAAGAACACTTACAAATCCACCCTTTATGCTGCCAGAGATGCATCAAACGATACTGCAAGATCGTGGACGGCAAAGGCTTTTGATTTGACTCCAGATATAAAAGAGACAATTGAATATGATGAAAAACTTAGAGCAAAGCTAGATAGAATTAATCCAAATTCTATTCCGGCTTTCTTAAAGGATCCAGCGCTTGATGCTGAGAGTATGAGATCATTAAAAGCATCAGATGTTCCGGGGCTTTCTGAGGAAGATAAAGGAAAGGATTTTGATATAGATATAGATAAAATTAAACAGGATTTTAAAACCGCTGAGGAGCAGGATCAGAATTTTAATACAATCAACCCTAATCTGAACCTTTTTAGCAATAATGATCAAAGCGAAGATGAGATTGATCAAAGATCTTATAGAGTTGATGCCAGTAACCCAAATGTGGCTACTTCACCAGAAGGAAAAACTGTTACGCAACCGTCCACAGAGCCAGATCTGGGAACCGGTATATCTAATGTATCCACTGATGAATATGGATATATAAGGGTTACCGGAGATGATGGAATGGTGCAAATATTTGATCCTGATAGCGGAAAAATTCTTGGCTGTGAAGACCCAAATGCTGGAATGTGTCTTATGCCGGGCGCAGATAATTGCCCTCAAGATATCTATTTTGTGTGAATTTTTGGCGTTTCAAAACCTGAACTGAATCAAGAAACTTCAATAAAATTTATTGTATAATTTTAGATATGAGATTTTTATTGATATCTTTGCTTGTTTCTTTTTCTTTATTTTCCTGTCAGAGGAGAATATATAATGAAAAAGAGTTAATAACTGCTTTTGTGAAGCATAGCTATTATGATTATAAAGAGGAGGATATAAAAAAGGCTCTTGAAAATGGGGTTGATGGTTTAAAAAAAATTGATAAAAACTTTGAATTTGTTCCCTTGAAAGGCAAAAGAATAAGAAAAAGTAAAGCAGATAAACCGACAAAGGAATTTTTTTACCCTTTTGTGCTAAAAAAATATGGTGACGGTTATATCATATTGAAAGTTTTTGACTATACGATAGCATATGAAGCCGGGCTAAAACCAGGCTTGCTTAATTCTATAAATAAAATGAATCTGAAAGACATTGAACCGCAAAAACTTGAAGAAAATCTTGAAAATTCAAAAGAATTAACAATTTCTTTTAACGATGGAAACGCCGATTATTCAATGAAGGTAAAAAAAGAGATAGCAGCTTTTCCTTTTGTATGGAGTGTTGTGATTGATTCTCAAACTGCGTATATTAATATTTTGTCCTTTGCTAAAAATTCTTCGGTTTTTATAAGAAATAATATTATGAATCTAAGAAAAAGAGCTATTAAAAAACTTATAATTGATTTAAGGGATATTTCAGGAGGGGATTATGAAGAGGTTGCTAAGATAATAGGTTATTTTTCAAAAGATAAAAAGACTTATTTTATAAAATCTTCTAAAGAGGGATATACAAAAAGTTTTGGTGAGCAGGAGAACATTTTTACAGATTTTAAATTAGTTGTGATAATAGATAGAAACACCGCCCTTTTGGGCGAGGTTATGGCTCAAAGTTTCAAAGAAAATGGGGCTTTGATAGTTGGTGAAAAAACTGGTGGGAATGTGTATATAACAAAGCTTTTTAAAGTTGGCAATGAAACAGCGGCAAAGATAACAGTGGCAAAAATATATTCTTCTTCAGGCAAAGACCTTGATGAGGGGGTTATACCGGATTATTCTGTTAGATATGAAAACTATAAAAAGATGGGTTTAACCTATGTTATTGATGCTGATACTGCCATATCAAAAGCACTTGAATTATTTTAATTATTGTTTATCTTGTAAGGTAAATTCGGCTATCTTTATATCAGAGATATCATCTATATCCAAGCTTTCTTCTATATTATAAAAAGATATAAAATTTTTTTCAAAATCAAGCTGAGATAAAAATTCACGTAAAGCTTTGTATCTATTATTCTTTATATTATTAATAGCCTTATAACTAAGACAATATATCCCATTTGTAGCATAATAACCAGTTTTACCTATTGATTTTATCCTCTTAGTTTTTTCATCTATATCTACGAGAAGTGGCTTTTCATCGTTTATAACCCTTGTTACTCCAAGGGTTATATAAGCGGATGTATTGTTATGGTTTTTTACAAGATTAATTATTTCACCTGATCTTGTAATTGTGTCAACAGTTGATAAAACCACATCTTTATCTTTAACCTTTAAAAAATTAGCAAGGGTAAAAAAACTTTCAAATGAAGTTTTTGAATCAATCATTATTGCAGTCGGTTTATATCCTATTTTATTTATATAATCTAAAATTTGCTCGCCTGTTTCAGTATTTAATAGCAAGGCAATTGAAGATGGGTTTAAAGATAAAAGGTTATAATAAGCATATTCAATTAAAGTTTTATTCCCAACTTTTATAAGAGGTTTTGGAGTATGTGGAAAATGTTTTTTTAGTCTTTCGCCTTTTCCAGCAGCAAATATGCCTGCATTTATATTAGACATAGTTTAATATATCCTTGAGTTTTCCTATGACAAACATTTTTTTACAACATTTTTTTATTTCTTCGCCTTTTTTTGATGTAAGATAGAAATGTCGCATTCCTATATTATGCGCGCCTTTTATATCTCTATGCAAAGCATCACCAACCATAGCGGAGTCTTCTATTTCTGCATTTAGTCCTTTTAAAGCTGCAATAAATATTGCTTTATCAGGTTTTATAACCCCTATTTTGCCTGAATCAGCCACAAAGCTAAAATAATTAAGTATCCCCAGAGACTTTAAAACATTATTAAGATTGCCATAAAAGTTTGATATAATCCCAAGTTTGATGCCCTTATCCAAAAGGGTTTCAAATATTTTTTTATTGCTATTAATTTTTTCTATTGAATCTTCAATAAAATTCTCTATTATTTCTTTTTTCTTCTTTGAATCTTTTATTTTAAGATATCTAAAAACATCATTGACCTGATAGGATATAGTTTCTTTAAATCCTGTTTTTTTTAAGTTGTGCCTTTTTGCAAGATTGTCATCTGAATCAAAAAAAGCCTTTGAAAACTCATCGTAGTCTATCTTTATGCCAGCTTTAAGATAAAGTTTGTAAAATCTCTCTCTCCAGTGTATTCCATCAGAATCTATTGTTCCGCCATAATCAAAAAAAATGTTTTTAATTTCCATAATTAATATTATACCTTTTTAATGCTTTAAGGGTTTATTATAATATAACTATGGGAAATAAATTTCCAGTAAAGGATGATGAGTTAATTTTTCCTGATGTTGTTATATTGAGCTCTTCGGCTGGATCTGGAAAAACATATAACTTAGTTTCAAGATATGTTCAATTTTTGCTTTCTAAAAGGATTAATAATAACGATATATCCAATATTCTTGCTATAACCTTTACCGAAAATGCTACAAAAGAAATGAGGCAAGAGATAATAAGTTTAATTAAGCGTATAGTTAAGGATAAAAATAAAAGAGATGATTTCATAAAAAACCTGCTTGGGATAGATGTAAATTATGAAAAAATGATAGTTGAAAAAGCAGATAGGCTTTTGAATAAGATATTTGACAACTACTATAATTTTTATGTTGAAACTATTGATAGCTTTATAGTAAAAATTTTAAGTGTAAGTCTTAATGAATTAAGAATTCCTTATGATTTTGAAATAGTTTTTGATACAGAAAAAGGTATAAAAAAATCTCTTACAGATTATCTTGAAAGAGGGGATGAATCAGATAGAAAATATATAGATGATTTTCTTGAAAATATAAATGCAGTTGAAACAAATTATGTTTATGATCCATTTAAAAAGCTTGTTGAGATGTTTAGTGAAATAAACGATAAAGAAAACAAATACCTGGCTAAGGTGGTTTGTAGTAGTAAAATCTCATTGCAGGATTTTAAAAAGCTTGAAGAAGAGATAATTAGGCAAAGCAAAGCCCTTTGTGATTATAATATTGGCGAGTTTAAAAACTCTTTTAAGTTGCTTGAAAACAATGATATTAAATTTATAGATGGTATAAATGAAGAAGCTTTTTTATATAATAAAAATAAGGGTTTTGATAAGAAATTTAATGCTCTACCTAAAGAAACTCAAAATTCCTTCAAAGATGAACTTAAGACATTGGTTTTAAATGTCTGCGATTATTATTATCACAAAGCTTTTATAAAATACAGTAAATATTCTGAGTTCTATCTTAAGTTTAAAGAATTCTATGATAATCATTATAAAAAACAGAAAAAAATTGTATTATCCAGAATAACTGCTGAACTAAGCAGGGAGATAAAAAATTTAAGCGTTCCAGAAATTTATTTTAAATTATCATCTCATTTAAAACATTTCTTAATAGATGAATTTCAGGATACAAGCCTATCTCAATGGGAGATATTAAGACCATTAATTGAAGAGTCTATAGCAACAGGTGGAAGTTGCTTTTTGATAGGGGATGTTAAACAGGCTATATATATGTTTAGAAACGCAGATTATAAGATAATGAAGAGTTTTCTTGATGATAATAAATCTGTTTATTTGAATACTGATAGTTTAAGAAATGGGATTGAACATTTTAATCTTGAAAAAAATTATCGTAGCAAAAAAAAGATAGTAGAATATGTGAACAAATTTTTTGAATCAATTGCTTCTTCCAATCCTTTTGGGGAAAATTTAGAGGGGTTGAAGGATTACATTGAGATTTTTAATAAGGGGCAAAAGAGTGCAGATAATAATGATGAGGGATATGTTAAAAGTATAATGGTTGAAGATAGGGAAAAACTTAAAGAAGAATTTTTAAATATTATAAAGGATGTTTCTCAGAGGTTTAATCTTGATTCAATTGCAGTTCTTGTACCAAGAAATGATGATGTGGAAGAGGTTGTTAAGTGGCTTTATGAAATTGGTATTAACTCAGCTTCATTTAGTTCACTTGATATAAGAAAAAGGAAAACAATAAATGAAATACTTTCTTTCCTTAAGTTCATAAATAATCATGATAATTTTAATTTTTCAGTTTTTTTGCTTGGTGATATAGTTAAAAAAACAATTGAAAAAGATTTTAAAAAAAGAATAGATTTTAGCGATTTTATTTATAAAAATAAAGAGAAAGAGTTTATTTATGTTGATTTCAGGAAAGAGTATCCTGAAATATGGAACAAATATTTTGATGAGATTTTTGCTAAGTCTGGTTATCTTAGTGTTTATGAACTGCTAAATTTGTTTTTTTCTAAGTTTTTAGTTTATGAGAACTTTCCTCAAGAGTCCGCTTTCTTTATAAAATTTTTTGATATAGTTAATCAATTAACCTTAAATGAAAACGTCTGCGACATCACATCGCTTTGTAAATATTTTGATGATGAGAAAAATAGCGATTATTTTGCGGTTAATATTCCAACTGATGTGGTTGCTGTTAAGGTTATGACTTTTCACAAGGCAAAAGGCCTTGGTTTTGATGTTGTCATAAATATATTTGAAAACAATCATTTTAATGTTAGGATCCCAAACATCAAGTATTTTATTGAAGGTGAAAACATACATATTCTTGCCATAAATAAAGATTGGCTTAGATTTACTGTTGATAATGAAAAAATTAAGAAGCTAAAAGACATATATTTTAATATAGAGAAAGAAGAGTATATTGCAAAATTGAATGTTTTATATGTGGCTTTAACAAGAGCAAAAAAAGAACTTTATAATATAGTTCTTCCTAAAAAGGAACCTAAAAATGGAAATAAAAAGGAGAATGACTGGCTTAGGAATATATTTGATAAGGATTTTTTAGGTGAGTATGGTAAGAAATATGATCAGGTTAAAACTGATGCTGAGGTTTCTCTTTCAGAGTTTTCTCATTCAAAGCATCTTTCCGCTTACAACTTCATCCGTGATGAAAAAGAAAGCTATGAAAGTCTTATAGGTAAGATATATCATATGGTTATGTCAATGATAGAATATATACCGGATGATAAATTGACTGATTACATAAAAAAATCTGCAGATTTTTATGGTCTTTCAATTAATGATATAAAATTAGAGGAGATAAAAAAAGATATATATTCAGCTATTGAGAAAATGAGGGATTTGTTTGTTTATAAAACTAATAGAAAAATTAAAAACGAGTTTGAGTTTATATATAACTCATCTATATTTAGAGTGGATAGACTGGTCATAGATGATGATTGTGTCTATATTGTAGATTATAAAACAGGTCTGGAAAAAGATTATTCCCGGCAGATGGATATTTATAAAAAAATTGTTTCAGGTTATTATAAAGGCAAACAGGTTAAATGTTATATTTATTATTTTGATACTAAAAAAATTATTGAGTATTAAATATGGAAAAGGTTAAACTTATAGATATTCAAAAAGATATATTTGATGAAATCCTATCTTTAATTAATAATGACCTGGAAAATTCTATTGTGATCTTTCCAAACAGAAGGCCAGGCTATTTTCTGGTGGATTATATAAGTAAAGCATACGATAATAAACCACTTCCTGCGCCCAAACTAATGGGGATGGATGATTTTATAAATTTTGTGTTTGAAAAAATCAATCCACAGGCAAAAACCGCAAGTGAATATGATTTAATTTATTCCCTTTTAAATGATTTTGGTGATGATATACAGAATGCGATCTTTGATATTAAAAATAAAGAAGATAAAATGGCTTTTGATTATTTTTTGCCTGTTGCATTGAGTATATTATCCGATTTTGAAGAGCTTAAGATACACAGAGTAGAGCCACAGAAGATGAGGGATTTTGATTTTATAGTTTTCAATGAGTTAAGTATTTCAAGGGATGATGTTTTTAGAAAATTTAGCGATAGGTTTATAAAATTTTCAGATATCTATGCTAAATTTTATCAGAAGCTAGAAAAAGAAAAGAGATATACCAGATCAATGAAGTATTCTTTTGTTTCCCAGAATATTAAGAATTATGATATGAGTGGTTTTAAAAATATTGTTTTTGCAGGTTTTTTTGCCTTAACTGAAAGTGAAAAGATTATATTTAAGAATATATACAATAATCATCCTAACTCTTATTTTCTTTATTATAATACAGGAAATATCAAAGATTATATCCCTTTTACTGTGGAAGATTATAGTACTCCTCAAACAAACATACCAAAATTGGTGGTAAGAAAGGTATCAAGCTCATTTGAAGAATTAAGTGAATTAAGAAAGGATTTAATCTCAGTTTCTCATATTGATAATAATTTGTTTAAAGCTGGCAGAGAAAATGTTGTTGTAATAAATGATGAAAGTATTGTTACTTCACTCCTTAATAATGTGCTTGGAGATTTTAGTGATTTTAATGTTTCAAGTGGGTTTCCTTTAAAACTTACCCCAATTTATTCAATGTTTATGCTTCTTTTTGAACTTATTGAATCAGCCACTGAGGTTGATGGTAAAAAACTATATTCAATTGAAAAATACTTTAAGTTTTTAAATCATCCTTACATTAAGAATATAAAATTTGATAGTGAAAAGGCTGAAGAAACACGAAAAGAAATACATCGCATATTTGAGAAAATTAAAAAACCTTTGAATATAAGAATATCTTTGTCTGATGTTGAGGGGGATAGTGAAATAATTAAGAGAATAAATGATTTGTTTATACGATCGTTTGATTCTATAAAAAACGTTGATGATTTTTTAAGCAAACTTTTAAATATCCTGAAATACCTGGATAAAGACTCTACTGCTTCAAGACATCATTACTGGGCTTATTTTAATGAGGTTATATGTGATATAATTGAAGAAATAAAAAATAGTGAGATATCAAAGTTGGTTTTTAATGAGAAAAAGTCATATTTTGATTTTATTAAGATATTTTTCAATACAAAAACCCATCCGTTTAAAGGCTCTCCTATCAAGGGACTTCAATGTATAGGTTTTCTTGAAGCAAGAAATCTTAAATTTAAAAATGTTTTTATGTTAGATTTAAATAATGAAATCTTGCCCAACATAAAAAAGAAGGATTCTGTTATACCTGATTTTGTTAGAAAAGAACTTAATATACCGGATTCAAAAACCTCATTTGATATATATTCTTATTATTTCCACTTGCTTTTTTATGGATGTGAAAATTTTTATGCTTATTATGTTGATAATAAAGAGAGGGAAATAAGTCCTTTACTTGAGAAAATAAAATGGCTTTATGAGAAAGAAGATAAAGATTTTAAAGAAACAACACCGGTTTTTAATATTAATTTTAATAAAAAAGATCTAAGTAAAATCAAAAAAACTGATGAGATTAAAAGGTTACTTTCTTCTATGTCTTATTCATATTCAGCCATAGAAAATTACTTAAAATGTCAGCTCAGCTTTTATTATCAGTATGTGCTTGGGCTTTCTGAAAATGAAGAGATAAAGGAAGATTTTGAGAAAAATGAGATAGGAATTATTTTGCATAAAGTATTTGAAAAATATTTTTCTAAATATATAGGTAAAACTTTTATAGATAAAGACAAAGACAAGGAGAAAAAGACTATTTTTGGTATCTTTGAAGAAGAAATAAAAAGAAAAATTCAAGATAGAATAAGTCTTAAGGATTATATGTTTAAAAAACAGATTTTAAACAGGCTTTCTGATTTTATTGAATTTCATTTCAAAAATCATAGAGATAGAGAGATTATTATGTGTGAGAAAAATATTTCTTTTGATTTGCAGTATGATAAAGAAAAATATGTTAAATTCAATGCAAGAATAGATAGAGTTGATAAAATATCAAAAGATGGAAAGAACGAATTTATAATAACCGATTATAAAACAGGACACATTGATTTAAATGGAGTTGAAAAGATGAATTTAGATAAAATGCTGTCTGAGTTTCGAGGTGGGAAAAAACTTAATTTGCTTCAATTATTTATTTATGTTTATTGTTTTGCTGGCTTAAAGAATTTAAAGAATGTTGAAGGAGCTGATATATCCAATACAACTGCTGAATTTTTGTGTTTACATGAAAGGGATATAAAAGTGATCCCTGAAGAAATTATTACGTTTGAAAATGAAAATATTAATAAAGTAATGGATTTTGTTAAAAATATTATCTCTGAGATTATAGATGATGATTATTTCAACCCACCTGAAAATGATAATAACTGTGAATACTGTCCCTATAAAACAATATGTGACAGGTTATAGTTTTTGAATTTTATATTCTTGATTAAAAGTTCTTTTTATAATATAGAAATGCAAAATATCAGAAACATAATGGACAGATTTTAATGTCGTTAAGCTGTAGAATAATATTTGTAAATCTATTGAAAAGTGTGTAATAAAAAAATAGATATATCTCCAATAGCGGACTGAGCTGGGCGGTCAGTCTAAGGTATTTTGCTTTCAAAAAAAACATACACTAATTTTACACGATCGTGGTTAAACTGTGTATAATCATTTAGCGGAAATTATATAACTTTCCTATGAATAACATACACTGATTTTATACGATCGTGGTTAAAGTGTGGATAATTTTTTAATCTGAACAAAACCTAATTTTACCTTCCTTAAACGCTTAAAAACCATCCCTTCCCCCTTAAATCTCCTCACCCTAACCCTCTCCAAAAAAGGAGAGGGGATATATTAAAATGGGGAGAGGGAAAATATAAACATATGAAAGGAATTAAACTGTCCAGAAAATTAGTATTCATGCCTTGCTAACACTCATTTTCCTCTCCCTTTAATGGGAGAGGATTAAGGTGAGGGTGAAAATAATTAAATCGGAAAAACGCCAATAAATTGGTTTTTAGATAAACAATTTAAAAATCATGAAAAGTCCAACCTGCCTGTGCGTGTCCGCCTGACTGCGAGTGTCTTTGCTCAGGCAGGCACGCAGACAGCTATGTATAGATATCTTACAAGAAATTGTTGTCTTTTATTTGCTATAATTTACTTACTGGTAGGTAAGTTATTAAGTTCTTTATAATAATGCAATAATTTTGCTGTAAAATCGTTAATATAATATAGGTATGAGATGTAGGGAGTTTGTATGAAAAAAAACAAAGTAATTCTTGTATGTTTGTTGTTTTTTACTTTTATAGATTTGTCCAAAGCCATTGAGCTTACTCTTAAAGAATGTATTAATTTAGCTTTTGAAAATAATCCAGCCTTAAAATCAAAGCTTGCCGAGCTTGAATCTGCTAAATATTCTTATTACTCTTCGCTTAACTCCTATCTTCCAAAGATTAACCTTTCAAATAATTTTTCAAGATCTGGCGGAGATAACAACCAGACTTCTAATACTTTTTCACTTTCAGCAAGCGTTTCTCAAAATATTTTTGATTATGACTCTATTTATACAATTAAAAGTTCCAGAATAAACTATGAGATTGCACAGTTAAACTATGAAAGCTACCTTATAGATTTAAGAAAAAATATTTATACTGCCTTTTATAATCTTCTTTTTGCGCAGGAAACCTACAGGGTCAATGAGAAAATAGTTGAGATAAGAAAAAATAATGCGGATTTGATAAAACTTAAATATCAAAGTGGATTTGAATCTAAAGGGAATATGCTTTATGCTGTAGCGCAATATGAAATGGCAAGACTTAATCTTGATAAATCAAAAAGACAGATTGAAATAGCATCAAACAATCTTAAAAACGCAATAGGAATTAAAATTAAGGATGAAATTTTAGTTAGAGAAAATATTTCTATGCCTCAAATACTATTTGAGCGGGATAAAATAATCGATTATATCAAATCTACACCTGCTTATAAAATTTTTGAAAAGAACATACTTCTTGCTGAGGAAAAATTAAAAACAAATAAATATGATTGGCTACCAAAACTCAGTTTTTCTGCATCCAGGGGATATTCTGGAAAATCTGAATTTCCAGATACAAATATGACATGGTCTATTGGGCTTGGTCTTTCGTTTCCGCTTTTTTCTTCTGGTATAACATATTATAAAAACAATGTAGATATGCTTAAGGAAACCCTGAGATCAACAAGAGAGAAGCTTAACGCTTATATAATAAGCGCTGAAAATGATATTCAAAATGCATATAACGAGTATCTAAATTCCGTTTCTACTGTAAAAACATATGCTATATTGCTTGAGGCAAATGAAGAAAGATATAAAGAAGCTCAGATAAAATATATGGCCGGGAAAATGAGTTATATAGATCTTGAGAATATAGAACAAAATCTTGTTGATTCAAGACAAAATTACACTGAATATATTAAAAATGTTTATCTTAGAAAAATATCGCTTGAAAGCCTTATTGGAGAAAAGATCTCTCAGTAAGATTTTTTTAACATAGATGGAAGTCTAAAAATGAAAAAAAGCGGGAGGAAAAATGAAGAAAGTAGTTATTTTAATATCTGCAGTAGCTATAATAGCGGGAATTTATTTTTTAAAAAGAAAGAAAGATCCACAGGATGAATTTTTTTATAAAAAAATAGAAGTAAAAATAAATAATGTTGCTGATTATGTTGAAACAACCGGGCAGATTGAACCTTTAAACAGGGTTGAAATACTTCCACCTTCCTCTGGCAGAATAGAAAAAATTTTTGTTGAAGAAGGAGATAATGTAAAAAGCGGAGATGTATTGTGTCTTATGAGTTCTTCAGACAGGGTCGCTATTTTAGATGCCGCAAGATCTATAAGTGAAGAGGAGTATAAAAAATGGGAGGATAGTTATAAGCCGATAAAAGTCCTTGCTCCTATAAGTGGAAGAATAATTTTAAGAAACATAGTTGAGGGGCAGACTTTGGGAGCATCGACGGTTTTGTTCGCCATGTCAGATACCTTGATAGCCAATGCAAATGTTGATGAGTCTGATATAGGCAAGGTTAAAATTGGGGATAGAGTTTTTATAACACTTGATTCATATCCTGATACCCAGATAACCGGCAGGGTATTTCAAATACTTGATGAGGGTAAAAACGTTAGTAGTGTTATAATATATAGAGTGAAGATAAGACTTGATAACACCCCATCTTTTTTAAAATCTCAGATGACAGCTAATGTGAAAATACTTGTTTCTCAGAAAGCAATTATTGGAGTTCCAAACAATGCTGTTGAATATTCAAAAGATGGGAAAACTTATGTTATAACAGGCTTTGATTTGGAGAAAAAACCTGTAAAGAAAGAAATAACGGTAGGGAAGGATTACAATGATATAGTTGAAGTGAAAAAAGGACTTAACGATGGCGATGAGATATATCTTAAAATCAAGAAGTACTCAAAACAGACGTTTGAGGGAGGTAAAATTCCATTTATGCCTCAAAGAAGCAAAAATCAACCGAGGCAGATAATGAGAAAGCTATAAAAACTTTATTAAAAGCTTTGATAGGAGAAGTATGATAGAACTTAAAAAAATAAGAAAGGTTTATAAGATGGGGGAAGAACTTGAGGTTTTAAAAGGAGTAGATCTTAAAATAGAACAGGGGGAGTTTGTTGCAATAATGGGTCCAAGCGGTTCTGGTAAATCTACATTAATGCATATCATAGGATTTCTTGACAGACCAACAAGCGGTGAATACAAAATTCTTGGACGGGATGTTACAAATCTTTCAGACTCAGAACTTGCGTATCTTAGGTCAAGAATAATAGGATTTGTTTTTCAACAGTTTAATCTTCTTTCAAGGCTTACAGCTCTTAGTAATGTTTGTTTGCCCCAGATATATCTTAAAAGCGTTGATGAAGTAATTGGCAAAAAATTACTTGAAAAGGTTGGTCTTGGAGATAGAATTTTTCATAAACCCAATCAACTTTCAGGAGGACAACAGCAGAGGGTTGCTATAGCCAGAGCACTTGTGAACGATCCTCTTATAGTTCTTGCAGACGAGCCGACCGGGAATTTAGCAAGCGATCAATCAAAGGAGATAATGGAGATTCTGACAAAGCTTAATGAAGAGGGTAAAACTGTAGTAATAGTGACTCATGAACCAGATATAGCAGCATATGCTAAAAGGATAATAAAGATAAAAGACGGAAATATTTATGAAGATATAATAAATGGGAAAAATTTTATTACAAAAAGAGATTACGATATAGAGATTAAGAAATCCAGGTTTAATATTCAGGAGTTTTTTGAAAATATAAAAACTGCGTTGAAATCAATAGTTTCTAATAAAGTAAGATCATTTCTTACGATGCTTGGAATAATAATAGGGGTTGGTTCGCTTATAGCAATGCTTGCTGTGGGATATGGAGCACAAAAAGTTATACAGCAAAGCCTTTCGTCTCTTGGGGCAAATCTTCTTATGATATTTCCGCAACAGCTAACAACTGGAGGAGTTGGAGGAGGGCGTGGGGAAGTTTCAAGATTGAGGCTGGAATATCCAAAAATGATTATTTCAAGACTTCCTTATATAGTAAATTATGATGTTAATGTCAATGGAAATGTTCAGGCGGTTTACAAAGATAAAAATACCAGAACTTCTGTCATGGGAAGCTCTATTAACTATCCATCTTTACGAAACGCTTATCCTTATTATGGTAGATTTTTCACTGAACAGGAAAATAAAGAACTTAAAAGAGTTTGTGTTTTGGGACAGACGGTTGTCAATGATCTTTTTGGTGACGAAGATCCAGTAGGAAAACAGATTAAGATTAACAGGAAGAATTTTACAGTTATAGGGATTTTGCCTATGAAAGGAGCGGCAGGGATGAGGGATCAGGATGATATTATAATAGTTCCAGTAAATACAGCTATGAAGATATTATTTGGAAAGGATTATATTGATCAGATATGGGTTGAGGTGGAAGATTCAGATTATATTGATAAAGCTATGGAGGATATTCCAAAAGTTATGAGAAAAATTATGAATGTCCCTTCTTATAAAGATGATCCTGTAACCGTTTTTAATCTTTCGGATATAAAGAATATGCTTACTCAAACTACAAAAACCTTTAGCCTGCTTTTAGGAATAATAGCAGGGATTTCTCTTATAGTTGGCGGGATAGGAATAATGAATATAATGCTTGTAAGTGTTGTTGAAAGAACGAAAGAGATAGGATTAAGAAAAGCTATAGGGGCAACAAATAGAGCGGTTCTGTGGCAATTTTTGATAGAGGCGGTTATAGTTTCGGTAGTCGGTGGAGTGATAGGAATAGCTTTTGGGAGTGGAGCTGCTATTATACTTGGAAAATTTACTGGCTGGAGTATTGATATTCCCTGGGTGGCTATAATAATGTCATTTTCCTTTTCGGCTCTAGTTGGAATTGTGTTTGGATTCTGGCCCGCCAAAAAAGCGAGTAATCTTGAACCGATAGAAGCTCTGAGATATGAGTAAGATTTAATATTAGTAAATAAAATTTTAGGATTTTGATTTTTTCTAGTTTTATATATCTTGCTTGCTTTTTCAGCATGCCATAATTAATCAATTTTTTTATAGAATATAATTTAACATTGTTTTCAGGTATTTATCCGAGTTTAATAACGGGAGAATTTATGAAAAAATTTAAAGCAAAAGTTGCTGTTATAGGCGGAAGCGGACTTTATAAAATAGAGGAGTTGAAAGATAAAAAAGAAATTAAAATCAAAACTCCTTTTGGGAAAACCAGTGATAATTTGATTTATGGAAAGATTTCAGGGGTTCCAGTATTGTTTTTGCCAAGACACGGGAGAAATCATACCATACTACCTTCAGAAATTCCTCATCAGGCAAATATGTGGGCGCTAAAATCGCTTGGTGTTGAGGTTATCATTTCTGTAAGTGCGGTTGGATCTTTAAAGGAAGATCTTGCTCCTTCTCATTTTGTATTTCCAGATCAGTTTGTTGATGAAACTAAGAATAGGATAAGCACTTTCTTTGGAAATGGGGTTGTTGCTCATGTTCCCCTTGCTCATCCTTTCTGTATGGATTATTCTAAATTTATACACAAAAAAGCGCTTGAAATCGGAATAAAATCACATCTTGGGGGAGTTTATGTCTGTATGGAAGGACCTCAATTTTCAACTAAAGCAGAAAGTGAGTATCATAGAAGGCAGGGATATTCAATAATTGGGATGACTGTTGCCACCGAATGTAAGGTTGCAAAAGAAGCGGGTTTGCATTATGTCCCTGTTTCTCTTGTCACTGATTATGACTGCTGGAAAGAAGAAGATGAAGTATCTCAGGAGAAAGTTTTAGATACTATTCATAAGAATATTGAAAACATTAAAAAACTTTTGGTTATAACAATTCCAGAAATTTCATCTATTAAACCTTCTTGTAATTGTGAGAAACTGCCACCAAATTCCCTGCTAACTTCAAGAGATAATATATCCGCTAAAAATCTTGCTAAATTAAAATTGATAATAGGGTAAAAAAAATGGATAGAAAATTAATGAGAAAATTAATAGAGTTTGCTAAAAAAGCTCAGAAAAACTCATATTCGCCATATTCAAGATATCCAGTTGGAGCAAGTGTTGTTGGGGGAAGTGGAAAAATATATACCGGGACAAATATAGAAAATGCTTCTTTCGGTCTTTCAATATGCGCAGAGCGTGTGGCAATATTTAAGGCTATAGCAAATGGAGAAAAGTCTATTAAAGACATTTGTGTGGTGGCAAGATCCGCTACTCCATGCGGCGCCTGCAGGCAGGTTATACTTGAATTTGCTGATAAGTCTTCCCATGTGATATGTGTCGATTATCATCCAATAGAAAAAAATAAGGAAAAGGTTAGTTTGATAAAGGTGTCAAAACTTATATATAAACCTTTTGAGCCCGGAAAAGCAGGATTATAATATTTTTTATGTCAAAACTTGTAGTTTTTTAATGGAGGTTTTATGAAAATTGAAGAAATTTCAGATATAAATAAATGGTTTAGCGATTCAGATCTTGTTGAACTTTCTTTTAGAAAAGGTAATTTCAAAGTTTCTCTTGTTAAAGAAGGAGAAAAATCTTCTACTAAAATAGTTTCAAATCTGGTTAGTGTAGTTTCGCCTGAAGTGGGGTTGTTTAATTTTTCAAAAAAAGGTAAATCCAGTGAAATAAAACAAGGAGATGTTGTAAAAAAAGGGGATGTGCTAGGATATGTTAAGGTTCTAAATAGAGAATTTGAGGTCGTCTCTCCAACAGACGGTAAGATAAAAGTTGTATGTGTGGATGATGGCGATGTTGTTGAATATTCTCAACTCCTTTTTATAATAGAATAAAATTTTCAGTTTTATGGATAATATAAATCCAAGTAAAATAATTTGTAAAAAATGCGGTTATGAGCCAAATATAATAACTGATGTGTGTATAAAATGTGGTGGAGAGATAGTAAAAATTTGCGGTAAATGCGGTCATGAAAATTCTGTTGAAAAATCACGCTGCGACAATTGTGGTGAATTGCTTGCTCTTACTCCCCAAAAAAAAATAGATTCTTCTAATCGCAAAGATGATATCCCGCCAAAAGAAGAAAAAAAAATAAAGCTTGAGTTTGAGCCTATCAATGAAAGTGTTTGGAAGAAAGACGACAGCTATCGAAAAGAAAATGAAAAACAAAAAATCAACGCTGAAGAACAAAAAGAAGTTGAAAGCAAAATTAAGAAAACGGAGGATGAAAAGAAAAAGATTGAAGATTATATTAAAAATTCTTCTTTTGATGAGAAAAATGCCCAGCCAATCACAAGTACTTTACAGGTTAAAAAAGATAACTATAAAAAGAGAATTTTTATAATTATATTTTCTTCACTTGTGGTATCTATTATAGCGTCTTATCTTCTTTTTGTTAGAAAGAGTATTTCAAGATATGAGTTGCTTTATACAGCAAAAAAATATTTAAATGCGCTAAAAGAAAGGAATTATGAAAAAGCCTATAATTATCTTTCCAATAATTCAAAAACTATTGTGAGTTTTACCGATTATCTAAAAGCAAGTGAAAGTTATTATTCTAAGATTGGTAGCTGGGAATTTAAAGATTTAAAAATATATTATTTTGAGGAGAATCAAAGTGTTATTGTTTACAAACTGAAAGAAGGAGATGGACAGTGGAGGGATGATTATCTTAACTTTGTAAAAGAACATGGAGTGTGGACAAGGCCTTATGTGTGGAATTTATTTAGAGATATAGATGAGGCTTTTTCGCAGAGGGATTTTTCAAAATCATTGTTTTTGTCCCAGAAATTGTATCTTATAGATCCTCTTGATCCACGGTCAAGCGGATATCTTTGCTGGAGCGAATATTTTATGAGGTTATATGATAAAGCAATAGACAGTTGCAGAAGGGTAGTTGAACTTTCCGCTATCTATCCCATAAAATACTATAATGAAGAAGAGTTATTCTGGTATAGGTTCAATTATGCAGATAGTCTTCGCTTTACAGATAGGATTGAAGAGTCTATTAAAATATATGATCTGCTTATTTCAAATCCAGATGTCCCGATTAAAAACAAGTGTTCTGTTTTTTTAGCAAGGGCTGATGGATATGTTGCAACCAAAAAATACAACAGCGCTATGAACGATCTTGCCAGTGCTATTTCGATATGTGAAGATGGAATTGAAAAAAAAGAAGCTGAAAAAAGGATTTCAATGCTTAAAGGAGAATCTTGTTCTGATGCTATTAAATATCTTAAAAATTACAAAATAGATGGAGTTAATATTAATGATTTTATAGATAGTGAATTAAAAAAGACATTTGATGTTTCAAAGTTAAAATATGAAACTGAATATGTATGTAATTATCTAAATGGCCCATCTTATAAAGTGGAAATAAGAGTAAAAAAATCTGGCAAAAAAAGATTTGATATATTGAGGTATGAGGGAATAGTTAATTTATGGGAAAGGACAATAAATATAAAACAATTGAAGGAGGAATAGTGAAAAAAGAATTTAAAAAAGTTCTTGTTGCAAATCGTGGTGAAATAGCTGTTAGGGTTATAAGGACTTTAAAGGAAATGGGAATAAAATCTGTTGCTATTTATTCTAAAGCGGATAAAAATTCCCTTCATCTTGATATGGCGGATGAAGCTATATGCATTGGCGACAGCCCGGCAAAGGAAAGTTATCTTAAAATGGACAGAATTATATCAGCCGCGCTTATTACAAAATCGGATGCTATCCATCCGGGCTACGGTTTTCTTTCTGAAAACGCAGAATTTTCAAAACAATGCTTACGAAATGGGCTTATTTTTATAGGTCCCAATCCTGATTCAATAAAACTTCTTGGGCATAAATCTATGGCAAGAGAGCTTGCCAGAAAATCCGGGGTACCCATAACCCCTGGTTCTAACGGTTGTGTTAAAAAAGATTTTATTAAAATTGCAAAAAAGATAGGATTTCCTATAATGATAAAAGCTGCGGCAGGTGGCGGTGGAAAGGGTATGAGGATAGTTACAGAAGAAAGTTCTCTTATTAAAGAAGTTGAAATGGCTCAGCAAGAAGCAAAGGCTGCTTTTGGAAACGATGATGTGTTTTTTGAAAAATATATAGATAAGCCAAGACATATAGAAATACAGTTTGCCAGAGATTTTCATGGCAATGTAGTGGCTTTCCCAGAAAGGGATTGTACGCTTCAAAGAAGACATCAAAAGCTTATAGAAGAAACTCCTTCACCTTTTGTTACACCTGATGTTAGAAAAAAACTGCAAAAGGTTACTGAAAAACTTGCTGATAGTGCTAATTACCATGGTGTTGGAACTGTAGAGTTTTTAATGGATGAAGATAAAAATTTTTATTTTATGGAAGTAAATACAAGGCTTCAGGTTGAACATCCGGTGACAGAATCAATATGTGGGGTTGACCTTGTGAAAGAACAAATTTTAATAGCCCAGGGCTTTGAGATGGATATATCTTCCAGATATGTAGATGGTTTCAGAGGACATTCAATAGAACACAGAATAAATGCAGAAGATTGGGAAAAAAATTTTATGCCAAATGTTGGAACTATTTCAGATGTGGTTTTCCCTATGGGAAATGGAGTAAGGGTTGATACCCATATTTACCCCGGTTATAAAATACCTCCATATTATGACAGCATGATAGCAAAGTTGATAATCTGGGCACCTACAAGAAAAGATGCTATATTAAAATCAGCAAGAGCAATAGATGAATTTCAAATAAAAGGGATAAAGACAACATTGGGGCTTCACAAGGAAATACTCAATGACTTAAATTTCAAAAGAGCCAATGTTCATACTAAATATCTTGAAGAATTTATACCCAAACTGATATTGGAAAAAACAAGCATTGGTAAATAAAAAACTTTAAACTTTATATGAAGACAAAAGAAATAACTCTAAAAAAACTTATTAGGATACTGAAAAAAATGAAAAGAGAGGGGAAAAAAATAGTTTTTACAAATGGATGTTTTGATATAATTCATAGTGGTCATATTAAAGTTTTAAGTCAGGCAAAGAGTATGGGCGACATCCTGGTTGTGGGGCTTAATGGCGATCGTTCTGTTAAAGCGCTTAAAGGTAAAGAAAGACCTGTAAATCCTCTGCCTGATAGAGTAATAGTTCTTTCTGCGATAGAATATGTCGATTATATTGTAGTTTTTAATTCTCTTACCCCTTATAATCTTATAAAACTGATAATGCCTGATGTGCTTGTAAAGGGAGGGGATTATTCAAAGGAAAATGTTGTTGGAAAAGAATTTGCTAAAAAGGTTGTTATAGTTAAGCTTTTAAAAGGTAGGTCTACTACAGCAATATTGAGAAAATCTCAATTGAAAAAAGTTTAAATAAATAATACAATGTTTATTATATGACAGATTTATTTGAAAAAGTAAGAAATTTTACAATTGTGAATGAATTAAAAGAAAAGGGGATATATCCATATTTTAAAGCACTTGAATCTGAGCAGGCTCCAGAGGTTTTGATAGGCGGTAAAAGGTTTATAATGTTTGGATCAAATAATTATCTTGGGCTTGCAAATGATCCGAGGATGAAGTCTGCTGCTATGGAAGCCATAGAAAGATTTGGCACCGGGGTTGCAGGTTCAAGATTTTTAAATGGTAATACTGTGCTTCATGAGGAGCTTGAAAGAAAACTTGCAAAATTTAAGAACAGACAGAGGGCTTTAATATATGCTACTGGATATCAGATGAATCTTGGGGTAGTATCGGCGCTTGCTTCAAACGGGGATGTGGTTATAGTGGATAAACTTGATCATGCCAGCATAATAGATGGCGCAAGATTAAGTGGTGCTGAAATTAAAAGATTTAAACATAACGATGTACAAAGTCTTGATAAGGTATTAAAATCTATTGACAAAAGAAGAGGAAAACTTGTAATTGTTGATGGGGTTTTTTCTATGGAGGGGGATATTGCACCATTACCGCAAATAGTTGAGGTTTGCAAAAAATATAAAGCAAGACTTATAGTAGATGATGCTCACGCAACAGGTGTATTAGGTGAAAATGGTAGAGGAACCTCAGAATATTTTGGGCTTGAAAAAGGTGAAATAGATCTTGTAGTTGGAACCTGTTCTAAAAGTTTTGCCTCAGTTGGTGGGTTTGTTGTTGGGGATGCTGATGTTATAGATTATATACAACATATTTCAAGATCAATGATTTTCTCAGCAGCTCTACCCCCTTCTTGTGTGGCGACGATTTCAAAAGCAATAGATATTATAGAAACAGAGCCGGAGAGAAGGAAAAAATTGTGGGATAATTCAAGATATCTTTTGAAAAAATTTAAGGAGATAGGAGCAAACATTGGTCCAACCCAGACGCCTATAATCCCGATACTTATAGGTGACAACGAAAAAACATTTATGTTGTGGAAGATGCTTTTTGAAAACGGCGTTTTTTCAAATCCTGTAATAAGTCCTGCCGTGCCTCCCAAAAGAACCCTTTTAAGAGTTGTGGTTACAGCGACTCATACCAGAGAACATCTTGATAGAGCACTTAATATTTTTGAAAAATGTTATAAATCTGTTATGGGAACGCATAAAAGTAAAACTTTATGAGCTTTAATGGAGCTCCTGTTCGATGCATTTAAGAGAGGCATTAGATTTAAATGAATTTGTTGATTTTCCTTATCGTCTTTTTAGAAATAATAAGAATTGGGTTGGGGAATTAAAAGGTAATGTTAAATTTCTTCTTTCTGACAAACATCCTTTCTGGAGATGTGCGGAGAAAAAGTTTTTTGTGGTAGAGGATGACGGGAAAATTCTGGGGAGAATAGCAGGAATAATAAACCACAGGTATAACCAATTTCATGGCGAAAATGCTTCCTTTTTTGGTTTTTTTGATCTGATAAACGATGAAAATGTTTCAAACCTGCTTTTTAGTGAAGTTGAAAAATGGGCTAAAGAAAAAGGGTGCTCTTTTATAATGGGGCCTGCCAATCCTTCAAGTAATTATTCATGGGGGGTTTTAATAGATAATTTTGATGAACCAAATACAATAATGATGCCGTATAATCCTTCCTATTATCAAAGACTTATTGAAAAAAATGGATATATAAAAGAAAAAGATTTATATGCTTTTAAATGGGTTTATGATGAGGCTATTCTTTCAAGGTTTGAAAATGTGGCACAAAGGATATGGGATGCCAACAAGGGGCTAAGTATAGAGTTTGGCGATATTAAAAATTTATCAGCCATATTTGATGATGTCAAATCAGTTTATAACAAGGCATGGGAAAAAAATTGGGGTTTTGTTCCAATGAGCGATAGTGAGATAGAGCAGATGACTAAGGAACTTAAGCCTATACTTAAGAAAGAGTTTATTTTTTTTGCAAGGGAAAATAATATTCCGGTTGCTTTTTGTTTAATGCTTCCAGATTTAAATATTGTTTTAAAATCCTTAAATGGAAAAATAACTCCTTTAAATATTTTTTCAATGTTTTATAAATATCTATTTAAAATTAAATCAGGAAGAATGCTTGCCTTAGGAGTAAATGCAGAATATAGAGGAAAAGGGATAGAGCTGCTTATGATTTTAAAAGCAATAGAAACTGCCAGAAAGCTTGGCTGGGAATGGGGTGAGCTTTCATGGACGCTTGAGGATAATATAAAAATAAATAAAACAATAGAAAAATTTGGCGGGAAGGTTTATAAAAAATACAGGATTTATAAAAAATCTTTAAAATAAACTTGCTTAAAACTAAATACTAGCTAACTTATGTTTGTTTTGATTTTCTAAGTAAATTCTGCTTTTGCCAGTTTAAAAGAAAAAACTGACAAAAAAATGTAATGAAAATTTAATATCTCAGTGGTAAAATTTGATTATGAAATTTTCAGACCTTGATAAAAGTGAAAAACTATTAAAAAAAAGAGAAGATCTACCTGACTCAAAAAAAGAGATAAAAGAAGATGTTTCAAATACTTTAAATAGTTCTATTCCACTTATAGATAAAAAAGAAAATAAAATTCAGGAATTACCCTCAAAACCTCCTGAAACAGCAAGTTTTTCTAATAAGATGGATGAGGGGATAAAACCAATAGATAATGATAAAATAGAATTTGATGAGGTTATATTAAGGGAAAAATCTCATTATACCTATTCAAATCTTATTTCAATAGTTTCAAGGGATTTTAGAAAAATTTCAGAGGGATTATATTACAATATCTCAGATGATTTTTTTTATGCTTCACAGCTTATACTGGATGAAGTTAGGGGAAATGGGTATTTTGCAAATTTCCTTAAATATCTTACGCCGGCAAACTATCTTTATTCTCACGCTCTGAACCTTGCGATAATAACCTGCGGGATAATGAATGAATTGAAATATTCAGACGATGAAATTAAAAAAGCGATTGTATCTGCTCTGTTTATAGACATAGGGATGTTAAATTATCGTTTGCTAACATCTGTTGAACGGGAATTTACAGATATTGAAAGAGAAACTATTAAAAATCATTTAAAAGACGGAATAAATATTGCTTCAAAGGTGTTTAGTTATGACGAAGAGATGAAAAAATTTGTTTGCCAGGCAATAAACTTATCTCATGAAAGGTATGATGGATCTGGATATTTTAAATTAAGTGGAGATGAAATACAGGAGGTATATCAGATTATTTCTATATCCGATTTTTATGAAGCCTTGACGCATAAAAGAAGCTATAGAGAAGCATTTGATGAGCATGAGGTTTTATCTGGTTTTATAGGGAAAACTAGAAGGCTTTTTCATCATAGAGCTATAAAGGGGCTTATTTCTTTTCTTACTTTGTATCCATGTGGAAGTTTTGTAAAACTTTCAAGCGGTGAGGTGGGTAGAGTTTTATTTATAAATAAGTCTAAACCTTTAAAGCCAATTGTCAGGATAGAGATGGATGCTAATTTTAGAGAAATTGGCAAGAGAGTAATTAATTTAGCAGATTCCCCGCTATTATATATAGAAGGATATATTTCGCTCAAAGAGTTATCTAATAAAAATCCTGGGTTTGTCAAAAGGGAGAAGATTAAATGGCTTTGGATAGAATGGTAAAAAAGCTTCTTTTTATAGAAGATGAATTATATGTAATTGAAAGGGTTTGCCAGATGGTGAAGAAATATGAAGATATTAAAATAGAGCATGTAAGTGATGCTAAGGTTGCGAGAGAAAAATTGCTTCTTTTGCCCTATGATATCGTAATAACAGATGCTTTTATATATGGGCTTACCGCACTTGAAGTTAATAAATTAGCTCATGACAAAAATCCAGATGTTTGTGTTATAGTTATATGCCAGAATTCTACTATGGATATAGCCTCAAAAAGTATTAAGGAGGGGGCTTTTGATTATGTCTTAAAGCCACAGGATATAGAAAAGATTGAAAGTCTTTTAAAATTGTATTTTCTAGCAAGGTGATATGGAAAAATCTAAGGCACTTATTTCAAAAGAGAAAGAATATAACGAGAAAATAAGAGAGGCGAGAAAAACTCTTTTTTTAAAAGAGCGAGAGCTTTTTGAGACTGTTGCTGAATATATATCAATGGAAGCTGGAATAAAAAAGTTTTATAAGAGTTATTATTTGAAAGAACTTGGAGTCTATATAAAAATCATAGAAGATCTTAAAAACAGGCTTCTTGGCATAAAAGAAAGTGACGAAAATTTGCCAGCGGATAAAGAAGATGATGTGAGCGAAAAAGTTGATATAAATGATGTAAAAAGAATTTATAGAAAACTTGCAAAAATTTATCACCCTGATAATTTTTCATATCTAGAAGGTTGGGAAAAGGAATTTTACGAATTTCGTATGGGAGAGATCAATGAGGCTTATGAGAAAAAAGACCTAAAAGCGCTTTTAAGATTGCTTAAAAAAGCTGAGATTGAGTTTGGGCTGGGTTCTGAATCTGCAGTTTTCAGGTTAAGATATATTATGGATGATATATTTATAGTTTCTAAAATGACTGATATTTACAAAGAAAAAAAGAAAGAGCTTGAGTTAAACGAAATATATAAATTAATGATCAAGAAACCTGAGGAAAGGGATGTTATTATAAATCAGATTAAAGAAAGATTTATATCTGACATAAAAATTTATAAAGAACTTTGTCTCAAACTTGGTTTTTAGTAGATTTTTGATATCCTGTCAACTCATCTAAGAATGTAACCATATTAGTTATCCACATGAATAGTTTTTGTGTGTGCCAATAATCTCATAATTCTGTGGATAATTACTAATATTTTTTATATTAGAAAGATCTTTTAAT
>JAINCQ010000034.1:0-73119 GCA_036574205.1 Elusimicrobiota bacterium | reverse complement strand
CCATTTTGAACCTCAACTTCATAATGCAACCCTCCTTTATTGAGGGTTACATTATATAAATTTCAGTTACATTTTAAATGAGTTGACATTTAGCCTTATGGTTACATTTTACATGATTTGATTCGGGAATTTGATTTTTAATATCTATTTTATATATAATTATAAGGAAAGTATATTGTTCTATCAATTAAAAAATTTTATCAAATATTTTTGCGGGCGTGGTTCAATGGTAGAACGCGACCTTGCCAAGGTTGAGACGAGGGTTCGATTCCCTTCGCCCGCTTGCTGGTTCAGAGCAAAGCCGGTAGGCTTTGCGTGGGTGAGGACTGCCTTTAGAGCAAAACCTCAAACGGTTTTGCGTGCTGTTCGCAAGGCCGCAAGTTCGCCCTGTGCAATGCAGGCGAACGAGGCGGGGTCGCGCAAGCCAGCAAGGCTATGCGTGACTTGAAAGTCCGCAGCAAAACATTTTGCAATTCAGTTTTGCGAGGAAGGGGTTTGAGAAAAAATGAGCGGCAAGTGATTTTTATTTCTAACCGCTTCCTTTCGCCTGCTTGTTTTGCCAAAAATACCATTTACAAATCATTATTCAAATCAAAACTATTTATAAAACTTAAATAATCTCTAAAATAAGCTAATTTAATACTTTTACTAACGATGATGAAGGATCTAAGCATATCTATGTGGGAAAAGAGTAAATCTTTTTCTTCACCTTTGTGAATATGACTTACAAATAAAAGGCCCAGCGTTCGAAGGCATTAGGGGATTTGGGACTTTGGGGTTTTGGGTTTAGGGGGGTGCACATCGAACGCTGGATTAAATTTTTAGATAATGTGACGACGCCAAACCCTCACTCACTTATAAAAATATTAAAGACCTTTTCCCCTTCTCATCTAAATTTTAATAAAAAAACTTGACATCTGTCAAGTCTTTGTAAGATATCATATCTATACATACTGAAATACTAAGATTTACCTTCAGGAAGTTAAATATATTTACTCATCTGATATTTATCAAATTTTCAAAAATTTCAATATACTTATCAACAGATCTATTCCATGAGAAATCAAATTTCATTGCATTTTTTATTATATTATTCCATATTTCTTTTGAGTTATAAATAGATAATATATGGCCAAGGATAGATTTCAAATTCTGCGCAGTAGGTTGTTGAAATAAAAAGCCATTTGATTTTATCAGATCTTCAGGATAATAAAATATAGTATCTTTTAATCCACCCACAGCTGATACCACCGGTATACTCCCATACCTTGAAGCTATCATCTGGCTTAACCCACATGGCTCAAACCTTGATGGCATTATAAAAATATCTGAAGCAGCATAGATTTTATGCGCTATTTCTTCATTAAAATCATTTATAAAGACAAAACTTTTCTTATTATTCTCACTCAAAGTAGTAAGCCTGTTTGCAATATCTTTATCCCCACTGCCAAGAATTGCAAATTGAATTCTATCCATAAACTCAGGTGCTATATCTGCTATAATATCTATTCCTTTCTGCCAATCAAGTCTGGAAACGCATCCTGCAAGTATTATGTTTTTATCATTATTTAATCCCATTTCTTTCTGAAACATTTTTTTACAATAAGATTTTCCTCTTACAAATGACTTTACATCATATCCGCGATATATAAAGGTATCTGTGGCAGGATCCCATACCTCGCTATCAATCCCATTAAGTATGCCAGCAAGAGAGTTTTTTCTGTAATTTAAAACACCCTCCAGTCCTCTTGAGATCTGAGGATTTTCAGTTATCTCAATAGCATAACTTGGGCTTACAGTAGTAATAACATCAGCATAGTTTATGCCAGCCTTCATAAAATTTATACCGCCATAATACTCTAGTTTATCAGGGGTAAAATCAAACCATGAAAATCCTGCTTTTATAAAACTTTCTTTTGGAAATAACCCCTGATAGGCTATATTATGAATAGTAAAAACAGTTCTTGTTTTTGCAAAAAAAGCATCTATACTATATAATGTTTTAAGATAAGCAGGTATCAGTCCGCACTGCCAATCATGACAGAACAATATATCAGGCTTAAAATCTATAAACTTGCATCCCTCAAGAACTGCTCTTTGAAAAAATATAAATCTTTCATCATTGTCTAAAAATTCTCCAGACTCACTTCTGTAAAGCCCGGGTCTGTCAAAATATCTCAGATTATCTACCAAATAAACCTTAACTTTTCCCCATTCAACAAGATATAAACTTGCAGTTTCTATTCTATCTGCAACCGGGACTAAAAATCCACCTGAAATTTTTTTAGGAGAAAATGCCGTTTTTCCAACATCCCTATATTTCGGAATAAAAAGAATAAGATCTGAGACCTTTTCGCTTCTTGACAAAAAATTAGACAAAGCGCCAACAACATCTCCAAGACCACCTGTTTTACAAAATGGAAAAGCCTCGCTTGCGCACATTGTTATTTTCATTATCTCCTCCTTAAACCAAAAATGATAAAATCATATCAATGATCCTTAAATACTTTACCAGAATTTAAAATCTCAGCCACTTTTTCTGGCGAGATAGTATTTATATAAAAACCGCTTCCCCATTCAAAACCCGCCGGCATAGCAAGTTTTGGAAGTATTTCTATATGCCAGTGAAAAATCCTTTCTTTTTTATTACAGGGAGCGCTATGGAGTATCATATTATATGAAAGATCAGATATTGATTTATGAAGTTTTAAAAAAACTGCAAATAAAACTGTTTTCAAATCCTGAAAATTATTTTCAAGATAAAAATGAGATCTATGAGTTATCGGAGCAATCCATACTTCAAAGTTAAATCTTGAAGCAAAAGGAGCAAAAGCCACAAAATTTTTTCCGGCATATATTAACCGCCTACCATATTTCATTTCATCCTTTATAATATCACACATAACGCATCTATTATGCTTTTTTTTATAATTAAGGAAATGATTTACCTCATCCTCAACCTTAGATGGCAATAGTGGAATACCTATAATTTGAGAATGAGGATGTTTAAGACTTGCGCCAGCGTTAACACCATAATTCCTAAACAGCATAACATATTTTATCCACTTCATCGCAGATATAATTCTCATCCTTTGGGCAAAAACTGAAAGGACCTCTTCAAAATGGTCAATCTCATATATTTTCTTATTGTGCTCTCTACATTCTATAACAACCTCATGAACTCCATTTAAATAATATTTTTTATTTAAACCTTCGTTTTCTAAAATAACTTTATTATCATAAATAAGAGCGGGATACTTATTTGGGACAACTCTAATATACCATTTACCAAATTTTTTCAGACTAAGGATTGGTAATGGAGTTTTATTTTCATTGCCTGGGCAAAAAGGACACTGAACTTTCTGTCTGTAATCATTGGGGCGAAAAGCTCTTTCATCGCTTATTATAACCCAGTTTGAACTCAACAAATCCTTTCTTAAATGTGGCTTCATATTCAATTCGAATTATTTTGCAAGTTATTTTCGGAATTTGAATCTGAATTTGCTTCAGGGTTTTTAGTAATCTTAGATGACGAAGTATTTATTCTCTCTTCAATTATTTTTATAGCTTCAGATGGGACAATACTTTCTAAAGATGGAAGATCTTTTATACTATTTAATCCAAATTGTTTTAGAAATTCTTCAGTTGTGCCATACATTATTGGTCTTCCTATCGTTTCCTTTCTTCCAACATTTGTTATAAGCATTCTTTCAACCAGAGTATCAATAGGGCCAGATGAATCAACACCCCTTATTGCCTCTATCTCAGCTTTAGTTATTGGCTGTCTAAATGCTACTATCGCAAGCACTTCAAGCGCCGCATTGGAAAGTCTTAAAGTCAGTCTATTTTGATAAAGTTTTCTTATCCAGATACCATACTCCGGTCTTGTTGACATCTGCCATCCTCCTGCCACCTGCATTATTGCAATAGCTCTTTTCTCCATATCATAGCTATGTTTAAGTTCTTCAAGTATTTCAGAAATATATTTAACATCTTTTACATCACATATCTTTGCTATGGTATCTACCGAAAGCGGTTCATCAGTTATAAATAAAAGAGTCTCAACAATTTTCTTTAATTCCACATCATCCATAAAAACTCCTTAAATTCACACATTATTTTTACCAACAAGATAAATTCTTACCTCGCCAAAATTTTCATCCTGCAAAACAGTTATTTTGTTAAGTCTTATGAGTTCAAGAAGCGCTAAAAAGCATGTTATTATTGCTCTTTTTTTTGTTTCATCTTTAAAAACATCATCAAGGAGCATCCATTCCTTCTCTTTTATCATATTCATTATTTTCTCTATCCTTGTTTCTATAGGGACATCCTCAACCTCTATTTCGGCTTTATCTTCAATTTTCCCAAAAGCTCTCTTAACAGCTTCTATTAAATATATCATCTCTACATCAAGATGTTTGTCAGCAGCAGAAAATACTGGAGAACCGCGATAAAATACATCTCTATATTTATTAAATCTTTCAGCAAGCATTTTAGAAGCAGCTTTGTATTTCTGGTATTCTTCAAGCATACTTACAAGTTCAGCTCTGGGATCTTTCTGTTCCTCTTGTTCATCTTCTTTTTTAGGAAGGAGCATTTTTATTTTTATCTGCATCAATGTAGATGCCATAACAAGAAACTCTCCTGCAAGATCGAGGTTAAGTTCTTCCATTAAATTGATATAATCAAGATATTCTTGTGTTATTTTGGCTATTGGAATATCATATATATCAAGATTGTTTTTTTTAATCAAATATATCAGTAAATCAAGCGGGCCTTCAAATACTTCAAGATGTATATCCATAAGAGTCATCTTAATTTTATCTCCTTAAATACTTCATCAATTTTTTTTGATGCAATCTCTCTAGCCTTCCTGTTACCTTCCTCTATTAGATCAATGACAAGTTGTTTATTGTTAAGATAATATTCTCTTTTCTTTGATAACTCACTCATAATTGGATTTAAAATTTCAAATAGATGCTTTTTACATTTAACACACCCTATCCTTCCTTCTCTGCACTCATATTCCCTTATTCTAAAATCAGGATTATATATTTTATGAAATGAAAAAACCACACAACCATCTGGATTTCCCCTGTCATCAACTCTTTTTTTATTTGGGTCAGTAAACATCTGCATTATTTTCTTTTCAAGCAATTTGTCATTCTCCCCTATCTCAATAGTATTTCCATATGACTTTGACATTTTTTTGCCGTCTATGCCGGGTAAAAGCGGAAAATCTGTCAATAGTGGTTTTGGCTCTTTTAATATGTTTGTTTTAAATATAGAATTAAATCTTCTCGCTATTTCTCTTGTCATTTCTATATGAGGAAGCTGGTCTTTTCCAACAGGCACATAATCAGCATCATAAAGCAGGATATCAGCGCTTTGCAAAATAGGATATCCAAGAAAGCCATAATTTGCCAGCTCTGAATTAAGAGCTTTTGATTCATCCTCATTCATTTCAAAAAGATTAGCAATTTTTTCAAGATGCCCATCCGCTTTTTTTGCTTTATCCTCCTGCCCTTTATATCTTTTAAGGTAAAGCTCTACAAGCTGTTCCTTAAAAGTCGGATTTCTAAGCGTCCAGGAAATAGGAGTAATCATAGATAATATAAGATGAAGCTCGCAATGCTGTTTCACAGCGGACTGTCTGAATATAACGCATTTTTTGGGATCTATTCCGCAAACGAGCCAATCAATAACCATAAGCAAAGAATTATTAGATATATCATCTATATTATCAGAAGAAGTGGTAAGAGAATGAAGATCCGCTATAAAAAAATAACATTTATATTTATCTTGAAGTTTAATAAAATTGTAAATCGCCCCCCAATAATTACCAAGATGTAATTTTCCCGTAGGTCTCATACCAGAGACGACAACCTTATTTTCCATATTACACCACCAATCCAATAGAATTAAACAATCTTATAAATAAATTGGTTGGAATCAATATCCATAGTTTTATTAATCCAGTCATTATAAAAAAAAGAACTATATACATCCCATAAGGTATTATTCTTTCATATTTCTCTCTGTATTTAAAAGGTAAAAGATTCATAAGTATCTGACCACCATCAAGTGGATATATTGGAAGCAGATTAAAAAAAGCAAGCATAAGATTTATATAAATTAGATATTGCAAAATATAAATAATAGGAAAGAAAAAAATAATTTTATGAGCACCCAAAAAAAATAAAAAATTAAGCAAACCAACTGAAATTATTGAAAGCAATATATTTGATAATGGGCCTGCAAAAGCAACATAAACCATATCGCGATAAGGATTATTTAGCCTGAAAGGATTTACAGGTACTGGCTTTGCCCATCCTATTAATGGAGCTTTAGTTAAAAGAGCTATGGCTGGAAGCATAATAGTTCCGATTACATCTATATGTGAAACTGGATTTAAAGTAAGTCTTCCGCTAAGATATGCTGTATCATCACCTTTTTTATATGCAATATATCCATGGGCAAACTCATGAATTATAATAGAAAAAAAAAGTGCTGGCAATTGAAGTAACCATTGCATAATAAGAAAATTATAGTATTTTTTTAAGATATCGCCAAAAAACTTGTAATTTCACAACTCTGGTTTTGAAGTTAAAATAAAAAATTGTATAATTTGATTTTAAGGCGCGCCCGTAGCTCAGTGGTAGAGCATCCGCCTTTTAAGCGGGTGGCCGCGCGTTCGAATCGCGCCGGGCGCATATGGGATTATAAAGGAATATTGCCTTCTAATAAATATGGGGAAAAATTATATAGACCAGATTTGTAGAAACGCTTTTACGCTAATAGAACTTTTAATAGTCATTTTGATAATATCAACCCTTGCATCAATATCAGCGCCAATGTATTTTAAAATAATAGAAAGATTCAGAGTTGTGGAAGCCACAACAAATATGATGGAAATAAAAAAAGGACAGGAACGGGTAATTCTAAAAAAATCAGTATATACCGATAACTTCAGAGATTTTGACTTTGAGATAAAGGATATAAATGGAAAAAATTGTGATGGAAAAATCTGTGAGTTGAAATACTTCGTTCTTCAGATACAACTGATTGAACATGATAAATATATGATTTTAGCCCAAAGAAAATCTAATGATAAAACCAGACCTCCTCAAGCATATTCACCAAATTACATATATTTTTACGATAGCAGGGCTAATAATTTTGGCTGTACTGATGCAAACTGTGCACGCGATTTCCTGGATTAAATCAAGGCTTAATTAATCTTTTTACCTTCCCTTTTGATAAATTTTTAAACTCTGTGCTATTCCCCTTCCAGTAAAAATTTATGCCCCGCCTTCCATTGATTTTAGAAAATCTTTATTTGATTTTGTTGCGCTAAGTTTATTTAGCAAAAGCTCCATAGCGTCAACAGAAGAAAGCGGCGCAAGGACTTTTCTTAAAATCCACACCTTATTAAGTTCATCTTCGTTTAATAATAACTCTTCTTTTCTAGTGGATGTCTTGTTTATATCAAGAGCTGGAAATATTCTTCTGTCAGAAAGCTTTCTATCAAGATATATTTCAGAGTTTCCTGTTCCCTTAAATTCTTCAAATATTACATCATCCATCCTGCTACCAGTCTCTACCAGAGCAGTAGCTATTATAGTCAACGAACCACCCTCTTCTATATTTCTTGCAGCGCCAAAAAATCGCTTTGGTCTTTGTAATGAGGTAGATTCAAGTCCTCCGGAAAGCACCCTTCCACTTGATGGAGTTATAGTATTATAGCCTCTTGCCAGCCTTGTTATTGAATCCAGAAGAATTACAACATCTTTCTTAATTTCAACAAGCCTCTTTGCTCTCTCAAGCACCATCTCGGCAACCTGAACGTGTCTATCAGCTGGCTCATCGAAGGTAGAAGCTATCACATCGCCCTTAACCGATCTTTTCATATCAGTAACCTCTTCGGGTCTTTCGTCTATTAAAAGCACAATTAGTTCTATCTCTGGATGATTTGTTGTAAGGGCATTAGCTATTTTTTGAAGTATCATGGTTTTGCCAGCCTTTGGAGGAGAAACTATTAAAGCTCTTTGCCCTTTTCCTATAGGGCATATAAGATCTATAACCCTCGTTGTCAACTCGTTTTTATTTGTTTCAAGGATAAATCTTTTGTTTGGATGTAAAGGTGTAAGATTATCAAAGAAATGTCTTGTTCTAACTTTTTCAAGAGGGATACCATTTATATTCTCTACCTGCAAAAGTGCAAAGTATTTTTCACCTTCTTTCGGTGGTCTCATAATACCATATATCTCGTCTCCCTTCCTTAACCCCAATTTTTTGATTTGAGATGGAGAAACATATATATCATCATGGCTTGTTACATAATTATATTCTTTTGACCTCAGAAAACCATATCCCTCGTTATGTATATCAAGAACTCCAGAACCCCTGACAAGTCCACTTTCTTTTGCTTGAAATTCCATAATTTTTCCTATTATATCCTGTTTTTTTAAACCGCTTAAATCTTCTATCTTATATTGTTCAGCTATCTTCATCAACTCGCTTACAGTCATCTTTGATAGGGTATTCATATCTAACCTTGTAAGATTATGGTTATCTATATCACCATTTTTTATGTTTCTTTCTTCCATATCATCTCCTATTTAATAATTTATAAAAAGATTCATATATCTCTTTTGTTTTATTTTTTAATTCCTTAATAGAACCATTATTTGAGATAACGACATCAGCCACATTAACTTTAATCTTATCTTCAATCTGGCTTTTCATCCTTAATTTTATATCTCTTAAATCCATTCCTCGCTTCCTGAGTCTTAAAATTTTCTTATCTAAATCACTATAAACGCTTATGCTTATCTCTACCGCGTCTTTTAACCAGGTTTCAAATAGCAAAGGCACCTCCATAACTATAATCTTTCCCTCTAGACGACACAACTCTGATATTATCCCGTCAACCACCAGTGGATGAATAACGCATTCAATAACCTGCCTTGCTTTTTTATTTTTAAAGATAAGCTTAGCCAGTTTTTTTCGGTTTATAAATCCGTCAGGATTAGATACTTGTGGGTATCTGATTAAAATTTTATCACAGTTTTTTTTATTTGTCAATATCTCTTTAACTTTTTCATCGCTTGAGACAGTATAAGCCCCCATCTCTTTAAAAAATCTTAGAACGGTAGATTTTCCACAACCAATGCCACCAGTAAGACCTATCAGTAAATTTTTAGAGGATATTTCTTTTAATTTCTTTAATTGATTTTTTATTTCCATTTTACCAATGATGCCCAGTTTTCTCCAACTTTTACATCCACTTTAATTGGAACGTTTAATTTAAAAGAATTTTCCATTATACTTTTTATTCTGGGTATATATTTTTCAATGGTATCTTTTTTTATCTCAAAAAGCAGCTCATCGTGTATTTGAATAAGAAGATTTATATCATTACAATCTTTCATATCTCTATAAATTTCAACCATTGCTTTCTTTATTATATCGCTTGATCCACTTTGAACCGGCATATTTATAGCCATTCTTTCGCTTTGACTCCTTATCGCTCTATTTGGAGATAATATATCAGGCAAAAATCTCTTTCTATTCATAAAGTTAATTACATACCCATTTTTTCTTGCAAACTCAACAGTATCTGAAATCCATTTTTTTACCCCTGAGTATCTTTTAAAATAACTTTCAATATATTTTGTGGCTTCTTCATAAGAAATACCAGACTCAATTGAAAGCCCCATAGGGGTTTGTCCATATATTATACCAAAGTTAATAGTTTTAGCTATTCTCCTTAAATCATAATCAACATTATCTTCAGGAATATTAAAAATTGAAGCAGCAGTTTTTACATGGATATCATCATCATTTTTAAAAGACTGAATAAGAGACTCATCTTCACTTAAATGAGCAAGAACCCTTAAATCTATCTGTGAATAATCAAAAGACACAAAAAAATATCCATCATCAGGTAAAAAACAATTACGGATTTTCTGTGCGTTATTAGTTTTAGATGGAATATTTTGAAGGTTTGGAGATGAGCTTGAAAGCCGTCCAGTATGTGTTGTTGTTTGATCAAAATTGGTATGAACCCTTCCATTTTTTGTGTTTTCTTTTATTGTTTCAACAAATGATTTAAGTTTAGAATACTCTCTGTGCATTAATATCAAATCTATAATCTCTGGCGCATATGGCTTTAAAATATTAAGCACATCCTCGCTTGTAGAATACTCACCACTTTTAGTACTATAAATTCTGGAATATTTATCATCCAATTTAAGATTCATTTTTTTAAATAAAAACTCTGATATCTGTTTTGGTGAATTAAGATTTATTTTAATGCCAGTTGTTTCAATAAATTTACTTGATATTTCATTTATCTTTTCCTCAAATTCAACTGACAAACTGTTCAAAGCATCTAAACTTACCTTTATACCGTTTTTTTCCATTCTATATAAAACCTTACTTAAAGCAAGCTCATTAGCATAAAGAGAATTCATTGAGTTTTCTTCTATTTTAAGCATTAAATCATCCATTATTTCTTTAAAGTAAACAGATTTAATCTCTGCATCTACAAAAAACTTTTCCTGTATTATCCTGTCTATATCAGGTTTTCTAAATCCTCCAAAGACAAGATGATAGGCTATGTATATATCATGAAAATTATAAACACAATCTGATAGTGCCAAATGAAAAAATTTTTTAACGTTATAAAAATATTTAATAGATTTTTCCTCAAACAATTTACGCAATAATTCACTGTTTAGATTCGTATAAAATTCTTTATATGAAGCATGATAATCTGATATGCTTACATAATCCTTTTTCATAGCTATAAAATTTTCATTATCAATAAACTCAAAAGCTCGTTCATCTTTTTTAAATCCGCCTGCAAGCTTTAATATATCTTTAAATTCAAATCTCATTGCTAACTCAAGTAAGGCTTCTTTTTTAAAATCACCTACTTTAAAATCTCCAATATTAAATTCTATAGGTACATTGGAATCAAGCTTTATAAGTTGTATAGCAGTCTTAATGTTTTCAATAGAATTTCTTATTTTAACTAACTCTTTTTCATTAGAGGTTAGAGATTTTTCTATTATTGATTCTATATTGCCATATTTATTTATAAGCTTTACAGCAGTTTTAGGTCCTATCCCCTCAACTCCTTTTATATTATCTGAGCTATCCCCAACCAGCGCAAAATAACTTAAAAGATTCTCTGGATCCACTTGAAATTTGCTCTTTACATACTCAGGGCCATAATATTCTTTAAGTTTACTATCCGATATTTTTATATTATTATCTACAATCTGAAAGAGGTCTTTATCCGCCCCAACTATTACCACCTCAAAATTATTTGCGGCAGCTTTTTTGGCAAGCGTGGCTATTAGGTCATCAGCTTCATATCCTTCTTTTTCAATAGTTACAATACCCAGCATCTTTAAAATTTCTTTAGAAGTTTTTATTTGTTTTAAAAGAGCTTCATCAGTTTTTTTTCTATTTGCTTTGTAAATATCGCTAATTTCCCTTCTAAAACTCTTTCCACTATCATAACATGCAACTATATATTCACCACATTCTCTTATTTTCAAGACAAGCCTTATAAAACCATAAACTGCTCCAACCTCCTCGCCTTTTGATGTCATAAATTTTGGCAATGCGTAATAGTTTTTAAAAAGAAAAGCATAGCTATCTATTATAAATAAACAACGCATATTTGAAAAAACAGAAAAAAGAACGAGTATATCCCCTTGAATTTTCTAAAAAATTTAAATTAATTCATCAAGCGTTTTCTTTATTTCTTCTTTTGGCAAAACTCCGACAAGCTCTTTTGACAACTTGCCATTTTTGAAAAATAAAAGGGTAGGTATAGCGGAAATCTGGTATTCAGCGGCAGTTTGAGGATTTTCATCGGTATTTAGCTTTACAACCTTAGCTTTCCCCTCATACTCTTTGGATATTTCATCAACTATAGGAGCAAGCATTCTGCAAGGGCCACACCATGGAGCCCAGAAATCCACCATAACAACACCATTAAAATTTATAACTTCCTTTTCAAAATTATCGTCTGTAACATTTAATGCCATAAAAAACCTCCTAACTATATTTTACAAAAAAAAAGCTATATTAAAAACTTCTCATATGCTTAATTTCTGTATTATACATAACGGAAAGTATTTCTGCAATTATAGAGATAGAAATCTCATTTGGAGTCTTTCCTCCGAGATTAATCCCTATAGGAGAAAAAACTCTTTTGTCTTTTTGTGGATATATTTTTTTCTTATTCAATTCTTTAAAAATTTCCTTTACCTTGCTTCTGCTACCTATCATACCAATATAACGCGCATCTGTTTTAATAGCTTCAATAAGACACTCTTTATCAAGCAAATGACCGCGAGTAACTATAACAATATAAGTATTTGAATCAATTATAATATCTTTTTTAATAGACTTATGAGGTAATTCATTAATTATTTTTAAAGCTCCTGGAAAATTATCTCTGTTTGCAAAATCCTTTCTTTCATCTACAACGATATAAGGGATTGAAACAAAATCAAGCAATTTGGCAAGGCTTTTTGCTACATGCCCACCTCCTAATATTACAACTTTAAAAGGCCAGGAATAAACCTCAATCATAATTTCAACTTTACCCATACATAAAGCGTCTATGCCTTTTGGAGTAAGATTAAAACTAACTTTCTTATTTTTCCTGTCTTTTATACATTTTAAAGCTTCATCTATAGCAAGTTTTTCCAGCACTCCTCCGCCTATAGTTCCACATATAGATCCATCAGCATAAACAAGCATCTTTGAGCCTTCATCTCTTGGAGTTGATCCAGAAACTGAAATTATGGTAACTACGGCAACTGTTTTTTTATTTGTTATATCTTCGTTTAATCTATGTATGATTTCAAAATTATTCATAAACACCTCAATAAGTTTCGTTAAACCTTCGCAATTATATTGCTTTTATTCAACAATTACAGCAACCTAAAATGATTAACCTTGTTTTGAAGCAAGATCTCCCATCTGAAACATCGGGATAAACATTGCTATAACTATAAAACCTATAACCACTCCCATAAAGACCATAACAAGCGGCTCTATCATGGAAGTAAGTCCTTTTACTGAGGCATCAACCTCCTGATCATAAAAATCGGCTATTTTAAACAACATATTATCAAGGCTTCCAGTTTCTTCTCCAACTGCTATCATCTGAACTACCATGGATGGGAAAACATCAGATTTCTTAAGTGGATCAGATATTTTTCCACCCTCTCTAATCGATTTCATACTGTTAGTCACTATTTCTTCTATAATTTTATTTCCGCTTGTTTTGGCAACAGTTTCAAGCCCCTGCAATATAGGCACACCAGATTTTATAAGAGTTCCGAGTGTTCTTGCGAATTTTGCTATGGCAACTTTTTTAAATATAACTCCAAAAATAGGAAGTTTTAATAGAATGGCATCAATATTCCTGCGGCCTTTTTCGCTCTTTGCATATTTTTTAAGACCAAAAAATACTCCCCCACACATAAAAAGGATATATACTATGTTTGACTTAAAAAAATCTGAAACGCCTATAACAATTCTTGTCATAAAAGGCAGCTCAGCTCCAAAACTCTGAAATATATTTTTAAATATCGGGATTACAAATATTACAAGAAATATTGTAATAGCTACCGCTATCCCACCAACTATCATAGGATACATAAGCGCGCTTTTAACCTTATCTCTAAGCGCCGCGGCAGATTCTAAATAAGAAGAAAGTCTGTCTAATATTGTATCAAGTATTCCCCCCACTTCCCCGGCTTTTATCATCGAAACATAAAGCTCTGAAAAAATTTTTGAATGTTTCGCCATAGCATCGGATATTGAAAGTCCGCTTTCTATGTCCTTTTTAATACTACCTATCACCTTTGCAAAATTTTTATTTTCTGCTTGAGATTCAAGTATAGTTAAACTTTGAATTATTGGGACACCGCTTGAAACAAGGGTAGAAAGTTGTCTTGAAAATATAACTATATCCTTCGATTTTACACTTCCACCTTTTAGTTTTTTCTGTTTTGATTGATTTATACTTACTATTGAAAGTTTTTGAGCTCTTAATCTGGATATTGCCTCAGATTGATTATTAGCATCTATTTCACCCTCAAGAATTTTTCCATTTGGATCTTTAGCTTTGTATAAAAAAATCATTTTATAATTTAGTTACTCCCCAAAACCGATTTCTGCAACAATTTTTTCAAATCTTCAGGATCAGGGGATCTATTTATCGCCTCCTGATAAGTTATCTTCTGTTTCTTATATAGTTCAACAAGGGATTGATTCATAGTCACCATACCAAACTTACCGCCAGTCTGAATTATTGTATTTATCTGCTCTATTTTTCTTTCCCTGATAAGGTTTCTCACTGCAGAATTAGCTATCAAAACCTCGCAAGCCAAAACCCTTCCTTTGCCTGAAGCCGCATTTACAAGCTGCTGTGCATAAACAGCTTGAAGGACAAAAGAAAGCTGAACTCTTATTTGCTCCTGTTGATGCGGAGGAAAAACGTCTATTATCCTGTTTATAGTTTGAGCAGCATCAGAGGTATGTAAAGTAGCAAAAACAAGGTGTCCTGTTTCAGCAATATTCAAAGCAGCGCTTATTGTCTCTAAGTCTCTCATCTCGCCAATCAGTATAACATTTGGATCCTGTCTTAAAACGTGCCTTAAAGCCTGAGCGAAAGATTCCGTATCTGCACCCAATTCTCTTTGATTAACTATGCTTTTTTTATGGGTGTGAACGTATTCTATAGGGTCCTCAATAGTCATTATATGGTAATTCGCATTTTCATTTAGATAATCTATCATGGAAGCAAGTGTTGTAGATTTACCTGAACCAGTAGGACCTGTAACAAGAACAAGTCCTTTTTGAAGTTTCATTATATCATAAGTGACCTGAGGAAGGCCAAGCTCATCAAATGTCATAAATTTGTTGGGTATCGCCCTTATAGCCGCTCCAACAACCCCACGCTGTCTATAAACATTCATCCTTAATCTTCCAAGTCCTTTTATTCCAAAAGCGAAATCAAGTTCGTTTGTTGCTTCAAATTTTTGCCTCTGTGCATCAGTCATAAGGGAAAATATAAGAGTCTGACACACCTCCGGGGTTAACTTCTCATATGGAGTTGGGATAAGATCTCCATCAACCCTTAACATTGGGGATGCGCCAGCTGTAAGATGTAAATCACTTGCTTTTTTTTCGTGCATCAATATGAAAAGATCGCTCATTGTAACCATAGTATCCTCGTTTTAATAAAATAAATTTAAATGCCTATTAATAAAATAATATCAATTTAACTTTATTTTTTCAAGAGTTATATGATTTGATCAGATTCAAAACATTTATTTTCTAATCCACGTCCGTCCCTGTAACCCTCATAACCTCTTCAACAGTAGTAAGCCCATTCATCATTTTTCTTAATGCTGACTCTCTTAATGTTATCATCCCCATTTTTTTGGCAACCTCTTTTATCTTATTGGAGCTTGCTTTTTCTATTATCAACTCTCTTATTGGATCGGTTATTTCAAGTATTTCATGAATCCCAACCCTTCCCTTATAACCTGTATTGGAACATTTTTCACAACCTTTACCTTTGTAAAGGAAAAGTTTTCCATTTTGCATGTTTTGCTCTATAAGGTTTTTGGACGCGCCAAGTCCCGCTACTAATTCAGGCTTTATCTCATAAGGCTCTTTACAGTTTTTACAAATAGTTCTTACCAATCTTTGAGCAACAACCATTAAAAGAGTGGACGAAGTTAAAAAAGGTTCAATTCCCATCATCCCTATTCTTGTAATTGCGCCAGGAGCATCATTTGTATGAAGAGTTGAAAATACAAGATGTCCAGTCATTGCTGCGTTAATAGCAATGGACATTGTTTCAAAATCCCTTATCTCACCAACCATTATAATATCTGGATCCTGTCTTAAAAAAGACCTTAAACCACTTGCAAATGTAAGCCCGACATCTGGATTTACACTTACCTGATTTATCCCTTCAAGGTTATACTCAACAGGGTCTTCTATCGTAGATATATTAACGTCCGGAGTGTTTAATGTGGCAAGAGCAGAATATAAAGTAGTGGACTTTCCAGATCCAGTTGGTCCTGTTATTAAGTTTATCCCATGAGGAGCTTTAATACATTTTGAAAATATTGCAAAATTTTCAGGTTCAAAGCCTAAATCTTCAATCTTTAACTTAAGCCCTGAGGAGTCAAGTATTCTCATGACCACCTTTTCGCCATATACACATGGTAAAACTGAAATTCTTAAATCTATTTCTTTTTCTAAAACCTTTATCTTTATCCTTCCATCCTGCGGAATTCTTTTCTCAGATATATCAAGTTCAGACATTATTTTAAGTCTTGAAATAATTGCGTTGTGAAATTTTTTGGGGATTGAAGGTTGAGGATGAAGCACTCCATCTATTCTAAACCTTATCTTAGTCTCTCTATATCCCGGCTCTATATGTATATCCGATGCATGAGCTTTTATAGCAGAGGATATAATTATATTTACCATTTTGATTATTGGGGCAGATTCCCCTTTGTTTTCAAGCGATATTATATCGTCTTTTTCGTTCTCTTTACTTTCAACAACTGACAGATCCCCATCTCCCTCAGAACTTTGAGTTTTTTTAAGTATTTCGTCCAAGGCCTCCTTTGATGATTTTACTCCATAGTATTTATCAATAGCCAAAGATATATCCTCTTCAAGAGCGAAAACAGGCTCAACATTATAACCTGTCATAAGTTTCAACTCGTCAAGAACGACTATATTCAAAGGATCAACCATAGCAACACTTAAAAGATTGTTTTTCTTATCAACTGCTATCAAGGTATATCTTCTTGCTATATTTTCAGGAATAATTGTTACTATTTTTGGATCCAGCTCTACTTTTGATAACTCAACAAATCTTATTGAAAATTGTCTGCTTAAAAATTCAAGGAGTTGTCTTTCAGTTATATATCCTTTTTCTATCAATATTTGTCCAAGTTTCATTCCATTTTTACTTTGAAAATCAAGCGCTTCATTTAATTGATCTTGAGTTATAAGGGAACTTGAAACAAGGATTTCTCCTAATTTACGGGATATATTTATTTTAAAATTAGCCATCTTAATATAATTATACTATACAAAATATCAAAACATCTCTTCATCTTTTTCCAGATTTTCCAATATTTTTTTATTTTTCGCTATAGATTTATTAACATTATTTTTAGAAGAAGTTCTTTTTCCTGAAAGTAGATCTATGGCGTTATTGTTTATTCCCCTTACTATTTTGTTTTTATCCACATCAACCTCAAATAAATATACTATAGGTTCGTTCTTATATCTTAAAACTCTGTACTGAACAACAAAAAGATTGCCACTTAAGTAAGTAGCATTCCATTCTTCTTTAACCTGACTACTTGCTGAGAACACATTTGAAAACCATCTGCTTATATTTCCTTTACCATCACCTAAATCATAATTTTTAACTATATCTATTGACCTTTTTACGTTTTCGTTTATCTTTGCGATATTAAGAGAAGAAGATGTTGTATTTTCAGTATCTGTAACTATTTTTTCCTGAACTATATCGTTTTTAGGAAACTTCGGCTTGACTGATATTTTTTCTGAATCAATATTTCCAGAATCTGATTTTAAAATATATATAATAGATATCGCAAAAAAAGCTATAAAAAACAATCCACCAAAAATTTTAAATAGCGTTGAAAAGGTTTTATTCTTCTTAGGTTTAGGATTAACTTCAACATTTCCCTTATTTTTTACCAAAACTTTATCATTTTTCTCAGTTTCTTTAATAAATTTTTCATTTGACAAAGGGTCAACATTAAGATTAACCGGAGTTTCCTCTTTTTTTGTTTCACCTGCGCTTTCAACCACATTTATGTTTAGAGAAGATTCAGATTCCTTAATTTTCTCATCCTTTATTTCCTCAAGCGGTTTATTATCTTCTTTTTTTTCTAAGTATTCTTCTCTTACATTAGAGGTAAGATCTATTTTAGAATCTTCTATAGGCTCTATGTTTTTAGACTCAACAACATCAAGATTAACACCAGCAACCTCAAGTTTTATATCCGCCACCTGAAAAATATTCTCGTCTTTTTTAATTGGAGATGATGAAAGAGAAGCAACATTTAAATTCTGTTCATTAACTATGGTTTTCGCTTGCTCTTCTTCAGGGCCAGGGGTAAGATCCACATTTTTCAACTTTGTAAAATCTCTTGAAAATGGATCAAAAAAATCACCAGCATTTGCTTCTTCCAGATTAATTGTCTTTTCTTCAGATGGTTGAATTAATTCTTTTTTTTCATCTTCTTTTGCAATTTCTCCAATACTTTTTTGAGGAGGCAAATCCAAATTTTTATCGCTAATTTCAGACTCTGTTTTTTTATCCTCATGAGCCTCCACTTCAGTTTTAGTTTCCGATGTTTGAAGGACATTATCAATCAATGGCAATTCATTTATAATAACTTTCTCTTCAGTTTCAGAGTTTATATCTGAAATACTTTCAACTGTAGAGGTAGAAACCTTTTGCTCGTCAATTTCTTTAATCTTACTTTCAAATTGCTTCTTGTTTTTTATCTCTTCAATTTCCCTGGAAAGCTGTTCTATTTCTTTATCTTTAATCTTAAGTTTTTCTTCATATTTATCTATAAGATCAAGTGTTTTATCTAATTTTTTTTGTATTACTTCTATTTTTGATTCAAGAGAAAGTGTTTTCTTTTTGTATTCTTCTATTTCCTTGTCTTTTATACCAATTTTCCCCCTCAAAACATTGTTTTCTAATAGAATTTCTTCATAATCTTCAGATGAAAAAATATCACGATTTTTTTCAACTTTCCCACCAACTTCAATAGAATTTATTATTTCATTAACATCAAAACCATATTCAACCGCTACTGATTTACCAATATATTTTTCAAATTCAGGAAGCTCTTTTACAAAATACCAGTTTGAAGGTTTAACCCCATCCATTTCTTCAGGACACACAAGAAGACCGGGATTTATATACTTTGAATTAACTATTTCTTCAATACTTAAAGGCCCTTTTACTTCATCATTTATAAATATCCAGTAATTCATAAATAAATTTTAATATTACTATAATACAAAAATATGAAATAATTATTACAAAACCCCTTACGTTTGAATGGTGATTAAAATAGCTTATTTATAAGTTCTATAGACTTATTTATCCTTTTAATAACTGCCTCTTTACCAAGATATTCCATCATTCTAAAAAGGGTTGGTCCACATGCTCTTCCACTTACGCTAACTCTAAGTGGGTGAAAAACTTGAGAAGTTTTGTATCCTTTTTCCTTTGAAAAAGCTCTGGTTTTCTCTTCAATAAGAGCTTCACTAAAACCATCCATATTAGAATAAAGATCTTTCAAACCAATAAGAATATCCCTAACCTCTGGTTTTCTAAAAACCTTTTCAACAGAATCGGCATCATAGTCTATATCATCTTTAAAGAAAAAATCAACAAGTTTTGGCACATCACTTAAAAGTTTATATTTTTCCTGTTCTATTGCAACTATATCTTGAGGATTAACTTTTGCTTTTTGAAGGTTTATATCAGCCTCTTTTAAGTAAGGTAATGCTAATTCATATAACTTCTCTTTTGAAAGTTTTCTTATATATTCCCCATTCATCCAGGTAAGTTTTGTTGTATCAAAAACGGCGGGGTTTTTCTGACATCCAGAAAGGTCAAATTTTTTCTCAAGTTCTCCTTCCTCAAATATCTGCTGACTATCAGGTGTAGACCATCCTAAAAGCGCAAGGTAATTTTTAAGTGTTTGAGGAAGATATCCCAATCGTTTATATTCTCCAATACTTGTAGCACCATGTCTTTTTGACAATCTCAAGCCATCAGGGCCAAGTATCATAGAAAGATGAGCAAACTCAGGTAATTTCCATCCGAAAGCTTTATAAAGATTTATTTGCAAAGGGGTATTTGAAATATGGTCATCCCCTCTTATCACATGTGATATTCCCATTAAATAATCATCTATTACGCAGGCAAAATTATATGTAGGATATCCACTTGCTTTAATCATTATAAAATCATAGAGAAGCCTATTTTCAAACTTCAATTCACCATGGATTAAATCATTCCATTTAGTAATACCATCATCAGGCATTTTAAATCTTATTACTGGCTTTCTACCCTCTTTTTTATATTGCTCAATTTTTTCTTTACTCAAATTCCTGCATCTTCCGTCATATCTTGGAGGTCTTTTTTCAAGTTGCGCTTTTTTCCTCATCTCTTCCAGTTCTTCCACAGTACAATAGCAATAATATGCATATCCTTTTTCTAATAGATAATCAACATATTTTTTATATATTCCCATCGCTTCTCTTTTGCTCTGGATATAAGGGCCAAAATCTCCTTTCTCCCGGCCATCTGCCATAGCTCCTTCATCCCAATCAAGTCCAAGCCACTTAAGACTTTCAAAAATAGAGTTCATCGATTCAGCGCTACTTCTAAGCTCATCCGTATCCTCAATCCTTAAAACAAAAACCCCATTATATTTTTTAGCAAGAAGATAATTAAAAAGGGCAGTTCTTGCTCCACCTATATGAAGATGCCCGGTAGGGGATGGAGCAAATCTCACTCTTATCTTATTGTATTCCATAATCATATTATACAAAATACCGGTTTTCTATTTAATTTTTTTTGAGACATTCTTTAAAAGTTCGCTCGCATGTTTTTTAGCTGTCAAAGGAGAATAACTGGATCCAAACATCCTTGCAATTTCCTCAATCCTTTCATCCGACTTAATATCTTTTAAAACTACCTCTGTAATTTTATTTTCAAATCTCTTTTCCACAAGGAAATGTTTATGAGCATAAACAGCTACTTGCGGCATATGGGTAATACACAATATCTGATTATATTCAGAAATCTCATTTAGCATCCTGCCTATTGCAAAGGCGGTGTTGCCTCCTACCCCGCTGTCTATCTCATCAAAAATAAGTATTTTTGAGCTATCAGTTTTTGAAACAAGCGATTTTATTGAAAGCAAAATTCTTGAAGACTCCCCACCACTTGCGACATATCTTAAAGGTTTAAGCGGCATATCTAAATTAGCGGTAAATAAAAATTCCACTTTATCTTTTCCGTGCTGGTTAAACTGATCATCATCGGTTATATAAACATCAAAACCAACTTTATCAAAACCAAGTTTATAAAGTCTTTTTTTAACCTCCTCCACAAACTTAACTTTTCCATTTTTCCTTCTTAAACTTAAAGAAGAAGAAATAAGTTCCATTTCTTTTAAAAGTTTTTCTTTCTCCTTAATTAATTCTCCTTTGTCCTGTTCTATTTCAGAAAGTTCTTTTATTTTATTTTCAAGCTCAATTTTCTTTCGCCTAATATCTTCAATCGTCTGACCATATTTCTTTTTCATTTTTTTGATAAGCTCATCCCTGGCAACTAAATCATCTATATTTACATCATCAGCTATGTTATGTTGTGATAAAGTGTTATACAAATCTTTTAGCTTAATAGATATATCATTAACTAGATTTTTCAAGGGGAAAAAAGATTCATCAAATCTAATAAGTTCATCCATTAAAGACTCAGATTTATCTACGGCTGATATAACCCCATTATCACCATTTAAATATTCCTTTATTTTTTCAATATTTCTTTTCAATTTTTCAATGTTTTTATATTTCGCTATTTTTTCAGAAACTTCGATATCCTCATTATCCTTAATATCCGCTTTTATTATTTCATCAAGCTGAAACGAATATAACTCAATTAATTTTTCTTTTTCAATATTACTTAGCGAAATATTACTCAATTTAGAATCTATTTCTTTCATTTTAAGATATAGGCTTTCAAACTTTTTTCTCATCTCATTATTTTTAAGATAATCATCAAGTATCTGAAGTTGATTTGTTGGTGAAAATAATAAATTATTTTCCATCTGTGAATGGAAATCTATTATATAATCAGATATCTCTTTTATCTTTGAAAGCGACGTTTGTACATTATCAATATAATACTTTGATCTTCCATCAGGCAAAAGTATTCTTTTTATTTCAATTTTTTTAACATTAACTTCGCCTATATTCACATCTTTAAAAATAGCGCTAACCTCAACAGGCTTTGAATTCTCTATATAAGACCTTGCGCCAAACAGAAAGTTTATAGATTCCACAATTATGGATTTTCCAGCCCCGGTTTCCCCTGTAAAAACATTCAAGCCTTTTGCAAATTTTAGATTAAGGTTTTTGATTATAGCAAAATTTTTAATTTCAAGAAACTCTATCATTTAGCGCATATCCTCTAAACCTTGACAGAAACTTCATCCCTTTCGCCCCAGCTTAATTTTTTTCTCAAAACTTCAAAATATGAATAATTTTTTGCAACTATAGTTTTAAAACTTTTAGAATGAGTAAAAATTTTTACTTCATCAGTTTTAAGATTTACGCTCTGCTGTCCATCTATAGCGACAATTATATTAGGATTAGTTGGATTAGTTTTCTCTATAGCTTTAATATTTAATACAGCCGTATCGGGAAGAACAACAGGTCTATGGGTAAGTGTATGTGGAGATATGGGGGTGAGTAAAATAATCCTTGAATGAGGATGGGCTATTGGTCCGCCAGCGCTTAAGTTATAGGCAGTTGAACCGGTCGGAGTTGATATTATTATTCCATCTGAAAAATAAGTGCTTATATATTCGTTTGAAAAATAAATCTTTGTATAAAATGTTCTTAAGTCCATCGATTTTATAACACAATCATTTAAAGCTATAAATGTTTTATCCCTTATTTTTACTTCAAGCAATGTTCTATTGATAATCTTATAATTATTATTTAAATAATCTACTATGAATTTTTCAGCTTCATCAGAGTCAATGCTACCAAGAAATCCAAGCCCTCCTCCCTTTATAGCAATAAGAGGAATATCATTTTTTACTAAATAGTGTGAGGCATAAAGAACAGTTCCATCTCCACCTATTGAAATAGCAAAATCAGCTTTAATATTATTAAAACATTTATTTAAAACACAAATTTTAATTAGTTCAATTTTTCGCTTGTTTAATATTTTTTCCAAATTATTTAATATTTTTATATTTTCTTTATTATTTGAATTATAAAATACAGCCGCTTTTTTCATATAAGATTATTATATAAAAGACTTAAGAAAAAAGCCATAAAGATATTTAATTAATAGCACTCATCATCAAAACAATAATTAACCTCTGAATAAACATTAAAATAACCAAATGTCTTCCTAAATTTGACATAAAAATCATCGTATTTCTCATCACCAAAAACACATTTTTCCCCTTCCTTGCAAAGCCATAGTGGAAGATATATATCTTTTATATTGAAAATCTCTTTAAGTTCTTTTATAATATTTTTCCTTAACCCTTTTTTTGAACTGATTAAGATATAATCTATATTCTTGTGTTTTGAATAAAAAACTGAATTTGCTATTTTATCCGCATCTATAACAGGATTTATTAAATAAACTTTACCATTTTTAAACACAATACAGCCTTTCGTTCCATAATTTTCAAAACATATATCGTTTTCTTTTTTCTCAACCCAGTTATAGGAAACAATTAACCCAATCAATATAAAAAATATAAAAGCTTTTAATGTAGCTTTTTTAAAATCTAAAATAGGCAAATGCAATATCAGCAGGATAAAAATAACAAAAAATATCATAAAAATAGAATTCGGGAAATAGAAATAAACAGAGGAAAACTTAAGCGATGAAAAAAAATAAGAAACATTTATAAATCCCAAAACTACTTTATCAAGAATCAATGCCACAAGATCCCCTTGATCCCAAAAAGAAAATGGCAACCATATCATTAAAATTGTTATTATTATCATAGCAAGCGGTATAAGAATCAAATTTGAAATAAGAGAAATTGGATATATTTTATAAAACATAGGAAGTGTAACTGGAAGAAGCGCAATCTGAGCAAAAAAAGTAACAGCCATTGTTGAAAAAATAATATTTAAAAATGAAATCAACTTTTTTGAATACCTGAAGGAAATTATATTTTCAAAAAATGAAAAATTTATATATTTTTCATAATTTAAATAACCAACTACAATCCCATATATTGAAACAAAAGACATCAAAAAAGAACTATCGTAAATCAATAAAGGATTAATTAAAAGCATAACAAAAGCAGATACTATAATAGGATGTAATACATCAGTATTTTTCTTTAAAGCGAATGAAACTAAAACAAACAAAAGCATTATATACGATCTTACTATCGGTGGGTTTAATCCAACAAGAAAAACGTATAAAAGGACAAACACCCCGGCGATAAATCTTGCATTTTTAAAGTTAAAGCCAATTATCCTGATTGCAAAAAATATTATGCCAAACATATAGGAAACATGAAACCCGGATGCCACAAGAATATGCATCGCCCCGCAGTTTGTAATAGCTCTTCTTAAAGTTTTTGAAAGTTCACTTTTTTCTCCTAAAAATATTCCGTTTATAACAGCAAGAGCATCACCGCTAAACCTTTTTTTAAAATTTTTTTTTATCTCCTGCCTTAATTTTCCTGAAAAATAAAAAATTATTGGAGAGTCTTTGCGACTTAAAATTTTTTTTAGTTTAACTTCATAGTAAATATTTTTTCGCTTTAGATAATCTATCCAATTAAAATTACCCTCCGGATTATAATTTTCAGGTTCTTTGACTTCACCTTCAAAGCATATTTCTTCATAAAGATTAAATTTGAAATCAATATCGCTTCTTACAACGAGATTGTGATTGTCTGATTCAAAATAAAAATAATAATTTTTATTTGATTTAAGAGGATAGGAAATAACATAACCGCAAAATCTTTTTTTTGATTTCAAAACATCTGCATCAGGTAAGTAAGAGTCTTTTTTAAGTAGAAAAGAAGAGAATAAAAATATCAAAACAAGATATAATCCAAAAAATATTACAACAGGTCTTAAATAATATTCAAGACGCATCCAGATTATTTCCCATCTATAGGTGTTCTTCCTTTTAATGCGTAACTGAGGGTAAATTCGTCTATATAATCAATATCAGCGCCAAGAGGAACCCCAAAAGCTATCCTTGAAATTTTAGGAACAATATTTTTAAGGCTATCTTTTATATATAAAGCGCTTGCCTGTCCTTCAGTTGTAGTGTTAAGCGCTATTATAAGTTCTTCTACTCCCTCTTTTTGTATCCTATCCTTCAAAAAATCTATGCGATTTAAAAAAATGCTTGAAGAAGATTGTGGTATTATATACGAACCGAGAATGAAATAAAGCCCGTTATATATTCCAGTCTTTTCTATCGCTATAATATCAAAAGGATTTTCTACAATACATATAGTTTTAGGGTCTCTATTTTTATCACTACATATATCACATACCTCATTCGATGTATAGTTATAACATTTACTACATTGTTTTATCGTAGACTTAACTTCTATAATAGAATTCACAAGTTCACTTATTTCCTCCTCAGCACTTTTCATAACATACATAGCAAACCGCTCAGCCTGTTTTGGTCCAACCGAAGGAAATTTCCTGAAGCACTTTATAATTTTTTCTATACTATTCATTTGTTTTTTATAATCTTAATTATGCTATGCCCAAACACTTTCTTAATCTTTTCACCCTCAGGGAATAACTCCTCACCATTGTCTATATTTTTAAATTTGATTTTGTCTGGTATATCCTCATGTTCCTTTGACGATTCTTTACTTTCTAAAACCTCAACACCCCCGACTTTTTTTTTGCTATTAACCTCTATCTTATATAACTTCTTTGAAAAAAGATTAATATACTTTTCTATGAAAGCTATATTTTTAGTTATAAAATCCTTTTCAAACTGGTTTTTTGCGTCTATAATAACAGTACTGCCTGCCAATTTTATATCTGATGAAAGAAGCATATTATAAAGAGGTATATTTTCGTTGATGATAGAATTAAGAACCTTTTTCCATATCTCAGCCCAGCTTTCTTCCTTCATATTATTACTACGACTAAGATTATTATCAGCTACTTTATTAATTTCTTTTACCGGTTTAAAATCTTCTTTATCAGAAGTCAATAACGGAGAAGATTCAATCTTTTTTATAAGATTGTCTATATCAATAGTTGAATCTATTAATGTATAAATAAAGGTCTCAGCCATAAGGCTTACAGTGTCTGAATATCTAATCTCATCTATAATCCTATTTATTTTTCTTGCTAACTTAACAAAAAGAAAAGGATTAAAATCTAAAACATCACTCATCTGATAAAAATTCTTTTTAGCAAGAAAAGATTTGGAAAAATAATCTCTCAGTTCTTTTAATACAGAAATAGCATCTATTCCTTCCTCATTTATTTTTGTAAAAACTGAATGTATGGCATCAATATCCCTCTGCAATATTGCCTTAGAAAGATCTTTTATTATCTCCCTTGATGGATAACCGAGTATTTCTCCAACCACATCAAAAGTAACATTATTTCTGGAAAAAGAAGCAACTTTTTCCAGCAGGCTTAATGAATCTCTCATCGCGCCAGAGGACGAGGCTGCTATAAGATCAAGTCCCTCTTTTTCATATTTTATACCTTCGCTTTTACATATTTCCTCCAGTCGTTTAACTATCAAATTCAAAGGTATAGGCTTAAATCTAAAAGTCTGACATCTTGAAATTATTGTTAATGGAACTTTGTGTATCTCAGTAGTAGCCAGAATGAAAACAGCATGAGGTGGTGGTTCTTCAATGGTCTTCAATAAAGCATTAAAAGCGCTTGTTGAAAGCATATGAACTTCATCTAATATATATACTTTATATTTATCTCTTGAAGGAGATAAACTAACATTATCAATTATAACATCCCTTATATTTTGAACCTGAGTGTAACTTGCCGCATCTATTTCTATAACATCTATTGAATTACCCTGAGATATTTCCCTGCATGAAATGCATTTATTGCATGGATCTGCGTTTGAAGATAAGTGACAGTTTAATGCTTTTGCAAGAATTCTTGCGCTGGATGTTTTTCCACATCCACGGGGTCCATAAAAAAGATATGAATGAAATATCTTTCCTGATTTAACTGCATTTGCTAAAGTTTTTGAAACGACTTCCTGTCCTATTAACTCACTAAAATACTTTGGCCTATATTTAAGCGCTAAACTCTCCATAAAAACTAAGGATTAAAAACTTAATCCAGCGGCAACTGAAATAAAATTACTTCTCTTATCTCCGTTTTTATATGTTTCATATTTAACTGTTGCTCTAACCATATTTAAATCTATATATCCCCCAATACCATAAACATCCAGATCATCAGTGTCATCAGTAAATTTTACCCTATTGTAAGAAACAAATGGAGTAACAAACGGTGATCCAGGTATATCAATTTTAAAATTAAAATTAGATTTTGTAAAAGAGCCAAAATAACTTGACATTCCATAAAGCCTCAATGTGCCAGGAGCCTTCTGTTTAGAAAGGTCATTATCATCATAACTTGAAAAAGTGTAGTTTGCTGAAAGATTCACCATAAAAACCTTTGCTCCAGCAAAAAGAGATATATCTAATTCCTTAAGATCTTTATCGCTATCAGTATATGTATGAGCTGTTAGATTAACCTGCCCACCAATATCTATTTGAGTAACCCCACTTGCACTTTTTGAAGCCGGACCAGAATTTGGACCCGCTATTCTTTTTCTTGAAGAAGATGTGGGATTTAAAGAAAATGTTATATCCCCACTAACTGAAACATTTTTATAATAATTTTTTTCAGGGGTTGTGCTTGCTCCAAAAGAAAGAGTATATGTTTCCTTTTCAAACCCAATTTTAGCGCCAAATACACTAAATTTTTCATCAATTGAATCCCTATCCCAACTGGAATATCCTGGCTTAACCCACCAGTTATCACCACCTATGGTAAGATATAAATCCTGACCGTTATATCCATCTTTACCAGTAACATAATTTATTCCGCCATCAAAATATGCCTCCACAAAGCTCGGTAAAACTCCAGTCAAAGAAAACACCAATAACATTAGCACTTTTATTTTTTTCATTTTCCTCCCTTTTACACTTCATATTTGTCCTCTCAATTTTAATATATCCCTCTCCTTTTTTCACCCTCATCCTTTACCTTCCCCCATCAAGGGGGAAGGGATTTAAACACTAAATCTTTAAAACTTATACTTTTACTTTTGCAACACCATTTAAATTCTTTGCTTCGTTATTTAACCAATCACTATACTTTTTCTCTTTCCTTCCTTTCCATCCACCCTTATGATAAGCATATCCTGCTATCATAGGAAATGCCAGTGTAGCTTCACTATAAACCATCTGCTCCCAGCTTGTATCAACCTTACCCCAACTTGAAGCTTCTTTTAAAGTTGAACTACTTAAAGCGCCATCTCTGACATCAGCAACTGTTATCTGAATTGCATATTTATGCATAGGCAAATTATACCCTAGAACATCACACGCCACAACTACATCCTGAGTAAAATTCTTTGGAACCCCTCCACCTATCATAAATATTCCAGTTTCTTTAGCTTTTATCTTAAGCTTTGTCAATTCAAGAAAATCCTTCGCACTATCTATAGAAACACAATTTTGAGGATTTTCCCACTGATGTTGAACAAGACCAAAACCAGCAGAACAATCAGAAAAAGCAGGGACAAATATTGGAACTCTTTTCTCATAAGCTAGAAGAACCACAGATTCTTTATTTTTGGCGTTTTTCACAAGATATTTCCCCATTTCTTCAATAAATTCTCTTGAGGAATATGGTCGTTTTTCAAGCGAATTTGCTATTTTATAAATTGTCTCGTCGCATACCCTCAAATCATCTTCATCTATAAAAGTATCATAAATTCTGTCGATATGAAGTTCTCTTAATTCATTATCATCTATATTATGCCACCATCCTTTATAATGTTTAAAACCAAGGGCTTCAAAAAAATCCTGATCCACTATTATCGCTCCGGTGGAAACTATAGCGTCAACCATATTGTTTTTAATCATATCATAAACCACTTTTTTAAGCCCTGCTGAAAATAGCGATCCAGCAAGTGTCAGAATTATAGAAACATTTTTATCCTTAATCATCATATCATAAATCTTTGCTGCCCGGGCAAGATCTCTTGAAGAAAAAGCCATATCCCCCATATCTTCTATCATATCAACCAGATTATATTTTTTAATATCTATATGCTTTATCTTATCTTTTAAATAATCTTGTTTTTTCATATTTAAAACCTCCATTAAGCAATATTATACCATTTATTAAATCTCGCTCAAAATAAAAACTGCCCGAATTCTTTCGGGCAGTTTATCTAATCCAAAAAGAGCTTAACAAACTATTTTTTCTTAATAACCTGAATGCCTGAATTTGAATTAGCATCAGCGCTTGCGCTTACTTGATTTATAACAGTCACATTAACAACTGTGGAATTACTATTTGTCGGTTTTCCTGTGGGTTCTGGTTTTGGCTTTGGTTTCGGTTTTGGTTTTGGCTTTGGTTTCGGTTTTGGTTTTGGCGCTGGTTTAGGATTGGTTGATGCAACTGGCCCTAATTGATCAAGCAAAGGTTTAATCTCTGATTTAACATTTGCAAGGTCAGTTTTATTTGCTTCAAGTAAAGTTTTATAACCATCAAGCCCTTCAAGAACCCCGGAGACAAGTTTTTTGGACTCCTCCACATCTTTATCAACCATAGCAGCTCTTATAATTGATATAACAAAGCTATTATCCATAGAGAGATTTGCAAAAGAAGTTGCGTAATCCCCTTTAGACAATTTAGCTGATGGTTTTGCATCTTCAAAATTTTTCTTCTCCAGTTCTATTGCAGTTGTATCACTTATTTTCCCAGCCATAGCCTGCTCTTTATCAGCAGAACGCCACTTAATAAGCGTAGAAATTTTGTCGGATTCATCCCCAACGCTCATTCTGTATTCTTTAATATCCAAAGAGACAAGGACCGTCTGAGGCTGAACGTTAATTCCAACATTTTCAGCGTTTAAGCCAGTCAAAGATGTAAACATTTGTTTTAATGTTGAAACTGAAGCCTGATCAGCAGTATTATCAGGTATTTGAGCTATTTGAGCGTTGATGCTTTTTACTTCAGATGCATGTGAACCTGATGCTGAATATATGTTTTTGTTTGCATCTTTTGCAAGCTTTATCTGATTTACATACCAGCTATATGCTGAATTATGACTTTTCAATCTCTGTTCAAATTTATTAAGATACTCATCTTTAATCTGGGCAGTTTCTTGTTTTATTTTTTCAACTTTTGATTTAGCCTCTTCAAGTTTAACTATAACCTCGCTTCCTCCCAAAGTTTCAGCGGTAACGCCTTTAGCCAATTTTGGTTTTATCTTACCGGCTTTATAATCTGCTATTGCTTTTTCAAGCGTGGAGTTAAAAGAAACTATTTCGTTATTAAAAGAATTATAATCCTCTCTCACTGTCTTTAATTTGGAATCCACTTCAGCTATAGCAGTTTTATATTCAGTAACCTTTTTAAATCCATTAGAATCAATTTTTGCGGTATTTGACTGAGTTATTTTTTGAGCTACCGATATAGCCTGCTCTATGTTTTCTCCTGCTACTTTAGATTGTTCTTTTAATTGTGCTACAGTTGTAGCTTCTCTTCCTGCTCTTGCGGCAGAAATAGCTTTTTCAAGATATGCATCATATGCTTCAATATCTCCTTTAATATCATCGCTAACCCCGCCGCTTCCACTGTTATGTCCGGTTTGAGGATTTGCAGTTGAAGAAGTATTGCTACTTTCACCATTATTAGTCGCGGTTGACCCTGAATCAACTGCTCCTCCATTTTGTGTAGTAGTTCCACCCGCGGAAGAACTGCAAGAAGGACCCATAGCCGGATCCGGCTTAGTAGTTAAAAAGCCACAAGGACAATCATTTAATGTGACCGGTGGTACAAGTTGTATTACCCCATTTGATTGCTCGTGGACCATAACTTCTATCTTTATTGTTGCAGACTTCCAGCAATATTTATGGTTACTCGGATCGTCCGGAGGAAGTGGATTTAATAAAGAATTTGTTGCACTCGCAACTTTTTTACCTATAGGTTCCAGTAAACCCTTTCCTATTATGTTACTTACAGCCTGCTGTATTATGCTTTGTGGTAAATCATATTTAAGCCAGTTTTTAAAAGCATTCGCTTTTCTTGCATTTTCGCAAGCTAATTCCCTTTCAATAGAACCTCGGCATGGATCTCCCGGGCTATATGACCTTAAATCCCTCAGGCTTGAGTTAGAAGGATTTGTGTTTCTTCCACCATCAAGTCCACCACCAAGTCCACCACTACCAACCGGATTTATAGATGCCGCACCTGCTTTATCAAGGGATTCCACTGCATTTGCTCCGGAAAAATATCCCGCAGCTTTGTCAGCAGCATTTCTTATTTTTTCAAAAGCGCCTTTATTGACAGAATCAGATTGCGAAGCAACACCTTTATATCCAGGTATAGCCTGAGCCCCTATCATAGACTTTTTCTGTGATTTTGTTGGAGCATTTTTTGCGTCAGCAATAATCTTGCCTCCTCCAATTACGCCACTTGTCCTTGAACTTTCTCCACCGCCAAAAAAAGAAGAAGCACCCCTAAGACTTGCCTGCATTTTTGGAGGGATAAATGGCGCAGGAGAAGATTTGACAGCTTCAGAAAAAGATTTTCTTGCAATATCTGCTATTGAATCCCTTTTGGTTTCTGCAGGCGGTTGTGGTATTTGAGGAGGTTCCTGTTTTTGAGCGCCTAAAATCAAAGAAGCGGGGTCTCTTGCTGTAAGAGGAGCAATTACTTCATCCATACCATCTGGCGAACCCGCACTTAAAGCATTTACTCCAGGCTCATAAATCCCACCACTATCTGATGCTCTTCTTTCTCCAAAACCCGGCGTAAGAGCAGTTGATGTCTGTGGTTTTGACAGGAAATATTCAGCCACAGGTGCAAAAATCAATATTGAAACTCCCACAAGCAAATATGAAATATCTTTTTTTGATAAAGTTTTAAGTTTGTCAATTATAGAAGTACTTCCCTTTATCTTTGCTAAAGCAAACCCCTTCTTCTTTATTGAGGTTTCTTTAGAGAAAGGGATGTTCAGGTTATCTTTTTTTTCATTATCATCACTTTTGTTTATGTTAAAATTCATAACTCCTCCACTATTAATTATAATCTACTATAAAATTAGCAAAAACAAAAGAGCCTTTTTTCCTTTTCTTTTATAGGACTATTAGCACCCCTATAAATCCCCTTAAGAGAACATAAAAACCCAGGCATCATTTTTTAAAAGATACCTGGGCTTTTTTTTAAAACAACTTCACTCATCAGTCCTAACTTTTTATTAATCCTAATCATTTTTACTATTTCTCACATCCTCGTTTACATCCTCTACCACTTTTATAGCAGTTTCTGATTTTTTATCAGCAAAATACGCCCCAGCACCCGCGAAAGCCGCGCCCATAGCCGCCATTTGAAAATAAATAGAAGCCACACTTCCAAGAGCAAAACCTATAGCAGCGCCTATTACCGCTCCTAATATTCCACCGACAAGGAAACCAACCAATAATCCAACTATAGCAAGTATAATACCAAGCCAGCATTTCCGTTTGCTGCATGGTTTTATATACATCTTTCCATAAGTCTGCTGACAGTTTATAGTTTGTGGATTTGAACTTCCACATTTTTGAGCAAGCAATGTAGATTCATTGTTCAATTCGTTACATTTAGCAACAAGCTGGCTTACCTTTGAATTCCACGGTTTAACATTCTTGCAACATTTTGGAGGATTAGTCATAGTTTTAGATATTGCGTCCATCTCATCTTGAAGCTGAGAAATTCTTGTTCCATGAGTTGCTTGAGCATCCTGACATTTTTTTGCAATCTCCTCCCAGTGTTGGGCAGATTCTATAACATCGGAAACATAACCTGTGTCAGGGAGATTAGTATTTGTATCTCCAGCAGTGTTTACTATATCTGCATTAAGAGTGGTTCCATCATATGTTGCTCCAGTATAGGCAGCCTGATATTCATAAGCAGGATTTTGTTTATAAGCCATTGAAGTGGTTGCAAGCGCTTCTCCCATTTGAAATAAAGCTCTCTTTGAACCAGAAACTTTCACATCCACATTAGCGCCTTTTTTTGCATAACCAACATTTTTCCATCCAAATGCAGTAAGATTTCCCATTTTTTTTATTTTTATCTTACCTTTCCCGCTTGTCGGATCCTTAACATTTGGGATATTACTTTTTATAGAATCAAGGGATGACACAGACATATTTCCTTTCCCGGCATAACCTAAAGAACCTTTTCCGCCAAAAGTATTTTTAGCTATATAAGGACCATAGTTAGATCCCTGATTAGAAGCACCACCACCTCCTGTAAATCCGCTTATCCCTAACAGACTACTTTGAAGTCTTCCTGATAAGTGATTGAAGTCAATTCCATCAGCGCTTGCCTTTGTCTGGAAGTCAGCTGGAAGATCTGTTAATAAGTGATTAAAGTCAATTCCATCAGCGCCATAACCTTTTTCAACATCATATTTATCTACAACTCCATCAATATCGTTACCATCAACTTTACTCCCTTTTCCCCTCTTTATCCCATCGTAAAACCCATCTCCAACACGAACCATATCCAATGTTCCTCTACCGCTTCTTTCCTCATATCCTCCAGTTACCTTGTTCCACAAATTACTGGCATCATATTCCTGTTTCAACCTGTCAAAAGCGGCTTTTAATATATCACTGGAGTATTTTGGATTGATAGAAGCCATAACGCTTTCTAATCCCATTAGTTTAACAAGATATCTAATAGGGGCAAGCCCCACAAACCTTTCAAGCATATCCGAAGTAGCAACAAAAGGGATAGAAAAGAGTATAACCATAACAAGCAAAACTATATACTTAGCCCTTCCCCTCCATAACAACAGAAGCAAGCCAAGAACAGACTTTCTTTTATGCTTTTCAATAAATTTATTAGCCATAAAACCTCCTCATCCTCATATCATTTCTTTCTAACCTATAAATCTTTGATATGAAGATGAAGTATTTGTCTTTGAGGTTTGTGACTGTTGTTCCTCCATCTGTTTATTAGCATAATCCTGGGCGGCAGGCCCGGCAGCCATTGAAGCAAGCATTCCAATTATTCCAGCGCCCGCTGCTAAAATTTTAGCTAATAATGCTGCCCATGAAACCCATACTCCTGCAATTGAAGCAACAGCCGCCGCAATAGCAAGTCCACCACCGATAACATATAACATGCCAAGCTTCTGCTGTCCAAATTCTTTCATCAATTTCATCCCTATCATTATAACCATTACAGCCAAAGCGGCAGCCGCTAACGCAAGACCAACAGCAACAATCATTCCCCATGGTTTTATCTTTGCTACCATAGAAGCTATTCCGGCAAGCAAAGCCGAAATCATAAGCATCATCATAGCTTTTTGAATAAGCGAAGCCCATGGAGTATCAAATTTATAATTAGGAGTCGACGGGACATTGTTATCGGGGACCCCACCAGCAGTAGTATCTCCTATATTATCAAGAGTAGAAGGGGTTTGAACAAGTCCGCTTCCTCCATCAGATATTCCAGTTCCTCCACTAGGTGCCCCAACATCCCCACTTCCAGTTCCTCCTTCCCATGCTTTATCCATCGTAGCTCTTGCAGTATCAGCTTTACCATAATTGGGTTGCATTTGCATACTTTTTATAGCCTTTGCCTGATCAAAAGCTCTTTTTCCTCCCTTAGCAGATTGGAATTTAGTTCCCTGAGCAATTATCGGTCGTTTCTGGCTTTTCATAGCGCTCAATTTGCCAGAATTTGCGCTTTTTTTAAGATTCTTAAGAAGATCATTTTTTGAAAAATCACCTTTAACCGATGGTCCAAATTTTCCCATATGATTCCCAAACCCCCCCAAAGCGCTAAATTTATTATTTCCATCTCCTCCAATGCTACTTGAAAGACCAAACTGCATATCTGTTTGGAGCCTTGGTTTGTCACCAAATTGAAGATTTGGTTTGTTATCAAATCCAAGATCAGGATTAAGATTCTCCTTCACTTGTTCACTTTCATCGGCTTTAGTAGACTCATCTTTTACTTCTTCTTTATTAGCAATATCATCTTCATCTTTTATACCACTTTTGTCAAACATTCCTAAAGTAGAAGCATTTGACTGTTCCCTTAAAATCTTAGGGACATAAGATGCTATCTTAGAGGAATCACCCATAGAAGCGGACATATTCGCGTCACCCATAGAATTATTTTTGTAATATAATGTTGTCCCAACAGCAAGAGCGATAAGTGCCGCTGTAATTATTCCAGCCTTACCTCCAAGGAACGAAAAAGCACCTCCAGCTCCAAATCTTCCAACTCCTGCTCCAAATCTTGCCGCTGAGCCAGCTCCTCTTAAACCAGCAAGGTTTATGTCTCTTGGCCCTTGAGAAAGATTCCCCATCCCTCCTCTAGGGCTAAAACCTAACTTTTCTCTAAGCCAGGCCAAAAATCCTTTCTTTTTATCCTCTTTTCTTTTGAGGTTTTCTTCTTTCATAAACCCTCCTAATTCACTTAATAACCCCTACAATCTCTTTATGCAAATTTAGTAGGACTGTCACCTGGATCAGGAAAATCTCCTATCATATTGTTAGATGGAGTTGAAGGAGTAGCAGATTGCAAATTAAGGGTCGACATATAATCATTAGGATTTGCGTTATAAGCTGAAACCTGTTGCCATTGTTGATCTGCTGGCAAAGCCTTAAATGCAGCCTGCTGAGATTCGCTCATCTTAGAAAACGCATTATCATAAAACTGTCCAGCTTGTTGCGCTTTATCAAGCCCCTCGTTTATACCGCTAAGGGCTTTATATGCCTGAAAAATAAGAGTGCCACCAACCAGCCCATACATAATACCCATCCATTTCTGCCCGTATTTTGTCGCAAGCATAACTCCTATTCCTATAACAACAGCAGCAGCGGCCATAGCAAGATAACAAAATACTTTAGCAGCGTTAAATAATGAAATAGCTCCGGGAGCAGTCACCGGGCTTGCTAATAATGCTTTTGCTTTATTTGCCAATAAAGACGCTATAAATATAAATGCTGCTGAAGCAAGCATCCCGTATAAAGCGTAATCTGTAAGTTTCTTCCAGGGAGTATCATCAGATTTATTGGGAGTAGGTGGAGTATATTCATTCATACTTAATGCTGGATCATTTGCTTTTAATTTATTCCCTTGAGATAAACCTGCCCCCCCAATACCGCTTCCCCCTATAGGTGTAGCTATATCTCCAGAGCCAGCGGTTTCTCCACTAAAAGCCTGTTCTGCAGTTGTTCTTGCTCCGGCATCTGATACGTTGTAAGCCGATTGTTTGCCAACATTAGCGGCATATTTAGCCTGACCAAAAGCCCCTTTCTTGTTTATATTTGGAACTGTATACTTTGGAGAAGCTATAACCCTTGCAGTCAACCCTTTATTCATCTTGGATGAAGCACCAGAATTTGCTGTGTTGACATTTCTTGAAATAGGAGAAAATTGCTTTCCAATCCCGCCCCATAATCCGCCGGATGTTTGAAGTTTTGCGCCAGATGTTCCAGATCCACCAGCAGATTTAGAATCAAAACCCAGATTTGCTTGAAGTTTCCAACCAGCATGTCCGACCTCACCAGAGGCAGAAACATCGCCAGCATTTACCTCCGGAGCGGTAGCAGAAGCATTTTCAGAAGACTCTTTTGTTTGATCAGTTTTTTCTTGATCAGCAAATTCTTTTTGAGCCCCCTCTCTAAAAACATCAAGCGAGGAAACACCTTGAGAAGGATTGGCAGCATAGTTTGCTCTTTCTGCGTTAGCCTGCCTCTGTGCTTCCTCATAATAAGCATTTGAAAAAAGGTTAGGAGTGTAAATTTTACCTGAGGATGGACTTATGTAATTATATATAACTCCAATTCCAGCAGCTATAGTAGCTGCTCCTAACATAAGTCCAACAATTCCGGCCTTTGTTGCAAAAAGTGAAGCAAAAAAACCACCTTTTGCTCCACCAATGGCAGCTTTTGATGCGGCGCTGCCAAGGCCACCAACGGTTTTCGAAGATGACTGAAATACCTTTGAGAAAAATGGCAAAAAGCCTTTTTTCTCATCTTTTCTGTGGGGTTCATATGCGTTCATATACCCTCCTAAAAACTAATTAGTTTTCTTTTTATAACATTCAGGACAGATCTGCATAGCCATCATCTGTCCCATAGCCCCAAAGACCTGTCCCAGTGTTGCCTGAATTATCATTTGCAAAAGCATCTGTTTCATCTGTTCTTCCATCTTTTTGCTCTCATCCTCGTCTTTTGAAGGTTGAGGAAGCGATATTTTCTTCTTGCTTACGCTTGGATCGTTTTTTTTCAAATCGCTTTCAGCCTCTGCAAATTCAAGCCCGCTTGAATGATATTCTTTTTCATCTTTGCTATTCAAAAACAATTCATCAAACTTCTGGGTTTTCTCAAAAGCGCTTGACGCCGCCGATTTAGCAGCATCAGCATTTTCAGTTTTTGCAGCCATAACACTGTTTTGCTCTGCCTTTTTCAAAGCTTCCAAAGCAAAATTTTTCTTTGATGATTTAATATCTGTTGAGTCATTTAAAGGCACTAAATTTGCCTTTGCCGTTTCCTGTCCAAAAAACTTATTATGGGTTTGACCCAGAGTCAGCGATCCAGAATTTCCTCCTGATAAAGACGGAAGTTTATTGAGCTTGGCTTTTCCGTTAAACCCTCCAACCGAAGGGGCAGAGACCCCCGGTGCCGAAACATTTGAATCTATAGAAGCAGTAGTCTTTTGGGATGAATCTTCTTCATAATTTATATCGCTGTCTGGCATTTTAAAAAGCGAAGAGGCTTCAAGATCAAGAGTTGTGGCTGGATTATCTATCATAGAACCATCTAAAGGCTGCCCTGGCGCGTCTACCCCGGCAGAATCAGCAAGAGATAAATCACCTGATTTTTTTGCCATCCCATAAGGATTTGAAACGCTTGTATCCCAGCTTGATTTATTTAAAAGTGGAATGCTTACCCAAATAAAAAGAACTGATATGGCTATTATAGACGCTATTATATATTGTGTTTTCTTTTTTTTGTTTTGTACGCTTATAATATTCATCTTTCCGCCTAAAAATATCCAACTCCTTCACCCAAAACACATAGTTTGGGTAGAAGTTATTTATGTTATAGCAGAAAATATTTGACTTGTCAACCCCCCCTTATAGAAATTCATGAAAACTTTTTGGATCAAAACAAGATTAAATCAGAAACAAAAAAATATTTTAGCTCTGAATTAATTACCGAGGACATATGTTTGATAATTTTGCAAAAAAGCTGCTTCATTATTTGGAGAAACACAATAATAATAATTAAGTGGTTGGCCACTGGGACTTAAAGAAAGCACAAATCCATCTGGAAAATATGCTTTATACAGTCCACCGCCTGAAACACCCATTTTATCACAATCAATCATTCCACAAGGGAAAAAGGTTGTCTGAACATTTTCCTGAGGATTAAACTTCCACTTATCAACCTCATTTTTGATTTGAGAAGGAATATCCCCTCCTCTAATATCTCCCCCAACACCATCCATCTCCCCGCTTCCTCCACCTCCTCCCATCCCTGCGCCAAGGCCACTTCCCAACGAGCTTATCATTGACTGCGCTATATTTTCTGTAAGCGACTTCATTAATTCCTTTGTTTTATCAGCTGATACTGATTCGCTATCTATTTGAGGCTTTCCAACATCTGGAGCCTTAAGTCCTTTTTCATCAGCCATTTTTAAATCCATTACTCCAGCCTTCATCTTATCCAATTCAATAGAGTTATTTTTATAAAGCATTTTATTTTCGGGCTTAATAGATCCAGAAAAACCTTTTTCCCAATCCATTCTTGAGGCATCCGCAGATTTAGCATTTAATGCGCTTGCCATTAATGTTTTTGTGGCATTAAGTCTGGAGACAAGATTATTAGCTACATCTGTTTTGTTTTTCTGAAAGTTTGTATTTTTTTGTATCTCAATATTATTAGCCCCTGTTTTTGAACTAAACCCCTCGCCAACTTTTAAAGCGCTTGTATTCGAAGCGCTTGAACCTAGCGTAGAATCTCCCGAAAGCTGAGATGACAATTTTGAACTGGCTTTAGATCCCTTTCCATAAGCAGAATATGAATACACGCCAGATGAAGAAGAATCGTTTTTAACATTTTGAAATTCGTTCATATCCTGAGTTGAAACTGAATTATTTCTAATCATCTCAGAGGCTTTTTCTATATCTTCCTCTGAAATTTTTTTAGGATCTGAAACAGCCTCGGTGTCTACAACTCCCAAATACTTAAGAACGGGTATTATGACCCTTTTAGCTCCAGAATATTGTGTGGCAAAATATGGTCTTGACTTTAAATCGTTTACAGCGTCAAATATAAAAAAGACATAAACCCCGCTTGCAGTTACAAGGAAAGCAAGCAATGACATAAAAAAAACTTTTTTCCTTCTATCTCTCATAGTACTCCATCCCCGCCAAATAACACTGTATTCTTTGGGGCAACCCAATTATATTTTTAACAGGTTTTTTTGATAAAGTCAAGCCCCATATTAAAATTGTGGATTTTTTAAAAAAGAAAATAGCAAGTTAGAAGAAAATAATTAAATATTTGATCCTTAAGATTAACTGAGTTCTATCAAATTTTGTAAAATATCATTAAGAGGCATTTTATGAAAATATTATTTGTACTGTTTGGATTAATTTTTTTTGGTGTTGAAGTATATACCTATAAAACTTATGGATCAGGTGGGTTGATATTTTCCATTATTGCATCAACAATGATATTTCTTGCTTCAGAATCAGCAAAGGCATTAGGTTTTGAAAAATGCATATTTAAAACTATTAAAAAAGATATAAAAATTCTTGATGAATCATCTATTATAGATGGAAGAATAATAGACATAATAAAGTCAAGGTTTTTAAGCGGAACACTTATCGTTCCAAAGTTTGTGATGGAGCACCTTCAAAAATTATCAAACTCTGAAAACCAGATAGAAAAGGCAAAAGGTCGCCGCGGACTTGATGTTATAGCAAGACTCGGAGAAAACGAAATCCTTCCATTTAAAATACTTTCACAAAATTATGAAGAAGAAAATATAGATCAAAAGATAGTAAAACTTGCAAAAGATATGAAAGCATCAATAATTACAACCGAATTTTCAATGACAAAAAATGGGACAATTGAAAATGTCCCTGTTCTTAATATAAATGATCTTTCCCTTGCGCTAAAACCGATAATATTACCTGGCGAGGAAATGAATATCTTTATTATGAAAGAAGGGAAAGAAAGAAATCAAGGGGTCGGGTATCTTGATGACGGAACTATGGTTGTTGTAGAAGATGGCCATCAATATATAGGGAGAAAAGTAGATGTAAGGGTTCAATCCATTTTGCAAAATCCAAACGGAAGAATAATTTTTTCAAAAATAAAGATTAATGAAAGGTAATCCCAATATAAACGTCATAATTCTGGCAGCCGGTCAATCAAAGAGAGCAAAGAAAGATAAAATATTTTTCAAAATAAACGGCAGGAATCTGATAGAAATAGTAATTGACAAATTTGCTCATGCGGAAAAAGTAACGAAAATAATTCTTGTGCTATCTAAAAGAAATCTTAAAAGAAAGATAAAATTTTCCGGTGATAAAAATCTGGTTATCGTCAAAGGCGGAGAAACAAGAATAGAATCGCTTATAAACGCTTCAAAATTTCTGGATAAAAACTGTGATGCGGTAATGGTTCACGATGGCGCAAGGCCTTTTATTTCAATTGATATGATAAACAGGTTTTCAAAATTAGCCTTAAAACATAATTGTGTTATTCCATTTATTCCTTTAAAAGACACAGTAAAAAAAATTGATATAAAAACAGGCAAAGTAATAAAAACAATAGACAGAAACTCGCATTTTGCGGTTCAGACCCCTCAATGTTATAAATTCTCAGTTTTTAAAAAAATAATTATTGCCGCGCAAAAAAACAAAAACGCGACAGACGATTCCCAGATAGCCGAAAAACTTTCAATACCGGTATTTGGAGCTTTGGGAGAAGAAAATAATATAAAAATTACAACCCCCATAGATCTTGAAATAGCAAAGATAATATTTCATATCCCATTTAAACCGCAAAAACACTTGTAATAACGGAGGAGATTAATGAATAACAACGGAAACAAAACACCTGAGATAAGAGTAGGATTTGGATTTGATGTCCACAGACTTGTAGAAGGAAGAAAATTGATAATAGCTGGCATTGAAATCAAGAATAAAAAGGGAATGCTTGGACATTCTGACGGCGATGTGGTTATTCACTCTATATGCGATAGCCTGCTTGGCGCTATAGGAGAAGGTGAGATAGGAATATATTTCCCTCCCACAGATCTTACAATAATGGGGATATCAAGCGTTGCAATAGCTGAGAAAATACTTAATATTCTTGAATCTAAAAATGCAGAAATAAATCAAATTGATGTTACAATAGTAGCTGAAGAACCAAAACTAAAACCATATTATGAGCAAATGAAAAAATCAATATCAAAAATATTTAAAATCAGCCAAACTGATGTAAATATAAAAGCCAAAACTATGGAAGGACTTGGAGATATAGGAAAAGGCGAAGGAATAATATGCTATTCTGTAAGCACAGTAAAAATATACAAATAATTTTCTTAATAACGTTTTTATATTCATGTAAAACAATGGATAAAAAACTGTATATTCATAACCCCGTTGATAACAAACAATCACTATCAATTATCTCTCGTTTATATAAATTAAAAAAAGTTCAGGATTATGAATTTGAAGAAAAATTCAAATCAAAAATAGAAGCATCATATCAAAAAACATTAGAAAAATATAATTTGAACTTTACATATTCAATAAAACCTGAAGGCGCTATTTACCCATTTTCAGAAATTAAAGTTGATTGCATATCAGATAATAATATTTCTGCATCAAAAGTAGAAGAAGTGTGCAACGAGTTCTTTAAAAAATTAGATTTTGAATATGAAAAAATAAAATTGGAGATAAAATGAAAATATATAACACTCTTTCCAGAAAAATAGAAGAAATAAAAACATTAGAAAATGGTGTTGTTAAAATATACACCTGCGGGCCAACAGTTTATAACTATGTTCACATAGGAAATTTAAGAACCTTTATATTTGAAGATTTCCTTGAAAAAACATTTAAGTTTTTAGGATATAAGGTTATAAGGGTTATGAATATAACCGATGTTGGACATCTTACAAGCGATGCCGATGAGGGAGAAGACAAAATAGAAATAGGAGCCCAAAGGGAAGGCAAAAACGCCTGGGATATAGCCAGTTTTTATACAAATGCTTTTATTGAAAATATGAAAGAATTAAACTGTGATATCCCAAAGATTCTTCCCAAAGCTACAGACCATATAAAAGAGATGATAGATTTAATAAAAAAACTTGAAGAAAAGGGCTATACCTACAAAACATCAGATGGTATTTACTACGACACATCAAAATTTAAAGATTATCACAAACTAATGGGTGAATCTCATATCAAAGGAATAAAGGAAGGCGCAAGGATAGAATTTAATAAAGAGAAAAAAAATCCCACTGATTTTGCTTTATGGAAGTTTTCACCAAAGGATAAAAAAAGACAGATGGAATGGGACTCACCATGGGGAGTTGGTTTTCCGGGCTGGCATATAGAGTGCTCAGCAATGAGCATGAAATATTTAGGCGAAACCCTTGATATACATTGTGGCGGAATTGACCACATACAAGTTCATCATACAAATGAAATAGCTCAATCTGAAGGAGCCACTGGAAAACCATTTGTCAACTACTGGGCGCACGCTGAATTTTTAGTACTTTCTCAAAATGAAAAGATGTCAAAATCCACCGGCAATTTTATAACACTTAAATCACTAAAAGACAGAGGTTTTTCCCCACTTCATTATAGATATTTTTGTTCTCAGGCTCATTATAGAAAACAACTTGAATTTTCTTTTGAGGCTCTTGAAAGCGCAAAAAATGGTTATAACCATCTAAAAAATTCCATAGCAGAATTAATGGAAGGCGCCAACCAAAATGATATAGCAGATTGCGATAAAAAATCAAATTACTATATTGATTTTGTTGAAGCAATTTCAAATGATTTAAATATTCCCAGAACATTAGCTGTGGTATGGGAAGTTATAAGAGACAAAAAATTAAAAAACATTGAAAAACTTTCCCTTATTAAAAAATTTGATGAGGTTCTTTCACTTGACTTATTGAAGAAAGATGAGATAATTATACCGGGAGATATACTTGAACTTGCAAAAAAAAGGGATGAGTTTAAAAAAACGAAAGATTTTAAAAAAGCGGATGGGATAAGAGAAATCTTAAAACAAAAAGGGTATATAATTGAAGATACCCTTAAAGGTCCAAGGATAAAAAAATTATGAACTGGATAAAAAAAGCTCCAATAGCAATTACTGTAACAGATAAAAATGGGAAAATCATAAAAGCAAATGAAAAAGCTAAAGAAGTATTCAAAAGATTTGGCAATTTTATAGGCAAAAACCTGAGAGATTGCCATAAAGAAAAATCAATTAAAAAAAATAAATAATATGTTTGAAAAAAAATACATCAACACTTACACCATAGAAAAAAATGGGGTTAAAAAACTTATATATCAATTTCCATGGGAAGACAAAAATGGATTTGCTGGATATGTAGAACTATCAATGGAACTGCCGGAAAAAATTCCTCATTTTAAGAGAGATTAATGAAAAGAGATAAACTAATAACTTTTTTAAATAATTATCTTAAAGCAAATGAAATAAAAGATTCTTCACAAAACGGTCTTCAGGTGGAAGGAAAGGATGAGATAAAAAAAATTCTATTTGGTGTCTCATATTCCAGCAAATTGGTTGAAAAAGCAATTCAAGAAAAAGCGGAGATGATAATTTTACATCATGGTATCTTGTGGAATAAACCAATACGAATCTGTGGAATTTTTAAAAAAAGAGTAGAGCCATTGATTAAAAATGAGATAAACCTTGCTGCATATCATCTTCCACTTGACATCCATCCAAAAATAGGCAATAACATATCCATATTGAAAATTTTTAACATAAAACACTTTGAAAATTTTGGGGACTATAACGGAATTAAAATAGGCTTCATAGGAAAACTTCCCAAAAAAATCTCATTAGAAGAAATAGCAAATAAAATAAAAAAAGAAATAAATAAAAATGCCATATTCATAAACTATGGTAAAAAACTTATAGAAAAAATAGCTGTCGTTTCAGGTGGTGGCACTAACTTTTTTGAAGAGGCAGTTATAAAAGGAGCAGATATATTTATAACTGGCGAAGGGGATGAGAAGGCTTATGAACTTGCAAGGGAATACAGATCAAACTTTGTTTCAGCAGGACATTACAGAACTGAGGTTTTTGGCATAAAAGAACTTTCGAAAATAATATCAAAGAAATTTAAAATTAAAACATTATTTATAGAAACAAACAACCCTTTTTAAAAACTAAATTTCAATCTTTCCTTCAAAAAAGGAAATTTTTCCCTCACTTCAACAACAACCTCTTTCCTTATATCCTCTTCATTTACAAATATCCCCTCAGCATTTTTTGCATCTATCAAAACATTTCCCATTGGGTCAAATCCCATTGAATTCCCGCTGTATTCTATTTTATTTTCAAAACCAATTCTATTAACCCCAAAACAATACGCCTGATTTTCAATTGCCCTTGCCTTTAAAAGCGTCTTCCAGTGCTCAGATCTTTTCATAGGCCAGGCAGCTATCACAACATACACATCAACTTTTTCTGCAACATTCCAGAAAAGATAAGGGAATCTCAAATCAAAACATATTGCAGGCATTACCTTTAATCCATCAATCTCAAATATTTCCCTTTTTTCTCCCTTTTTATAATACCTGTCTTCTTTACCATATGCATAAAGATGAATTTTTGAATACTCGCTTATTCTCTCACCTTTTCTATTTAAAGTTATCAATTTATTACACCCCTCTTCAACCCCGCCAAATGAAACATACATATTATATTTCCTTGAAATATCTGAAAAGAAACTCTTATCTGAATCAGAGAGCGTTGCAATCTCCCTGTTCATAGTAAAACCGGAAAGCGTCATCTCAGAGAAAATGAGCCAGTCTATATTATTTTTATAAGGAGATGATTCAATTATATTTAAAATCTTCTCCTTATTTAAATTTTTATCTTCCCACTTTATATCATATTGAAAAAGCCCTATTTTCATAAAATCTCCTTAAAAATCTTCAAAATAATACTTCATATATCAAATAGTTTACAAATCTACTATATTCTATTAATTTTCTAAAAAATTTTTATATCAAGCAAATCAACTCATCTAAAAGGCAATGATGAAATTCAATGTCAACTCATTTAAAATGTAACCGAAATTTATATAATCTCCAACTAAAGGAGTGTTGAATTACAAACTTAATCTTTAAAATAGAATATCTTAATTTGAAGTAAAATTAAATATACGTTAGATTGATTTTTATCAACTCCATTTTAAAAGACGACCGTCTTTGAGAGTGGAGTTAAATTATTATATCCTATAGCAGAAAAACTATGAAATATATGCGAACAATTCTAGAAAACCGAACTGACCGCCCAGCTCAGTCTGCTATTTTTTATTACACACTTTTAAATAGATTTACAAATATTATTCTACGGCTCCACAGCCTTAAAAATCTGTCCAACAGCTTTCTGATATTTTGCAAAATAAAGAATAATTTATTTTCTATATTTTTTTGGCAAATAATTGTATAATTTCTTATATGAAAACATTAAAATTATTTCTTATCCTTTTTTTATTTCCCTTCTTTCTTTCAGCGGAGTATAAAACCGAAATTACGATAGTGGAAAGCGTACCTGAAGAAACAGTATATGGTTCTTCGATGACCTTACGCACTCTTGAGGTATGGCTTGAAATGATAAAGTCAGCGCAGAAAAACATAGATTTTGAGGAATTCTATATAACCAATGAAAGCGGAGAACCCCTTGAGCAGGTGGTAAATCTAATAAAGGAAAAAGCCGCCTCCGGGGTAAAAATGCGTTTCATTTTCGAGAAAGCCATGTTTTCCTCTTCGGAAAAAAGCATAGAAACTCTAAAAGGAGAAAATATCGAAATAGCCATAATAGATTTCGGCAAAAAGAAAGGAGGAGTCCAGCATTCAAAATTTTTTATAGTTGATGGCAGAGAGGTTTTTATTGGAAGCCAGAATTTTGACTGGCGATCGCTGTCTCAGATTCATGAACTGGGGGTGAGGATAAAAAGCGAAAAAGCGGCTGCTGCTTTTGGCAAAATATTTGAAATCGATTGGGCTTTGGCTGGGAAAAGTGTTACAGAATCCATTTATAAAAATGCAAAGCTGAATTTCAAGAAACTGGAAAAAGCGATGCTAAACGGCAGCGAAATAGAATATTACCCGGCATTCAGCCCCAAGAGCTTGCTGCCAGAAGGTTTTAAAGCCGAAATTGATGAACTTATTAGTCTGATAAAAAGCGCAAAAAAATCGATCAAAGCCCAGGTTATGACCTTCGCCCCTCAGCCGAAAAAATGGAAGGAATTGACTCAGGCTTTGATAAGCGCCGCAAAAAAAGGCGTTTCCATAGAATTGATTCTTGCAGACTGGAGTATGGGTGGAAAATACGACAAGGAAATAAAAAAATTGTCGAAAGAAAAAAATATCAGCATAAAAATTTCTTCCATTCCCCCTCACAGCCGCGGATTTATCCCATTTTCCCGCGTACAACACTGCAAATATATTCTTATTGACGACGACAAAGCCATGATAAGCACTTCGAATTGGGGATATGATTATTTTTACAAATCGCGGGGAGCGGCAATTATATTAAAAGGCAAAGCGGCAGGCAATATTATTTTGGATATTTTTTCCAGAAGCTGGACAGCTCCTTATGCCAATCCGCTAGATGTCGAAAAGGAATACAAAAGACCGAAAAGAAGTTAAGTTGATTTGAGTAAATTATAAGTTTTTCTGCAATTCTAACACTACAAGAAACATAGTCAAAATCGTGAATAACTAATATTCTTAAGCGTCATTACTATTGATAGAGCTTAAACCATCAAGACAGAGAAAGTAGCTGTGCTTGCCATTATAAGTTTTGCCTGTTATTTGTCCTATATGGAAATCATCTTAAAAAAGACTCAAAAGCTTTAAGTTTTTTTATTTTATATGCTTACTTTTGTTCTTTTAAAATGAATTACAACAAAGGATCTATTTATACAATAAAACAAGGCTTGATGCCATAATTATCATTCCACTTATCAATCCGGCTATAGCCAGATGATGCTTGCCATATTCCTCTGCTGTAGGGAGAAGTTCATCAAGAGAAACATAAACCATTATCCCTGCCACCATAGCAAAAACAGATCCAAATATCGTATCTGTGAAAATAGATTTCAGGATAAAGTATCCAATAATTGCTCCTATCGGTTCAGCTAACCCTGAGAGAAAAGACAGGATAAAAGCTTTTTTCTTGTTTTTTGTCGCATAAAATATAGGTGCTGAAATAGCAAGCCCCTCGGGAATATTATGTATTGCTATAGCTATTGCTATACTGGTTCCTAAAACAGGATTTGTAAGACTGCTCATAAAGGTGGCAAGACCTTCGGGAAAATTGTGTATTGCAATTGCCAGAGCTGAAAATAACCCCATTTTCATTAGTTTTGCTTTATCATCTTCTGATGATTTTTTTATTTTATTATCAACATTAAGCTCATGCGGATTTTCATATGATGGGATCATCCTGTCTATCAAAGCTATTATAAATATGCCTGCAAAAAAAGATATTGTAGTCCATATATATCCTGCTTTGTCTCCAAGAGAAGCTGAAAGTGAATTTCTGGCTTTTGGAAAAATTTCTATCATTGAAACATATATCATAACACCTGCCGAGAAGCTAAGCGAAATAGTCAAAAATTTTGGATTAAATTTTTTAGATAAAAGTCCTATAAAACTTCCTATTCCAGTGGACAAACCAGCAAATAAAGTCATAGAAAAAGCAAATAGTAAATTGTTATCCATATTTACTTAATAATTTTACCAAAATAAGCAAATATAAAAAATATATCAAATCAAATCATAGGTTCAAAACGCTCGCGCAACAAAAGAACATATCTGCCGTATAATAAGAGCTAGATTTGAAATACAAACACTTAAACAAATTATGAGCGCAACAAACTGTTAGTTCTACAAATGCGAGGTTTAAAATTCAGGGAAATAGCGAAAATTCCAAAATCGCAGCCCCAGCACATTATCACATAAGCTTGAGAAGGATAGTTGGCATAAAGGGCATTACTTACAGCACAAAGCGCAAGAAAAAGCAAAAAAGAGGCTTAAGGAAAGCCACAAGAAGAAAAGGCTTAAAGCCCATGCCTTGAGATCAGAAGTTGAGAATATGATTATAGAAGGCTTCTCGCCTGAGATTATCTCTGGTCGTCTTAAAAAAGCGGACTGACCGCCCCGGTCAGTCTGTTATTGGAGATATATCTATTTTTTATTACACACTTTTAAATAGATTTACAAACATTATTCTACGGCTCCACAGCCTTAAAAATCTATCCAATATGTTTCTGATATTTTGCAATTCATATTACCAACAAATTAGTTATAATCTTAATTAATTTATCTTTTTCTTTCTGGTCACTTATGGCGATTAAAAGTGATAAGGTGGTCAGAGCATTATCATTAATTTTCTTCTCGCCTGTAGAACGATAAAGATAAGATAATTGTTTTTATCTAAAAAATATACAAATAAAAAAGAGGCAATTCGCTTATTGCCATCTACAAAAGGATAGTCTTTAATAACAAAATATAAAAGATGTGCGGCTTTTTCTTCGAGCGAAGGATATAATGCTTTTCCTCCAAAAGTTTGATAGATACTGCCTAACAGGGCTTTGAATTTATCGCCATTTTCCTGCCCGAACAAATCGCCGGCTTCTTTTTTTACAATAAGTTCTTTTTTTATTTGATCAATAACTTTTCTGGCATCTTCATACTTTAAGACATATTTACCCTGTGTTTTTTTAAGCAGTTTTAATTTTTCTTTGTCATACTGTTAAAGCAGGGTAAGTGTTTTAGAATAGTTAGCAAGCAGGCTTAAAATTTCCTGTTCCTGTCCTATAAGTAGTTTGTGTTTTGATTTTTCTTTAAAAAATGAGATTGTTTCTTGTAGTTCTTTAAATCTGTCTTGTGCCTCTAAAAGCCGTTTTTCGTTTATGGTATAACCTTTTACCAAATGCTCTTTTAATGTTTTTGTCGCCCAGATACGAAATTGCGTAGCACGTTTGGAATTTATGCGATAGCCAACGGAAATAATCATATCCAAATTATAAAGGTTCATTTTACGAATTTTCCCATCAGCCGCAACTTGTTCCAAAATGGAACAGGTTGAATTTTTATCTAATTCGCCTGTCTTATAAATGTTGTTGATATGCTTCACTATTGCAGGTCTATTCACATCAAAAAGTTTAGCAATAAGGTGTGCGTCTAACAAAATAGAATCCTTTTCAAGTTTTACTTGAATGTCAGGTCCATCTGGACTTTTATAAATTATTATTTCACCTTTTTTAAGTTCTTGTTTTTTCATAATGTTTTGTTCAATCTTCACCCCGTAAAATAATCTTTCAATCGGCACAATATTTTAGTTATTCACGCAACTTTCACTATTATAGTATATAAAATATTCCATTAATTCTCTATTTAGCAAATCCAAAAATAATCTAATCATACAGATTTTTTATTCGTGTTATGAGATATAAAAAAAAGCACTAAAATAAGAGTGTATTATAAATTTCAATCTTGCAGGTTTATTTTATAATTTTTTACTCGCCCATGAGGACAACTCTATAACAATTATATTCTTCTGATTCAACAATTTCCCGTTTAGCAATTATTTCATTTACAATTTTGTCATCCTGAAATGCTATCGACTGATAAGGGGCAATATCAGCAGGCAGGGTCAACCAATAATTTCTGTTAAAGTTAGTATTTTGAGGAACAGGTTTCAAAGCATCACAGATTCCCCCAATAAAATTGTCAAGATCTCCATCTTCAGGTTTTGCATACATAATAACTACTAATCGAACCCATTTCTTAAAAAAATTTTTGCCAATGCCAATATAAGCTGCCTGACGTAATTTTGCCACCTTTTCCTGATCTTCACTCCACAGAGACTTTGCACAATCTTTTTTAGGAGGAAGTCCAGTAACAGTAAAACAAACTGTTCTTATCATATAGTTTCTCCCTTAATATATAATTTTAACTTCAAACCAACTGCTTAACTTTTTTCTTTAGTCGCTGCTTAATAAAATTAATCCCCACTCCAAAATCCAAGGGCAATCAATTTTTACTTAGATTAGCACGGGGTTGACGGGATTTTCCTGCAAATAAATTTTGCTCACCGAAATTTTTTTCTCAAGGCCACGCTCCTCGCAAAACTATATAGCACAAGTTTTACTGCGGACTTTCAAGTCACGCATAAGCCTAGTGGGCTTTGCGCGACCCCGCCTCGTTCGCCTTCATAGCCCAGGGCGAACTCCGGCCTTGCGAACAGCACGCAAAACCGTTTAGGTTTTGCTCTAAAGGCTGTCCTCACCCGGCGCAACAGCTTAGCGCTGTTGCTTAGAAAAGCACGGGGTTGACGGGATTTGCCTACAGATAAATTTTGCTCACCGCAAAATTTTCCGCAGGCCGCTCCTCACAAAACTATATAGCACAAGTTTTGCTGCGGACTTTCAAATCCCGACGCAAAGGCTATCAGCCTTTGCTTAGATTAGCACGGGGTTGACGGGATTTGAACCCGCGATCTTCGCCTTGACAGGGCGACGTGTTAGACCAGGCTACACCACAACCCCTGATTTAAAACAAATCTAACTATAAAATTATACAAAATTTTTGAGATTTACTGAAAAATCTATTTTTTTGTTAGGTAAAATGTATATCCAGCTATTAGAGAATATGTGCTGTTATTTCCTATGAGAAGCGTTATATCAAAACTTCCAGCTGGAAGATAATAATTAACTCCGCCTAAAATACTTGTTACATTTGTTGATTCACCGCCTTCTTCGTAAGAGACTTTAGAAAGTTGAACCCCAAGATTTGCGCCATATTTTCTTGTAAGCGGAAATAACGCTCTTAAAGAAACACCATAGCTGTTCATCCCTGCAGAGTCATATGAGTTATGGCTGAAGAAAATGGAAAAATCAAACCTGTCTTTAAATAAAGTAGAACCAAGTCTTGCATTTATTCCACTTGATTTTACATCACCACCCATTGTAGTTTGAGCCCCTAAAAAGCCGAAAATCCTGCCAGATCTTGTTTGAACCGGATCAAAAAAGAGTTTATTGTCAGACCATCTTTCCATTAATTCAACTGATGATGATGTTATATTCCATAACTCCCCACCATCTTTAAGTAAAACAATTATATAGGTATTTTTAGATTCTATGCCGTTTAAATTTAAAGTTTTTAGCCACAAAAATCCAGCTGTTTTAATAGCATCGTTTTTTTTGCCAGATTCATTTATAATCGCATATGAGCTTGCATGAAGGATGAGAATTTCGTTCCTTAATTCAGCTGAAGAAAATTCTTTATAGTCAAGAGTTTTTTTGAAATCGGAAAGTGCAGAATCATATGATCCTGAAAAAAGGGATATTGGTAAGATAAAAATTGAAGCTATAAGCGCAAGCAGTCTCATCTTCCCCCTCCAAAGTAGGTTGTATATCCTATAGAAAGGACCTGTGTCCCTTTATATGGGCCTGTGAGGTTAAAATCTACAAAAACATCTATTGATCCTGAAGGGGTAAAATAACTCAATCCCGGTGAAAGAATAAATGAAAAGTTATCCTCAGGTGAAGGTTCAAGCGCAAGCCTTGCCGCGGCGGTAAGTCTTATCGGAGAATATTGGGTTATGGGTTTATTTAATCTTCCTGATACTCCAATGCTTAAACCGTTATAATCAGAAATCTCATATCCAGTTGTAAATCCTAAATTAAGGGATAGGTCAAAATTATTTGTTATAAATTTTCCAAGTCTTGTGTTTATATTGAAAACTGAATCCGTTTCAGTATGAGTAAAATTCCCGCCGGCAAAAGCAAAATATTTCCCTTTAAGCGCCATATTTATATCCTTAAGTTTTTTCTCAACAAGTGGCGGTTTATTTTTAAGCTCTTCGCCATATTCTGAAAATTTTCTGATTATATTTATTGGTTTGCCGTTTTTCTTCATAAGTAAAACCGCCATCTCAACAGCTTTTGACGCAGTTTTATATGCCCCTATCTTCTCAAGCGCTATAGCATATCCTGAGTATCCCATATATTCATCTGGCCATTTTTTTATAATCCTGCCAAATGCATCTATTGCAGATGCATATCTTGATTGTCTCATAAAACCTTCGGCAATATCCAATGCCTCCATAAAAGATTCAGAAAGTTGCCTTTCATGTGAAAGTTTATTTAATGTTGCTTCGTTGATTAACCAGGATGGGGTATATGAGTGTGGGATAATTTCAGTGGCAACGTCATTTAATGAAACAGCTGAAAAGATCTTGGACATAAAATATCTTGTGTCTTTATCGCTTACATCTATCATAATAGCCCGGTCTAACTGCGAGAGTGATGGTTCCAATAAACCGTTTAATGCAAGGACATAAGCATATTCAGATATAAGCGAGGCGTTTGGAGATCGTTTTGCTATCTTGTTATAAAGTTCAAGCGATTTCTTATAACTTCCGCTTTTTATGAAATTTCTTGCAGCATCCAGCTCAATGGATTTCTGGGAAAAGGAAATAGACGGCATAAGAAATAGGAAAGATAAAGGAATCATTATCGTTTTTTTAAAATTCATTTTTTTACATCCTGCTGTTTGATCTTTATTACGGCGTCTTTCTTTTTGAAAGCGGTTATGCCATTTATTTTTATAACTCCCTGATTTTTAGAAAGTTTGACAAAAATAGAATCATTTTTCATTACAAACTCTGGATTTTCAGCGGAAAAAAATTCAAGCCAGTAATTATCGCCTATATATCCTATCCCTTTTGACGAGGAATAAAAAATGCCGGCGGAAGATGTGTAGTGGATGTTATTTATCTGTAAATCAGGATTTTCAAAAATAGTTTTTGCAGCATATTCCTTTTTTCCATCCGGGCGGTAAAGTTTTATCACTTTTTTCCCAATTACAACAAAAGCTATATCCCCGTCTCCGGTTATAGAGTTTATTTTTTCTTTCGTGGCTGTTATAAAAGAAAAGGAAGGATTTCCATTTTTATATGTTAAAACAAATAGTTTATTTAAACCATTTTCAATATCTCTGCCAAGTATGTAAAGTGAGTTGTTTTCGCCGGGAAAAATCCTCATCCCATCAAGTTTTGCCATACCCAGAAACTTTAGTTTTATGTTTTCAATCTCCTTATTTAAGTCATCCTTTTTCTTTTTGATATCCACCACAGCAAGTTCATCCCTTGAAACAGCAAAGATAGATCCGTTATCAAGCCACACCATATAATTAATCGGCTTTTCTGAAATGAAAATCCTGCTGTAATATGGAGCGGTCAAAAATCTGTTATCGCATAAAACCCATGGGAACTCTTTTGGATCTACTATAATAGAACAATTCTCAGATGGGAGTTTATCAAAAACCCATAATAAATCTAATTCTTTGGAAAAAGGGATAAGATATGATCCTTTGGGAAGCGGCTTTGATTGAGATTGATTTGAAATATCAATATCATAGTTTTTTGGATTTTCGCTATAAATATAACTGTTTAGAAACACAAAAAGAAATAAAATTATCTGCATTCAGTCCTCATACATCCATTTGCGCTATTTATCATCTCCATAGCGCGATTTAATACACGTTCGTTATAGTTTTGAATAACTCTTTTACCTGTATCATAAACCTTCTTGCCAAGATAGTTCATATCGCTAAAAATTTCTTCGCCTTTTTCAAGTAGACTGTTTGCAACATCAAGGCATTTATTCAACTCGGAATTATTTTTATTTATAGCCTCGCCAGCATTTTTTGAAAACGAGTCTATGGAGTCGGATTTTTTCTTCCACGAATCAAAGCATTCTTTCCATTGTTTACCCCAATCATAAGCTTCCTTTCCTTTTTCAGTTCCTTCTGCGATTTTTTTTGATTTCTCATCACCTAATATATCCTCACCAACCTTAGAGCCGATATCAGAAGCAGATGGGATGATATCTCCCAGAGCATCAACCATCGTTTGAGCGCCGGAAGTTACAACCTCCCGGGCAAGATATTCTTTTTCGGCTCTTTCAGTAAATCTTTCCTGTTGTCTGAAGGCATTTGAGCATTTATCAAAATCCTGATCGCACCTATAATTTAAAGACTCCTGTCTATATTCAAATTGAACCATACGGCTTCTGTCAGTTGGCGGCTCGTTGTCAATATTGTGATAAATTTTATTCCTTTCATGATTTTCTCTAACCCAATCTTCAAATTCAGTGCTATAATGTTTTGAAAAAGATGAAGTTCCAGTTTCTTTTCCTATATTTGAATTTTTTGCAAAATTATTAAGCCCCGCCGCGGTTCTTCCAAGTTCATCCATCATTGTTTTAGTATATGGAGAATTATAAAAACCTCCACCAGGATTTTCAAACCATATATGAGGCTGTGATTCACCTGAACCATGCACACACATAAATGACTGTGATGTTATGCTACAACCATTGCATTCAGAAGGGCAGTATATAAAAGTGCAATAAGCTTCGCTTTTTGCAGTCTCACACTTACTTTGAGTTGAATATGTACCTATGTTCTGGCTTATTGTAGCGCTTCCGCAACTTCCAGTTGTTCCTGCACAATAAACTTTAATAGTCCAGGTCTGAGCACTTAAAGAGGATAATAAGAAAAAATAAAAAAACAAAAAGACTGCTATCTTTTGAAAATTTAAAAGCTTTTTAAACATATAGATATTATACTATAAAAAAAGTTATTTCCTATATTTTTTCTTTTGAGCGGCAAGTTTGAGGTTTACAACCATCTTTTTAATCTGAATTTCAAGTTCGTCTAAGTCGTATTTTTTGTCTTTTGAGATAAGCGCATCTTTTGCTTTTTGATACTCCTGCCTGAGTTTCTCTTCATCTATTTCTTTTAATGTGCTTGCATCCTCAGCAAGAACAATAACGTTATTTTTTGAAACCTCAAAAAAACCCCAAAATATTGAAAGAAATTCTTCTTTGTCGTCATCTTTGTATTTTAATATCCCCTCTTTTAACTGCGCAATATATGGGATATGACCCGGCAAAACACACATCTCGCCATCATAAGCAGGGAGTGTTATTGAATCAACCTCTTTCTTTTCTAAGATGGTTTTCGTAGGAGTGAGTATTGTAAGAAGAAGTTTTTTCATAGTTTACCAGCGTTTTTTCTAACCTCATCTATTGAACCAACCATATAGAAAAACTGCTCTGATATATCATCAACTTTACCTTCAAGTATCTCTTTAAAACCTCTTATGGTTTCAGGAAGCGAAACATATTTTCCTTCCCTGCCTGTAAACTGTTGTGCCACAAAAAATGGCTGGGATAAAAACTTTTGAATCTTTCTTGCTCTGTAAACAATAAGTTTATCTTCATCAGATAGTTCCTCTATTCCAAGTATTGCTATGATATCCTGAAGTTCTTTGTATCTTTGAAGTATTTTTTGAACACCTCTGGCAACTTTATAATGCTCCTCACCTATAATCTTTGGGTCAAGTATCCTTGATGTTGAGTCAAGCGGGTCAACCGCCGGGTATATTCCAAGTTCGGCAATCTGCCTTGATAAAACCACTGTTGCATCAAGATGGCTGAATACGTTTGCAACCCCCGGGTCAGTTAAGTCATCAGCTGGAACATAAACCGCCTGAATTGAGGTTATGGAGCCTTTTGTTGTTGAGGTTATTCTCTCTTCAAGCCACCCGATTTCAGTTGTAAGTGTTGGTTGATAACCAACTGCTGATGGCATCCTTCCAAGAAGAGCTGAAACTTCAGAGTTGGCTAAAACATATCTGAAAACATTGTCTAAAAATAATAATACATCCTGACCTTTTACATCTCTGAAATACTCTGCCTGAGTAAGCGCTGTTAATCCAACACGCGCTCTTGCACCAGGTGGTTCGTTCATCTGTCCATAAACAAGAGCAGTTTTAGATAAAACCGAAGAGCCATCTGAAAGCTTTGACTCCTGCATTTCAAGCCATAGGTCATTTCCTTCACGACTTCTCTCCCCCACACCTCCAAAAACAGAATATCCATGATGCTGTCTGGCAACATTGTTTATCAACTCCATTATTATAACTGTTTTACCTACACCAGCTCCGCCAAAAAGTCCTATCTTTCCACCTTTCATAAAAGGAGCTAAAAGGTCTATAACTTTTATTCCCGTTTCAAAAACCTCTGGAGTAGTTTTTTGTTCTGTAAATTTTGGTGGGTCCCTATGAATAGGTAGATATTCTTTCGTTTCGACCGGACCTCTATAATCCACCGGTTCGCCAAGAACATTTAAAACCCTTCCAAGGCATGCTTCTCCAACAGGGACCTTAACCGGGCTTCCAACATCAATAGCAGCAGCTCCTTTATAAAGGCCATCAGTCGGTCCTAAGGAAATAGTCCTTACAACATTATCTCCTATGTGCTGAGAAACTTCGCAGACAAGCCTTTTTTCCTGCTCACCGACTTTATAAGTTATCTCAACAGCGTTTAAAATCTTCGGAAGTTTTTCCTTAAACTCTATATCCACAACCGGCCCTATTATGCTTACAACTTTCCCTTTATTCATAATAACTCCTTTGCTAAATATTTTTTATTGTATAGCACTTGCTCCACTAACTATCTCATTAAGTTCAGTTGTTATCTGAGCCTGCCTTAATTTGTTCATTCTTAATGTCAATTCGTCTATCAGCTCACCTGCATTTTTGCTTGCTAACTCCATTGCTTGCATCCTTGCAGCAAGCTCAGATGCCTGATTTTCAAGAAGCACACTATAAACTCTCATATTTATATATTTAGGTATCAGGTTTTTAAGTAATATACTTTTTTCTGGTTCAAAAATAAAATCCTCTAAATTTTCTTTGCCTTCATCGCCACCTATGCGATTAATTATTGGTAAAAAAGAAATAGATTTAAACTCCTGCTTCATCATATTTCTAAATTCGCTATATACCATATATATTTCATCAAGGTTCAGTTTTTCATAGGCTTCTATTATTTTAGAGGATAGAAGCGAGGCATGGGCATAGTTTACTTTTGGAAAGATATTATATATCTGATAATATAAATTTACCTCTTTTACTTTTTTAAAAAAATCATATGATTTTTTCCCAACCGGGATAATATATATTTTTTTACCTTTGTTATTTCTTATTAATTTCACAGCAAGGTTAATTATTGAAGAATTGAAAGAGCCGCAAAGCCCTTTATCCCCTCCAACAACCACTATCCCTATGGAGTTTGTCAAAGACTCTTTTTTAAAAAAACGATAAAGCCCCGTTGTTTTAAAATCCTCCTCCATCATCTCGCCTTTAAGGGAAAAAACCACATTCTCAAGATAACTTATATAAGGTTTAAAGCCAAGTATCTGTGACTGGGCTTTTTTTATCCTTGCCGATGAAACCATTTTCATTGCATAGGTTATCTGTCTTATGTTTTTAACAGCTTTTATATGCTTTCTTATGTCTCTTAAAGAAGCCATATCCTGCCTTTACTTTTTGGAAATTGTGTTTATATAATCAGTTATCCCTCTATCAAGCGGCCATGAAGGCCTGTAATTTAAATGCGCCTTTGCTCTTTTTAAATCTGCCTGAGTTTTATTTTGATAAAAGCTATAAGGGTTTTCAAAATACTCTATATCATATGAGGTTTTAAGGGCTTTATTCAGGCATTCTATTACATAATTAAAATTTTCAGGGACACCGGTTCCAATGTTTACAATTACGCTTGTTTCACATTCAAGCGCAAGTAAATTAGCATTAACAACATCCTTTATATAAACAAAATCCCTCATCTGTTCACCATATTTAAATATCCTTGGCTTTTTGCCTTCTTTCATCTGAAGATAAAGCTGGTATATCATAGAAGCAAATTTTCCTTTAAAAAATTCACCAGGACCATAAACATTAAAGTATCTTAAGCCAATAATTTTAAGCTTTGGAAATCTTTTAATATAATCTTTTGCAATATTATCCATTATCGCTTTTGAAAAACCATATATGTTTTCCGGGGTTGGGGTTTGTTCCTCTGTCATAGGACATGGCGAGTTGCCATAAACCGCCGCGCTTGATGCATAAATTATCTGTCTTATATCATATTTCAAAGCATATTCAAGAATATTCCTGAACCCCTCAACATTTACATCCATCATAAGTTTTTGATCCATAACCGTTGTGTCGGTTATAGCAGCCTGATGAAAAATTGCATCAACCTTTCCAACCTTACCCCACCATTTGTTGCTTAATATATCATCAGCAATAACATCTCCGTTAAAGCCAATAAGATTTTTGAAATTCCCGCTTGAAAAATTATCAACTACAACTACATCCTCTTTCCTTTCATCACTAAGCGCCTTTGCAATATTTGAACCAACAAAACCGGCTCCACCAGTAACAAGATATTTCATAAAATCTCCATTATAAATTTTTTATAAAATTAGACTTAAACTCCTCTATGGTCTTTTTAATCTTTTCCTCAAGCTCGCTCACTATTTCTTTTTTAATTGTTATCTCTTCAAGAAGCTCAGATTTATTTTCCCTTAAATACTGAACGAACTTTAATTCAAACTCTTTTAGCCGTTGAAGATCTATATCGTCAAAATAACCTCTTGTGCCTGCATATAAGACCATAACTTCTTCTGCTACCGCCATTGGTTGATACTGATCCTGTTTTAAAAGTTCAACAAGCCTCTGCCCTCTTTTTATGAAAGCAAGGGTCTCTTTATCAAGGTCTGAAGAAAATTGGGCGAATGCCTGTAATTCATTATATTGAGCAAGATCTATTCTTAACTTACCAGCAACCTGTCTCATCGCTTTTATCTGTGCAGATCCACCAACCCTTGAAACTGATATACCAACATTCACAGCCGGTCGTATACCGGCATAAAAAAGAGAAGGCTCAAGATATATCTGTCCGTCAGTTATTGATATAACATTAGTAGGGATATAAGCTGAAACATCGTTTGCCTGAGTTTCTATTATCGGTAAAGCCGTAAGGGATCCGCCTCCATTTTTTTCATTCAGTTTGCATGCTCTTTCGAGAAGCCTTGAATGTAAATAAAAAACATCTCCAGGATAAGCCTCCCTGCCCGGCGGTCTTCTTAAAAGTAATGACATCTGCCTGTATGCTTGAGCATGCTTTGAAAGGTCATCATAGACAACTAAAACATGCTTGCCCTGCCACATAAAATGCTCACCCATCGCGCAACCTGAATATGGCGCTAAATAAAGAAGCGGGGCTGGTTGTGAGGCTGAAGCCGAAACTATTATTGTGTATTCCATTGCGTGATTATCTTCAAGAACTTTGGCTATTCTTGCAACACTCATTTCTTTTTGACCAATTGCAACATATATGCATATAGGTCTTTTATTTTCCGGTTCTTTCCTTTGATTTATGATTGTATCTATCGCTATTGCTGTCTTTCCGGTTTGTCTGTCACCAATTATAAGCTCTCTCTGTCCTCTTCCTATAGGTATCATCCCATCTATCGCCTTAATTCCGGTTTGAAGTGGCTCTTTGACCGGACTTCTTTCAACTATCCCTGGTGCTATTACCTCAACAGGTCTTTTCCCTTCAAATTTTATTGGACCTTTTCCATCTATCGGATTTCCAAGAGGATCCACTATCCTTCCTATAAGTCCTTTACCAACTCCAACCTGCATAACGCTACCTGTTCTTTTAACTATTGTGGATTCTTTAATAAGTTTATCATCCCCTAAAACCACTATACCAACACCCTCTCTTTCTATATTCAAAACCATTCCACTAACCCCACCTTCAAATTCTACAAGCTCTCCCATCACAGCAGAGTTTAGCCCCCATGCTTTTACAACCCCATCCCCAACACTTATAACCTGACCTACCTCACCAAGCTCAGAATGAGGAACAAATTTTTCTATTTTGGATTTTATTATCTGTGTTATTTCATCGGATCTCATCATATTATCTCCTTCTCAATAACTTCTTTTTCAAGTAAATTTATTTTCTGGTTAATTGTCGAATCAAATATTCTGTCATCCCATCTCATTATAAAACCGCCTATTATGCTTTTATCCTCCACAAATTTAATCACAGGTGTTATGCCCGTAGCTTCTTTAAAAGTTAAAATTATATCGTTTTTTTCCTTTTCTGAAAGTGGATGTCTCGCCCTAACCTCCATCTTAATATGTTTTTTAGATTCAAAATAAAGCCTTTCAAATTCATCAACTATAATTGTCAAAAGCTGTATTTTTTTGTTCTCAATTAAAATCTCAACTAATCTTCTTGCTGCAGAGTTTTTAAGATCATCAGTGATAATCTTATCAAGTATTTCCCATTTAACTTCAACACCAATAGATGGATTTATAAAAAAATCAGCGTTTTGTTTGACAACAGAAGCTATCTCAAAAATACGCTCTTTCTTTTTTTCAACAGATTCACCCTGAGCTAAAAAATATGCAAAGGCGTATTTTTTTGAAATGGATATATCTGAAATATTCATATTCAATTTTTTCTAAACGAGCCTGATTTATACTCCTTCAAAGAGATTTCAAGAATTTTCTCGTCAATCTTTTTGTCCACTATCTCACCTAAAACTTTTTTCGCTATAAGAGAGGAGGTTTCAACGAGTTTTTTCTCTATCTCTTTCTCTATAGCCATTTTCTGGCTCTCCATCTCCTTTTTGGCATTTTCAACAAGAAGTTCTGCCTGAGTTCGGGCTTTTTCAATTATTTTTTCACGTTCTATATTGGCTTCATAAATAGCTCTGTTTATCCTCTCGCTAATCTCTTTGTTCAGAGATTTTAGCCTCTGCTCTATTTCAAGCTTCATATTCTCAGCTTCTTCCCTTGATTTAGCTGCTTTTTCAACATCAGCGGCTATCCTTTTTTCTCTTTCATCAACGGCTGCAAGAAGAGGCTTCCAGACGAATTTTGCAAGAAGCATAACAAGAATCACAAAAATTAATATTGTCCAGAAGGTTAAACCGAACTCAGGCTTTATAAGATTTTCCATAGTTTATTTCTTTACCTGTTCTATATTAGTTTGAGCAGTGGTGTTTTCACTTTTTGGCATACCAAAGTTCATGGCTATTAAAAGGCATATAACCAGTGAAAGAAATGCTATTCCTTCAATAAGCGCAGCGGCTATAATCATAGTCGTCCTTATAGTATTTGCCGCTTCAGGTTGTCTGGCAGTCCCCTCAAGGGCACTGGAAGCCAGCTTTCCTATACCATAAGCCGCACCTATAAGAGTAAGCCCCGCACCGACTCCTGCTCCTATGTAGCCCAATCCTAAGAATGTAAGTTCCATTTTTCCTCCTTTTTTTATTTTTTGCTTCAGGCCTTAATATCAATAAATCAAATCTAAAACCAAACTTACACTGATTTAATGAGAACTAACTGACTGCGATGTAAATATTGCCGTCAAAAACGTAAATATATAAGCCTGTAAAAAAGCCACAAGCACTTCAAGCAATGAAACGAAAATTACAAGCAATACTGATATAGGAGCGGTCAAAAACAATCCTATATATACATTCATTGCTCCAAATATAAAAATAAAGCTTATAAAAACAAGTATTACTATATGACCAGATATCATATTGGCAAATAATCGGATTGCCAGGGCAAAGGTTTTTGTAAAAAGACCTATTATCTCTATCGGTATTATTATGGGATAAAGCCATAGAGGAATATCAGGAGGGACAAAATTTTTTAAATAATGAAAAAATCCTTTTTCTTTTATTCCTGAATAATTTATAAGAACAAATGTGGTAAGTGCAAGTCCAATTGTAACTGCTATATTCCCAGTAGCAGTAGCTCCAAAAGGTACAAATCCTATAAGGTTCATCAAAAGTATAAAGAAAAAAAGAGTGGCAAAATATGGGACGTATTTATCCGCGCAATGCCCTAAATTAGGCCTTACAATTTCATCTCGAATAAAAAGAAGAACTACCTCTATCATCTGCTTTAAAGGTGAAAGGAATCTGTTCTTTGAATTTATAATAACAGGGAATATAAATACAAGGATAAGCGAAACTAAGATCATCATCAAAAGATGCTTGGATAGTGGAAGATTAAAATTATATAACTTAAGCCATCCATATATATGGTCAATTATGTGATGCTCAAGTATCTCTTTTAGTTCCATAATCTTTAATCGGCTTTATTTCAAATAAAATTTGAGTAATAATCAAAACGAAGCTATATAACAATATTATTATAACTTTTTTATGTCTTAATAACAAAACCGATATGATAAGAAAAAAAAGTTTATATAAAAATGAAATAGTGAATACCAAAAAAAATTTTTTATCACTTGCATTTATGTTTTTTTAAAGCAAATATCTTATAGAATAGCCATTCAATATACCAAAAAACAAAGCTATTAAAATAGCTGAATAAGCATTTATCTCAAAAATCTTTTCCATATTACATAAAAAACACTTACTATCGCAAAGAATATTCCAACAAGAGTAAGATAAGGTCTGGAGTTAAAATAATTATCAAGTAGATAGCCAATAAAAAAGAAAATTACAACATAAGCCGATATTTCAAAGCCAAGTTGAAGATGTTGAGTCCATTTGTCTTTATTTATATTTTTATCTTTCATATCTCAATTTCAAGCGCAGTTTTTATTATATCAATTCTGTTCTGATTTAAAATCTTAATCTCAAAACCATCTCCCATAGATGTTTTAAAAAATTTAAGCCTTTGACCAAAAATCTTCTGCCACCTTAAAACATCGTTATTTAAGTTTTTAGTTTCTTTTGAAAAATAAAACTCTATATTCCCATTTTTTTCAACTATTTTTCTTAAACCTTTGCTTTTAGCTATCTTTTTTATCTTAAGCAAATGTATAAGGTTCTCTGTCTCTTTGGGAAGTGGACCTGCTATATCACATAGATTTTTAGCAATTGAATCTATTTCATCAAGACGGGCATTAAAAAATCTTTTGTAAAAATTCAGCCTTTCCATATCGTCATTAAGATACGACTCCGGGATTATAGCTGATATCCTTACATCTATTAAAACATCCTCTTCCTCTTCTATTTTCTTACCCTTAAGCCTTGCTACCTCATTATTTAAAAGTTTCACATACATATCAAGACCTATTGTGTTTATAAAACCATGTTGCTTTGTTCCTAAAAGTTCACCAGCTCCGCGTATTTCAAGATCCCGCATGGCTAATCTGAAACCGCTTCCAAGTTCTGAAAACTCTTCAAGGGCAAATAATCTTTTTATCATATCAGTATTTAAAACATTTCCGTCATCTTTCTCAAACCATTTAGGGAAAAAAAGATAGCAATATGCTTTCTGTTTTTCTCTTCCTATTCTACCTCTCAACTGATACAACTGACTTAACCCCATTTTATGAGCATCTTCAACTATAAGTGTGTTAACAGATGGTATATCTATGCCAGATTCTATTATCGTGGAAGCAAGAAGCATATCATATTTTTTTTCAAGGAATCCAAGCATGATCTCCTCTATTTCATCTGCAGTTTTCTGTCCATGGATAACCGCTATTTTAATCCCCGGTAAAAGTTTAGTAAGTTTTTCTAATTTGCTTTCTATAAACTCAACCCTGTTATAGACATAATAAACCTGCCCTCCCCTTTTAATCTCTTTATCAACAGCCCAGATAATGACATTATCATCATACCCCATAACTTTAGTTTCTACTGAAAGTCTTCCTACAGGAGGTGTTTCAATGATAGACATACTCCTTATATCAGAAAGCGATTGATAAAGGGTCCTGGGTATTGGAGTGGCAGAAAGGTAAAAAACATGAATACTTTCATATCTTTTTTTTATTTCTTCCTTTTGTTTTACCCCAAATTTATGTTCCTCATCTATAATGAGGACTCCAAGATTTTTAAATTTAATATTATTAGAAAGAAGTTTATGTGTTCCTATTATAATATCAATTACACCTTTTGAAATATCAGAGAAAATCTCTTTCTGTTTTTTTGGTGGTATAAGTCTTGAAATGGATGCTACATTTATGCCAAATTTTTCAAATCTCTTTTTAAAATTCCTATAATGCTGTTCCACAAGAATTGTTGTGGGACACATAACACAAACCTGAAATCCATTTGTAACTGCCCTAAAAGCCGCACGCATTGCTACTTCGGTTTTTCCAAATCCAACATCCCCAACTATAACTCTATTAGAAACCAATCCACTTTCAAGGTCTTTCATTACATCTGATATCGCTTTTTTCTGGTCCTCAGTTTCCTCATATCCAAAGTCAATAGCAAACTCATCCTCAAATTCTGTTTTAAGCATTGGCTTTAACCTTATCATTCGTCTTTTTGCTTCAACTCGTATAATATCCTTGGCAATAGTTTCTACCTCCTTTTTAACCTTCTCTTTGATATTCTTCCACTGCGTGCTTGAAAGAGATGATATCTTTACCTTCCCGCCCTCAGCGCCGATATATTTTTGTATTTTTTTAAAATCATTAAGCGGGATAAAAAGCTTATCTCCATGAGCATATTCTATCTCCACACATTCATCCTGATAAATATTTCCCCATTCATCTTTATGACTAAAATCAACTATCCCTTTATATATACCAACACCATAATCTTCATGGACCACAAAATTACCTTTTTCAAGGATATTCAGTCTAAAAAATTTCTTCGCTTTTTTTCTTAAATCTCTATAATAATGCTCATAACCTCTATTGAATATCTCATTTGAAGAAATAACCATAATAGAATCTTTATCGTTGTAAAATCCAGAAGGTATATAACCTGTTAAAAATTTAACCCTTTTTAATTCAATCTTTTTCTCATCTAAACTTTCAAATATCTTTGCATTTTCCTTTTCATTAAGCCCATATACAAAAACTGAAAATCCTTTTTCAATCACCCTGCTAATCTCAACAAAAGCAGAATCTGTTGAAAAAAATTTTAAATTTGGGAAAAAATTCTCATTAACTTCACATAAATCTTCTTGAAGAATAATAAAATCATCATTTGTTGTTGAACATTTATAAGCATAAACATCAAAATCAAAAGAGAAAATATCTCTACTTAAGTCCTTTAAATTAAAAACAGAAAGTTCCATTGAGAAATCAAATGTATTTTGTGTCTCTATATCAAATTTTCTAATTGCCTCAATCTTATCTCCATCAAAATAAACCCTATAAGGAAATTCCTCCCCATAATTAAAAATATCAACTACCGATCCTCTTGTCGCAAACTCTCCGCTTTTCTCAACAAAATTAGTTTTTGAAAACCCGGCTGAAATAAGCTTTTCAGTTATATCATTTCTTTTTATATGATCTCCAACTTTTAAGATAAATAAATTTATCATTTGTTTATCTGGAAATCTTGTCTTAAATGATTTTTCAGAACCAATTATAAGTTTTTTTCTTTGGGGAGTTTCATAAACTAATTTTATCGCACGAGCCTGATTATCCCTGTCAAGATCAAATTTCATGATCTCAATTTTATTATCAAATAAAGCATTTAAACTAATAGCTACTTGATAATATCTTTCTACATCTATGTCGTCTTCTATTATAAAAATTGACGTCCTGCTGTTTTCTATAACCTTTTTAAGCGTATAATATAAAGCAGCGCTTTCATTGACTATCCTGCCTACTCTCATAAATAAATTATATTAAATGCTATCTGATAAAATAAAAAGTGTATTGATTTTTATTCTCTTGCAATTGTATAACAGGCAACTTTTTTTGCTTTTGCCTTTTTTAAAACTTTTGCTATCTCATTTAATGTTGACATCGTTGTCGCCACATCATCTATTACTATTATTTTTCTGTCCTTTACTTTCTCAGGTAAAATAACCTCAAAACTATCCTTTACATTCTCTTCTCTTTCTTTTGCATTGAGCTCAACTTGGTTTCTTGAATCTTTTATCTTTTTTACTGCTTCCACCAATTCAATATTAAAATATTTAGAAAGATTTTTAGCTAAAAGTTCAGTTTGATTAAAGCCCCTTTCTTTAAGCTTTCTCTTTGAAATAGGGACATATGTGATCAAATCATATTCATTAAACTCAGAATAAGTTTTAAACCTTTCAATCATTTTTTGGGAAAGCCATTCAGAAAGCCAGTCAAATTTTCTATATTTATAAGATACTATAACAGAAGATATTTCTTCGCCATACATAAAAACCGACCTTGAGAAATCAAAAAAGCTTTTTTGTTTTTTATGTAAGCAGCTATAACACAACATCCCGCCATTATAAAGGTATCTACCACAGATCAAACAATATGGAGGTGAAATATAAAATATTTTCTTAAGACAATCCGGGCAAAGAGGATCTTTATGCTTATATGGAATATCCCTTTTGCAATAAAAACAGACCGAAGGAAATAAAAGATATGATAAGGTTTCTTTTAAATCAGACAATACATCTAAAATTCCCCCCATATTGATTTTAAATTTAAAACTCGTAATCAAATATATAGAAACCGTAAGGTTCTATGTTATCTATCTTCAAGCCAGAGCTTATATCATTGACATTATATGAGAAAAATCTCTCAGAAAATTCTTCATAAAGAGCAATGGTATCTCCTTTGGCTTTAAGCGAAATATTTATTTTTCCACCAGAATTTGAGTCAGAATAATTTACTACAACTATCTTAATCGTTCTCATCTGCGTCCATTTAAAAGCAATTATATTTTTAAAACTTCTATCATACTCATTAATTGGAAATACCTCAACAAGCTCCCACTCCCCTCCATGAAAAGCAGGATGATCAGTTATTTTAAGAAGTTTTTCGTAGAATTTTTCTACTCCTATATCCTTATATTTCTCAATATCAAACTCTGCTATCTGAACTGGAACTTTCATTCCAACACCATTTAATTGCATATCATTATAAAATCTAAGTCCTTTAACAGTTGACACCATAACAGCAGCACTAAGCGCTTTTCTTCTGTTTTTAAAAGCTGTTATAGACGGTTCCTCATCATGATTATCTATAAACCTAACCGATTTTTTTTGATATAACTTCTCAGCTCTTAAATGACCCCTTATTTCCTCAGCACCCATATTTCTTAATCTATCATAAAAAACTTTATCGTAGGTGTAATCAAACCCCAATTGCTGAATCCTCCATTCAAGTCCCCAGTAAACTTCGGCTATAAAGGTAAATTGTGGATTTACGCTTTTAACTTCGTTAATTGCCTGCTGCCAGAATTCTGTCTCTGGTTTTTTATAGCCACGCTTGCTCAAAAGCCATCCCCATACGCTTTCATGCACATCATTTAAGGCAAGCATGACCATATCACATCTTACCCCATCGGCAACTTCTGATATTTTTAGTAATTGGGAAATCATTTTCTCTCTCGTGCGGGGATTAAAATAATTAAGCTGTATTGTATCTTTCCATGGTGGAAAATTTGGATCTTTCCCATGAGCTATATAATAAACATTTCCACCTATTTGTTTTTCACAAAATAACTCTTTATTTTTAATATAGTCTTCTTCATCAGCAAGGACAAAACAATCAACACAGTCCTTTGAAAAATTGGAGTCTATACCCATGTGATTAGAAACAAAATCAAGATATAACTTCATCCCAAATGAATTAAGCTTCTCCTTAAGAGCTTTTAATTCCCATTCAAATCCAAAATTTTCATCCATCTTATACTCAACTATTGAATATGGAGAAGCGGAAATTATGCTTGTATCCCTGCCTATTCTCTTTGCAAAATCTCTGAGAAACTCCTCATCTCTGGATATATCCGCAGAGATAGCGCTTTTTTTCCAGATACCCATAAGCCACACTATATCAAATCCAAGATGTTTTAACTCAAGCCATTCATCGTCCGGTATAAGACTGAGGGTCATATCAGGCATAGCATATTTTTCTCTCATTCTATTGAGAAAAAGCCTTGTGTTTATTTCTATTAAATGAGGATTTGCCCTTAACATAAATTGATTTTACCCATCCTTTTAATATATTATACAAAAAGTTTTTTTTAAAAAACTATATTCCAAATATTGAAATACCTGATTTTCTTGCCATTTCAATCGTCTTTTCTTTATCTATAATAATTGTCTTTCCACTTTCAATTGCAATAATTTTACCCCCAATACTGGAAAAAACTTCAATAGTCTTTGTTCCTATAACAGGCAGATCAAAACGAAAATCCTGATTTGTTCTTGCAACTTTAATCAATATAAACCCACCTTTTTTTACAAGGCTGCCAGCTCTTTTTATGCATTCATCCGTTCCCTCTATTGCTTCAACTGAAATAACTGAACGGTCCTTTATAACAATACTAAGTCCTATATCCATATCAGCTATTTTCTTCGCCAGATTGTAACCATAATCAATTTCTTCAATCTCAGTTCTAGAAACTTTACCGCATATAATACCTTTTTCTGCAATAAGTTCTTTAAGGAAAATAGTGGAATCAAGAATGTCTATACCATCTTTTTTTAATTCTTCGCTGACTGTTTTAAATATCCCCATAGGAGTTTTATCTTTTAGTTTAATAAAAATCCTTGCCATTCTCAAATCAGGTCTTAAATCCCTGAAAACATTTACATGCTCTATCTTTCCAAGCATTATGACAGTATTAACACAGTTTTTCTTTAAAAACTCAATTGGAGATGATATATTACCAAGACTAAAATATTTTGTAGTTGAATATTTTTCAATATCAGGATCTGTTAAATTTTTAAATCCTATAGTATAAACCTGAATGTTTTGAGTTTTAGCATTTCTTGCAGCAACTACTGGAAGAGTTCCAGATCCTGCTATAATCCCTATTTTATTCATTTTCAAAAATTTTTCTCGGTCTTGCTATTCCTCTTTTAGATCCTTTGATAAACTCAATAATTTTTTTTACCTCAGGAGAACTATGTTCTTTTTCCAGCCTTTCAATTGCAACTTCAAGTTTAAGTCCACTTTTAAAAATAGTTTTAAAAGCATGCTTTATTGATTTTATTGATTCAATTGAAAAACCTGCTCTTTTAAGCCCTACAATATTCAAACCAACAGGCTTTGCTCTATCGCCCTGCGCTATGACATAAGGAATAATATCCTGATTAGCCATTGCGCCTCCACTTAGCATCACAAAACTTCCAATCCTTGTAAACTGATGTATTCCGCAAAGTCCAGATATTATTGCGTTATCTCCTATTTCAACATGACCAGCAGCTGAAGCGCAATTTACCATAATAACATTATTCCCAACAACACAATCATGGCCTATGTGAGAGTTAGCCATCAAAAAACACCCAGAGCCAACTTTAGTTATTTTATGACCACCTGGTGTTCCTCTATGGATAGACACCCCTTCGCGGATAATATTATTATCTCCTATTTCAACAAAAGTTCTTTCATTGGAGTATTTATAATCCTGTGGTGGAGCGCCTATCACAGCATGGGCAATTATCTTATTATTTGCCCCTATTTTAGAAAACTCTATAAAACAATAAGGACCTATGAAGGTATTTTCTCCTATTTCAACTTCATGTCCGATAATAGAATAAGGACCTATTTCAACCCCATCGGCTATTTTTGCCTCAGGATTGACTATAGCTGTAGGATGTATTTTTTTCATAATCTTTTATTCAACTGCAAAAATAAGATCAGCCTCACAAACTATCTCATTGGCAACTTTAGCAACTCCTTTAACTTTAGCTATTTTACCCTTTATTTTTTCCACGTTTACATATATTTCCATAACGTCACCCGGCACAACCTGTTTTCTGAATTTTGCCTTATTTATTCCCGCAAAATATGCCAATTTCCCCTCTAAAGACGGATCAGATGTCATAAGTGTAGCAGTCGTTTGTGCCATAGATTCAAGAATTAATACACCCGGCATTATGGGTTTAGATGGAAAATGTCCATGGAAATAAAGTTCATTGGCGGTAACACATTTAATGCCTTTTGCGGATTTTTTTTCTTCTGTAATTTCAACTCTATCTATCAAAAGAAAAGGATATCTATGTGGTATTGCTTTAAGTATTCCTTGAGAATTTAAAATTTTACTGTGCTTTTCCATAAAAATCTCTCCTTGCCATAATTAGCTTACAAAATTCATAATTAGCTTTATGCGAAGGTCTATATGCTGTTATTTTAATATTGAAAAATCTCATCCCAAGAAGTTTCAAATCACCAAGCAAATCCAGCATCTTATGTCTTACAAATTCATCTTTAAATCTTAGAGGCTTGGTATTTAACATAGAATCTTTTGAAAGAACTATTGCGTTTTCAAGCGAGCCACCAAGGGCAAGATTCCTGCTTTTTAAATACTCAATCTCCCAATCAAATCCAAAAGTTCTGGCAGGGGCTATCTCTTTCACATAGTTATCTATATTTATATCAAACTCAATCAGCTGCCTTCCAACCATTGGATGGTCGTGTTCATATAAACACTCTATTTTAAACGAGTCAGACTTTTCAACTTTATAAAAACTTTCACCATTAACAAAAATAAAATTTTCAAATCCGTAAAACTCATCCACATCTTCATTTTTATCTACCACCCCTGATTTAAAAATCATATCAGAAAAAGTTTTCGCAGAGCCGTCTAAAATAGGGATCTCATCGCCGGTTATCTCAATTTCAACATCATCTATATCAAAAGCCATAAATGCTGATAAAAGATGCTCAATTGTAGATACTGAAAATTTCCCATTAGAAACAGATGTTCCACGCTCAAGATTTGAAACATTTCCAATACTTGCCTCAACAAATTCTCCAGTGTTTGTATTAATAAATATTATACCTTTGCCTTCAATTCGAGGCCGAACGATAAGTAAGTTGTTTAAGCCCTTATGGATGCCTTTTCCTTCTATTATAAATTCGTTTTTTATTGTTCTTCTTTTAGCTTTCATTTTTTTATTTTCTTAAAAAAATATTTATAGATTTCTGGAAGTTTTGAAAGAGCAGCTTCTATCCTCATAAACTCGCCTCTCTCTCTGGCAGGAGTTCCAAAAAGTACTTTATTTTTATCCACATTGCCTATAACCCCGCTTTGAGACATTATAATGGCACCATCACCAATTTTAAGGTGATCACTAATTCCTGCCTGACCGGCTATTATAACATTATCACCTATAATAGTTGATCCGGCTATTGCTGCTTGAGCTAATATAAGACAATTTTTACCTATCCTTACATTATGAGCTATATGAACAAGATTATCCAATTTGCTACCACTGCCTATAATAGTAAAATCTATTGTAGCTCTATCTATTGCAACACACGAACCTATTTCAACATCATCCTCAATAATTACCCCTCCAACCTGCGGTATTTTAATATGCATCCCTTTATCTTGAATAAAACCAAAACCATCTCCGCCAATTACAGAATTTGAATGTATTATGCAGCTCTTGCCTATTTTAACATTCTCCCTTATAACAACATTTGGATATATCCTTGTCCCATCTCCAATTTCTGAATTTTTCCCTATATAAACACCATGTTCTATAATAACATTATCTCCTATAACAGATCCTTCTTCAATGGAGACAAAATCTCCCACATAAGATGAAGAAGAAACCTTGGCTGATGGATTTATAGATGAAAGTTTTGAGATAAAAGGGGAGTAAACAATCTGATTTTCTTTTTCAATCAAAGCTAAAAGCTTTGAAAAATCCGCTTTTGGATTGGGGGAAACTATAACCGATTTAAAAGATTTAAAACTTTCATAATCCTTTGCGATAACACATCCTGCAGAAGTAGTTAAGGTTTTTACATCCTTATCATTATTCACAAATATTATTGAATTAGAATCTGCATTTTCAATAGAAGAGACTCTGGTAATTAAGGTTTCTCCATCACCAAAAAAGTTACGTTTTAAAAAATTTGCTATTTCACAGACTTTCATTCTCATACGCGCTCCTAATCAATTTTCTCAATCACTTTATCGGTCAAATCCACTGTTTTTCTTCCAAATAAAATATTTTTTTTATCAACGATGACACTAACACCTTCTTCTCCTGCGACCTCTTCTATGGCCTCGTAGATTTTTTTTAATATTTTCTCATTTTCCTTCATAGCTTTTTTTGAAAGCTCATCATCAAACTTTGCCTTCATTTCATTTATTTCGCTATCTATTGACATTATTTTATTGTCCAGCTCATTAATAGCCTTTTCTATCTCTATTGTAGAAGATGAAACAGAAAACTTAAATTTGTTAATAGAAACTTTGCCAATGCCTGGCATAACTATATATGGTTCATCCTCTATTTTTGGAATCTCATCAGAGCTTGTAGCTAAAGTTGTTGTTGTAGTTAATAATGAGTCTGTAGATATTTGCTGTTCAAAATTTTCATTCTCAGAGATAATATCCGTTGATTTGTTGACATCAGTCATAGTAGAAATATTTTTATAAAATTCTTCATACATTTTAGCTATTTGATATTCGCTGTTAAGCTTTTCCTTTGTGGCTTTATAATAATCAGCTTCCTTCTTCTTTTCATCAATTATCTTCTGTTTCTCTGCAACAAGTTTTTCAAAATTTTTCTTTGGATTTACCGAAAATATTTTAAAAATCCTTGTTATATCCACATAACCAACGGTTCCGCTTTCAGCTTTATTTTCTTCAAGTGATATTTCTATAGAAACTAAAGGAAAAGAAAAGAAAAGAAAAAACAAGAAAATTATATATCTCATCTTAATTATTTTACTATTTTTTTTCAATAAATTGTAAGATATCTATACATATTGGACTTTTTATGATTTTTAAATTGCTCATCTAAAAACCAATCCATTGGTGTTTTGTTATTCAATCCTTTATGTGGCTTTTCAATATTATACCATAATAAGTAGTCC
>JAINCQ010000033.1:0-21471 GCA_036574205.1 Elusimicrobiota bacterium | reverse complement strand
TCGTCTGTGGCATAGGACCATCCGCCGCGCTTACCACCAATATCGCTCCGTCCATCTGCGCAGCTCCAGTTATCATGTTCTTTATATAATCGGCATGTCCAGGACAGTCTATATGCGCATAATGCCTCGTGTCACTCTCATATTCAACATGGCTAACCGCTACTGTTAATATCTTTGATGAGTCCCTTACCACCCCTCCTTTCGCTATCTCAGCATATTGCATCTCCCTGGATCGACCTTTCTTTGCTAATACCTTCGTTATAGCTGCTGTAAGTGTCGTCTTACCATGGTCAACATGTCCTATCGTTCCTACATTCACATGTGGCTTCGTCCTTTCAAACTTCGCTTTTGAAATAATAATACACATAATTTTTGATTTTAAAAAACAATACTTTAAAGCAACGTCTAAAAATTTTACAATATTTTAAATTTGGAAGGCAATTAAACGACACATAAACACTTGGAGAATTGTTATCTAAAAGGTTATGAAGTATTATAATTTAAGGATCACCTAAAAGAGTAAATAAACAAACGCCGATGTTTAAATGAGTATTTTCAAGATCATAAAAAGTCCAATATGTATGGATATCTTACCAGCATCCATAATATTTTCTAATTTTCATATAACTTTTTGAGATTTGAAAAAAAAAGGCTAAAATTGTATATTAAATTTAGGAGATATTTATGAATAAAAAAGCAAAAAGAAAAATAAGTGTTACTCAGAAAAATCTTACTGTTATTAGATTTGCCGGAGACAGTGGCGATGGCATACAGCTTGTTGGCAGCCAGTTTGCTAATGCTACTGCTATAAGTGGAAATGGGCTGTCAACACTTCCAGATTATCCTGCAGAAATAAGAGCCCCTCAGGGGAGTTTAGGTGGTGTAAGTGGATTTCAGGTAGCATTTGGAGATGAGTCTGTGATGAATCCAGGATCAAAAGCCGAATTCCTTGTGGTTATGAACCCGGCCGCTTTGAAAGTAAATTTAAAATATCTTGATAAAGGAAGTGTTATAATAGCCAATTCTGGCAATTTTACAGAGGAAAATTTGAAAAAAGCAGGTTATGATACAAATCCTCTTGAAGATGGTTCGCTTTCAAATTATAGAGTAATTGCATTTGATGCCAATCATTTTGTTGAAGAAACATTAAAAGAAAGTGGACTTACTAAATCTGAAATATTAAAAACAAAAAACTTTTTTATGCTCGGTGTTTTATACTGGATGTTTGATTTGCCTCTTGATCCAACTGTGAAATGGATTAGCGAAAAATTTGCAAAAAAACCGAAGATACTTGAGGCAAATAAAAAGGTTTTATATGCAGGTTATAACTATGCGGAAAATACTGAAATTTTCGATGCGCGATTTAAAATTGAAAAAAGTAATCTTCCAAAAGGGATATATCATAATGTAACGGGTAATGAAGCTTGTTGTTATGCGCTTATTGCTGCTGGAAAAAAACTTGGCAGGAAGGTTTTTTATGGTTCTTATCCTATAACTCCGGCAAGCGAAATATTGCATACATTTTCAAAATTAAAAAGTCAGGATGTTGTGGTTTTTCAGGCTGAGGATGAAATTGCCGCTGTATGCGCTTCTATAGGAGCTTCATATGCCGGTGTTTTATCTGCGACTGGAACAAGTGGACCCGGACTTTCTCTTAAAACTGAAGCTATGGGACTTGCGGTTATATCAGAGTTGCCTCTTGTTATTATAGATGTTCAAAGAGGTGGCCCTTCTACCGGTCTTCCTACAAAAACTGAACAATCTGATTTATTTGCTTCTATTTTTGGAAGACATGGGGACTGTCCAGTTGTTGTGATGGCTGCTACAAGCCCTGCAGATTGTTTTGATACGGTGTATGAGGCTTCAAGAATAGCTGTAAAATATATGACACCGGTTATTGTGCTTTCCTCAGCTTATATAGCGCAGGGCTCAGAGCCTTTTAGAATACCATCAAATTCTGAATTAAAAGATTTTGAACTTCCACATATCCCATCTGCGCAGGATTTTAAACCCTACATAAGAGATGGAAAGACATTAGCAAGACCCTGGGTTTTCCCTCCAATGAAAGGTTATGAACACAGAATAGGTGGACTTGAAAAATCAAATATAGAGGGTAATGTAAGTTATGATCCTGAAAATCATCAGCTTATGACAAACTTCAGGACGGAAAAAATAATGAAAGTCGCTTCTGAAATTCCACCAACTGAAATATATGGAGATAAAGATGCCTGTTGTGTTGTTGTTGGATGGGGTTCTACATATGGCGCTATACGCTTTGCTGTAAATCACCTCAGATCTTCTGGAGTTAAAGTTGCGGCGATAAATATAAAATATTTAAATCCTTTACCTAATGACCTTGGGGAAAAGCTAAAAATGTTTAAGAAGATAATAGTTATTGAAGAAAACAAAGGGCAGTTTGCATATATTCTTAAGGCTAATTATCTTTTAAATATTAAAAGCGTAACTAAAACTACAGGACAGCCTTATACTGCTGATGAGGTTATAAAAACAATAAAAGAGGAGGTTAATTAATATGACAAATCTTACTCCAAATGATTTTTCTTCAAATTTGCCTGTTAAATGGTGTCCAGGTTGTGGAGATTTTGCGATACTTACATCTGTTAAAAAGGCTATGGCTGAATTGGGAATTGAACATGAAAAATATGTTGTTGTTTCTGGTATTGGATGTTCAAGCCGCTTTCCATATTATGTTAATACTTATGGATTTCATACCATTCATGGTAGAGCAATACCAATAGCTACTGGAATAAAGCTTTCAAAGCCTGAACTTATGGTTTTTGTTGTTACAGGCGATGGTGATTGTTTATCTATAGGCGGCAATCATATTATACATGGTATAAGAAGAAATATAGGATTGAAGGTTTTAATGTTCAATAATAGAATATATGCGCTTACCAAAGGTCAGGCTTCCCCAACAACTATGTTAGGTTCTAAAACCAAAACAACTCCTATTGGAAATATTGATTATCCTTTTAATCCAATGGTTTTTGCTGTTGGGCTTGGTTGTCCATTTGCGGCAAGAGCAATTGATAGCGATATCAATGGTACTACTCAGATAATAACTGAAGCAGCCAGAAACGAAGGTTTTGCTTTCATAGAGGTTATTCAAAAATGCGTTGTCTTTACTGAGAAGGAATTTGATCTGATAAAAAATCCTCAGACAAAAGATGATGTTTTGCTTAAAATTGAAAATGGCAAGCCAATGATATTTGGTAAAGATAGAAATAAAGCTATTGTTGTCGAAAATAATATTCCAAGGATAGTTGAGTTTTCCAAAGGCAGTATCCCTTCAAATCTAACTATTTATGACCAGACTAATATAAACCTTGCCTACACAGTTGCTTCTCTTATGCCACCTGAGTTTCCTTTACCAGTTGGAGTGTTTCTTAAACTTAATAAAAAATCTTATGAGAATCTATTTTATGAAAGTGTGGTGAATATTAATAAATTTGATTCTATTGGGGATATTCTTAAAGATGGGACATATGAAATTAAGTAAAAAATGTTGTAAAAATGAAATAAATATTTAATATAATAATCTTATAATTGGCTTTGGACTGCATATTTAGATGTGAAGATTTAATATAGTTTTTTATATGAGAAAATACTTTAAAACATTTTTTCCACAGGATGAGATTTTAGGTATTGACATTGGGTCATATGCTATTAAGTATGTTCTTTTTGGTAAGAATAACGGAAAAATAATTCTTAAAAACTGGGGATATACTCCTTTAAGTATTCCAGATAATACAGAGCCTGCCGAGAGAAAAAATATAATTTCCGAAGAGATTTCAAGTTTTGTCAAAAAATCTGGTATAAAGACCAGATATGCGGCTACATCTGTTTCAGGAAATTCTGTTATTATAAGATATATCAAAATTCCAAAGATTGATAAAAAAGAGTTAGCTGATAAAATAACTATTGAAGCTGAAGCGTTTATCCCTTTTGATATAAATGAAGTTTATCTTTCTTATTATATTGTAAATAATAACGTTCAGGAAGAAGGCCAGATAAAGATGGAAGTTGTTCTTGTGGCGGCGAAAAAGGAAGTTATAGATGAAAAGATAGATATTTTAAAAAATGCGGGTCTTCTACCTGTACTAATAGATATTGACAGCTTTGCCCTTGAAAATCTTATTAATTTTATTGAGGAAGAGCCAAAGGATGAGTCTAAATCAATTATGATAGCAAATGTTGGGCATAAGGTTACAAACCTTTCAATACTTGTCAATAATTTATTGATAGCTCGCGAGAACAAAGAGTTAAAGCCTGAGTATTATTCAAAGCTTGTGAGGGATATATTTATAGCTGGTTCTTCCATAGATAGAGCTATTTCAAAAAAAATGAATGTAGATATTACGAAAGTGGATGAATTGAAAAAAAGCATGAAGATTCTTGTTACAGATGAAGATAAGTTAAAAGCTATACAGGATTATGATACACTTACGATATCCGCTACTAAGATTATGTCTGGCGTGTTGAAAGAGATGGTGGGGGATATAACTAGATCCATAGATTTTTTTGCTTCAAGCGGATTGGAATCAACAATATCAAAATTATACATATGCGGCGGATCTTCGGCCATAGAGAATATCAATCTATATATATATGATGAGATTAAAATTCCAGTAGAGTTTGTAAATCCTTTTTCATTTGTTGAAAATAAACCAGCAAATATTGGAAGGCATATATTAAACTCTCTTTGTGTCGCAGCAGGGCTTTCTTTAAGGAGCATTAAAAGCCTATGATAAAAGTAAATCTTGCGCCAAAGAAGTATGTTCAAAAGATATATTCCAGCGTTTTAGTCGCCAAGATAATTCTTATTGCAATTACAGTTATTGTTGTTTTGTCCTTACTTTCTTTCTTTCATTATCATAAGTTTAAAAGTCTTGAGTTGAATTATAAAAACCTCGAAGCAAAAAGAAATTTTTTTCAAAAACAAATAGATGAGTCAAAAAAAATTGATAAAGAAATAGAAGATATTAAAAAATATATATCTGCGGTTGAAAAGATAAGCAAAAACAGGTTTTTTTATGTAGCGTTTATGCAGGATCTGGTAAATAATCTTCCGCAAACTGTCTGGTTTTCTGGAATAGATACTAAAACAAGAGTTGATGGTTTGGATGTGATTATTAACTTAAATTCTAATTCGCTTGAGGATATGTTGTGGTGGTATGCCTTTATAGAGCAAAATAAAAAAAGGTATTCTGAGCTTAAGATAGAAAGTATAAGTTTTAATGGAAGTTTTTATAATACGCAGATTAAGTTTAAATATAATTACGTTTTATGAATAATATTAACGTAGATCAAAAGCTTCTTGCAAAAATTCTTGGTGGTATAATTATAGCAGGTGGTTTTATCTATGGTTATGTTTTTCAGTTTTGGCTCCCGATATCAAAAAAGATTTTAGATATTAAAAAAAATACTGAGAGAATAGAATCCGAGATAAAGGAAGCGGAAGAAAAAATGTCTAAATATGGAGACCTTAACAAAACTCGCGAAGAATTATCCCAACAGAAAATAAATCTTGAGAAAAAGATTCCAAAAGAACAAAATATGCCAGACCTTATAAAGTCTGTAAAGATTATTGCTGATAAATATTCTGTGAAGATAATATCAGTTTCGCCGGCGAATGTAGCTAAAGGCGATTTTTTTTCAAGGATAACTTATAATATGTCTATCACTGGAAGTTATCATGATATAGGAAGATTTTTCTCAGAGATAGCTATTCAGGAAAGGATTTTAAATATTGAAAATGTTTTAATACCGGGAGGTGAAACATCCAATGTCAACTTTGTGCTTGTTTCGTATCAATCTCTATGAACTTAAAAAATAATATTTTTTTATTGAGTATTTCCTTGTTGATGTTATTAGTTCAACCATCTTTTTCACAAAGGATCAAAGAAGATGTTGTTATCTCCACAAACGCTTCTTCTGTTAAAGAAATTTATAAACCATTTGTGACAAGAAATCCAATGGTTGCTTCACAGATAATGGGTCCAACCACTTTAAAATATGATTTAAAATTTTCAAGCTATACTGTGAATATCTCAACTTCTATATTGGATCTGGATAGATTTTCATTAAGCGGAATCATAAAATCATCTGATTTTAGGGAGGCTTTATTAAAGGATAATTTTAGCGGTAGCATATTTATTCTTAGAAATGGCAAGGTTTATGATATAAAAAAGAACATAATTAAAGATATAAGGGGAGAGATAAGAGGAAAGGCTATTCTACTATATAACACAAAAAATGGGCAGAAAAAAGAACTCATTATGGATATAAAAGAAAATGAGAAATTAAAGGAGAAGTTATGAATATAATAAAAGCACTTTTTTTATTTATTTTTTCAACTTCAGCCTATACCCAGATGTATATTGAAAAAGTAGATTTCTCGAAAGACTCGGTTATCATAAAGCATTCTGCTGGAAAAATTAAATATTTTATAAAAGAGGTTTCAAATCCTTATTCTCTGGTAATTGAGATTTCAAATTCATCACTTAAAACGCTTCAGGACCAACCAGTGTCCTCAGATATGGTGAAAAGGATAACAACAACTCAATCCTCTTCCTCAGTTTCGAAAATTACTATAGAAGGATATAAAAAACTTTTATATGAGATTTCTGAAACTGATACTGAATTAATAATAAAACTTTTTGCTAAAAATGAGGAAAAGGTTATTGATAAGAGTATTTTAAAAGAAGCAAAAGTAATTCCTCCTAAAACTGAGTCGGCAAAAAAAACTTTTCGTATTGAAAAAAAAGATATAATTGACAATCTTCCTAAATATAAAATAGATACGGATTATCAGGATGCTGATATAAGAGATGTACTTACTGAACTTGCTTTAAGAGCTGGCATAAATGTGATATTTCAGAGTGATGTTTCTGGGGTAATATCTCTTTCGCTAAGAGGGGTTCCGTTTGATGAGGTTTTTAAGACAGTTTTAAATATGAAGGGGCTTGTTACCCAGCAGGTTGGAGACAATATAATAAAGATTTCAACCCCTCAAAAACTTTTAGATGAACAGAAAAATTCCTATCTTCAGACCAGGGTTTTTTTCCTTAACTATGTAAAAGCTTCTGATATAAAAACTCAGATAGAGTCAATTGCTCAGGCTGAGGGAAGAACCACTTCAAAATGTAATGTTGATACCACAAACAATGCCTTAATAGTTACAGATACACCTTTTGGACTTGATCTTACTGAAAGGTTGGTAAAAAAACTTGATAGAATGCCTAAACAGGTTATAATAGAAGCAAAGCTTGTTGAAGTAAACCTTGACAGCGGGCTTTATACCGGGGTGCAATGGTCTGTATCAGGCAGCCACGGTGGAAATTATGTTGGCGCAAATAGCCCTACTGATTCTATAGGTCCTACTTCAAAATGGGGGGATCAAAAAAGTATTACTCCTGGATATAGCGGGAGCTATACTGGAACAGGCGCAAACCTTAATGCTAAAACTGGAGGATCAGGGGTTGAATTGCCTGCCGATCAGATATATGGAGCGTTTAGATTTGGAAGGATAACCTCTAATTTTATGTTTGATGCGGTTATATCCGCTGCTGCTAAAAAAGGCAAAGCTAAAATTCTATCAAATCCTAAGATAGCAACATTAAATAATACTGAGGCTACTATAAACATAACAAATCAAACTCCATATGTAACTCAGGATATTACCTATGTTTCAGGAAATTCGGTTACATCCAGCAAGGTAACCTATATAACCACAGGAATAATTCTAAAGGTATTGCCAACTATAACATCGGATGGCAGGATATTGATGAAGGTTAATCCAACTGTTTCTAAACCTTCTCAAACTGCTGAGTTTGCCCCACCTTCGGTGGATCAAAGGACCGCCGATACAACGGTTGTTGTTGAGGATGGTGAGACAATAGTGATAGGTGGATTGATACATGATTATGAAAATGATTACGAATATAAAGTTCCTCTACTTGGAGATATACCACTTCTTGGATATCTGTTTAAGAAAAAGGGAAAGGAAAGAACAAGAATGGAACTTTTGATATTTGTCACGCCAAAGATAGTTGAGTAAATTTGGTGGTTTAATCTTTTTGATCTTTTTGTGATATGCTTTCTCTGGAAAAAATAAATCCTGTAAGAATAATAGCTTTTTTGCCTTTCATCTCACTTATTTTTATGGGGTGGTGGAATTTAAAGATTTTTATTTTTCTAAATAGTATTGTTTTTGTTCTTTTTTTACTTTCTATATTTAATATTGCAAAAAGAAGATATTTTTTACTTCCCAAAAACTATGGATATTTTTTGCTGTCAATTTTTTTAAGCATAGTTGTTTTTGCGCTAAGCCCTATAAAAAATATTATAGCTATAGAGTATATAAATTTCCTTTCCGGATTTATAATATTTTTTATAGCATTAAATGTTGAGGATAACAGGGATGATGTAAGATATTTCTATCCTTTTATTTTTATAATAGTTATCGCTTCAATGTATAATATAATCAGTGGGGATGATGTGGTTGCGACCACAAAAAACTCCAATATGCTGGCTTTATCCTGCATACTCATAATAGGATTTTTGCTTGATGAAAAAAAATATTATCCTGCGCTTTTCCTTTTTGCTGTTTTTATAGCTACTCGATCTGTGGCTGCAATGTTTTCAGTACTTACCGTGAGTTTTTATTATGGTTTTAAAAATAGAAACAATCTGGATTTAAAAAATAATAAAATTACTGTTATTATCGTAATTCTACTCATTTCATTTCTTTTTTATAATATAGAAACAAAATCAATTATGGATAGATTAAATTGGTGGAAATCTGCTTTTTATATGTTTATAGAAAAACCGATTTTTGGATGGGGATATTCATCTTTTACTCATCTTATAGATGCATTTTCAGATGATTTGCTTAAGTCAGTGTATGCCCATAATTATTTTCTTGAATCTCTGGTAGAAAACGGGGTTTTATTTTGTATTTTCTGGTTTTATTTCATTTTTTTATTAGTGAAATCAGCAAAAGGATTTTATCATTATGCATTGATAGCTGCTATGTTGCATAGTTTTTTTGATTTTGGTTTAAATACTACAGCAGGATGGTGGCTTTTTATGTATATTTGCGCAAAAGCTATTGGAAGAAATATTTTAATATTTAAATTAGGGGATGGATATCGTAAGATTAATCGGTATATTATTTTACTTTATTCTGGAATTATGACCTTATGGATATTTTTTTCTATTAGATATCTTGATATAGAAAAAAGGAACAAAATAGCTTTAGAATTAACTGAGAATCAAAAATATGATATTGCCATAAGATTTCTTGATATCTCTATTAAAAAATATCCATCAAATATAGACCTTCTGTTAAGAAAAGTTGAGGTTCTTGAAGTACTTCTTTTACATAATAAAGGTAATGTATCAATTTTAAGCGAACTTTCAAAAACTCTTGAAAGTATTCTTATTATAAATCCGTATTATAAAAAAAGTTATAGAAAACTTGAAAGGATTTATGAAGTGCTTGGAGATTATCGGTCTATTTATGAACTGAATTTGCGAAAAAGAAGATATATGCCATGGCGGTTTAAAGAAGATAATTAACTTGATTTTTAAGTTCAAAAAGGTATTGGATCAAAGAAACATTTCTCTATATATAAAAATGTAAAATAAATGTATGGACCTTTATAGAATAAAAAAATATTGCCTTAATCCATCTTCTATAATCAATGCTTGTGATTTAGAGATTTTAAATACAAGTGAGGAGTTTATACATTGTATTTTTGATTTGATAAAAAAAGCAAGAAAAAGCATTTTGATAGAATTTTATGAAATAGCTGATGATAAGCTTGGGATTGAAATTAAAAATCTTCTTATTAAAAAAGTTTCCGAAGGGGTTGAGGTCAGAATTATATATGACAGTATTGGATCCATGCTTACATCAAAGGAATATTTTAAGGAGTTAAAGAAAAATGGGATAAAAGTTATAGAATATAATCCAATAAAAATTTTTAGTTCAATCAGAAAATGGTTTAGACGAGATCATAGAAAAATTATAATTTCCGATTTTTCTCAAGCAATAGTTGGTGGTTTTAATTTAAGTCTGGATTATGCGCCATATTCATTTTCTGGAAAGAACTGGAAAGACCTTGGCGTTAAATTTGGGGGTCAGGCGGTTTTGAGCGTGTCAAACATATTTAGAAGCAATTGGGTATATTGTGGGGGGGATTTTTTTGAAATAATGCCAGATGATTATGTAGAGGGTAATATCCCGGTTTCCTTAGCCTGGGAGTTTGGGATGAGAAATATTCACTCTGTTCGTAGAAGCTATAAATATGCAATGGATAATGCAAAGGATTATATATATATAACTAACGCATATTTTTTGCCAGATGGACTTATATATAGATGTCTTACGAGAGCTGTTATAAGAGGGGTGGATGTAAAAATAATTCTTCCTTCTAAAACAGATCATCCTTATGTAAGAATAGCATCTATGGCTATCATCAAACATCTTATAAGGCATGGTGTAAAGGTTTATGAGTGGCAGAAAGAGGTGCTTCATGCAAAAACAGCAGTTATAGATGGTCTGTGGGTTTCAATCGGCTCTCATAATCTTGATCGTATAAGTCTTCATTATAACCTTGAATTAAATATAAATATATTTGATGAAAAAATTGGTCAAAAGATGAAAGGAAATTTTGAGGAAGATCTTAAAAATTCTAAAGAACTGACCCTTGATTATATAAAACGTATGCCGCTATCTACCAAAATGATGAGCCAGTTTATGTATATTTTTAGAAATCTATTATGATTTTTCTACTATTTTTTTTGATATCTCTTTTTTCACAAACATCTGAAGATATATATAACAGGATACTGACAGATAAATTTTTTAGGGGTATAGTCGCAGATAACATAATAGAGCAGAAAAAATATGAGGGGATAGTAACTAATAACTTTGATACATATGCTCAGTTAAGGGAATATGTTATATTATGGATAGAAAAAAATCCCAAAAAAGCCGCGGAACTTTTCAGTGAGATTATTAAAGAAACAGGTGAATATTCGGTAAAAACTATGAGATATGAATATAGAATACATCCAAAATTCAAGGAACTCATAGATAAAATGGAGTTTGCATCTAAAGAGGAAGGACTAAACGAGGAATCTAAAAGATTTCTTTCCTCATTGATGTTTGAAGGTGAAAAAGGAGACAGGGAATATTCTCCTATTGATTTAAGCCACTTAAGTGATAAAAGTTCTGAGAAGGATATTGTTTATAATTATATGAATATAAATTCTGAAAAGTTTATTGAAGAAATTAGAAAAATAGATATTATTAACGAAGAGCTTAAGAAATATGAGGTTGATGACCTTTATGATATTATCTTACTTAGCAAAAAAAAATATAGAGATTTTAGTGTTTTTGTATCATCAATAAAGGGTAATAAAAAAATAACAGAAGAGCAGGCAAAAAAACTTAAAGAGAAATTTTATGAGGTATCAAAATATCTTGCGCTAAAAGCGCTTGTGATTAAGTATAGAATGGCTGAAAAGATAGTAAATAAAATTTCTTTAAATTTAAAAATTATTGATTTGCTTCATATTGCGGCCGGGGAGATAGAAAAATTAACTTTTTTACAGACAACTAATAAAGATTTTAATAGATTATTTTTTTTAATTTATAAATCAATTGATAATATTGAAAAAGAATCTACCTTTATAGAAAATATTCTTGAGATTAGCAGATTTATGGGAAGACGGGATTTTTCATGTTTTTATGATTTTCTAGTTCATATATTGCACAAATATATTTATAAAACCAATGAGTATAATAAAATTTTGTTAAAAATGTCAGAGTTTAACAAAACTCTTAATGAGTTTGTAATTAAATATTTAAAAGATCCTCAAAATATAAAAGATGAAGATATTGTGACAATAGAGTCTCAGATAAAAGAGTCAAAGATTATTATGGAAAAAGTTTCAGAGATAAAATCCAGAAATAGAAAAGTTCAATATCTTTTTCTTGATAATTTTATTCCATACACACTGCGCTTAGAGGCTAAAAAGATAAAATTTGGGCTTAAATATTTTGAGGTGAAGAAAGAAAATAATTAATTTTATTTTTCTTCCTGATATTCTTTTTCTATATTGATATTCCAGATTCTGTTTTTATCTTTACGGTTTTCGATTATATTTTTAGCTGATTCTATTGCAGTTATCATTGAATGATCCATGTTATTATATTTATGCATACCGTTTCTGCCGACAGGATAAAGATTTTCAATTGAGTTAAGATATTCTTTTATCCCATCAAATCTTTCATATCCACCAAAATACGCTGGATAAGCTTTTTCAGCTTTAACAACATATCCATCTATAAAGTCGTTTTTACCTATAATTCCTATTTTTGAAAGATCTTTTATGGCAAGGTTTATAAGTTCATAATTGTTTAAATTCCATAATTTATCTTTTTCAAAACAAAAATACTCAACACCAAGCCATATATTATTTAGATCTTTAACAAGATATGGACTCCAGTTATTAAATATCTGTAACCTTCCTGCAATTACCCCCTTATCCTGAAGATATATCCAGTTATCAGGTAGAATATTATTAATAGTTTTTTCTGCTGTCTCATTTTTTATTTTAACCTCTTTAACAAGCAAGCCGACAGCAATAAAATCACGATATAATAATTCATTTGCAATATTTTTTACCGTTTCGTCTGGTTTGTTTATAGAGTTTATTAGATCTTTTATTGGCATTGACGATATCACATAATCAGTTTCAAAGATTGTTTTTTCGCCAGTGACATTATTAATGGCAGTCAATGAAACTATTTTATTCCCTTTTATTTCAATATTGCTTACTGTTGTGTTTTTTATTATCTTTCCACCAGGTAACTCTATTTTTTTTGCCATCTCATTCCACATCTGACCCGGGCCAAATTTAGGATAGTAAAACTGTCTTATAAGGGTTGTCTCAACTTTTTTGGTGTGCTTGTATTTCTTTGAAATGGCATTTAAGAGTATATCTTTTATTATTGATGATATAGATAAGCCTTTTATCCTTTGCGCTCCCCATTCTGGTTTTATTTTATCACATCTCATTCCCCATACCTTTTCTGTATAGTCTTTAAAGAAAAGCTTATATAGTTCTTTCCCGAATCTATTTATAAAAAAATCTTCAAGCGATTTTTCATTTTTGATAGGGGTTATTCTGGAGTTTAAATAACTTAATGATATTTTTGCTATTTTTGATAAACCAAGATTTTTTATGGTATTATAATTTAGAGATACGGGATAATCAAAAAAGTTTTTCATAAAATAAATTCTTGATATTCTTTTTCTTATCAACATTACATTATCTTCTTTTTCAGGGTCTGGCCCGCTGGCGCTATATTTCATTGATTTATATCTACCTGTTATGATATCATCTTTTGATGGCTTACCCTGAATCGGAAGGATATCAGTCCATATTTTAAAAATATTGTCTGATTTTGTAAAAAATCTATGTCCTCCAAGATCCATTCTGTTTCCTTTATATATTTCTGTTCTTGCTATTCCGCCAGGTATGTTTAATTTTTCTATTATAAAAACCTCAAAATCTTTATGATTTACAAGTTCATATCCTGCGGCAAGTCCAGCAGGTCCAGCTCCAATTATTATAATCTTTTTCTTACTCATATTAAAAAAGCAAAATCTTTCTTATTGTGAAATTCCATATCAAAACTAATATCGCAGCTATAATTTTTGAATAAAGGTAAAATATCTGTGTTTTTTCAGTTAGAAACCACATTGAAAACTGATTAATTATAAGACCTATAATTCCAATAATCCCAAAAAATAAAAACTCTAACCTTCTATTTTTTATTCTCCTTTTATCAAAAACCCAAACTATGCTTAAGATATAGTTTACTATAAGTCCAGTCATAAAAGAGAGCGCTGATGAGATAAGATAATATACTTTTGCAAATTCTGTCAAAAACCAGAGTAAAAAATAGTCTACACAAAAAGCAACTCCTCCAACAATTGTATATTTACAAAATTGTTTTATGAACTTATTATCCAGATTCAATCCTCTTTAAGTATTTCTACCTTTCCTAAAGTTTCAAGAGGCTTATCAAACTTTTTTGAATCACCTACAACAAATATAAGGGGGTTCTGGGTATCATAATATTCTTTTGCTATTTCTATTATATCTTCAAGTTTTACGTTGTTTATATTTTTAACATAGTTTTCAAGATAATCTTCTTCATATCCGTATAGATCATATCCTGCTTTTTCAGCAAGTAAAGAAAAGGCATTTGGAAATCTAAAAACAAAAGAATTTATAATCTGAGATTTTGCCATTTCAAATTCCTTTAAATCTATTTCTCCTTTTCTCGCTTTTTCCATTTCAATAAATATTTGATTAATTGCCTGATAAACGCTTTCTGGTTTTGTCCCAAGATATGTGATTATAAAACCTGAAAGATCTCTTTTAGCAAAATATGAATAAACACTATATGCAAGTCCCCTTTTTGATCTTATTTCATTGCCGAGCTTTGATTGGATCCCTCCACCCATATATTCGCTTAAAACTGTTAATGCGTACTCTTTTGGATCATGCCTTCTAATACCCTTATTTAATATTACTATGAAGGTTTGTCTTATGGGTTTATCTATTAAATAGATTTTTCTTTCATTATTTAATTTTGGTTCATCTATCTTTGGAAAGGATGCATCTCCTTTTGGTATGCTTTCAAATGTATTTTTTATTTTATTTATCATTTCATTCTCATCAAAATCTCCAGCTACAACAACAAGGAGGTTATTTGATTTAAAATAATTTTCATGGTATTTCTTTAAATCATTAACCGTTATTTTTTCAACAGTTTCAATCTCAGCTCTTACTCCATAGGGATGGTCTTTGCCAAAAAACATTCTGACAGCTTCTCTTGATGCTTGTTTATCAGGGTTATCGTTTCTCCTTTTTATCATTTCAATAGATTCTTGCTTTTTCAAATTAAATTTTTCCAGTTCAAAAGCGGGATTTTTAACAAGATCTCCAAATATTTCAAATACTTCATCAAAGTTTTTTTTGTGGGAAAACATGCTTATATTTGCATCCTCGTTGTTTATCCTGGATAGTATTTCAGCACCCAGATATTCAAGTTTTTTATCTATATCCTCTGATTTAAATTTTTTACTTCCTCCATCCCTCAAGGTTTCAAAAAATAACTCACCCAATCCAGCCATATCTATAGGGTCATAAACCTTTCCCGTTTTTATGAGTAGACTTAATCTTATAAGAGGAAGGGTCTGATCTTTTTGTATGTATAGCTTTATTCCATTTTCAAGCGTAATAGTTTTTATCTTAGGGGGCTTAAAGTCTACATTTTTATATGATGGAATTGGAAGGTTTGAAGCAAATAATTTTGTTTGCATAATTATCACTCCTGATAAAAGAAATATAGTTTTTTTCATAATTTACTCCTTATTTTTTTTCGCTATTGTTTTCAATCAGATATACCACTGTCCTGTTGGCTGGTATAAGATACTTTTTTACTACTTCAACAACATCCTCGCTTTTTACTTTTTTTATCTTTTCAAGTAAGTCCCATGAAAATTTCCAATTTCCCATAATTTGTTCGTTGTATGCGAGTGTTTTTGCAAATTCAAGATTTGATTCAAGGTCTTTTAATATGCTTATTTCATAATTATTTATAACCTTCTCTATTTCCCATTGGGTTGGGGGGTTTTTTATAAATTCTGTTATCTCACTCATTATTGCGTTATCAAGTTCTTCCACAGATGTCTTACCTTTTGGGGCAGAGGCAATTATAAAAAGGGATGGATATCTATCTCCAGGAGTGGAGTGATATGAACCGATATAAAGAGCCATTTGTTTTTCCTCAACAAGTTTTTTATAAAGTCTGGAGGTATTTCCATTACCAAGGATTTCGCTTGCAACTATTAAGGCAGGCATATCATTATGAGCCATTCCGGGGTTTTTAAATCCCATCCTTAAAGAGGGTTTTGCCGGGAAAAAAACTTTTATTATTTTTTCAGCCTGTTGTGGAGGTTCTTTAGTATAGTTTGTGTCCGGAATGTTAACTTTCTCCCAGCTTGAAAAGTATTGTTCAGCCAGTTTTATTATTTGTATTGGGTCTATATCTCCAACTATTGCAAGTGTAGCATTGTTTGGCCCATAAAACTTTTTATAGAAATCTTGAGCGTCCTTTCTTGTTAAATGACTTACATCATCTTCCCATCCTATAGTTGGATTATGATAGGGATGGGCGCTAAATGCATGGGAAAAAAGATTTTCCCACGTTGTACGCGATGGATCTGATTTGTTCATTCTTAATTCTTCCAGAACAACACTTCTTTCTTTGTAAAAATCCCTCATTGCCGGATTTTTAAATCTATCAGATTCTATAATAAAATAAGATTCAATCCTGTCAGATGGAAGTTCTACTACGTATCCTGTATAATCAGTGGATGTAAATGCGTTCATATTATGTTGTCCAAGCTCGTTATAAACTTTCCAGAACTCTTCTCTTATTTGATACTTTTCCGCTTCTGCCTCAAGGGCTTTCACCTCTTCCTTTAATTTTTTTATTTTTTCATAATTTTTTTCAGGTTTTTTATCCTCTTCATTTATTTCATTTTCAATAGCGTCTATCTTATCTATTATTTCTTTCTCTTTCTTATAATCCTTTGAGCCGATATTTGGTGTTCCTTTAAAAGCCATATGCTCAAATAAATGAGCTAGTCCAGTTTGTCCCTGGATGTTGTCTACATTTCCAACCTTAAATATCATTGTAAAAGAAACAACAGGCGCAAACTTTTTTTCAAGCATTATAAGTTTAAGACCATTCTTTAATTTATAATAAATAACCTCAGGATATCTATTATCTTTTTCAACAGTCGCTCCCATTTTTTCAAGCATCTCAAGTTTTGTTTTTTCCATAGAATACGCTCCCTGCCAGATTATTAAAAGCATAAAAAAATAGATAAACTTCATTTTTCCTCCAGTTCTATTCATCTTTAAATATTATATAATTTTTTTAGCAGCTGTGTGTTTCAAAAACAAAAGGAGAAGAAATATGAATAGAGTTAAAACCCATCCAATAGTTGAAATAAAAGAAAGAAAAAAAATAAGGTTTTATTTTGAAGGGAAAGAAATGTTTGCTTTTGAGGGTGAGGTTATTTCATCAGCACTTTTCGCTAACGGAATAAAAATTTTTGGCTATCATAAAAAGGATAATGCTCCACAGGGTATATTCTGCGCAAATGGACAATGCTCCCAGTGTAGTGTTATTGCCTGGGGGAAAGTGGTAAAAGCCTGCATTACTAAAGTTAAAGAGGATATGGAGATATATGCTATTAAAGGAGTTGCATCTATAGATTTTGAAGAGAAAACAATAAAAAATAACTACTCAAAAATAGAAGAGATTGAAACTGATGTAATTGTTGTTGGAGGCGGACCTAGCGGTTTGAGCGCAGCTATTGAACTGGGGAAATTTAACCTTGATGTCCTTGTTGTAGATGATAAGGATAAACCTGGCGGGAAACTTGTTCTTCAAACTCATAAATTTTTTGGTTCTGTTGATGATTGTTATGCAGGGATGCGTGGTATAGAGATAGCGGATAAACTTGCTTCGGACATTTCAAAATATCCTTCAATCAAAATATGGCTTGAGTCTACTGTATTTGGAGTTTTTTCTGATAAAAAAATAGGTGTTATAAAAAATGGAGTCTGTTATTTAATAAAACCAAAACTTGCGATTTTTGCAACTGGCGCAAGAGAAAAGACTCTTCTTTTTGAAGGCAATACTCTTCCCGGAATATATGGCGCTGGCGCTTTCCAGACTCTGGTAAATAGAGATCTTGTAAAAGCATCGGATAGAATTTTTATTGTTGGTGGTGGAAATGTTGGGCTTATTGCCGCATATCACGCAATTCAGGCTAATATAAAAGTGGTTGGGCTTTGCGAGGTTTCAGAAAAATGTGGTGGTTATAAGGTTCATGAGGATAAAATAAAGAGGCTTGGGGTTAAGGTGTATACTTCACATACGATATTAAAAGCTGAGGGAAAAGATTGTGTTGAAAGAGTGATTATTTGTGAGGTTGATAAAAATTATAATCCGATACCTGGACGGGAAAAAGTTTTTAATGTAGATACTATCCTTATAGCCTGCGGTTTAAATCCTGTAAATGAACTTTACCATCAAGCAGTAGATTATCAGATTCCATCTTTTATTTGTGGTGATGCCGAAGAAATAGCAGAAGCTTCGGCTGCAATGTTTAGTGGTAAAATAGCGGCGCATAAAGCGTTAAAGTATCTTGGTTTTGTTACAAATGAAGTTCCGGGGTTCTGGTTTGAAAAGCTTAATATATTAAAATCAAGGCCTGGCAATATAAAAAAAAGAGAAATAAATTATAATAAGCAACTCAGGATATATCCGGTTATACATTGTAATCAGGAAATCCCATGTAATCCGTGTGTAACAGTATGCCCGAAGAAATCAATAAAACTTGAGGAGAAAAGCATAACAAGTCTTCCCTACTTTGAAGGAGAATGTATAGGATGTTTTAAATGTCTTTTGATCTGCCCTGGACTTGCCATAACTATTGTAGATAAGAGAAAAGATATTTCTCCAATTGTATGGGTTCCTATGGAGATAGATGTCGCAATAGAAAAAGGGGAAAAAGTTATAGCTGTTGATATTGAAGGTAGATATCTTGGAGAGTGTGAGGTAGTTGAGAAAAGAAATTTTAAGGCTGAAAAAACAATTGCGATAGGAATTAAAGCAGATGATGCGTATGCTGATAAAATAGCCTCATTAAAAATTTTAGATGATGAATTTTTTATAAAACATTCATCGGAATTAAAATTTATGAGTGATGACATAATAGTTTGTAGATGTGAAAGGGTGAAACTTGGAGAGATAAGAAAATGGATAAGAAAGGGGGTTAAGGATTTAAATCAACTAAAAGCTATAACAAGGGTTGGAATGGGATCTTGCGGCGCTAAAACCTGTGGTCAGCTTCTCTTGAACATAATGAGGTCGGAAGGGGTTAAGCTGGATGAGGTGACTGATCTAACAAAGAGGCCACTTTTTGTTGAAATAGATTTTGGAAGTTTTGCCGGACTTAACAAGAAAGAAGATAAGATTAATGATAATTTTAGTAATTTTTAAGGAGATGTGATATGGAAAAGTTTGATGTAATAATTATTGGCGCAGGGAGTATCGGGACTCCCCTTTCTATGTTCCTCTCAAAAGAGAAATTTAAAGTTTGTGTGATAGAAAAAAACTCATCACCGGGCCAGGGTCAGAATAAAGCCGCTATTGGGGGGGTCAGAGCCACTCATTCTGATTTTTCAAAAATAAAAACATGTATGAAAAGCCTTGAAATATTTTCAACCTGGAAAGAAACTTATGGTGATGATATAGGATGGAATAAAGGAGGATATCTTTTCCCAGTTTATGATGAAAATAATGAAAAAGTTTTAAAGGAACTTTTAAAGGTTCAGAAAGGATATGGGCTTAATATAAAATGGATAGATAAAGAAGAAGTCAAATCTCTTGTAAGGGGTATAAATACAGAGAACTTAAGAGGAGGAACTTTTTCTCCAGATGATGGTTCTGCCTCTCCACTTCTTTCAATAAATGCTTTTTATTTCAAATCTCTTGAATATGGTTCGGTTTTTAAATTTAAAGAAAGGGTTATTGAAATAACTAAAAAAGATAATTTTTTAATTAAAACTGATAAAGGCGAGTATGAGTCAAGTTATTTAATAAATGCTGCAGGCTCGCATGCAAAGGCTGTTTCATTGATGCTTGGTGTTGATGTTTTTGTGAAGCCAGATTCACATCCAGCTGGTATAACAGAACCTATTGATAAATTTTTTACTCCAATGATAGTTGATATTAGAAGGGAAGAAAACTCCCAGAATTGTTATTTTTATCAAAATTTTGAGGGACAAATAATATTTTGTCTTACTCCAAATCCACCTCAGTGGGGTTATGACAGAAGGACTTCTTCCGATTTTTTAGGTGAAATTTCAAGAAGAATTTTAAACCTTATACCATCTTTAAAGAGCGTTAGAATAAGAAGAATATGGCGTGGATTATATCCTATGACTCCTGACGGATTTCCAATAGTAGATTTTGACGCGGGGGGAATAAAAAACTATATTATTTCAGTTGGTATGTGCGGACAGGGGTTTATGTTAGGACCGGGTTTAGGATGGATAATAACAGAGATTCTTGTTGGCAGAAAGAAAAGAGATGATGAAAGTATAATAAATTTCAGATTAAATAGAAGTTACTTGAGTCAGGAAAAACTTAAATAGGACTTTAGGCACTTGACATTTATCCGGGTTTTAATTATATATTAAATATGAAGAATATTATGATTTTAGGATTAGTTTTTATAGTGATGTATAACCTTAATTCTTTTGATTTTGAAAATGGTGAAAAAGATAATTTTTTAAATTTAGTCACACCACCATCGGTTGGCTTGTCTATTGAAAAAACGAGTAATGAAGATGATGGAGAATTTGATCCGACATTACCTACAACACCGCCTCCTGAGAGTGTAAATATCCCAAGAACTTCAGCTGATATAAAAAAAGGTATAGATATTGATTTAGATAAGGGTTTTGATATAACCAATATAAATCAAATTAAATATCTTGACATTGTTATAAAAAACTCAAAGGAACAGGGGTTTGATATTGAACTTGCCCTTGCTATTATTAAAAAAGAGTCTAATTTTAATCCTAAAGCAAAAAGTTCAGTTGGGGCAGTTGGTCTTATGCAGCTTTTACCTGAAACCGCTAGATGGCTTGGACTTAAAGACACATCTAAATTGACCAATCCAGATGTTAATATAAAATATGGGATTAAATATATGCGATATCTATTCTCTCAATTTGCACCAGGATTTGATTATGAAAATATTTCAAAAGAAGATATATCAAAAAAAGAAGTCAAAAAGGTTATAGCGGCCTATAATGCAGGCCCAGGTAATGTACGTAAATATGATAAACCGCCTTATGAAGGGATTCCTCCGTTTAAAGAAACAAAAATTTATGTCCAGAAAGTTCCATTCTATTTTATCAAGTTCAAAGACCTTTCTATAAAGAGATAAAGATAAGTCCGAAAATATTAAATTTTTCTTTTTTTGCTAAAATATTAATATATGGCCTGTTCGTCTAGCGGCCCAGGACGCCGCCCTCTCAAGGCGGAGATCACGGGTTCGAATCCCGTACAGGCCGTGCTGGTACTAAGCAACAGCGTCAAGCTGTTGCGCCGGGATTCGAAAGCCCGCAGCAAAACCTGGGCATACAGTTTTGCGAGGGGCGGCCCGCGAAAAATTTTGCGGTTAGCAAAATTTATTTGTGGGAGAATCCCGTACAGGCCGTGCTTTGCTAAGAGACAGCGGTAAGCTGTCGCGCCGGGTGAGGCGT
>JAINCQ010000032.1:0-14743 GCA_036574205.1 Elusimicrobiota bacterium | reverse complement strand
CTTCCAATTTATCCTGCCTTCCCTTACACGGGGAACATTTATCCCCGCTATATACCCCATGCTCGTAAGTAAATTACGCTGATAATAGCCATTACGATATGTCTTCCTATTGGGATTGTGCTCCCATCTATCACTACCTATTAAATCCACAACCTCCACCTCAAGACTAGTTTCTATTAGCTTCTTTAACCCTGTCACCGTCTTACGCCTCAGTTCCTTATCAAATTCATCATCTAAACCCTTAAGCCACTCCCTCGCTAATTTCCCCTTCTCTATCTCCTCTATTTTTGTTATACTATTCATAAGGCTATTCCTCCTTTTTTTGTAGTTTTTGTTTCTATATAAGGAGAATAGCCCTTTTTTATTATCTTGTCAATATAAAAATTACACAAAATATTATACACTACCTTAGCTCATAAAAAATGTCTCTAAAAATAACTGGTTAGATCAAAATAAATTGTCTGGGAAATGATAAAATTCCTCCTTAGGAATTTTCTTAAAGGAGTGCAAGATCATAAGAGGGAAGGACAGGCAAAAAGCCAGATTAAAAAGTGTGATATCAAAGCTGATTTTGTGATAAAAGATTTAAGATTGGTAAAAATTTTATATAATATTATAAATGAAAAAGAGAATTTTAATATCCAACATCACTGTTGCAATTGTTTTAATTATGGCTAAACCGGATTCATTTACTTTATTTTTCTTTGGCATTGTTTTTGTCTTTATTGGAGAATTTATAAGATTGATTGCTTCAGCCGCTATAAAGAAAAATCGTATTCTTGCTACCAGGGGTATATATTCAGTAACAAGAAATCCTCTGTATCTTGGCACTTCTTTAATAGCTTTTGGAACTCTGATTCAGATTTGTTCTGTTTCCCATTTCTGTTTTACCCTGTTTTTGTGGGCTGTTGTGATCTTCGTTTTTTCTGTAATTTATTATAAAACCATAAAGGCAGAAGAAAAATTTTTGCTATCAAAATTTGGAGAAGAATATATACATTATTGTAAAAATGTCCCCGCAATTTTGCCCAATTTAAAAAGTTTAAAAAATATCAAAGAAATTTTCAAAAGAGAAAACTACTCTAAAGAATTTTTCATAAAAAATAAAGAATATAGAGGATTAACTGGAGTATTAATTGTTGAAATTATAATTTTTTTTAAATTATGTCACATCTGTTTGATTAAAATTTTAAAGGCGCCTCTCTTTTTGGATATAATTTAATTAATCCATCATATTAATTCAAAATTGAATGTCTACGAAATCTTTGATGGTTAGATCATAATTTTTGTCTCCAAAAAGCACCTTTTTTTCTTGCTTCTTTGCATATATAAAAGCATCATTTCAATACCACCATTAAATGTTTAGAAGAAGATATAGAAGAGTTACTGAATTTTTACAGATGTCCTAAGGAATTTTCCAAGCACTTACGAACTACAAATGCAATAGAGAGGGTGTTTCGTGAAGTAAGAAGAAGGACACGGACAATGAGTTGTTTTCAAAATAGGGATAGTTTAGAAAGGAGAATATATGCAATATTTTATAGAATGAATAAAAAATATGGCAACAATTTGAATATAATGGAGGATACCCTTTTTTATGAAATTACACAAAATTATTGACATTACCAATATCTTACATTTTCTTGACTAAGTTGATTTTTTTTTGTATATTTTAACAAGAGGATTTATGTTTATTTTTTAAGGAGGAATAATGAAAATATTGTTGATTTTAGTTTCTTTTACAGCGAATATATGGGCTGGTGAAGCCAATTTGATAATTCCGGATCTTAAAACAGTTTCTTTTGGCTCGTTGAATGGATATAGTCTTCTTATTTGGGGAATAGTAATATGCATTTTAGGAATGGCTTTTGGGATATTCCATTTTGCGAGGGTAAAAAATTTACCGGTGCATAAGTCAATGCTTGAGGTTTCTGAGCTGATTTATGAAACCTGCAAAACATATCTTTTAACCCAGGGAAAATTCCTTGCAATACTGTGGGCTTTTATAGCGGTTATAATACTTTTTTATTTTGGTTATCTCTTACAATTTACTATTGACAAGCTTTTTATAATACTTATTTTTAGTATAATTGGAATACTTGGTTCTTATGGTGTAGCGTGGTTTGGAATGAGGATTAATACTTATGCAAATTCAAGAACAGCCTTTGCAGTTTTAAAGGGATATCCATATCCGGCGATGGATATCCCTTTAAGAGCTGGTATAAGTATAGGTACGCTTTTGATATGTGTTGAATTGATAATAATGCTGGTTATACTATTGTTTGTGCCAGGAGAATATTCTGGACCTTGCTTTATCGGTTTTGCTATAGGTGAGTCTTTAGGCGCTGCGGCGTTGAGAATTGCAGGAGGAATTTTTACAAAAATAGCAGATATTGGTTCTGATTTAATGAAGATTATTTTTAAGATAAAAGAGGATGATGCAAGAAACCCCGGTGTTATAGCAGATTGCACGGGGGATAATGCCGGTGATTCCGTTGGCCCTACCGCTGATGGATTTGAAACTTATGGTGTTACCGGAGTTGCTCTTATTACCTTTATAATTCTTGCAGTTAAAGATCCGGTTATACAGGTCCAATTATTGGTCTGGATTTTTGTTATGCGTGTTGCAATGATTATTACAAGTATTATTTCTTATTGGATAACAAGAGGTTATTTTAAGGCGAAATATAGCAATGAGAAGCGTCTTAATTTTGAAATTCCATTAACCTTCCTTGTGTGGCTTACTTCCTTTATTTCAATAGCGATGACTTATTTTTTAAGTTATCTTATTATACCTGTTCTTGGAGGAGACAATACTTATTGGTATAAACTTGCAACTATTATAACCTGCGGAACTCTTGCTGGCGCAATTATTCCGGAGTTTGTGAAAGTCTTTACATCTACAAAATCAAAGCATGTTAGGGAGATTTTAAACGCATCCAGAGAGGGTGGAGCGTCTTTGAATATACTTTCTGGGTTCGTAGCTGGAAATTTTTCGGCGTATTGGCTCGGGATGGCAATAGTTTTTTTGATGGGTGTGGCTTATTATGTTAGCACTCTTGGTCTTGATATTATAATGATAAGTCCCGCTATCTTTTCTTTTGGACTTGTTGCTTTTGGTTTTCTTGGAATGGGACCGGTCACTATTGCGGTTGACTCTTATGGTCCTGTGACTGATAATGCACAGTCAATTTTTGAACTTTCAACTATAGAGACTATTAGCGGTATTAAAGATGAGATAAAAAAAGAATTTGGTTTTGAGCCAGATTTTAACTCAAAATCATATCTTGAAGAAAATGACGGTGCCGGAAATACTTTCAAAGCTACTGCCAAACCTGTATTAATAGGAACAGCAGTTGTCGGGGCAACAACGCTCATATTTTCTATAATACAAGTATTAAGAGTAAAATTTGGTGAGGCCAGCGCTATTGAGGGGTTATCTATATTAAATCCGATGTTCTTGTTAGGGCTTGTTGTAGGTGGAGCTATGATTTACTGGTTTAGTGGTGCATCAAATCAGGCTGTTACCACAGGAGCTTATAGAGCTACAGAGTTTATCAAAAATAATATTAAACTTGATGGTGTTACTAAGGCAAGCGTCTCTGATTCTAAAAAAGTAGTTGAGATATGCACTCAATATGCTCAAAAAGGAATGTTCAATATATTCCTTGCAGTATTTTTTGCCACACTGGCTTTTGCATGTCTCAATCATTATTTTTTTATAGGTTATCTTATATCAATAGCGCTTTTTGGACTTTATCAGGCAATATTTATGGCAAATGCCGGTGGGGCATGGGATAATGCTAAAAAATTAGTTGAATCTGAGCTTAATATGAAAGGAACTGAACTTCACGCGGCAACCGTTGTTGGAGATACTGTTGGAGATCCTTTTAAAGATACTGCATCTGTTTCAATGAATCCGATAATAAAATTTACAACGCTTTTTGGTCTTCTTGCAGTGGAGCTTGCCATAGAACTTTCAGATAAAGCAAAATTTATTGCTTTTATGCTGTTCTTTATATTATCTGTTTCTTTTGTCTGGAGAAGTTTTTATAGGATGAGAATAAAGCAGGATTAGCGTTAAGAATGGCGCTGAAATAATGTTTTATATATTTTTATTCGTTTTTATAATTCTTTGCGCTGTTGCGTATTCTGGGATTGAGTCTTTTTCCAAAAAAAACAAAGCTGAATTAAACGAGCCTTATAGGGAAAAATTGGGAATTGAGCTAGATGACTTATATAAACTTTATTCAACTGGTTTTATCCCTATCTTTGTCATTCATTTAATTTTATATCTTGCTGTATTTTTTCTAAAGAAATCATTTTTGACTTATTTTATTTATGGAAATCTCCTATCTTTTCTTTTTGTTTTTTTTGATGTTGCGTTAAATTATTATCTTTCTTTTATATTTTATCCTTTTATAATCTCATCTCAAAAATCAGAAGAGATAAAAGAGATTTTTTTAATATCAAAATTGGTCTTATATATCATTTTAAATTATTTTTTCTATGGTCTTTTTAAAAGATTTTTTAACACTGTTGATTATGGAATAATTTTTTCTGGCATTGTGTTTTCATCTTTTGTTTTTTATCTTTATGGATCTTTGCGGTTTAAAAAAGTTGCCTATCCTCTTAACCTATCGTATTTTTCCCTTATTCTTTTGTCTTCTGTTTTAATATTTATGAAATGGGGAAGCCTGAGAGATGTAAGCGCTATTGTTTTGCTTTTTTTTGCTTTTGCAGTTTCAAAAGTAGCAGGTTGTGTTTTTAAAAACTTTGTTAAAATAAAATACGAAAATATAAAGGAAGTTTTTATTTTTATTGTTTTATATTTCCTATTGTCGCTTGTCATTTTTATAAAAAATTATAACAATATGTTCATATTCCTGTCTCATTTTATCTCTTTTATAGTTTTTTATGTTGCATTAAAAATAGAAGCTGATGGATTTTACCGTGTGGTTATTATGTTTATTCTTGCAGTTATTTTTAAATTCATTTCAAAAGTTTTCTTCGTTTTTGCAATTGATTTTACTTACGAAAGGTATTCAATGTTTATTTTATCCTCTTGTTTGCCTTTGCTTTTTTTAGCTTTGAAAACTGAAGAGGTTAACTGGTTTTTTGATTTTAATAAAAACCTATTAAACAAGAATGGCGAATATAACACAGATGTTTCTGTTCTTAAAATTCCAATTATGGCTATTTTTTTGATTTTTTATTTTTCATTTAGCCAGACTTATAATTCTATGAAGATTTATTATGGATATTCTGATAATTTTGATATCTTTGTTTTATTTTTTCCTCTTATAGCCTTTTATTTTTTTGAAACTTTTGCGGAGACAATTTTAAATAAGATAGAAACGCTTGCGCTAAATCTTGTATACAATATCTCTGTGATTGTTTTTGCTTTTTCTTTTATGATAGTTTCAATTTCTTATACATCATCTCTTGGTTTTTCAAATCTTTTTTCAGTTTTTGCGCTTTTTTTGCTTCTTGTGTGTTTTTTTTCAAAAAAATATTATCAATATATAATTTCTCTTCTTTATCTTGTTTCATTTTATGTGATAGTTTATGTTTGAGGTTAAAAAAATAATTTCTTCTTTTTTACTACCTCCTGGAATTTTTATTTTTTTTGGAATTTTGCTATCCGTATATTTTTTAAAAATTAAGAAAAAAAAACTTTTTATTGTTTCCCTTTTATTTTCTTTTGCTCTTTATCTTTTTTCTATAAACTTTTTTATTAATCTTTTAATTTGCCCTCTTGAGCGGGATTTAAATCAAAAAGCTTCATATGATGGGGATGTCATTCTCTTTTTAAGTGGTGGAACAGTCAATTTCATAGATGATATTACTGGCTCAAATTATCTTTCTGAATCTTCCTTAGAAAGGCTTTTTACAGTTTACAGGATACATAAAAAAACTTCCTTGCCGATTATACTTACCGGAGGAAAACTTCCTGGATTTCAATCAGATGCTGAGGTTGCGTTTAAGTTTTTAACCTTACTTGGTGTGGATAAAGAAAAGATATTTTATGAAAACAGATCGCTAAATACTTATGAAAACGCTATTTATTCAAAGGAGATTTGCCAGCAAAAAGGTTTTAAAAAACCTATTTTAATTACAGATTCTTTACATATACCAAGAAGCGTTTATTCTTTCAAAAAAGTCGGGTTTAAAGAAGTAGCTTACTATCCCTCCTCTTATACTTGTAGAGGCAAAATTAGCTTATATGATTTTTTACCTCAGGACTTTTCAAATCAAAGAAAATTTTCCCATGAATTGTTAGGTTTGATTTTTTATAGAATATTTTATTGATAATCATACTTGTGAATCAAAGGAAATATATATCTGATATCTGAAAAAGCTAAACCTCCTCTATATAAATCAAAGGATGCATCAGAATTATAATATTAAATGATAATTAAAGAAAACTTAAATGGAATTAGAGGGGGATTAAACTTTATAAAGTTAAAATTTCCGCTTAATAAATTTAATAAAAATTCTTTTAAATTATGTAAAATTATATTAGTGGTTTTATGATTATGGAGGTTTTATGAAACTTGTTGAGTATGAGGGAAAAGCTCTTTTTGAAAAATATAACATTCCGGTTGCAAAAAAATATGGAGTTTTAAAAATAGGAGAAGATTTTTCAAAAATAAAAATTGATTCATATCCTGTTGTAATAAAAGCACAGGTTCTTGCCGGTGGAAGGGGAAAAGCCGGTGGGGTTAAGATTGCAAATAATGAATCTGAAGCAAGAGAAATTGTTAGTAAGATGCTTGGAATGGAGTTGGTTACTCATCAAACAGCTGGAAAAGGGATAAAGGTTGATGAGGTTTTAATTGAGAAGGCAAGTGATATAGAAAGGGAGATGTATATATCAGTTATAATGGATAGAAAAATTTCAAAACCTGTTGTTATAGCTTCTAAGGAAGGTGGAATGTCAATAGAAGAACTTGCTAAGGAAAATCCAAATGCCATAATAAAAGTTCCAATAGATATTGAAGCAGGGCTTATGGATTGGCAGGCAAGAGAGTTAGCTTATAAGCTTAATATTCCTAAAAATCTTTTTTGTGATTTTATCTTATTTTCAAAAAATCTTGTTAGATTGTTTATAGAATATGATGCCAGTCTTGTTGAGGTAAATCCGTTGATAATAACAAAGGAAAATAAGATTATAGCGCTTGATTCCAAAGTAATAATAGATGATAATGCTCTTTTTCGACATAAAGATATAGCAAATATGCCTGATAGAGAGTCTTCAGATCTTGAAAAAGAAGCCAAAAAAATAGGAATAAATTATATAGGACTTGACGGCAATGTTGGATGTATGGTTAATGGGGCTGGACTTGCAATGGCTACGCTTGATACTATAAAACTTGCTGGTGGTGATGCAGCAAATTTTTTAGATGTTGGAGGTGGAGCTAATGTGGATCAGGTTACAAATGCCTTTAAGATTATATTGAAAGATCCAAAGGTAAAAGCAATTTTGGTTAATATATTTGGTGGGATAATGAAATGCGATAATATAGCTAAGGGAATAGTTGAAGCCGCAAAAAATGTGAAAATAAATGTTCCAGTTGTGGTTAGACTTGAAGGCACTAATGTTAAAGAAGGGAAAGAGATATTAAACAAATCGGGGCTTAAGTTTGAGCAGGCTGATAGCCTATGGGATGGATGTAAGAAAGCTGTATCTCTGGCTAAATAAGGATCTCTGAAAAAGTATAATTTAAGAATAAATCTTGTTGGAGGTTTTATGTCAATAATAATAAATAAAAATTCAAAATTTGTTGTTTGTGGAATAACTGGCGAACATGGCAGTTTTCATACAAAACAATGCATTGAGTATGGAACTAAAATAGTTGCTGGTGTTACCCCTGGAAAAGGTGGAACAACTCATTTAGGTGTTCCTGTATTTAATACTGTAAAAGAAGCAGTTGAGAAAACTGGGTGTGATAGTGCTATGATATTTGTTCCAGCTCCTTATGCGGCAGATTCTATACTTGAATGCGCTTACAATGGGATAAAGGTTATAATAACAATAACCGAAGGCATACCTGTAAGTGATATGGCAAAAGTCAAGAAGCATTTGAATTTTCTTAAAAACTCTGGTAACGATATAATAATGGTCGGTCCAAACTGCCCCGGGGTTATTACTCCAGGAGAGGCTAAGGCTGGAATAATGCCAGGCTATATTCATAAAAAAGGAAGCGTTGGAATAGTTTCAAGGTCTGGAACACTTACCTATGAAGCTGTGTGGCAGATAACAAAAGAGGGACTTGGTGAGTCAACGGTTGTTGGAATAGGCGGAGATCCTGTTCAGGGGTTAAATTTTGTTGATACAATTAATCTTTTTAATAAAGACAGGCAGACAAAAGCTATACTTATGATAGGCGAAATAGGTGGAAGCGCGGAAGAGGATGCGGCAAAATTTATAAAAGAAAATGTCAAAAAACCGGTTTTTGCTTTTGTTGCTGGAAAGACTGCTCCAAAAGGCAGGAGGATGGGACATGCCGGCGCTATTGTAGAAGGAAGTAGCGGAACTCATGAATCAAAGATAAAAGCATTAAAAGATGCTAATATAACAGTTGTAGAAAATCTTTCGGAAATAGGAAAGATTGTTTCTTCAAAGTTAAAGACAAAAGTCTGATATGATTAAAAAATATTTGATAAAAGATGGAATAATAACTGAAACAGAGACTGGAGAGAGTATCGTTTTACTTGTTATACCTACTCAGGAAGAGAAAGATTTGGTGGCAAATGAGTTTGATATTGATCAACATAATATAAACTCGGCTTTAGATCCTGAGGAACCAGCTCGTCTTGAATTTAGTGAAGATAAAATAGAAATGATATTCAAAAGACCAAAGAATTACTCTTCAAAAGACCATTATCTTTTTAAGGTTTCTTCTATAGGTTTGTTTCTTACAAAAAATAAACTTTTAATTGTTTTAAATGAAGACATAAATCCTTTTGCTGGAAAATATTTTAAACATGTTATTGGTATAAAAGAGATTTTCTTAAAGTTGATTTATAATTCAATATACCATTTCATAGAGCACCTTAAGGTTATAAATATGATAGCGGATGAGATAGAAAATAAAATTTCAAAATCAATGGACAATAAATATTTAATTCATATGTTTACCCTTGAAAAATCTCTTGTTTATTATACAAGCGCTATTGCCTCAAATTCATTTACTCTTGAGAAATTAAGAATACTTGCGCCGAAACATAAATTTAGCGAAAGAAGTCTGGAATATCTTGAAGATATAATAATAGAAAACAATCAGGCGAAAAACCAGGCTGATATATATCTTCAGGTTTTTTCAAGTTTAATGGATGCAAGAGCTTCAATAATAAACAACAATATGAATATCTGGCTTAAAACCCTCACCATAATAACCATAGCAATAGCCGTTCCAAACTTTTTTGCTTCAATGGGTGGCATGTCTGAAATACAAACTCTTATGGGTGTAGCAAGTCCAAGAATGGCTCATTTTATATTTCTAATCTTCTCAATAATAACAGCATATCTTGTTTTTGTTGTTTTTAGAAAGCTTGAAAGAAAGGGAATATTTGATAAGTGAAAAATTTTTATATTGTAAGCCTTGGCTGTCCAAAGAATCTTGTTGACAGTGAAATCATATCGGCTGAGCTTGAAAAAAATGGCTATAAGCTTTCTCTTAATGTTGAGGGGTCTGATCTTGTTGTTATAAATACCTGTGGTTTTATCAACTCTGCAATAAATGAATCTAAAAAAGTCATCAGGGAAATGATAGACTTTAAGAAAAAGGGTATTATTAAAAAAATCCTTGTTTGTGGATGCCTTGTAGAAAGATTCAAAGATAAAATTTTTAAAAAAAATCCGTATATTGATGGATTTATTGGTATAGAAGGGAAAGGGTTGATCTCGTTCTTAAAAAAAGAAAAAGTTCCATTTTATAAAACTTATTGTGATTATTTCCCACTTACTGACAGATTACTTTTAACAAAGCCACATTCCTCATATCTAAAAATAGCAGAGGGTTGTGATAATTTCTGTTCTTATTGCGTAATACCTTTTATAAGAGGTAAATTCAGATCTAAAAAAATTGAGGATATTATAGATGAAGCTAAAAAACTTGTTAAAATTGGGGTTAAAGAAATCAGTCTTATAGCTCAGGATACGACAAGATATGGAATGGACTTATATGGCAGGTCTTTATTAAAAGAACTGCTTATAAATTTAGAGAAAATAAAAGGGCTTAGATGGATAAGGCTTATGTATCTTTATCCAAACGGAGTGGATAGGGATCTTTTAAAAATAATTAAAAATAGCGATAAAATAATAAATTACATAGAAATGCCAGTGCAACATTCATCTGATAGTGTGTTGAAAGCAATGAATAGAAAATATAACAGCAAAATGCTTATGGAGAAAATGGATCTTATCAAGAAAATTATTCCAGATGCTGCTATAAGAACAAGTATAATAGTGGGTTTTCCTTCCGAAACAGAAAAGGATTTTAAAAATCTTCTATCTTTTATTCATAGATATAAGCCTAATTATATCTCTGTTTTTAAATATTCAAGGGAGGAAGGAACTGTGGCATATTACTTAAAACAACTCCCTTCTAAGATTATAAATGAGAGATATCTTGAAATATTGAATTTAAATACCAGAATAGTAGATGAATTCAATAAATCAATTATTGGAAAAGAATATGAAGTTATTTTTGATTCGTTAAATTATGCAAGAAGTTATATGGATGCCCCTGATATAGATGGAAAATTTGAAATAGTTAATTATAAAGCTAAGGTTGGTGAGTTTAAAAGAGTAAAAGTTATTGAGGCAGCTGGATATTTAAGAAAAGCTGAAGTGGTATAAAGAAAAGGAATATGGAAATAAAAATAGCTAAAAAAAATGAAGAGGTTGAGAGTTTTAAAGATATAATCATTGTCGTTGATTTTTTTAGATTTTCTACTACTATAAATGCTTTGGTGTCAAAAAGAAAGAAAATTTTTGTTTTTGCTGATGAAAATAAAGCTATTGATTTCTATAATCAAAATAAAAAATTTTCCTTTTTTTCAGAGAAAGACTTAAATATTAGAAAATTTGATAATTCTCCATATCTTAGTTTGAGTGAAAAAATAAACTCAAATGTTATAGTTGTCACCAACTCTGGCTCAAAAGCAGTTTTAGCTTCTAAAAATGCATATAAAATTATAATATCTTCGCTATGTAATATAACTAAAACAAAAGAGTTTATTCTTAAAAATAACAGAAAAGTTTTAATTGTTCCTGCCTGTATTTTTTTTAACAGAGATCATGTTGAAGATTTTTATGCATCTGAGTTTTTAAAAAATTTTTTTGAGAATAAGAAGACTGATTTAAAAGAGTTAAAAGAAAAAATAATTAATGCTAAAAGAATTGAAGAACTTAAAAAACTCAGGAAGACTGCAGAAGAAGATATTAAAATAATTTTTTCAGTAGATTTATTTAACACTTTGCCGGTTGCAAAAATTTTAGGAGATTTTGCGGAGGTTTTTGATGAAAAAAGCGATAATTAGCCTTTCAGGCGGGCTTGATTCAACTACATGCCTTGCGTGGGCAGTATATAAAGGATATAAATGTTATGCCGTCAGTTTTGATTATGGTCAGAGGCATATTAGAGAGATTAAATCTGCAAGAAAGGTTTCAGAGTATTATAAGGTTAATTTGGTTGAAATAAAATTGAATTTTCCCTGGCTTAAAGTAAGTTCACTTGTTGATAAAAATAAAAAACTTCCAGACAAAACTTACAAAGAGATAGTAAAAGGGAATATCCCTTCAACTTATGTTCCCGGAAGAAATCTTGTCTTTACCTCAATACTTGCTTCATATGCTGATAGTATAAATGCTGATTTTATAATACTTGGTCCAAATGCTATTGATTACTCAGGCTATCCCGATTGCAGACCTGAGTTTTATAGAAATCTTTCAAAGGCAATTAAATATGGGACTAAAAGTAAGAATATAAAGATTTTAACTCCAATTATAAACTTATCAAAAAAGGAAATAGTTGAGCTTGCTTATAAACTTAAAGCTCCTATCCATTTAACATGGTCATGTTATTATGGAGGTAAAAAACCATGTGGAAGATGTGATTCATGTAAACTAAGAGCCAAAGGTTTTAAAGAAGCTGGACTAAAAGACCCTATATATGAATAAAGTTTTTATTTCAGATATATTTGCTTCTTATCAGGGTGAAGGCCTTTTTGTGGGAGAAAAACATATATTTGTAAGATTCTCGTTATGCAACTTAAATTGTATTTATTGCGATGAAAAGGCTTCAAAACTAAAAGGCAGTGAGTTTGAAATAGATAAAGTAATTTCAAAAATAAGAAAGTTATCTGAAAAAGAATATACTAACATAATTTCTTTTACGGGGGGAGAGCCGCTTTTATATTCAGATGCTATTAAAAAAATAATAAACTCTTTAGGCTCAAATTATAAATATTTAATTGAAACTAATGGAGTTTTGTATAAGGAGATGAAAAAGATAATTAATATAGTGGACATAATTTCAATGGACATAAAACTTCCCCAGTATTGTAATAAAATATTGTGGAAAGAGCATTATAATTTTTTGCAAATTTCAGAACAGAAAGTATATGTTAAAGTTGTTGTAGGAAGGGATGTAAAGATAAAAGATTTTAGAAAAGCAGTTTTATTAGTTTCAAAGGTTTGTAATAGAATCCCATTTTTTATTCAGCCGATTTCAAGCCAGAGTTTAAGTTTTGATATTGAATTCTTTGATAAACTTTATAGAGTTGCAAGAGAAAAATTGGAAAATATAAGGTTTTTGCCTCAAATTCATAAACTTTTGAAAATCAAATAAATTTTTTAGATTACATAACAAAAAAATAACGATATTTTTAGAAGATTAAAGTATAAATTAAATATTTATTATGGATGAGTATAATTCTTGACTTTAATCAATAAGAAAATATAGAATTATATTAGATAAAAGTTAGCCTTATCTAACTTATTATGATTTTGAGTTTAAAATGATAGGAGAGAAAGATAAACTTACAGATAGTTTAACCGATTATCTTGAAGCTGTTTATATATTTGAAAAAGAAAATGGTTTTTCAAGAATAAAGGAGATTGCAAATTTTTTATCTGTTAAACTTCCATCGGTAAATAAAGCGATAAAAGAGCTTAAGAAAAGGAAGCTTTTGACTCATCAAAGGTATGGAACTGTAAAACTAACTGATAATGGTAAAAAAGTTGCTTCTAACCTCCTTTCAACTCATAACCTTCTTGTGAGTTTTTTTAAAGCTCTTGGTTTTAATGAAAAAAAATCTCTTAAATATGGCTGTTATTTTGAACATATAATAGAGGAAAAAGATAAGAAAAAAATGGCTAAATTACTTAAACTTTTTGAAAAGAAAAATTTATGGAAATAACTCTTTCAAATGCTAAAAAGGGAAGATTTAAAGTTATTAAAATAAATGGAGGGCTCAATCTTTCAAAAAAAATGGCTTCGCTCGGAATATATGAAGGGACTGAGATAGAGAAAATCTTATCTTATAATCATGGCCCTGTAATAGTAAAAGTTTTAAATTCTCAGGTGGCAATAGGACGGGGAATGGCAGAGAAAATTCTTCTAAAAGAGATAAGATAAAGAATAATAAATGTGTAATAAAAAAGCAATGAAAATAATTTTAGTTGGAAATCCCAATGTAGGTAAAAGCGTAGTTTTTTCATATCTTACAGGATATACTGCTATTTCATCAAATTATCCTGGAACCACCGTTGATATACTTAAAGGGAAAGCAAAGCTTTGTGGGCAGGATTGTGAGGTAATGGATCTGCCTGGATGTTATAGCCTTGATGGAGAAAGTGTTGCTGAAAAGGTTAGTGGTGAGATAATAAAAAGAAAGGATTATGATTTTATATTTAATGTGGTTGACGCTAATAACATTGAAAGAAATCTTTTATTAACACTACAACTTCTAAAAATTGAAAAGCCAATGATTTTGATAATTACTAAAACTGATATAGCAAAAAATAAGGGAATAGAGATAGATTACAGATTACTTGAACATCTTTTGGATATAAGGGTTTTTCCTGTTGTCGCCACAGTTGGAGTAGGGTTTGATAATCTTGAGAAAGAAATTAAAGAAATTTTTGAAAAAACAAATATTCCAATGCCTCAATTTGAAATTCCAGAAAATGATATAGATAAGTGGAAGCTGATAGGTGAGATAACATCAAAGGTTCAAAAAATAACTCACAAACACCCATCATTTTTAGAAAAGCTTGAGTTAATTACAACTACTCCTATAACAGCCATCCCTTTTGCATTAATAGTTATAGTAGTAAGTTTTTTAGTTATCAGGTTTATAGGAGAGAGTATAATAAATTATATTCTTGATCCATTGTTTAATTCTTATTATATGCCCTTGATAGAAAAAATATCAGCTAATTTTGAAAATGGATTCATTAAAAAAATCATATTTTCTTCAAATATGGCGCCACTTGAAGGGTTTTCTATATTTACAACAGGGCTTTATGTGCCATTTGTTGTGGTTTTACCTTATGTCTTTTCATTTTATCTTGTTTTAGGTTTTCTTGAAGATATTGGATATCTTCCCAGACTTGCTGTTATTCTTGATAGAGTTTCTCATAAAATAGGTCTTCATGGTTATGGAAGTATACCTATTATCATGGGGCTTGGATGTAAGGTCCCCGGAATTTTTTCTTTAAGGATACTTG
>JAINCQ010000031.1:0-25745 GCA_036574205.1 Elusimicrobiota bacterium | reverse complement strand
TAGTGTTTGAATTTGAAACTATCTGAATATTATAGTATTTAAGAGTGCATGCCCCTGTACCAGTACAATCTACGCCTGATGCATTTTTAACGCTTATGTCAATATTATCCCAGTTATTTGTATAATTAAGTTTTCTTAAATAAAATCTTTCTTGTGCATTTTTTATGTTTGAAAACACATTAAAAGCCTCAGCCACCCTTGAACGCTCAACCGCTTTAAAATATTGTGGTATTCCCATAGCAGCAAGTATCCCGATAATAAGGACAACAACAAGAAGTTCTATCAGAGTAAAACCACTCCTCATATTTGCCTTTGCCATAAGATATATACCTCCATTTATAAACGTTATACTAAAATAATACAAAATTCTTATTTATAATGTCAATTTAAAAGGGGTAGGGGGTAATGTCAACAATTTTGTCTAATTCTTACTTTTAATACAGTAAAAATCTAAGATAATTAAGATTGATAATTGTGAAATGTGTTTGTAATATTCTGCGGTAATTATTCAGGTTTTATTAGATATAATTACAAGATAGCTTTTTATATACTACATTTTTAATAAAATTATGAATAGGTATTTAGGTTATGAGTTATATTAATTTTTTGCAATCTTTGCAAAGCCCATAAAAATAAAGTGAATGACCTCTTATTTTAAAGCCATATATAGAAGAAAGAGTTTTTTCAAGCTTGTCAAAAAAAGCTTTTTCTTCGTCCATAAAATTATCATATTCAACTATTTTTCCACAATTAGAACAAACGATATGATGATGATGCTTTATCCCTTCATGCCCACATGAAAGTTCATATAACGTTTTATCTTTTATAAAATCGTATTTATTCAAAACTCCAGCCATATAAAGGGCCGAAAGTGTTCTATAAACAGTTGCTTTACCAATCCCTGGATATTTTTTAGCAAGTTTTTCAAAAACTTCTTCAGCTGTAAAATGTCCTTTTTCTGAATGGAAAAAATCTACAATAATTTTTCTTGGTAGAGTAAGCCTTGCCCCTTCTTTTCTAAAACATTTTCTCAAAGACTTTTCACCGCAACATCCAAATTTATAACCGAATTTCTTTTTATTTATATTCATTATTAATATCAATAATAATATAAAATATGAGCTTATGTCAAGTTTTACGAATAATTTTCTCTTTTTGCTAACATAACTTTAAACTATCTCAAATATATATTTTAGAGCAAGATAAATACCTGCAATGATAAATATCCATCCAGTTACTGCTTTAGCATATTTTTCAACCCTGGCAGCAATCTCAGTTATTGAAGATATTTTCTTTATACCAAAGTCAATAACAATAGCAACCACTGTAACCGGTAAAGCAGTACCTATGCCATATAAAAAAGGTATGAAAAATGGAGAGGAATTAGTAACTGCCAGTGGTATTATTATACCGAAATAAAGTGCAGCAGAAATAGGACAAAAAGCCATAGCAAACACTATTCCCATAAATAAAGAAGGTATCGTTCCTGTTTTTGTTTTAAAACGTAAAGGATTTAATATATTAAATCCTTCAAAATTGGTACTAAACATATCAAGCATATACATCCCTGCTAATACAAGTAAAGGTGAAAGAATTTGATTGCCATATTTCTGAATTAAAAAAGAAAATGAAGGGGTATAGAGCAACCCTTTAACAACCAGAAAACCTATCACTATATATGCCACAGCACGACCAGCAGTATATAATAAACTATGAAAAAGCACTGTTGATTTTCCTAATGCGCAATGTTTTGAAATATAAGACAAGGCAGCTATATTAGTCCCAAGCGGACATGGACTTATTGCTGTAAGTATTCCTGTCCATATAGCTGTTAATGATACAGCCAAAAATTCAAAGTTCATTCCTTATCCAAAAACTTCTTAATTTCATTATTGACATAATTAATAAACAATGACTTATTCCCTAATAATAGCCAAACATCTTTTAATATAATCCATTCCAGTAGTTTTTGATCTTCAAATTTTTGTACAACTACAGATTTTGAATTAAGCCAATAATCTTTTATAAAATGACGGTTTTCACCAAGCTCTACATTCACACCTTTAAATTCAACAATCCAGCCATTATATGGTTTATTGAAATTTTGTTCCACAGCCTCCCTGATATAATTTTCAATAAGAGTGCATGAATAACAACGAATACTAGTGTAAAAGTAATAGACTATTGCTTTTTTTGTCTTTTTTGCCTGTAAGTTGGATGAAGCGCTATCTGCTTTAGATTTTGCTTCAGTCTTATCAGCAAAAGCTGACGATTTCAGGACAGATTCTGAACTGGATGTAATCTGCACTACGCTTTCCTTATCTGATGATAATATATCACTATTTTCTACATCACAACATGGTGACTTAATTGCTTTGTAAACCCCAATTAATATACTTAATATTACAAAGCATATAAGAAAAATTTTTACCATCTTTAGTTGATTTTTAGACTTGGATTTAGATAAGTTTTTTTGCATATCTGAAAATCCTTTCAATATTTTTCTTAGTAACTAAAGCATCGCCTTTTTCAAAGCCGCAGTCTGTAACTTTCAGATGATTGAACTTTTTGATACCATGAGTTTCCAGAGTCTTTTTGGCGCATGAAACTGAACAACCATCTATGGCTATAACAATATCAGCCCCATTTGCAGATGCTATAAAACCGCTTATATTCCCCCCTATACCGGCAAGACAACCCATTTTTATCTTTGTTTTTTGTGATAGCATCCGCGCGGCTCTATCTGCCAGTTCACCCACATCTGAGGCGCCGGAACATGACAGAACAATCATTGTTTTAGTGCAACAATCACATTGTTCTGGCATATTTTTTAATTATCTTTTAAAATTTTTTTTAGTTCTTCACCAGTTGGCAGTTTACCAGCAAGTTTCACTTCGCCGTTTATAGCTAAAGCCGGAGTAATCATCACACCCATCTCCGTTATTTTGTTTATATCAGTTATTTTTTCCATCTCATATTCTATCCCTAATTCTCTTGCCGCCATTTCAGCAGTTTCATACAATTTCTTGCATTTTGGACATCCCATGCCAAGTATTTGTATTTTTTTCATAATACCTCCTTAAAAAAATGCGCCATAAAACATCCCGGTAATAGTTGACATTATAACAACAAGTAAAACATAAATTATTGTTTTCTTTGTTCCCATAATGCTTTTAAGAACAAGCATGCTTGGAAGAGAAAGCGCCGGTCCTGCTAAAAGCATTGCAAGCGCCGGGCCTTTTCCCATTCCACTTCCTATAAGCCCCTGAAGTATTGGAACTTCAGTTAAAGTTGCAAAATACATAAAAGCCCCAACAATAGAAGAAAAGAAATTAGCTCCAAATGAATTTCCACCAACAGCCCACCTGACCCAATTAGAAGGTATGATTCCTTCATTTTGCGGCCTTCCTAAAAGAAAACCAGAAACAAATACTCCAGCAATTAAAAGCGGAAATATTTGTTTCGCAAGATCCCAACTTGCAGAAAGCCAATCCCCCAATTCTCCATCATCATTTGATATTGCCCAGGAAAGCCCTATAAAACCTGCAGAAAAAGCAATAACAGGCATATCACTGAATAAAATAGACAATATAAAAACAATTACTGAAGAAATTATAATTTTCTTTTTATTTGCGCCAAACCATATAATTAAAATAAACCCCAGAAAAATAGCTGAGATGGAAGTCAAAACCCATTTTAAGCGGTAAATTAAATAAAAAAATCCTTCTGTATTATCCCCTTTACTCCAGTTGGCAAAGACTAAAATAAAAACCATAGAAGCAAAATAAAGAATGTTTTGCCATAAAGGTCTTTGTAAAGAAGGAACCTGCATGTTTATCTGATTTTCAATTTTTTGTTTTTCCTCTTTTATGAAAATAAAATGCATTGAGATACCAATGACAAGGCTAAAAATAATAGCGCCAATTGCTCTCGCCAGCCCCATTTCAAAACCAAGTATTCTAGCAGTTAAAACTATGGCAAGAACATTTATAGCGGGCCCAGAATATAAAAAAGCAATAGCAGGTCCAATTCCCGCTCCCCTTTTATATATCCCCGCAAAAAGCGGCAAAACAGTACAGGAACAAACTGCAAGCATTGTGCCAGATACAGATGCAACCCCATAAGAAAGAATTTTATTTGCTCCTGCTCCAAAATATCTCATCACGGATGCTTGAGAAACAAAAACTGATATTCCACCCGCTATAAAAAGAGCCGGGACAAGACATAGAAGAATATGTTCGCGTGTATACCATTTTGTAAGCTCAAAAGCCTCCATTATAGCATTCTTAAATCGTATGGAGGATACAGGAAGAAAGTATAAAGCAAAGAAAACAATAACAAATAAAATCAACGTTTTCCTTTCCTCTTTTAAGCTCATTTTACTACTCCTTTAATACATCTTAAAAAATTTACTATACAGGGAAAGGTAAGAGTATAATAAATCCATTTACCTTTCCTTTTAGTATTGACAAGTCCAGCGTTTTTAAGCACCGAAAGATGTTTTGAAACAGTTGAGATATCATCCCCTATTTTTTGCTGTAACTCGCATACACAAAACTCTTTATTCTGAATCATATCTATAATTAAAAGTCTTGTTGGATGAGACAATGCCTTTAATATATTAGCCTCTTTGACATAATACTCTTTTTTAAATCTATCCATATTTGAACATTTTACCAAATAACCAAATGTCTGTCAAATAAATGTAAGATATCTATACATATCTTCTGCGTGCAGAAGACATGCACAGGTAGATTGGACTTTTTATGATTTTTAAATTGTTCATCTAAAAACCAATTTATTGGTGTTTTTCCGATTCAATTATTTATGGTGTTTTTCAATACTATAAGATATAATCCATAAACCCATCATTCAAACTCTATGTGATGAATATTACCTTCCGTGATGGTTTAACTGCTATGTCCCCTCTCTTCTTTTCACCCTCACCTTAATCCTCTCCCATTTCTTCACCCTCATCCTTCACCTTCCCCCATCAAGGGGGAAGGGATCTTATTACTCATTTATTTTTTTTCAATGTTCATCTCCTTGCTATACATATCCCCTCTCCTTTTTTGGAGAGGGTTAGGGTGAGGAGATTTAAGGGGGGAAGGACGGTTTTACCGTCCCGGAAGGTAAAACCAAAAAAACAATTATCCACAGTTTAACTACGGCCGTGTAAAATTAGTGGATGTTGTTTTGAAAGCAAAATATCTTAGACAACGGGGCCAATCAGTCTGGTGTTTAAACGTATTTTTCAATAGATTTACAAATATTATTCTACGGCTCAACATCCTTAAAGATCTGTCCAATAATGTAGTTTTAGTGACACATAAGTTTAAAACACCAGAGTAACAAAACAGAGATATCTGGCGTATAATAAGAAAGAAGTTAAAACCTGATTAAATGACAAAGCAAAAAATATCTATGTTTTAAAACACTAACAAAAGTGTTTAACGGTTTTTTGTCCTTACTCTTTGAATCTATCAATTATGCAAAATTTTTTAAATTATTTTAGCAATTAGATAAGAAAACTAATATGTAAAAACTACTTTTGCGCTAAGTGCTTCCTGAACTACTTTAGCAGCTCCAATTATTACAGCACCTTCTATAATATCATTTTCCATATTTCTTGCTTTAACACATGGAGCACATAAATATATTTTTCCGCCTGATTGAATATATTGATCCATCAATTTTTTTAGAGGATCAAAATATGTATGATTTATCTTTTCAGCATAGCCTTTTTTAGCTAAAAGCACTCCATTACTTTGAAGTATTATAGAAACTTCAACATCCATTGCCATAGCTCCATTTGCTAAGACAAATGGTATTATAGCCTTCTCTGGATTATCTTCTGCATGTGTTACTACATAAACTATTTTTTCCTTACTTTCATTGTTCTCCATTTTTGCCTCTTTAAATAAAAAGTGTAGCCTTGCTTTGTCCTGCTTCAGCCACGAATTTAGCAACTCCTGCTGATTTCATATTAGGATAATTTATCATCTCTTCCCATTTATATCCCATTAAATCCATTGACATCTGACATATATATATTTCAACATTTCCCATTTCTTCAGCAAGTTTAAGCAGATCTCCAAGAGTTTTTACATTATACTTTTTCATAAGTCCCTTTATCATAACAGGGCCTAATCCCATCATATTCATCCTGGAAAGTTTAAGACCTTTAGTATTTTGTGGTAACATTATTTCAAAAGCCTTTGAAATTATATCTTTTGGAACCTTTTTGTTTGGATCTTTCAAAAACGGTATAGCCCATAAAGTGAAGAACATTACAACTCTCTCATACATAGCTGCAGCACCTGTGGCAATTACAAAAGCCGCAAGTAACTTATCTAAATCTCCGCTCATGACAACCATTGAAAGCTGATCTTTTGGTGCATTAGCTTTTAATGCTTCAATTTCGCTTTTAAGTTCATTAATTTTTTTTTCAAGCTCATTAATGTCAGCCATATTATCCCCCTTCCTTTATTATGCTAAATTTTTCTCTCTTTTAAGATTTCTTAAATATATAGCCATAGGTCTGAAAAAAATATGTATCCATTTTGTAAAAGGAACAACGATAATTATCCATGCTATTTCAATAGCTATATTTAACTTATACAATAATGAGACTAACAAAGATTCAGGCCCTAAAAATATATTTGCAGTATGTGTGGCAAGGGTGCTAAAACCTATAAGAAAAAGCATTATCACAAAAAGCCAGTCTGTTGAATGAGAAAATGAAGAAGATTGTACCTTTTTAACCACACGCCTAAACATCATAACAAAACCGCCAAATAAAATGGCAAAACCAGCATAAAAAACCAGGAAAGTTCTTATATCAAAAAATTTATAATGAAATTTAAGAGGTTCTAATAAATGTAAATTAGAAATCAAAAGGGTAAGAGTATATCCACTCATAACCAATAGATGAGCTATCCATCTTGTTAAATCTTTATCTGAACATGAAATAAAGTTTTTTTGCGTAAATGCGTGTAATAAAGTCTCTTTTATATTTGAAAAATCAAAAGAAAAAATAAATTTTCTATATTTTTCAAATATTGTTTTTCTGTAAAATGTAAAAACATAAGCAAATATAGCAAAGCTTACATATACAGGAAAAGCTATCTCTATTTTTGAAGCTAATTCCTGAAAGTCTCCTTTATAGTTGAGAAAAATAGTAAAAGACAAAGCGAAAATGGCTATTGTTAACAAGTTCTGAACCCATGGAAATTTATAAAAAAATGAAGATATACCAGTAACATCATATTTTGAGATAAGATAGCGTCTTAAGCTCATCATAAACTCACCTGGATATGCCTGTCTTGGACAGGTGTCTGAACATTCTCCGCAATAATAACACATCCATGGCTCAAGCAAAGCCTCTATTTCTTTCTCTGCACCTATCTGTGCGTAGCGTATCATTTTTCTTGGGAACGATAAATCTTCAGCGCTTAGAGGGCATACTGCTGTACAATTTCCACAATTAAAGCATGCCGATATATCAAAAGCACCATATTTTTTAATTTCCTTTATAAATCTTGTATTTACTCTCATTCTTTCTCCACAAGTTTATATTTCATATATCCTGTTTTAGCTGTTATAACGGAAACTTTTCCGTATTTTACAAGTCCTGTAACATGAAACAACACTTCCTTAGAAGAAAGCCCTGTTAATGAAGCTATTTCTGGAATTGTTTTTTCTCCATCCTTTAAAACTTTAATAATTTTATTCTGTTTTGAAATATTTTCCCTATTATATTCAAGCAAGGTTTTACTTACAGGACCTTTAGTTTCATTAAGTGTCTTTAATTGTTCATTTATTTTTTTATTTTTATCTTCCATAAGATTAGTCCTTCGCTATAGCTTCAACCATAGCCTCAAACTGATCCAGAGTCCATCCTGCCAGATTTATTGCGCGTGGCTGACAAACAGCAACACATGCACCGCATCCTTTACAAAGAGCAGGATTTACAACAGCAACCTTTTTCTTTTTGCCTTTAACTTCTTTTTCAGCCATTGTAAGAGCACCTTCATAAGAACATTCAGCAGGGCAAATAGCACAACCAGTACATTTATCTTCATCTACAACAGCAACAAAAGGATCCAGCGGTATATCAGCGGAACTAAGCAATGCAGCAGCTTTAACAGCTGCAGTATTAGCTGCCTGTAAAGTTTCTATTATATCCATAGGTCCTTGTGCAGTTCCAGCTAAAAAAATTCCATTATTTGCCACTTCAACAGGCCTTAACTTTGGATGGACTTCCTGTAAAAAGCCATCTGATCCTACAGGCAACTTTAAGTATTCTACAATATCGCTTATATCATTTGGAACAATACCTGTGCCAAGTATAAGGAGATCAGTTTCTATTTCCATTTCCTCATTCATTGTTAACACATCTTTTGTTTTTACAATTATTGAATCTTTTCCTATATCTACTACAGGTCTTTCTTCAAGGGGACGTCTAAAAAATATTATGTCATTTTTTGAAGCATTCTTATAATATTTTTCATGGTCCATTCCATAAGTTCGCATATCTGTGTATATGTCAAAAACTTCAATATTCGGAAATTTTTCTTTAAGTCTGTTAGCTGAATGTATTATCGCTGTACAGCATATTCTGGAACAATATTCATTAACTTTCCCGTTTTTGCCAGGTTTATCTATTCCATTTATCTGCCTTGAGCCAACACAATGAATAAAGGTAGCCGATTTGATTTTTTTACCTTCAATTTCAAGTTCTGAACCTGTGTTCTTCTCAAGCAATTCATTAAATTGTGGCAATGTCAAAATAAATGGACTTTTTCCCCATCCATATTCCCCGTCTAAAGGTTTATAAAAATCAAAACCTGTGGCTATTATTATAGCCCCAGCTTTTACTTTTTCAAAACTCCCATCAGATTTTTTAACATTAAGCTGAAAATTACCAACATATCCTCCTATAAAAGATATCTCAGCCTCAGTATATATTTTTACATTCTTCATACTAAGAGCTTTTTTTGAAAGATTTTCAACCACATCAACTGATTTTTCTCCGGTAGGATACACAGGACCTCTTCTATTCAATTTACCACCTATAAATGAACTTTTTTCTATTATAGTTACATCAAGACCATTTTCAGCACAACTTATTGCCGCTTTTAACCCGGCTATTCCTGCTCCTATTATAGCCACTGAATGCAAAGCTTCTACTCTTATAGAGTTTAGCGGATCCTGTCTTATGACTTTTTCCACTCCGGCTTTTATAAGAGCTATAGCCTTAAGAGTAGCTCCTTCTTTGTCATTTTTATGAACCCAACTTGCCTGTTCTCTTATGTTGACATGCTCATATAAATATGGATTAAGTCCTGCTCTATTAAGCGCTCCCCTGAAAGTAAGTTCATGAAGGTATGGAGAACAAGCAGCTATGACAACTCTGTTTATTCCATGTTTTTTTATATCCTCAACAATAAAATCCTGTCCTGTTGAAGAACACATAAAAGCATATTCTCTGGATATAGCCACATTAGGATAAGAAGACAATTCTTTTGCAACTTTTTTAACATCTATTACATCTGAAATATTTCCGCCACAGTGACATACATAAACAGCCACTTTTGGCTTTTGTCTATAAGTCTCATTTATTAAATTTTCTTCTTTATTTTCCTCTGACATTTTACCCTCTTATCAAGAAGTTTTAACTGATTTAAGATAATTTACTGCCTCCATCGCTGCTGAACCAGCCTCCATTATAGTATCTGGTATATCTTTAGGTCCTGATGCTACTCCTGCCACAAAAACACCTTCAATATTTGTTAAAGACGGAGAAGAAGTTTTAAAAGGAGAATCTATAAAACCATATTCATTAAGTTTTAAGTCAAGGCCAAAAAAATCTTTTCTTGAAGGAATAAGACCTTGTGAAAGGACCACAAGATCATGCTTAACCTCCTGAGGTTTTGAACCATCCTCCTGTCTATCTATCCTCAATATTACATTATGCTGACTATCTTCGGTTATTTTAGCCACTTTTGCTTTTACAAAATTTATCCCCATAGCGCGGGCTTGATTATAAAACTGCTCATAATTCTTCCCAAAAGCTCTTATATCCATATAGTAAATAGTAATTTCGCTTAACGGCAAAGCACCTGCAAGTAACATAGCCTGTTTTATAGCATACATACAACAAACTCTTGAACAATATGGTATACCTATACTTTCATCTCTTGAACCAGCGCACTGAACATAAGCAATTGAATCAGGTATTTTACCATCAGATGGTCTTAACACTTTACCATATGGTCCATGCGGGGCAAGTAATCTTTCTGCTTGAAGAGGCGATATTACATTTAATAATTTATTTTCCCCATATTCTTTTTTGGCATTCATAGGAGTTATTTCATAGCCAGTTGCTATTATTACTGATTTAGCCTTTACAATTATTTCTTGCGGTTTTTGCAAGTAATCTATACAATCCTTTGGACACACTCTTGCGCAAGCCCCACATCTTATACATTTTTGCTCATCTAAAACTGGAATTTGAGGTATCGCATTTGTGAAAGGAATAGAAATAGCTTTTTTAACACCAAGACCATATTCAAATTCATCCGTGAGATAAACTGGACAGGCTTCCTCGCATTTTTTGCAAGATATACATTCGCTTTCTATAACAAATCTTGGTTTTTTAATTATCAAAGCTTCAAAACCTTCAGAGTTTTTTGAAATATTTTTAACTTCGCTATAAGTCATCATTTTAACTCTTGGATGGTGTGAAGAAGCAGCCATTTTTGGCGTTGTAATACAGCTTGCGCAATCAAGAGTAGGAAAGACCTTGCTTAAAGATATCATCTTTCCGCCTATACTGGGAGACTTTTCAACCATAATCACATCAAATCCAGCATCACCTATATCAAGAGCGGCCTGCATCCCTGCTATACCAGCTCCTATTACAAGAGCGTCACAGTTATATTCTATTTTTTCTTTCATTGAAATACCACCTTTTGCATATCAGAAATTTCTTTTAAGAAGGCCTCTCTACAAACAGTACAAATTGTAGTCAACTTAAGTCTATTAATAGGTATATTTTTCTCTTTCATAAGTTTATATACATTTTGCACTCTTCTAGATAATCTTTCATATGCTCCCTCATAAGGACAGTCAGACCCACTGGACATTATTATTATTCCTGATATTCCTTTTTCAAAAGCTTTTATATAGAAATTTTCAGGAAACATTACCGGGTCAGGAACTCTTATTATATAAGTATTTGAGTCATATGAAAGACGGGCCTGTCCTACGGCATTTGCCCCAGGATAGGAGCTATGATTTGTAGTTATAATAAGTATTTTGGGTTTTTTTTCAGACATAAAAATTTATGACAAATAAGTATTCATCCATGTTATATCATTTTTTTCTCAGAACATATAGGCTATCATATCCATCTCTTTCAATATAGCCTAAATATTCATGTCCTGTTTTTGAACACCATGCGGGAATATCTTCTCTTGAACCCTTATCACCTGATTGTATTTCAAGCACTTCTCCAACTTTAACAAGCGCTATACCTTTCTTAGCTTCAAGAAGAGGTCCGGGACAGGCCATACTTCTGGCATCAACAACTTTTGCTGGCTTTATTGAATTAAGATCCATTTTTCCTCCTTCTCTCAGGTTTTATGAAAACCTGTTACTATAAATCAAAATTTAAGTCAGGGCAATAAAGATTTTTTATTTCAGAAAGTATTCTTGTAATCTTTTTATCTTTTATAAAATAAAATACTTTGTTTCCCTCTCTCCTATTATCAAGCAATGCATTTTCAGTAAGAATCCTTAAATGTTGTGACATATTTCCTTTAGTAGTGCCTATTTTTTCAAGTATTTCACTTACATTTTTTTCTCCTTCTATAAGCATACATAAAATCATTAATCTGATAGGGGAAGAAATGCAATCTAAAATCCTGGATATTTTTTTTGCTTTTTCAAAGATATCTTTTTTTACTTTCATATTTAGTAGTTTAGCAAATACTAAACTGTTATGTCAAGTATTGTAAGATATCATATCAATACATACCTGTTTGCGCGTAAACACGCACAGGCAGGTTGGACTTCTTATGAGTTTCACCCTCACCTTAATCCTTTCCCATCAAGGGAGAGGGAAACAAGTGTCAGCAAAGTGATTTAATTTTTCACCCTCATCCTTCACCTTCCCCCATCAAGGGGGAAGGGATTTTAACACTTGTTTATGCTATTTTCAATTCTAAAGAGCATCTATCTTCCTGTTACACAAATTTCCCCCTCCTTTTTTGGAGAGGGTCAGAGTGAGGAGATTTAAGAGGAAGGGACAATTTGAGCACCCCTAAAGTGAGCGTCAGGCTGACCGAGCCGGTCAATTCGTTATGGGAGATATATCTATTTTTTATTACACACTTTTCAATAGATTTACAAATATTATTTCACGGCTCCAGCGGCCTTAAAAATCTACCCAATATGTTTCTGATATTTTGCAATAAAAAACAAATTATTAATAGCAGATCTCAATAATTGAGTTTAGTTTAAAAGATAATTTTCTTTTATTTGGATATTTGCTTTATTGCTTTTTATTGAGTCTATTTCTATTGCAAAAATCATTGATGTTATATAAGCAATAGTTTTTTTGGAATATAGCGTTTCATCAAAATTACCATTTACAGAATACTTATCAAAATAGATATTTATACCATATGAATTTATAGCAAAAGAAAATTCATCTGAAAATCTTTTATATACTGTAAGACTTATATACTTATATTTTCCATCCTCGCCTTTTATGTTTCCACTTATGGAATAATTGTCCCCCCATTTATTAGCATTTAGATTTCCAGAAGCATTTGAAAAACTGATTGAATCGCCAAATTTTCTTATATTAATCCATTCAAATTTATTCTCCACATTTACGCTCCCATTAAACTCTCCTTCAAAAGCCTTCCTTAGATTTACCTCTATTCTTTTTGAATAATCATAGCCACTTATCTCTTTTATAGATTCATTAAAATAAACATTCATCCATATGTTTGTATAGGCTTTTTGAGAGTATTTCAAATCTATAGATAGCTTTGGAGAAGGATTTAAAATCTCAGTTTCCTTTATTGGCTAATTTCTACTTCCTCTATTTGAGAATAAAGACTGAGAGTCAAAAACACACTTAATACTGTCAAAAAATATTTTTTCATAACATACCTCCGATTATATTTTAAAAGATTTATATTTGCTTTTCAATTAAGTTTGACCTAACAATAAGTGGGATAAAAGTCCTACAAAGATTAAAAAATTAAAATTTTAACTGAATATCAAATCTATTTATATTTCCAAGATCGCCAAATGGGACATACGCATAGTTAAAACCAACCTCTTTTGTTATTATTCCAAATCCAGCGGCAAATCCTACCATACTCCCTAAATTTGATGTATCATATCCAAACCTATAACCCCCTCTTAAAACAAAACTTTCTTTTAAATACCATTTCGCTCCAATAGATGGATAGAATTTTTCGTCGTAAATAAACTCTTCAACCTCACAAATAATCTACAAGTATCATTCTGTAATTTCTTGTTCTTAAATCTGTCTAATATGTTTTTGATATTTTGCCGTATCATAGTTAGAAAGGGACGATAGAGAATATCAACAGACTTATACAAAGATTTTTCCCAAAATGAACGTATTTGGGTAAAATATTAGAAGAAAGGATAAAAGAGATTAAAACAAGTTAAATGACACATCCAGATTAAAATACCGGTAAAAGTGTTTAACGGTTTTGCTACCCATATTTCTTAAACCCGCAGTTTACCTCCACTTTATCGACTACAAAAGATATTCTTTTATCTCAACCGTTTAACTATTTTATATAAACCTCCAAGAATAAACATACATAAAAAATAAGGTAATGGTGCTACAATAAGTGCTATGAAGAATCCTTTCAAATAACCATATTTCTCAGATGGTTTTAGATAAAAAATTAGAAAGATTCCTGTTAACCACATACTACTCATACGAACAAAAGGATGATTAAATTCTTTATCGTTATGTAACCTTTTGATAATATTCATAATTTCTCCTCTAAACTATTGACAAAGCATTCCATAGGGAGTATTAACACATTCTCCATGTTGTATATCACTACTATTTTCCCAGTGACAAATAGTATCACATTTTAACACATTATCACATTCTTTTACATCTTCACAAACTTCTTCCTCTACAAGGGTACAAATTGGATCACTAGCAGCGCTTCCTATAAATCCAATTACAGGATCTTTACAAACGTAAACTCCTATAAGTCCTATAATCCCGCTACACAAACATCCAGTAACAACTTCACATCTTTTCTTAATAGCACAGTCTTCTACCACCCTACAATTCGTTTCCTCACATACCTGCAGTTGGCCTTTTGTAGACTCCAACAATAACCCATCTTTGAGCTCTAAGTTAGTAAATCTCTTAGGAAATACATAAGAAGTAGAATTTATAAAATCCATCTTTTCTTCAAAAGTTCCATAAATAAATAGTTTTTTGAGATTTTCTATTATTATCGGATTTTTCTTCTCCCTTTCACAACGGCTTATAGTGTTTTTTATTGACCTATTTAAACTCAAATAACTAGTTTCTTTTCTTGCAATTGAAGGCTTTGGAGAAGGATTTAAAATCTCAGTTTCCTTTATTGGCTAATTTCTACTTCCTCTATTTGAGAATAAAGACTGAGAGTCAAAAACACACTTAATACTGTCAAAAAATATTTTTTCATAACACACCTCCGATTATATTTTAAAAGATTAATATTTGCTTTTCAATTAAGTTTGACCTAACAATAAGTGGAATAAAAGTCCTACAAAGATTAAAAAATTAAAATTTTAACTGTATATCAAATCTATTTATATTTCCAAGATCGCCAAATGGGACATACGCATAGTTAAAACCAACCTCTTTTGTTATTATTCCAAAACCAGCGGCAAATCCTACCATACTCCCTAAATTTGATGTATCATATCCAAACCTATAACCCCCTCTTAAAACAAAACTTTCTTTTAAATACCATTCCGCTCCAATAGATGGATAGAATTTTTCGTCGTAAATAAACTCTTCAACCTCAGCAACAATATTGGCTTTTTTATCTATCTTATATAAAAACCCAGCCTTTAAACTCAAAGGTATATTATCACTTTCCTGCTCATATTTCATTTTTGTTCCAAGATTTGAAAGAACAAAAGAAATATTTATATTACTGGAATATCTATACAAAAAACCAAGGTCAAAAGCTATTGACTGGGCGCTTGAAGAATCTATCTTTGAGTTTATAAACTTAAAAACAAATCCGGCATTTAAATTATCAAGCAAAGATGATGCAAAATCTTTTTTTGCATACGCAAATAAAAAAGACATATCAGTAGAATTAAAACTCCCTTCTGAAGGAACAATCCCTTCATAATCCTTTGTTCTTTTGTCAATGGAATCCACCTCAAATCCAATAACTCCAAATGCAATATCAGAATTTTTGGCCTGGGTTTTATATGAGATAAATCCTGACTTTGAATCTAATAAATAATTTACAAAGCCAACCCCAAGTTGTTTATTTTCAGCATCTATTATTCCAGCAGGATTTGAAAAAATAGCATTTGAATCATCTCCAATAGCGCTATAAGCCCCAGCAAGCGAGGATTGCCTGGCAGAATAAGAAAACTTTAAAAAATTTGCGGTAGTAGTTCCTTCTCCCGCAAAACAAACAAAAGGAAATCTTAATAAAAATATTGTAATTATAATTTTAACTCCTTTCATTTTTCCTCCCTAAATTTTCTTCCTTCTACTTCTCAATGTCTTAATAGATTCATATCCAACCATATTAGATCCTCTATTCCTTATCGCTTTTATTTTATAATTGCCATCTTATGCGGCTTTCCAATTTTATCACCATTTAAATATGCTACAAGGAAATAAACCCCACTTGCGCATTTTTCATTTTTATCGTTTCTACCATCCCATTCCGAGTAATATATCTGGCCACCATTTCTATATCCCTCATCAAGTGTTCTTACCTTCTCGCCAGCAATATTGTAAATCACAAGTTTAATATTGCCAGATTTACCAGATGGAAGATGATATTTAATAATGGTTCCTTCAGTTTTGCCAGTTACACCAGAAGAGCCGACATCAGTTGACATCGGAACTGTTTTTGGTTTCAGGTTAAATGGATTTGGTATGTTATATATTTCAAATGAACTTCCCTCATAAGAAGTTCCAGTAGGCGGCATCGCAGTAAACACTGCAAATCTTCCAGTTTGAGAAGAAGTTGTTCCCTGAGGAACAAATCTGCCGTTTACAACTGCGCTCATACCAAGCTTTTTCCTTCCAAATGGTGTAACAGTATCATTGTTAGTTTCGCTTATTTTAAAACTTGGAATTTCAACTGAAACAGTTCCAAGCATTGGGTCTACAGTATATGTTCCATTGACCTTTTCCCATTGTTTACTCTCATCGTTATACTGATATATTTTAAGCGAATTGGTATTTTCAATGGCTTTTTCCTTATCGTATTTTAAAGTCAATGTAAAAGACTTATTTGGCTCAGCATTTGATATATCAATATCATAAATCTCTGAAGCCATAATACTTGTTAAAGCCTCAGATAAACTCATCTCTCCCTTGGGAGTTTTAACAGTCTTAATAGATGGAAGAGCAGAGAAAAAACCTCCAATAAGTCCTTCATCTCCTACCCCCATAACCTTTATTCTTGAAGCTGAATAACCTGAAATAGTTGTTGTTGATTGAACAAATGTCCCTGGATCCATTTCAATTCCACTGTATTCTTCATTTTCCTTATCCATATATACTTCTCCCCCAACATATATTTGATCTGAAATATAATTTTCTGCTGCTATATCATTTAGCACATCATAATTTATAATTTTCTGGATTTGTTCCATATCTCCGGCAGTTACTCTGATTGTGTAATAGGGTTGAAGTTTTGAGATATTAAATCTTCCAATGTATGTATTTGCCGGTCCTTTTACAAGAGCTAACTGAACAGCATTGTCCTCATTAAAGTTGTCCTGGTTGTATTTTCCTATAACATATTCACAAATAGGAGTGCTCAAAAGCTCTTTAGGACTTTTTATATTAACCTCAAGCAAAGATTTATCTTTTTTAAGTTTTACATCTATTTGAGGTGGAATATCTATAAAAACAATATCATCTGCGATCGTAACACCATTAGTTGATTTGACAATTATAGTCTGGGTAAGTTTTCCCGGATATGATGCCACAACTCTATAATCATCTCCAGCCTCAATACCCTTTATCTCATAACTCCCATCATCCGATGTTATTGTCTCAATTTTAGAAATATAATTTGCACCACTAACATTCTTGGTTTCATTATAGGCAATTACTTTAACACCGGCACTTACAAGAGTATTTGGGAACTTTGAAAGATAAACCTTTCCAATTATTGAACCCTGAGATTTTTTCATTGTAAAATCAAATTTTATGTTATCATTTGCGGCAATGGAAAACTTCTTTCCGTCTGAAACATATCCTTCTTTTGAAATCTCCATTTTATAAAGCCCGGGTGGAAGGTTATCTATTGAATAATTTCCATTATCATCAGTATATATAGTCTTTTCAAATGTTTTATGACTCAAATATACTTTTACACCTTTTATTGCATTTGAAGACTCATCAACAATTTTACCACTTAAAAGAGAAGAAGAAATATTTACGCTGTCAAAATCAAAATTATATACAGTCGATCCATTTATGGTTATCTCTTTAGTTACGGCTGGATAATTTGGACTTAAAAATACAGCAGTATATTTTCCATTTGGAAGACCAGCAATATAATATGATGAAGAGCTTTGAAAGACATCCACAATGGTCTGAGTGCTTTTTGCGGTTAATGCTGACATAAAATTACTTAGTGATTGCTCACTATCCATAATACTGTGAGCAAATCCTCTTAACTCCCCAGCACTGTCGTATATCATAATCGATGGGATTAATGAAATAAGATAAGATATATTTCCAGAAAATATTTTATTAAAATCACCTTCCTTAAATATATTTTTTCCAGTAATTTTCCCGGACAATGAAGATTTACCTATACTTCCATAGAGATTGAAATCAGATACAGGTTGAGAAACGGTTCCATAATTTGGATTTTGTGGGTCTTTCTGTATAACCTTGTTTTTCTCTCTGCCTATAAAATTAATAAAGCTTCTAAAAGACTGAGGGTCTTCATTATCATCCCCTGGATTAAATTTTGAAGCTAAAACAAGATAAAAATCATATTTACCAGAAGAAAGATATTTGTTTTCAAAGGAAAGAGAATCTTTATCATAACCTATGAGATATTTTTCCCCAGCCTCTTCATTAAATAGCAAATCATTTATATTTTTCCATTTCATCTCAAAACCAGATGGCATTGCTAAAATCGCATAATAGTAGGTTGAAGATGGTAGACTTGTGATATTGGGTTGGACCACAAGCCCTTCCATAAGATTAAACTTCACCTCAGTAGTTTTTCCAGCTTCTACACTAACATTTTCAATACTTGATATTGGATAGCCTTCCATTTGAAAAGACAAATTATATTTTCCAGCCGGGATATTTGGAAATTCAAAGATTGGTTCAGAGTATTCATCCACCCAGAAATCAGTAGATTCATTATATGATTTATCTAAAGAATTAATATAAATTCTTGGCCATTTACAACCCTGAGTTTCGCATCTAGGCATTAAAACACTTCCATCAGGTTTTATAACCTTGCCTTTTAGTTTACCAGCTCTCGTAAGAACAATTTCTCCACTAACAGTATCAGTACTTGTAAAATCAAATGAATCAAACATACCTCTATTAGCCCATTTATCTGAAATAATTTCAAAATAATATCTTGTATTGCTTGTAAGATGAATAATATATGAGGTTGTTCCAGAAACAAGACCTGATGGCAATCTAACAAACTTCTTTATTTTATCATCTGAAGGCTTATCTTCAGCTATTAAAATTGTTGCCGCAGTATCTGTTGATCCAATAACATCATATTTAACAGACAGTTTTAGAGTGGCATTTTCTACTATTGGTTTTGCAAGTTCAAATGTATATGGAGAAATACCTTTACAGGTCCCTGAACTATCTAAAATCCAGACTTTTCCGCTTGTGCAAAGGTTTCCTTGCGGAGGAGTTGCACCAGATGATGAAATGACTATTCTTATATCATCATTTGGGTCATTTTGACTATTCCATTCATCATTTCCAAAATTTATAAATTTACTGACAGGATAATCAACATATAAACCAACATTTCCATCAGTAAGTCCTTCAACAAGAAAATATCCACTTGAATCTGTTATGACAAAACTATTGCTGCGAATCTGTTTATTAAATCCTTCAGGTTTATAACTATCAACACCACCAAATGAAAACTTACTATTATCATAACCACCTGCCTTAACCTTTATACCCGGCAGCGGGATACCATCATAAGTTAGATAACCTGAAAGGGTATAAGTAGCAGGGGCGATAGAATGTGTCCATTCATAAAGTGGAAGCCATCTATGAGCGCCACCTGATGTATATCCTTTTTTATTAATATAAACATCAACATCAGTATATCCTATAACAGATGTAGAAGTGTAAAAAGCAAATTTTCCGTTTGCATCTGTATATTTTATTTCGCTATAATTTCCTGCTGATATTTTAACCTGAGCATTTAAAACTGGATTTCCACTTGTATCAAAAATAGTCCCAGTAAAAACAGGCTGAATTTGTTGCTTTTGTTCTTCATAGCTTCCCCCAGCTGGACCAGCACTTAAAAAATCTACAATATAATTTGCTAAAGCGGTATATGTTGCAGGAAAATTAGAGTAAAGTATTTCGTTTTTAGATAATATCTCTGGAACTGAAACATCTATCTTATACTTTCCAGACTCTAAATTCGGAACGTTATAAAGATCAACTGTTATAACAGTATCAGTTGCCTTTGCAAAACCAAAAGCAACTGGCTCTTTTACTCCAACCAATTCAAGCGAAACAAAAACAGGATAACCTTTGACAATATTATTTACAATAACCTTAAAAGTATTTGAAGGTGTATTTATTTTTGAAAGAGTATAGTTTACAGTAGTATTGTCATTAAAAGTTTTTATAAACCTCTGATATGGGTCCATAAATTGCTGCTTTATAGTTGGGGAATAACCCGGTGTAGATAAGGCAACCAGATAAGTTGTATTTTTAAGGGCTTTTAATTGGACAGAACCATCTGAAGAAGTAATATAACCTGTTTTGACCTTACCAATATTTACTTTTCTTGATTCAAAAGGAACCAGAACTATTTCCACATCCTCAAGTCCAGCGTTATTTGTGCTTTTTACCACAACATTAACATTAACTTCCTGATTGTCTCCAATAATATCACTTAATATCTTCTTCTCTATCTTTGAATCTGACTTATATGAAGGAATAGGAGATTTAACATCAGTAACTAAATATACATTTGAATCAGATATTTTAGCATCTTGATAGTGTATATCATACTGATTATTAAAGGGATAAAAGTATAGAGAAGTCATATCAAGAGTTACAGTATCAAATTTAACAAGAAAAGGACTTCTGGTTTGAGAAAGATTTTCTTCCCTTATTGTATCTCCAGCTATAACAATTTTTCCATTATCAATAAGTATACTTTTAACAACATCACTTTTACCAATATTAAACAATCTACTATCTGAAAGCTGTAAATTTTCATCATATTTTAAAATAAAGCCATAATTTTTAACACCATTATTTGAATATCCGCTAACGTAAAAATAGCCTCCCTGTTTTACAAAGTCAATAAATCTATCAAAACTTATCACTCCCGGCGCTGTAAATGTTGAAACAATTTCAAAATCAGTTAAATCTGTTTTCAATTTGCCGATAAAACCATTTATATCTGACTGAGAAGAATCGTCTTTATAATAATACCCCACAACATACACCAAATCACCATCAATAAATCCTTTTGAAAGTTTAGTTTTCTTCTGGCTAGCAGGTCCTTCAACTATTTTTATTTCATTGGAAAAAGTACAATTAGTATTATCGCATTTTAGAACCATAAAACTATCATCACCATCAACAAATATATATCTATTTCCATTATTTAAATAAAGACTAAATCTTCCCTGAATATCTTGTAAACCAGAAACAATAGTAGAAGATGCTACTATTTGAAAATTAGAAGTCATAGTAGCTGTGAAAAATTCATAATTATTTTCAGAAACTCGTGAGGAAGCTAATATCTGATATCCATCGCCCTGAGCCACCATATCATGTATAACAAACTCATCTTTTTCCATAAAAGGAAGATACATTTCGTTTTCTATGTTTGTGGCACTTGAAAGTTTTCCGACAAAAGAACCTCCCTCTGAATTATTAGAAAGCAGGTATATTTCTTCGCCTGATTGTGAAAGAATAAGTTTTTTACTAAATTCTTCATTTGGAATTTCAAGGTTAACAGTTTTATCGTTATTTGCAAATGAGCCATAAAAACCTTTAACAACAATAAGATTATTTTCATTTTCAACAGGATAACCCAAAGCAAAATTTCCTTGATTGTCTTGAGCCTCAAATTTAAATGTATATACTCCAGCTAAAGGTGTTGTAGAATAAGAAAAGAGCATGATTCCTGTTAATGAATCCGAGCTTACAAAACTCATGTCATAGTTGCTACCATTTATTATAACTTTTACATAATTTGGATCATCTCCATCAAAATCACGATATTCAACATAAAAAGTGACTGGCATACCTAAAGGAACAACTCTTGAAGGTGCAACGCCAGCTTCATAAACGAACTCAGGTGGAAAACTTAAAACAGGCGGATTATTTGTTATTTTGTCTATATCTTTTATAGCAACAGTTCTTATATCATTATCGCATCCAAAGTTTTTACAGAAATAAGTTTCACCTGTTACATATAAAGTGCTGCCTGAAATACCATAAGACATATCCATTTTTCTTAATATATTCTCTTCCAGTGTTTCAATATTAAACTCATTTATAAGTTTAAAATCTGAAGTTGAATAAATATTAACAGCAAAACTATTTTTATTGGTTACAGGATTGTATTTGGAATAACCAACGGAAATTACAGAGTCAATAACTGCAAATGGGAAAGATCCGGATGGAGGGGTATCTGGAAGCATTGGAAATAATATTAATGTTTCTGATGAAATAAAGGCAGAAAAATCATTTATGTCATATTTATAGGTATCGCATCTTTCATATGAAGGACATGACAAAATAAATAAATTTGAACTTGATATTCCAACATATTTAGGTATTGAAGGCATAACAGAAAATAAAGAAAAAGTAGAAAAAGATAAATTAGAAACGGAAGCAGCGGCTATATAAAGGGTCCATGAATTTTCAAGCAAAGAATATAAAACTTCGGAATTTTCAAGCAAACCTCTTTCCTCACAATTCTCAGGCAAAGCTACAATTGCAGTAGTAGATAATGAGATGGTATTTATTCTTACCAGATTGCCACTACCAGGATTAGAGTTAATACAGGCATATATATTGGCAGAATCCATAGTAATTGATTTCAGGTCTAAACCTCCTCCTGAATAAGTGACAGATGATACAAATGCTAAGTTATAATCATATTTTGAAATAATCACATTCTGGTTTTCTGTATAATTATTTCCAGCAAGATATAAATAGTTATTATCCCCGATCACATATTTATAGTCATCCATACTATTGGATGAAACAATACTTGATGAAATAAAAACACCTGAGGAATATTTAATAAGATAAGTTTCTGATGTGGAATTATTTTTTGCAAGTACAAAAACATCTTCACCAATCGTTTTTATATCAATTGGATTTTCCCATCCCATCTGACCATAAATAGCACCTGAAGGTTGATTTATATTACCAACCACTACTTGATTTGAATTAGTTTGAGAATAAAGATCCATTTGAGAAAAAAACATTATTGCTATGATTAGCTTTTTTATAATATTTTTATTCATAACCTCTCCTTTTTTTATTTACCGAAACAACTTTTATTCATATCACCTTAAAAGTTTTCTTATTAAAACTCCCAGCTAATCCCAAACATAAAATTGCTTGATTTGTAATTATACCTATACCCTGCTTCATACCTCATATTGGAATCTACAACCTGATATGAATAACTGGCATTTGCATAAAGGTTTTTACTAACTTCATACTTAACAGCTAAAGAATTTATATAAAAATTTTGATATATCTTTGAGCTTAAATAATCCCCATTTATATCCTGAGAAAGTCTTCCAAGATAATTTAATCTGTTATATGAAAAAAAGTAACTAAAACTACCTTTATTTTTCAAATTTATAGTGATTTTTGGTGTTATATCAAAGGAAAGATAGCTATAATAATCTTCTATATATTTTGTTCTTGATGCATCATATGAGTTCTGATTGGATTTAAGCCAGTTAAAATAAAAAGAAACTCCCATATAAAGTTTTTTATCTGATTTTTCAAGATTTAATCCCGCTTCAGTTAATAAATCTCTTCTCTTATCCGAATCAAACCCGCCACTTTCATTTACCAGAGCCTGATCAAAATAATCTTTATATGTAAAATTAAGAGAAGACGTAAGAGTTAAATTTTTAGGGAATATTGTATAGGAAATACCAGCTCTATAATTTCTTGAATTTAAAACATCTTTGCCAGCATTTTGGCTGAGTTCACTATAGGTTGTTGTGTCTATAACAGTATCAGCTTTGCTTAAAAGAGTTGAGTAATTAGGATAGTCTACCGAAAAAAAATCAAAATATTCTTTATAGCTAGCATTCGGTCTTTCCTGCTCAAACTCAATGCCAAATGAAAGAGTCCTATAATCAAAAAGACCTTCTCCCCAATTTTCATCTTTTGTTTCATTTATATAATTGATTGAATAAGAAAATCTTGGTTTTATATAGTTAAAATCCTTTAAATAAACATACTTTAAAGAAAAACTATGTCCCATCCTCTGCCTGACCAACACATCCCCGCCAACAAGCTCCTCGATATCCTGAACCCCCCTATAATAGCCAATATATGTTGGATATAATGATCTATTTTCATCAAAACTTAAAACAGGAGATAAAATAGCATCAAGATTTAAATCAAGGGAAGAAGATCTGTCATCCAGATAATATTTTCCCCCAGAAATAGAAAGATTAAATGACGGGTTAAATTTCATCTCACAATAACTATTTGTGATAAAAAATAAAATCAGTGCAGTTAAAAACTTCATACTTTCTCCTTTTTTATTCATATAAATAACCCAATCTTAATCTCTTATTTCAAATTTATAATTCCTATATCCTTTAATAACTTTGCTGAAAAAACAAGGTCTATTTTATCGCTAAAAAGAGAACTATTATAAACCCTTTCAAAATTGAGTTTATCAATAAAGGAATTTTTATCCTCACCAGAATTTAACTTAAAATCATCAAGACCTGCAACCTTTCCATTATCAAAAACAACAAAATCTTCAGCGCTTATCCATGTGTTATTTGAATCTGAATAAGTATTTTTAATTACAGAATGCAAAACATTTTCGCCATCCGGATATAACACACTATAAGTTGGTTTTACCCCTCCAAGATACGAAAACTCGTTTGAATCATATTTTCCATTATTATTGTCATCACTAAAACTCCACAAAAGCCTTCCTTTACCGTCATTTTCATTAGCTTCATTTTTGCCAGCTGCATAAAACAAGTAGTTGGTAAAAAAATGAGTCCATTTTGTAGGATTATTAGTATCATCTGGAATCATCTTCCCCCCACTTCCTTCTTCTGTAACTTTATCAACCGTATTTGACATAATGCTGTTTATATCAGTCAGATATATAGAAGGAGCGGATGTTCCATAATAATTATTCATATTTTTTGTAACATCAGAAAGATCCTTTGGTAATGTTGTATTAAAAGTAAACAATATCTTTCCAAAATCAAACCTATTTTCTCTTGTATTTAAAACAACATATTTAAACTGATTTGATTGAGGTCTTGTAACATACTCTTCCATTCTGACTCTAAATCCAAATGCGTCAATTGCAGTTTTTCTATTCTGATATTCAGCCATTTGAATTTCCTGCTGAGCCTTTTTTATTACCTCATCTCTGGAAATTTCACTATAAATTTCTTTTTTTGCTAAAAGCTTTGAATCTGAAATAGATGTTTCTAAATTCTGCGGGGGTTTGGGATTTGTTTTTGGTTGTGTTATTCCAGTCGGCAAAACCTCTATATAATCTCCTTTTGTAATCATAAAGCTTCTTTTATTTAAATCAGATACTTCAACACTTCCATCATAAACTTCAACCCTTGTCATATCTTTTTCTGAAACCACAAGAAAATCTGTCCCCCTTACTCCACAAACTGCGGATGGAGTTTTGATTTTATATTCCTTTGAATATCTCCTAACCCAGTTTCTTGCTTTTCCAATGAAAAGCGTTCCATTTATCTCTTTTTCTGTTTCCTGTTCAAACTTATAATAAGATAGAGGTCCTATTTTAATTTTTGAGCCGTTGTCAAAAAAAACTTCTACGCTGCTAGCTCTTTCAGTCGTTATTTCAGTTCCATCTTTTATGTTTATTTTTTCCCCGAATCAAATCATGTAAAATGTAACCATAAGGCTAAATGTCAACTCATTTAAAATGTAACTGAAATTTATATAATGTAACCCTCAATAAAGGAGGGTTGCATTATGAAGTTGAGGTTCAAAATGG
>JAINCQ010000030.1:0-5205 GCA_036574205.1 Elusimicrobiota bacterium | reverse complement strand
GGTTCTCCTGTCTCGGTATCCCATAATGCTCCCTTATCATCCCAAATAGCTCAGCCTGCTTTACAGTATCTATTCCAAGATCCGCCTCCATATCTAAATCCAGATCAAGCATGTCCTTGGGATAGCCGGTCTTCTCAGATATCATATTGACTATCGTCTCAGATACCTTTTCCTCTGTAAGATTTTCTTTATTAATATTTGGTAAAACTTCTTGTTCGTTTTTTTCTTTCTTGGTTTCTTCAACCAATAGTTTTTCTGTTTCTTGATACTCTTTCCCTGTAAATTTAAAATCGCTTGGTCCTTTATCCTTTATTCTCAAAGCATTATTTACTATTTCAAGCTCAACTGAGTCATAACCAGATATTTTCTTTAACCAGTCATTATATTTTTTTTCATCAAATATTCTTTTTTCACCTACGGTATATATTTTTTCTATAAAACTCATTCCCATATGAGAACCAAATCCAGCCGCAAATCTGATTGCATATTTTAAATCATATTTTCCACCTTTAGAAAGATTTATTCCTTCAAGTTCTGGATCAGGCTCCTTATAGTTTGCTATTGGGGGGACAATCCCGGTATTTAATGCTCTAACAGCTACAGCATCTTCAAGCGAAGCACCCATAGTATGACCTGTAAAACCTTTAACATTACTAACAACTACTTTTGAGGCACCTGGACCAAAAGCTTTTTTAAGAGCTTTCACCTCAGCACTTGCGCTTCCACCTCTTGCCGGAGTATAGGTTTCATGAGATACAAAAAGAGTTTTTGAAGCTATTTCACTTCTATTTAATCCATATATTTTTTCTATTTTTGATATAAAATTATTCATCACATCGGCAACATGATCAGTATCAAGCCTTGTTACATGATAAGCGCTATTTGCAGCCTCTGTAAGAAGAAGTCTTGCAAGAGGAACAATCCCTCTTTCTCTAACAAGGGTCTCATCCTCTATTACAAGAGCAACAGCTCCACTTCCAACTATAAGACCATGCCTTCTTCTATCAAATGGCAATGCCGCATCCTCAACTTTTTCTTTTGTAGTTGCAGTTCCGCTTGCCAGAAAACCCGGCATACACCATTCCTGAAGGGTTTCATTGGTAATATCATCAGCTCCAATTACAACTACCCTTTTGCACTTTCCACTTCTAATCCATGATTCAGCAACATGAACAGCCTGAGTCGTAGATGAACATGCCGCGCTTAAATGTATAGCCGGACCTTTTGCTCCAACAAATTGGGCAAACTGACTATCTGCTATAGGAATCACCTTTAACAAAAAATTCTGGCTAAATTGATATTTTTCTTTTTTATCTGAAGATGAAAATTTACTTACATTTTCTCTCATCCACCTTCTTATTTCTTTTTTATCCTCTTCGCTATGAATCTTATCCACCAAAGACTCATAAACATTCCAGAGTTTATCATCAGACAAACTGCCATATTTATCCATAAAATAACCTACAACTTCTTTTATTATGGATTCCATTGTAGGAAATGCTGATGCGAATATAACACCGGTTTCATTTGCTATTTCAGGAGGCAAAGCCCATTTTTCAGGCAGCCAGCCACCAGTAGTCGTCCTTTTATAATAATGAACCAGAGGTATATGGGCATCTTTTAAAGCAAGTATACCTGCTGCTATAGCCATCCTAAATGTATCATTTAAAGCTTCCGCCACTTTTGTCGGAACACCAAACTCGGAAACTATATCAAATTTACCTTTTCTTGCTGAAAGTTTTATTGCATCATCAACAGAATCAATCACCTCTATCCTGTGATTGCCGGTTTCAGATTTTACAACCCTTATTATATTTTTTTCAATCTGTTTTTTTCTCCATTCAATGGGAATTGGATCTATCATATTTTTACCTTCAAGGATTTCATCTAAAGCCCTTTCCCTAAATAACTCATTATAACTTCCAGGGGCTCCCGCCGCTATTCCAGAAATAGATATTGGATTAAAATTAAAGCCATAATTTTTTGCAAACTCGCTTATATTCATAACTTCCTCCTCTTTAAATGTTTGCGTTTTAACTTCTATTTGCTTTTCTAATCCAGCAGTTTTCAACGCCCAATTTAAGTAATATGGATTATAAAACTTAGAGTTTCTATCTATATGTTTATCACTCCAATCAAGGTTAAAATTAACGGTCATTAAATTTGCCAGAGCATCGTTAAAATCATATATTCCACCGCGTTTTGGATGATTTGTTGATAATATAAAAACATCTTTTTTTTCTTTTAAAGTTTCAGCAACAAAAGCTGAGAGAACCCTTTTTGGTCCACACTCTATAAAAACCCTCACACCTTCATCATACATCTTTTTTATCTGATTTATAAACTCAACCGGACTCACCATTTGATCCACTAAAAGATTATAAATTTTCTCAGTATCCTTAGGGAAAAAATCAGCTGTGACATTAGATATTATTGGTATCTCCCATGATTTTATAGGTATCTTTTTCAAAAAAGCCCTGTACGGTTCTATTGCTGGTCTTATAATCTCAGAATGAAAAGCATGAGAAACTGCTATCTCCTGAGCCTCAATCCCCATCGATTTAAACAGTTTAATTGCTTCATCTACAGCTTCCTTTTCACCTGCAATAACTGTTTGAATTGGGCAATTTTTGTTTGCGGCGACTACATATCCGTTTACCTTCTTTAACTGTTCTTCCACTTTTTCATAGGACCAGGCAACCGAAGCCATTTTTCCGGGATCTTTAACTTTAATATTACTCATCTCTTTGGCTCTTGAAGTAACCGCTCTAAGACCGTTTTCAAGCGTAAATATTCCAGCTGCAGTTGCTGCGGCATATTCGCCAAGACTGTGCCCTATAACCATCTCGGGCTTTATCCCAAAAGACATCAAAAGCCTGAACATTGCCATATCAGCAGTCATAACCGCAGGTTGAGTCATCTGGGTCTGCTTTATAGCTTCCTCTCTTTTAATAAGATCTTCTTTTGTCTCTCCCGCTTTAGACCATAGAGTATCTGTCAAATTTACTCCAATCATCTTCTCAAGAATCTTGTTTGCTTCTTTAAAGGTATCCATAACAACATCATATTTCATAGCAAGGTCTTTCATCATATCAACATACTGAGAACCCTGACCCGGAAAAACGAACCCAACCTTTCCTTTATAATTTATCCTCTTCTTAAAAGGATAAATGCCTTTCAATTTAAAATTGAGGGGTATTTCATCAAAAATCTTTTCATTAAAATTTTTCTTCAAAATATCTATTTTTTCAAGCAAATCCTTTGGAGATTTTGATACTATTGAAACTCCTAACTCTTCCTGAGCTTTGGAATTTAATTCTACGGATATCAGAGTCTGAGGATAAACATCCCCCAGAGTTTTAACTCTATTCCTTAACTCCTCAATTTCCCGGGATAGCGAATTTAAATCTTTTGCCGTAATAGTATATGTTTCCCCCTGAAGCAAAGAAAATGGGGCTTTTGGATCTTCTTTTATATCTGTATTTTCTATATTGATATTATTCATCTCTTTATTCTCCTTAATTTGTATTTTTTCATAGGAAGAATTAACAGCATATTTAGTTTTTCCTTCAAGATATTCTTCCATAGCAACATGAAAATTTGTGCCTCCAAAGCCGAAAGAGGAAACGTTTACTCTTCTTACCCTATCTGTTTTCCAATCCTCGAGTTCAGTTATAACCTCAATTATTGAAAAATCTATATTTGGATTAGGGTCTTTAAAATTAGCTGAAGGAGGAAGTATTTTTTTGTATAAAGATAAAGCTGCTTTTATTATGCTTACAGAACCAGCAGCTGCTTTTGTATGTCCTATATTAGATTTTACTGAAGTAACCTTAAGTTTTCTACCATCAAGATGTTGTTTAAAGATATCTTTAAGAACCTCACACTCTGTAGCATCCCCAACCCTTGTGGCTGTTCCATGACACTCAATATAATCAACATCGGAAGGGGTATAATCCAAATCTTTAAAAGCGTTTTCTATGGCAATTTTCTGCCCTTTAGGATTTGGAGCTGTTATTCCTTTCCCTTTACCATCGCTTGATGCTCCAATAGCATTAATCAAAGCGTATATTCTATCGCCATCTCTTACAGCATCGCTTAACCTTTTAAGCACATAAATCCCGACTGCCTCGCCCATAACAAAACCATTTGCTCTTGCGTCAAACGGGAAAGACCCATCAGGAGATAATGCGCCAATTTTGCAGAATTTTACATAAGCGGCAGGGCTCATCATCTCATCAGCCCCTCCACTAATTACAACATCACACTTTCCAGTTCTAAGAGCCATCACAGCATAATCAAGCGCTGCAATAGAAGAAGCGCAAGCAGCATCCAGTATCAAATTCGGCCCATTAAAATTAAAAACATTTGCAATTCTTCCGCTTGTTACATTTGCCAGCTCTCCCGGCATAGTATCTTCGGTTATATTAAGTATATACTCATCTATATATTTTTCATATTCCTCAATCAACCTCTTTTTCTGTTCATCATTTAAAGATTTAAAAACTTCTGTTTTTGAAATTAAATCCTCATTAAAAAATTTATAAACCCTCAAATCTGTCATTTCTTTTCTCATAGCGCCCATAGCGTTTGCTATTACAACCCCAACCCTTTGAGGGTCCCATCTTTCCGACTTATAACCAGCATCATCCAGAGCCATCTGAACAGCTTCTATTGTCAATTGTTGAAGTCTTGATATCTGTAAGGCGCTGGCGGGGGGAATTCTGTATTTTATAGGATCAAATTTAAAGTTTTCTATAAAACCGCCAATTTTGGAATATGTTTTATCTTTTACTTTTGGATCTGGATCATAATAAAGTCGCCAATCCCACCTATCTTTTGGCACTTCAGTTATACAATTATTTTTATTAATTATATTCTTCCAGAATTCATCTTTATTAAAGGCTTTTGGCGCTATAACACCTATACCAATTATAGCTATCTTTTCATTTAAAAAAGACATAAAATATCTCCTTATGAATTAAATTATATTAGAATAAAGAAAACTGACAAAAAAAGTGTTTTTTTAAAATCAAACATAGTAAAATTTTATAAAAAATCAGAGTATAAAGCAATAATACGAATCAAATCATGTAAAATGTAACCATAAGGCTAAATGTCAACTCATTTAAAATGTAACTGAAATTTATATAATGTAACCCTCAATAAAGGAGGGTTGCATTATGAAGTTGAGGTTCAAAATGG
>JAINCQ010000029.1:0-9117 GCA_036574205.1 Elusimicrobiota bacterium | reverse complement strand
AAAGCTATCCGCCATCTATGAGAAGGAGCATAACATACGACAATGGGTCTGAGAACACAGAACATGAAAGTGTAAATAAAATACTTGGGACTAAATCGTATTTTTGCCAACCGTATCATAGTTGGGAGAAGGGGACTGTAGAGAACACCAATGGACTTATACGGAGATTTTTCCCAAAAAAGACGGATTTTAGTAAAATATCAGAAAAAAGGTTAAAAGAGGTTGAAACCTGGTTAAATGACAGACCCAGAAAATGTCTGGGTTTTAAAACACCGGCAGAAGTGTTTAACAGTTTTGTTGCACTTACTCCTTGAATCCACCTATTAATTTTAAAAAAATTATTGCAAAATCTTTGTCATAAAAATATATTGTCTTTAATTCATCCTTATGATATACACGCCGGTGCTTGATAAATTTTGAAACTTAACAAAAAATAAAGCAATTTTTTTCTTAACTTATTTCTGAAGAAAAAAGAGTAATATTTTAATTAATTTTAAGGATAGATTTATTTTAAACCAAAATTTAGCAAATTTTATGTTAAATTTGAAAGCAAACTTGACTTTTTTTAAATTTTAATTTAAAATTTTAATGAGGTGAAAACATATGATTATCAAATTTAAAGTTAAAAATTTTCTTTCTTTTAAAGATGATGTATTGTTTGATTTAAGAGCCACAAAAGATAAGAAATTTGAAGATTATGGATTGATAAAATTAAATAATGATAAAATCATAAATTTAGCTCTTATTTATGGACCTAATGCTTCCGGAAAAAGCAATTTTTTAAAAGCACTTGCTTTTCTAAAAAACATAATTAATTTTAGAACCGATGATAAAAATAAAAAGATAGATTTTGTTATTCCCTTCTTGTTTGGTGATTATTCTAAAAATAATCCATCAGAATTTGAAATAATTTTTCATTGTAACGGTTTAAAATATAATTATTGTTTAAAAATAAACTCCAGCGAAGTTGTTTATGAATCATTGAAAGTCTATTTAACCAACAGACCCACATCTGTCTTTGAACGAATAACAGAAAACGGAGTTAGTAAAATTAAATTGGGGAACTTAAGAATGGAAGATGGGAAGCGAATAGATAGCACTTTAAAAAGAGAACTTGAAATTAAATGTTTAAAAAACATTTCTTTTTTTGCAGCTTATAGTCAACTGAATTTTAAAATTGATAACATAGATGCTGTTATAAAATGCTTTGATGATGAAAATTATGTTTATATTGAACCAGAGGGTTATGAAAAACTTAGACTACTATTAATGAAAAAGATATTGGTTGGAAATTTAATACATAATGATGAGGCTTTCAAAAATAGCTTATTAGATTTTTTGAAATATGCAGATATCAATATTGCAAATCTAAAAACAGAAAAAAAAGAAATTGAATTAAAAGAACAAAATAAAAAAGTAGAATACTTTGACATATCTTATCTCCATAAAGCAATTGAAAATGGTGTTGAAAAAATATATGCTTTACCTGAAAATTTAGAATCTAAAGGAACATTAAAATTTTTAGATATAATTTCTCTTCTATTTTTATTACCTGGAAATGGTAAAGTTTTTATTATAGATGAAATAGAAAACTCAATTCATCCCCTTGTTTTAAAATATATAATCAAGAAATTTATAAGAGAAAGGTCAAACACTCAATTGATAGCTACAACTCATTATGATGGTTTACTTGAATGTGAGGACATACTCAGAAAAGATAGTATATGGTTTATGACAAAAAGGAAAAATGCTTCAAGCCACATATATTCACTTTCTGATTTTAATGGGCTAAACAGGATATCTTCTTTGCAAAAGGCTTATGAATATGGAAGATTTGGGGCTATTCCAGAGATAACTGATTTATGAATAATTATAGAAGAAGTGGCTTTAGAAAGACTAAAATACCCATAATATTTTTTGGAGATGGTTTAACAGAATTTTTTTTATCTTACGCATCTTAAGTTGTTAAAATATTCTAATCTGGAAAAATTTGAGTTAACGATCCGCAGGGAAAATTTTTCAAATCCAATAACAAAAATAGGTAGAAAAATAGAAAATCTGTTGAAAGACAAAGACTGTTATATTATATGTTTCAAAGACTGGAATAATAATGAAAAACCGGCAGTCAAAAATGATAGAAGATGTATCTTCATCTACAGCAATCCCTCAATTGAATACTGGTTTCTATTACATTATGAAGAGGCTAATAGAAGTTTTGGTGAAAAAGAATTAAAAGGATACATCAAAAAATATATAAATGGTTATTCTACAAATGAAAATTTTTTAAAAAAAGATACATGGGTTAAGGAACTTTTAAATCATATGGACAATGCTTATCAGAGATCCAAAAAATATAAGGATAAAACTTTATCTTTTACAGAATTTTATAAATTGATTGAACTTATAGAACCTGAAAGTTAAAGAAATCTATTCTCAACATTTTACTCTTTTAACAACTCTGGATAAAGTAAAATATCTTTTTATGAGAAAAAACTTTGCCTATTTTGCAATTATTTTTTTTATCTTTTCTCAAATCTCTTATGGAGAAAATATCATTCTAGAAAGCCTGAAAGAAACAAAACGAGTGGCTACTTTACCATTTAAAATTAAAAGCAAAGATATATATATAGCCGGCAGAATATTAGGAACAGGACTTTTAATATACTCCTACGACGGACAGATAAGACATTCCAGGGGGGTTACATTCCTTCTTCAATGACAGTTTTTTAAAAATAGCAAAAGAGTTCGGCAATGGTGGTTATGACCTGCTTTTTATATCCGGATATGGCGCTTTTGGATTAATTAAAAAGGATGAGTATATAAAAACAACTGCTTTTCTTGCAGCTAAATCTTTCCTTGCAGCAAATAGCATAGGAAGTATTTTAAAATATAGCACTGTAAGAGCAAGACCTTATGTTGAAGAAGGTAAAGATAAGTTTACTCCTTTTATTTTTAAAACCTCCCGAAATTCATTTCCTTCAAGGCATACCGCAAGTGCTTTTTCGATTGCAACAGTATTTGCCGAAAGATCTAATTACCTTTCTATTAAAATCATTGCATATTCTTTAGCCACAGCAACTGCTTTTGAAAGGGTTTATTCTGATAAACACTGGGCAAGCGATGTTTTCTCTGGAGCAGTAATTGGCTATTTCATCGGAAAAGACATAGTTTTAACTGAAAAAAACAAATCAAAAAACATCTCTTTACTTCCATATCCAGGCGGAATTATTTTAACTTCCCGCTTTTAAAATCTTACAGTTATTTTTGGTTAAACCATATATTTTAAAAGAGGCAAACAATCCAATACTTACCCATCCATCACCTATAAAATACATTGCCGAACCAAGGTCAGTGGGACCAAAGCTGAAATATATCCAAATTTATAAAATTGTCCTTTGAAAAAGAGTTTTTAACAAACAATTTTAAATCACTATAAGCATTTGAAATATCTTTTAAAAATAATGGTTTTTGATATGTTAAAATTTTGTCATTATAAAACTCATAAACATACGCATCTTCAATTTTTCTAAAATTATAGTCTTGTTTGAATAAAGGTGGATAAAAAGTAAAAAGCAAAAAATAAATTTTTTTCATAATATAATGATATCAAATTTGTATAATAAATTTATGATTAAATGGATAGAGATAGATTCAAAAATAATTAAAGATAACATAGAAATAATAAAATCCAGATTAAAAAACAAGAAATTAATGGTTGTGGTAAAAGCAAATGGATATGGTCATGGAGCGGTTGAAGTTTCAAAGATAGCGTCTGAGTCTAATGTGGATTTTTTAGGGGTAATGAATATATATGAGGCAAGCAAAATAAGAAAAGCAGGGATAAAAATCCCTATAATGTTACTGGCACCTTCATTAACTGAAGATATCCCTTTGATTTTACGATATCCTGATATTATTCCTACGATAGATGATTTATCTTTTGCTAAAGAACTAAATTCAAGGCTTTCAAAAGTTTTGCCATTAAATCTTGATATAGATATGGGGCTTAAAAGATGGGGGATTGATATTTCAAAACTCCCATTTTTTATTAACGAACTTAAAAAACTAAAAAATTTGAAATTAAGTTCTATTTCAACTCATATAGCATATACACCATATAAAAATATGGTTGACGCAAAAGATAAACTTGAAAAATTTAGCGAGGAGACAGAAAAGATAAAAAAGATTTTTCCTCAAATTATAATTCACGCAGCTAACAGCCTTGTTTTTCTCGATTTCCCGCAGTTTTGTTTTGATATGGTAAGAATTGGAAATCTCATCTACGGGATATACCCTTCTGATATCTATTCAAAAAGGCTTAATAGCCCATTAAAACTTGGCATAAAAAGACCATGGAAATTTTTTGCTAAGATTGTTTCAGTAAAAGAGGTTAAAAAGGGAGAGACATTTGGATATGCGAGTGAAATTGTTGCAATAAAAAACATGAGAATAGCAACAATCCCTGTTGGTTATTCTGATGGGCTTGGAATGGTTCCAAATGAAAATGAGTATCGAATAACCGAAGGGGTCAAATACTGGGGAAAGGTTTGTGGCAAAAATGCAATGTTTATCTCAAAGCCTGCTATATCACATACACTTATTGATATTACAGATATACCAGAAGCTAATATTGGAAGTGTTGTTGAATTACCAATAAGAAGAACCGCTGCAAATTCCCAGATACCAAGGATTTATATTTAACATTAATTATTATCGCAAAGATTAATATCAGTCAACCATAGTTTTTTTGATAGAGTTTATTAAATCCTGTGGCATTTCAGTTAGATGAAATTTTTTATTTATACAAACCATATCAGTTCTAGCAATAGTTGTTTTTTGATTATTTGAATTATATATCTCATAAAAAAATCTTATTCTATATTGAGTTATTTCTTCCACTTTAGTCTTTATTTCTATCATTTCACCATAATATATCGGAAATTTATATTCTATCTCCTGTTTTTTAATAGCAAATAAATATCCTTTTGAAGAAAGCTCTTTTAGATTGAATCCCAGATCCTCTATAAATTTTGTCCTTGCCACTTCAAGAAATCTCATATAATTTCCATAATAAACAACTCCCTCAGCATCTGTATCATAGTAATAAACCTGCTGTTTTAACGAATGCATATATTCTCCTTTTATTTAAAAAATTTTTTAAAAGCCAGGAAATACCATTTTAAATAGCTTGGCATCCACTTCCATAACTTAAAATTAGACTTTCCACTCGTTCTGTCCTTCCAGACTGAGGGAACCTCCGTTATCTTTTTCCCTATCAAAAAAGCCTTTACCACTATCTCCATTCCTATCTCAAACCCACCTTGACTTTCAATGTTTATCTCACCAAGCAAAGATTTTTTATACATCTTAAAGCTATTAGTAACGTCATGAGTAGGAATACCTGTTAAATATCTCAATGATATCCCTGCAACTCTTGAAAGCGTTTTTTTAAAAAGCGGACCTCCAATTTGTCTCCCTCCACGCATATATCTTGAACCACAAACAATATCATAATCATTATTTTTTATCAACTCATACATTCTATCAACTATACTAAGATCGTCCGAAAGATCTGCCATAATAACAAGAACGGCTTCTTCTTTTGCTTCCTCAAAACCTGTCCTTATTGCATTCAAAACTCCTTTTCCAAATTTATTCTTTATAAGTCTTATAACAAATGGATACTCTGCGCTTATTCTTTTTGTCTCTTCTATTGTATTGTCATCCTCTGTATCATAAATCACAAGAACTTCTATAGGGGTTTTAATGAATGCAAGAAGATTGTCAAAAGTTTTTTTAATATTATCTTTTTCATTATATACCGGGCATACAACACTTATCATAACCTAAATTACACATCCCTTGCCTGTTATATTCCATATATCAATAATTATTTTCTCTTTTGGAAATTTTATTTTTTTATATTCTTTATGAGGCGTTGCGATTATAATAATATCTGATTTTTTTATAAGTTCTTCTGCTGAAACATGATCTTGTGATTTTATATAAACATCACTACATAAAACTCGCTTGCATTCAAAATTTAATATTTTTTTGAGTTTATAGGATAGAGACTCCCTTTTGTCGTCTATGTTAGCCTTAAAAGCCGTTCCTAAAACTCCAACTGTCATATCGGATAATTTATATTTCAATTTAAGTCGATTTACAATATAATTTGGCAATCCTTCGTTTACAAGCATCGCTGAATGCCCGAGGTAAAAATTATTATTGTTAAAAGCTGCAAGTTGCATAGTGTCTTTAAAAAGGCATGGCCCAGCCGCAAAGCCAGGTCCAGGTAAATCTTTTGCGCGTGGATAGTTTTGAGTCATAGCCTGGTGTATTTTATAATAATCTGTATTATGATCGTTTGCTATCATAAAAAACTGGTTTGCTGTTGCAAACTTAATATATCTCCATACATTTGTAAAAAGTTTTGAAAGCTCCGCCTCAATAGGAGAAAGCTCTATTATTTGATTTGTAAGCAACGAAAAAATAGCTTTAGCTTTTTCAACCCCTTTTTTTGTGGTGGCTGAAATTATCTGTGGCAAATTTTTTAATTCTTCAATGGCATATCCTTCTGCTATTCTTTCAGGGCAGAATGCAATATCTACTTTTATTTTATTTTCCTCAAACCACCTTGCAATCATATCCGTAGTTCCTGGATAAACCGTGCTTCTAAGAATTACAAGTTGACCATTTCTAAAATATTTTTTATATGATTCCATCATTTCTTTAATCAACTCAAATTCTGGATTTAGATGCTCATCAACAGGGGTTCCTATGACAATAATTATAGTTTTTGATCTTGATATAATAGAAGGATCAAGTGAGAGCATAAGATTTGAACTTTTGAGAACTTTTTTTAATATTTTTTCAGCGCCATATTCCACAAAAGGCATTTTTCCTTTTAAAATAATCTCCATAACTTCACGATTAATATCAAAAGCGCAAACCTTTTTCCCAGCATTTGCTAATGATATCGCAAGCGGAAGTCCAACATGTCCAAATCCTCCGACCACCACTATATCATAACTAAACATAAAACCTCCAATTCATTTTTTGAGGTCATCTACTCTCCTTGCTGACATTTTTTTTAAAATAAAATCATAAGTGTCTTTTATTATATAATCTATATCATATTCAGGTTGCCATCCAAAGACTTTTTTAGCCTTCTCAGATACGCCTACCCTAAACCTTACATCCGACGGAGGAACAGGCATACTTTTAAACCCCGGGAATTTTAAGCCAGGATTTATTTTCTCCCATATCTTAATAGCAAGTTTTGACATTTTATAAGTATTATTTCCACATATATTAAAATCCTCATTTACTATTCCTTTTTTTATCAACATAGAAACAGCCCGAGAAATATCTTTTGCATGTGTAAATGTCCGAACCTGCTCCCCATCCCCGAATATCTCAAACGGAGATTGCTTAATCATAGACTTATAAACAAAATCGGGGATAACATGCGCCATTCCAAATTCAACCTCACCATCACTATTTAAACTTGGCAACTCTCCGCTCCCAACAGCATTAAAAGGTCTTATTATCAAATATTTCAATCCAAACTCATTATGAGCTCCTCTTACCATATATTCTCCAAATAATTTCTGCATTCCATAATTTGTAAAAGGAACTATCTGGTTTGTGGCATCTTCCTCTGTAACAGGTTTTGTCATTCTTTCATAAACCATTGATGAGGAAAAATAAACGAATATAGCCTGTGGATTTGCAGCAAGAGTTGAATCTATCGCATGAGATATTATTTCGGTGTTATCCCTTGATATCTGATATGGTATTTTATGAAAATATTTTATACCCCCTATTAAAGCTGCAAGACAAAACACATAATCATACCCTTTAAACTCTAATGGATAAAGATTCCTTACATCTTTAATAATTAATCTGAATTTTTTATGTGAATAGAAATCATGTGTTAAATATCCATATTTACTAAAATTATCAACAACCGTAACCGAATGCCCGTCTTCTAAAATCTGTCTTGTAATGTAAGAGCCTATAAACCCTGCGCCACCTAAAACAAGAATGTTTGCCATAATCACTCCTTAAATCCATAAAAACAAATATTTTTAGTTCTACGCTATATTAATTATATAAAATATTTGCTTTCATATTATTATATTTATGTATGAGTTATACACATTTGTAAGATTTGTCTATCAAAAATAATTTTAATCAACTAAGACTGACCGCCCCGGTCAGTCTGGTTTTTTTCAGAATTGTATCGCATATACTTCATAACTTTTCTGCTATAGCATATAATATTTTGACTCCACTCTGGAAGACGATCGTCTTTTAAAATGGAGTTGATAAAAATTAATCTAATGGATATTTAATTTTACTTTCTTCAAACAGTCCAGTTTTAATATGCTCGTCAATTCCAAGAGAAGTCACTATTATTTCAAGATCTTCAAAATTATCATACTCAGAAATAAATACACTTTTTTGAACTTCTTTATATCCAATCAATCTTAAAAAATTTCTTAAAGCATTTCTATAACTTCTAAATCTCTCAGGTATATCAAAAAACACTATTCTTTTTTTGCCTTTCGTATATTTTTTATATTTTTTAAAATTCCCTGTTATTTTTTTAAGTTTTGCAAACAACCTGCCTTTCTTCGTAAAGCTTATTTTGTAACTTCCCTTTTTAGTTCTATTAACAATAATAAAGCCTTCTTTTTCAAACTTTTGTAATGTTTGATATATCCTTTTCTTATAATATTTAACCTTTATTTTATCAAGTTTATTTCCTAAACCATATATTATATCTGCTTTTTTATTAATATTAAGAGTACGTGAAGCTTTATAAATTTCGAACAAAAGAACAAAAAATTTTTCTCCAAATTCACCTAATTTTAAAAGAAAATTTTTGCCTTTCATAAAAAACCTAAATTAAATTATACATTTTTAAAAATTATTTTGACTCCACTCTGGAAGACGATCGTCTTTTAAAATGGAGTTGTCTTTTCCTGTCAACTCATCTAAGAATGTAACCATATTAGTTATCCACATGAATAGTTTTTGTGTGTGCCAATAATCTCATAATTCTGTGGATAATTACTAATATTTTTTATATTAGAAAGATCTTTTAAT
>JAINCQ010000028.1:0-167553 GCA_036574205.1 Elusimicrobiota bacterium | reverse complement strand
TTCTTAGCTAATACCTTCGTTATAGCTGCTGTAAGTGTCGTCTTACCATGGTCAACATGTCCTATCGTTCCTACATTCACGTGCGGCTTCGTCCTTTCAAACTTCGCTTTAGACATAAATTCCTCCTGATATAAAAATAGCGCAAGATGATCATTATATGAAAAACTTACTCTTGCGCATAAGCCTATGGCTTATTATATTAAGTAATTTTACAATATTAATAAATATTAAATCAATTATGTATAATATAACTTATGGAAATAACTACAGAGTATTTCAAAGATCTAATAGAAATTCAGGAAATTGAGCAGATAATGGTAGAAGAGGAAAAAAAATTAAAAGAAATTGAAAATCAGATATCTGAAATCAGGTTAATATATGAAAATAAAAAGAGCGAAATAGAATCAGATGCTGACAAGATTAAACAGGAAATAATTGAAAAAAAAGAATTAGAAAATAAGCTTTTAAGCATTGAAGAGTCAATAAAAAAACATCAGATTGAGTTAAATCAAGTTAAAAAAAACGAAGAGTTTAAAGCACTACTTTCTGAAATAGAAATATTAAAAAAAGAGAAGGATGAAATTGAAACAAAAGTATTGGAAAAAATAGAGGTGATAGAAGAAAAAAACGCGAGAAATAAAAAAGATAAAGAAAGTCTTATAAAACTTGAAAAAGAAAATAATATTAAAATAGATGAATTAAACAAGCAAAAAAACAAAATTGCTCTTTATTTACAGGAGTTATTGGTTAAACAAAACTCATTAAAAGACAATATAAAGGATGAATCACTCAAAAAAAGATTTGAAAATTTGCTAAAACATAAAGACAGATTGGCGGTTGTAAGCGCAAGACGAGAATTAAACGAGACATCCAGAAAAAAAGAAGAGGTGTATTTTTGTTCTGGTTGCAATATGAAACTTACATTCAACGATATATCCTCGCTTAAAAAAAGCAAAACTTTTATAGTATGTGAAAATTGCTCAAGACTTGTTTACAACAAGGAGATAAAACATGAGTGATAAAAAAAAGCTACAGGTGAAAAAAATCAAAATTTATATAGATGGCGCTTCAAAAGGCAATCCAGGAGAAGGGGCATGTTCTGCTATCTTTTTAAATGACAATGGAGAAATAATAGCAGAAGAAGGAAGGGTTCTTGGTATATGCACAAATAACTTTGCCGAATACTCATCCCTTCATTTAGCACTTACAGTTGCCAGAAAATACAATGCTGAAAGACTTGAGATTCTTTCAGATTCTGAGCTTTTAGTAAAACAATTTAACGGAGAATACAAGGTAAAAGACAAAAAATTGAAAGAACTTATGGATATAATAAAAAAAGAGGCTAAAAATTTTAAATCAATAACTCTGATTCATATACCAAGAGAAAAAAATAAAATAGCGGATAATTTTGTAAACAATCTTTTGAAAGCCAAAAAGATGAATAAGCCTGAGCAAAAAAAGCTACAGAAAGAAAGGGAAAACAAGTTCACTCAGGAAAATCTTTTTTAGCCAGACGGGCAATCGCTAAGCTTTAAAAGCTTAGAGGAACCTCCGGACTTTGAAGGGAAATGCGCCGTTTGCAAAAACGGATATGAACGAAGCAATTCGTTCATAATGGATAGCGCAACAGAAAATATACCGCCTATATCGCTTCATAAAGCGATATTGAGGTAAGGGTGAAAAGGCGAGGTAAGAGCTCACCCTGGCGCATGGCGACATCGCCAGTTGCAAGCCCCGCATAAAGCAAGGACAAGCATGCTATATGCCTTTCCCGGGCAAGTTCCTAAATGGAACAAATAGCAGGGTAGTCCGCTTAGAGAAATGATTGCCTAAAACAGAATCCGGGGTATAGTCTGGCTAATAATAATTTAAAATATGGAAAATTATTTTACAAAATTTCCTGAATTTAAAAAAACAAAAAATGAAAATGAAATACCATGGGATGATTCCATTGTCTGGAAAGAAGAAGATTATTTTATATATCTTAAATCTTCTGAGATAAGATACATAAGCTGGTCATTTGGAATAATATCAATAATACCTCATCCTGAATCAATTCTATCAAATTATTTTACAGCTATAATCCTTAATTCCAATATTGTTTTTGTTGGGAAAAATATAAAAGTGGGAAACTAAATAATAAATAACAACTAATTTAGCAGATAAAAAATAATCAGATCGGTAATTTTATTTAACATCAATTATTTTATACTCACCACTTGAAAGATACCCACTAAAACCATAGAGGTTATAAGATCCACCATAATCTGAAAGGTTGGCTATAATGGCTTTCTTTTTTGAAGGATCAGACTTTGAAATCATAAGATAACCGCAAAGATTATTATTTAACCATATTGGTTTTATATCATAATCTCCCATTTCACTCCTTATTTTATTTGCCTGAGGTAAAACCGTCTGGTATATATTTTTTACCCATTGATTTCCGCCATTATTCCAGTCAATCTGAACAGGAACGCTGAAAGGCAATGGTTTATGTTCTGTCTCAATTGCAGCATCGTATCCTATCTCAGCCCCATTATACATCATCACCGCTCCGGGATAAAGCATTGTCAAAGCAAGCGCTGCTGGAAGTTTTTTGCCATAAACCCTTTCAGGAGAAGGCTCATCATGATTGCCTATAAAGACAACACTTGTAGCCCCTCCTTTTTGCCAGGCAAGAAAAGCGTTTCTGTTTATTGAACTTTGTATCAAATAATTATTTCCAGAAGAAGTTGCGTCATACCATCCAGTTTGTCCCTCTATTCTACCAGTCTCATACTTTGAGTATATGGCGTCAAATCCAAATGCGGAAAGATCTTCCTGATATGCATAAGCTTCCGCGATAAAAGCTGCGGAAAGTTTTGTCTTTTTCACCTCAGATATTAACATTCTATAAAATTCTTCCGAAGGCATAGTTTTTCTCCATGTTCTTGAAAAAACCTGATTTATCGTAAGATAAGCCATATCAACTCTATAGCCATCAATATCAAATTTTGCGACCCATCCTTTTACTATATCTATCATCCTCTTTCTCAATTTCGGATTTGAATAATCTATCTGGGCTGTATCTATCCACACTGATATTCCACCTCCATATTCAAACCCGCCATGGTGAATGCAATAATTTGAGCCATCTGTATGATTATGAATAAACCAATCATTTGGACAATTTGAACCTGATGTTTTATAGCTTATAAAATATGCTGGATCCTCATATAACAGCCTTGAATCAAGAGAAGTATGATTAACTACAAAATCCACTATTACTTTAAGTCCGGCTGAATGCGCTTTTTTCACAAAATTTCTAAAATCCTCTTCGCTACCAAGATCTGGATTTACGGTTGAATGGTCGCTTATAGAATACGGAGAGCCGCCACCACTTCCAGTCTGACCTTTTTTGCCTATTGGCAAAATTCCCATAGGCCATACAGTATCAAAACCCATTTTTTTAATTATATCAAAGTCAGATTCAGTAAAATCTCTAAAAAATTTCTTATCCTTAAAATATCTATAACCGGGATTTTCTCTTCTACCTTCAAAATTATATGCTCTTGGAAATATCTCATAAATCCTTGCTTTTCTAATCCACTTAGCGTCATCATAATTTTCCATGTTTTTTTGCAAGCCTGATATATAGTTTTCCAGAATTTTATTTAATATTTCATTTTTTTCATAAACCGATATTTTATCGTTGGCTTGAAGATTTTTAAGAGTTTCTCTTAATTCCTGAGTCCATGAAATAGGCGCAAGAAGATCATCTAAATAATAGAAGTAGTCATTTATATGATGTATAAAAGGATCAACTCCATATTTACCCTCAAGTTCAATTTTAGTCCAATAAAAACCTTCAAGCCCTGGGTTTTGCGCCTGAGCTTTCCAGCCTTCATTTTTATTATAGAAAATAAAATGTCTCGTAAGAGGCACAGAACCACGCCACGATCCAGCAGACATTATCTGTCTCATTTCAAATATAAAATTATATTTCTGTTCGTTAGTATAATATTTCTTAATTTTTGGAATGCTTAATGAAACATCAACATCAGGATTGTCAAAGATTTTTGAGGCATCATATCTAACCTGCTCAAGTAGCGAAGAAAAAGCATTAAATGAAAATAGAAAGAAAGCAGAAATTAAAAATAAAATTTTATTTCTCATCTTATAAACCTATTTTTAGCGCAAAACCTCATCTATTAAATTTTATAAGTAAAAAATAAAAATAACAACTGCCAAAAGTTGGATAAAAAAATAGTATAAAAGTCCTATGTTTTAATCTATATAAGAGAATATTCAATATCAAGTTTTTATTAAAATTTTTGATAAACTTTTAATATGTCGCAACATTTCAAGTTTTATTTTAAAATTACACACAAGGGTTTCTTTACCCCATTTTAATATTGAATTAAAATCTTTTTTCCAGCTTTTTCCAGAAAAATCGCTAACCTTCCCTCCTCCTTCTTCAACTATAAGCTTACCAGCAGCAACGTCCCATGGTTTTAAATTAAACTCCCAGTATCCATCTATTCTTCCACATGCCACATAAGCCATATCAAGGCTTGCCGCCCCACATCTTCGTATATCATGTGATATTTTCAAAAAATGTGAATAAAAACTGCAATAAAAATCAGCTTTCTCTCTCCTGTCATAAGCAAAACCAGTTGCAAGAAGAGAATCGCTTAATTTTTTAGTTTTAGAAACTACTATTTTTTTACCATTTAAAAAAGCGCCTTTGTCTTTAATAGCCTTAAAAAATTCATTCTTCATCGGATCGTATATAATCCCCAATTTAACAACACCATTTTCCACAAATGAAATAGAAACAGCAAAGTGAGGAAAATTATGAGTGAAGTTAACAGTTCCATCAAGTGGGTCAACAATCCATAACCTTTTTTTATCCATTATAGACATCAATCCTTCCTCAGCAATAATAGAATCCTTGGGGAATGTTTTTCTTATCTTTTTAGCTATTATCTCCTGGGACTTAATATCGGCAAGGGTAACCGGATTGGCTCTACCTTTTAACTTATATCCTACATGGCTAAAATAAGTTTTTATAACCTGACCTGCTTCTATTGCGGCTCTTTTGGCTATTTCAATTTCATTCATATTTAAAAATCCCTTTTTCCATATCTATAATGTCATGGAATATGTATATAAAAACATCAGAAAAGGTCTCAGGGTTTCCATTATATTTCCGTTGGTACCTTATTATCTCTTTTTTTATATCTTTTAAAAATTTTTTGTCAATTATGGTATCAATATAAAGCCTGTCAAAATCATAGGGTTTTAAAAAGACATATTCATTATCTTTTAAAAAATTTTGAGGGACGCGATCCCTGCGCGCAATAATAAGAGTCCTTTTATCAAAATATATAACCGCCCATTTTTTAGGATCAATATTTTCATAAAAATAAGGTCTGTAAAATTTATATTCTTTTTTCCCAACGGAAGTTTTAAATATTGTATGTTTCACATCTTTTGATATAGCTAAAACTGCAAAATCAAAATTATATTTTTCTGAAAATTTTTCCCACGCCTCTTTGTAAGTATTTGCCGTTATATGCTCACTAAGCATATCGGTAAATATATATCTTCCGTCCATAAAGGTTTTTTTATAACCATAAAGTTCCCAGCTTAAAAAACCCCCTATATTCCATCCATTATACATTCTCAAGTTTTTAAGATATTTTTTATTTTCTTTGATAAAATTAACAGAAGAATATGTCCCTGAAGCAAAATAAAACCTATCGTTTATAACATTAAACAACTCAATTGGAAACATTTTTAAAGCCACCATGTAAACTGGGACAAGCGCAAGAATTGCAAAAATTATTTTATATCTTGTTTTATAGAGGCTTTTTGAGAACATACTCAAAAAGATAAGAGAAGCGACAATAGAGCCATAAGCGTTAAGTCTGATATGCATCACTGAATTAACCACAAAAAAAAGCAAAAGAAAAACATCTACAAAATCAACTATGCGTTCCCTTATGAATTTGTAAAGGTATACAGAAACCGTGAAAAAGGAAAAAAAATAATAAAAAAGTATGTTTACTCTATCTATATCCAGAACCTGCCATTCCACTATAAAATTCTGATATTTCTCAAGATTTAAAAAATGCTCCCAGAATACCGAATATATTTTATAGCCATAAGGATTTATGAATGTCGCTATAAAAGCTATAATAAACATCAATGCGTATTTAGAACTTTTTGTAAATTTTATTTTTTTATCAACCCCATATATATATCCAAGATTTTCATTCAACAATGTTCCAACAAAATGTATCGCTATCAAAAAAAGACCATAAGTGTATCCCGGATGGATATTGGCCCATACTACAAAAAGCGTTACAACGATCATAAATGATCTTGAATCACAATATTCATCATCCCTTCTTTTATAAAGGAAGTGTAGGAGAAAAGCGAAAAATAATATTGAGTAATTATCCGGCCTTAAATCAAGAATATTTAAAATTGAAAGGAAAAACATAGGCAAAAACCATATAAGATTAAAAAAAGGAACCCTTGCAAGCCTTAATATAAAAGCCATTGTGATGGAAACTAAAAACAAATTGATCAACCTCAATATATATAAAGCTTTATATTTTCCAGCAAGATAAACAAGATAATATATTACCTCGGTTCCCCATTCACTATTGACCCATGGCATTTTTTCTTTTGTCCAGGTTATAAAATCTGATCTGGGGATTGAAAGATTTTCTACAATATATCTTCCGGCAGAAAGATGCCATCCTAAATCGGGATTTTCTATAGCAAGAAAAATTATAGGAAGTGATATCAAAAAAGCTATAAAAAAATATATTAAAAACTCCCTGTTTCTTTTCGTTTCTTCACTCATTGAGCTATGCCAGAGTAATAATTATGGCTTATCCTCTATATGTATTTTCGCATCCACTCCAAATATATAAGTTATAAGAGCGGTCCTTACCCACATTCCGTTCCTCTCCTGCCTCCAGTATATTGCCCTGGGGTCTTCATCCACTTCAACTGATATCTCATCTCTTCTTGGAAGAGGATGCATTATTATAGCGTCTTTTTTGATTAAATCAAGATGTTTTTTAGTCAAAGAAAAATAATTTACCTTTTTTGATTCTCCACTTTTATCATGTTCATCCTGTATCCTTGTCATATAAATAGCATCCGCTTCTTTTATCCCCTCTTCAAAATTCTCAGTTTCGTAATAAGAAATATTATGCTCCTTTAAAAAGTTTAGTATATCATCCTCCATTTTAAATTCTTTTGGAGATATATAAACTAATTTTACATTTTTGTAATTTTTCATAAGATAGCTTAAAGATCTTACAGTTCTGCCTCTTTTTAAATCCCCCACCATAGCAATTGTCTTTCCATCTATTAACCCGCCAAAACTTCTATATAAAGTGTAGACATCCAAAAGTGCTTGGGTTGGATGCTGATCCTTGCTTGAACCAGCGTTTATTATTGGCACAGGCCTTTTTGTAGCATTCATAAGCCAGGCAGATTTTTCAACAAAATTAGGGGTTGGATGCCTCATGATAATCAAATCAACATAACTTGAAAAAGTTCTTATACTATCCTCAGGAGTTTCACCTTTATATTCAGATGATATTGAAGGATCTCTTATCTCTGAAGTTTTAATCCCAAGTATATGACATGCATTTAAAAATGATAGAAATGTTCTTGTAGAAGGCTGAACAAAATAAAGCATCGCCCTTTTATGAGATAAAAGAGATGAGGCAAAATTCATTCCTTCTTTTGTTTTCGTTATTCTCCTAAGCGTATTGGCTATTCTAAAAAGATATTCAAGAACCTGTCTATCAAATTGCTGGGCAAAAAGGCAATCATAGATTCTCCCATTTTTTGTAAAATGCGGAATCTTTTTTGTAATAGGAAGAGATAAAAACTTCTCCCAGTTTTTTTCTATATTAACCATTTCAACTGTCCTATCCATGAACATCCTCCTCTATAATACAATTTTACATTTTTTGGAAAATTTACAGAAAGATAATATTATCCTTAAAAAATTAATTGGATATTTATTATTTTTTATTTTCAATTTTCTGCGTCCAGAATCCCTCAAATATATATCCAAATTTTATTCCAAGATGAGGTTTTAAAATCGCTTTATTCCCATCTATAAACTCATCAAAATCTATCTCAAATGGAGTATAAAATATATCAATACTAAAACCGTTTATAACATTGCTTGAATATATCGGCTCAATTATGTTTTTATTAGGGAGGATAATTCCAGCAGATATAACCTGAGTTATAAAAACATTTGAACCTGAAACTCCAAACTCACCAGCAAAAGAGCTGGTAATCCAGAATCTTCGTTTAGTTTCAGGAAGTATATATTTAACCCCGAGTATTAAATCAAAAATATAAAAATTTGTTGAATCGTTTTTCAATTCAACTCTTGCCCCCTTTAATTCAAGACCTGTTACCATTGAAAAACCTTCCCATCCAATACTTGAAAAACCAAACCCCCATTGATTTATTTTTTTTGTTTCATTTTGAGATGCTATTTCCAATCTCAGAGTTGTTGGCAGAATAAAATATGTGTTTACTGGATAGTTCCATTGATATTTTATATTCTCAGGTTTTTTATCAGCAAAAACTAAATTTGGAAATAAAATTAAAAATAGCAAGCAAAGAAATAAAATATTTTTTGTTATATGCATTTCAAAATTATATAAAATTACTAAACCTCTTATAAAAAAAACGACCCCCTTTCTTTTTTATAAGAAAGGGGGGAGAGGGAATGTGGTAATATCTTTCTATTTTGCCCAGACCTCATCTGTCCATTTAAGGAACTCATCCCAGTATGAATCCTTGCTTAATGAAAGTGTTTCATATTTTGTTTCAAGGATAGAATCATATTGGGGAGGGACTGGCTTTATTTTCATAGTCATATTTATAGCCACTCCCCCAACTTTAGAGTAGTCATAATTATTGGTGGTGTCTTTGTTCAATCCAACTGAGGATATAACAAGGGTATTCTTTATAAAATCCATCAAAAGTTTTGCGCTTTCTTTAGTTTTCCCGTCTTTTGCATTTTCACCAACAATCCTTGCAAAATCATAAAGGTCTACATAAGGAGCGATTTTTTTCTCTTTGTCCTTTACAGGATCTGCTATGCTTGTAAACCTGATAACTGATGGTATAGCCTGCTTAACAGCTTCCTCCTCTTTGTTTGTCATAACATTTGAAACAAAATAATTAAGATACTGAGGAAGATTCTTTAACTCAGATGGTTCTATAGATGATAATGTAGCAGCAATTGAATCAAGAGAAACATTCAAAAAGGCAAGATTAATTCCATTTTTGAAAAACTCCTTATACCAATTTATAAAAAATTCTGAAATCTGTTTTTTTGAAAAATTAACATTGGAGTTCAAAAAATTCAAAAATTTATCATATTCAAATCCATAAGCAAGCATCGTCTCTTCAGAACCAATTATTAAAGAAGTATAATCTTTTATTTCATAAGCAACCTCAGCCATCTGCATCAAACATGCGTTAAAAATTACAACATCCACAAAGCCAGTAGCTTTTAAAATTTCTCCTAATTGTTTTGTCCTTACATAATTTTTAGTATCATCATCAAAAAGAACTCCTTTGCTAGCCCCGGTTCCAGCGGTATGCTGCTGTAAATTAGGATCTATCCAGCCAAGACCATGATTCCACAAAACAAGTATATATTTCTTTGCAGGAAAATTAGTTTTAGCCCATTTTACAAAATCTATAACCCGTTTATAATCACCCATATCAGAGTTTTTATCTTCACTATAAACCTTTTCACCACTTGAGAAAAAACCACTTTTTTTAAGAACTAAAAGTCTTTTTGAGCCTTTTCCCTTCTCGCCTATTTCAACTACAACATTAACTTTATCTGTTGAGCCAACCTGTTTCATCTCATCCAGGTCTTTTTGAGCCCATTTCCCGACCAGTCCAAATAAGTTAGAATTGGATAAATCATTTTTTGCGTTCATAAAAACCATTAATGTTATATCTTTTGGATTCTCCTTTGCCGGTTTGCTAACTTTTACCTCAGGCAACTGAACTTCACTATTAAGGCTGCCGCCCTTATCAAAATCAAAGTCAGCATATAAATTAAAAGCAAAACCTATTGCCACTGATAACGAAAAAACAATTCTCTTCATATACACCTCCAATTAAATTCTAACATAATTATAATTAAAATTGAAGGACAAATTTCCTTAAATAAAAAAAATATTTCCTATGATATTATAGGACTTTTGTCCTAAACTACTTATACCTCAACACCGTGTTCTCTTAGATATTTTTTTATCTTAGATCTTGCTCTGGGGCTTTTAACAAAATTCAACCAGTCTTTTGTCGGAGCTGCGTTTTTTCTTGTTATTATCTCGCAGACATCCCCGCTTTTAAGCTCATAATCAAGCCTGACTATTTTAGAGTTAACCCTTGCTCCTACGCAATGCTCTCCTATATCGGTGTGTATATGATATGCAAAATCCACAGGTGTTGAACCTTTTCTTAAAGCCTTGACATCCCCTTTTGGAGTGAAAACGAAAATTTCTTCAACATCAAGCTCAGTTTTAAAAATCTCCATAAACTCTCTGGGACTTTCAATATCATTAAGCCACTCTATCCAGTGCCTTGCCCAGTTAAGTTTTTCATTCAATTTCTCGTCAAACGCATTACCATGTTTATACTTCCAGTGTGCGGCTATCCCATATTCAGCAACCCTATGCATCTCTTCGGTTCTTATCTGAATTTCTATTGGTTCTCCATTTTTTGAAAGCACAGTTGTATGAAGACTTTGATAGAGATTTGCTTTTGGCATGGCTATATAATCAGTGAAACTATCAGCAACAGGTTTAAAGTTAGAGTGAATTATTCCCAGTATCGCATAGCAGTTTAAAACAGTATCAGTTATTATTCTTATTCCTAAAGCATCCTGTATTTCTTCAAAAGGTTTATTCTGTCGTTGCATCTTTCTATATATAGAGTAAATATTTTTGGCTCTATATATTATTCTATACTCTATCCCTGATTTTTTTAATATATCTTCAACATCATCCTTAAACTTTTTAAGTATCTCCTCTCTCTGAGCATAACTTCTATCTATCTTAGATCTAAGATCCTGATATTCCTCGGGATATAAATATTCAAAAGAAAGATCTTCAAGCTCGTTTTTTATATTAAATATTCCAAGTCTATGAGATATTGGAGCATAAAGAGTCAAGGTTTCATAAGCTATTTCCTTTTGTTTTTCAACCGGAAGATATTTTAAGGTTCTCATATTATGAAGTCTATCAGCTAATTTTATAATTATAACCCTTATATCCCTGGCGGTAGCTATTATCATCTTTCTCCAGTTTTCCGCCTGCTCCTCGTCTTTAGATGAGAAATGAAGCCCTTCTATTTTTGTAACACCTTCAACAAGATTATATATTTCATCCCCAAACTCTTTTCTTAACGCTTCGCCTGTAACAGATGTGTCTTCTAAAACATCATGTAAAAGACCGGCAGAAATAGTGTTTATATCCATTTTAAGCTCGGCAAGAATAATAGCAACCTCATACACATGAGTAAAATAAAGCTCGCCACTTGCCCTTTTCTGATCTTTGTGAGCATTTTTAGCAAACTCATATGCCAGCTCAAGCATCGTTGTATCAGATGTAGAATATCCCCTGACTTTTTTCAATATATCTTCAATATCCATTCTTATCCCAAGATTTATATATTTTGCCTTTTATAAAGATTAAAATATTCACCATTTTTTTTAATCAAATCTTCATGCCTTCCACACTCTACTACTTCCCCCATTTTAAGCACAAATATTTTACTGGCATTAACAACAGTGGAAAGCCTGTGAGCCGCCATAACCACAGTTTTTTCTTTAAGAACATTTTCTATTGCTTTCTGGACAACATCTTCACTCTGTGAATCAAGATTGGATGTTGCCTCATCAAGCAATATTATTTTAGGTTTTTTAACAACAGACCTTGCTATGGCAAGCCTTTGCCTTTGCCCACCTGAAATCTTCAAACCACGTTCACCTATAACGGTATTAAATCCATTTGGCATCTGAGATATAAAATTAAAAGAATCAGATACCTTTGCCGCTTCAATAAGATCTTTTTCGCTGGCATCGGATTTTCCAACACGGATATTATTTGCTATAGTGTCATTAAAAACTATAGTATCCTGGGTTACTATACTTATACCATCCCTCAAAGATTTTATATCTATATCCTTTATATTTATATCATCTATAAAAATATCACCCTTTACTGGATCAAAAAAACGCAGGATGAGCTGTATTATAGTGCTTTTACCACTTCCTGAACTTCCTACAAATGCTGCTATCTCGTTTGGATTTATAACAAAACTTATATTTTTAAGAACATAATCTTTAGATGTTGGATATTTATAATAAACATTTTTAAACTCTATCTTTCCTTTAATATCCTTAAGCACCAATGCGTCTTTTTTAACCTCAACCACGTTTTTCTCATTAAGTAAAGAATAAACCCGTTCCCAGCTGGCAAGCCCTATTTGAAGCTTTGAGTTCATATTGGATATATTCTTAAAGGGCATATATGCTGTTATAAAAGCAGCAATAAAAGAAAAAAACACACCAGTAGAAATCTCCCCGCTTGATATCCATTTATAACCCACAAAGATCAATCCATATATGACCATACTCCCTATAAACTCCATCACAGGCCCAGAGATAGATGTGGTTCTAAGGTATTTCATAATTCTGTTAAAATATTCCTGATTTGAAAACCTGAATTTCTTAATTGACTCATCCTCATAATTGTAAGCTTTTATTATAGGAATTGCTCCAAGGCTTTCCTGAAAATTATGCGAGACATCACTTATCATGCTTTGAGATTCCCTTGAATACCTCCTCATTTTTTTGCCAAAAATTCTCAAAGCAAAAAGTGATAGTGGAAGGAATATAAAAGAGAAAATGGCAAGTTTAAAATTTATATAAAAAAGTGTAATTGTTATAAAAAAAACTGTTGAGATATCTCTTATTCCATAAAGCGGTATAAACTGGACCGCGCTTTGAATATTTCCTATATCATTCATTACTCTACTAAGTATATCACCCGTTTTAGACCGCCAGTAAAACTCCATCGGCAGCTCATGGATTTTTATAAATATATCATCTCTTATCTTCTGAACTATTTTCTGTCCTACATAATTCATTATGTAATTATTACTGTATTCAGCAAGCATTCTTATGATAAACAAAATTGGTAAAGCAATAAAGATCATCTTAAGCATTCGTGGATTTTTATCTATAAAAACATTTTGTATAAAAGGCCCTACAATATAAACTATCAGCGCTCTTATAGCTGCAAGAATTATCATTGAGAAAAAAGCCAGGGCAAGTCTTTTCTTATAAGGTTTGAGATAAGAAATTAGAGAAAGATAAAGCTTTTTGTTTTCCCCGGATATTTTGATCATATAATTTCAAAATTAGATATTATCTTATGGGCTATTTTAGCATTAACACCTTTTTCGCCAAGATTTTTCCTTATATCATATAATTCCTTTACCATAACTGAATATTTTTTTTGATCATTCAAAATTTCAAGAACATACTTCAGTATTTTTTCAACCTTAAAATCCCTTTGAATAAACTCCTTAACCACAGGGCGATTATAGATTATATTTACAAGCGAGATATATGGTATATTTATTATCATCTTTGCTATCTCATAATTTATAAATGATGTTTTATAACCAACCATCATAGGGATGCCACAAAGCGCATTTTCAAGTGTAGCCGTTCCTGAACAGGTAAGACAAAAATCCATATTAGCCCTAATTTTATAATTATCATCTCTTACAACCTTTATATCCAGATATTCATCAACTAAAAGGTTATAATAATAATCATCTCCAAATTCTTCTATTGCAAAAATATATCCTTCTGCCTTATTAAAAACTTTTTTAATCCCTTTAAAGACATCAACAAAAACCTCAAGATGATTTTTTATCTCAATATCCCTTGATCCCGGAAGTATTCCTATCTTATATGGATATTCACTGCCACCCATTAAACTCATTTTTTTCTCAATATCCACATCACAAACTATATCTAAAAGTGGATGCCCAAAAAAACTTACATTTCCACCTAATTTTTTATATATATCAACCTCAAAAGGAAATATGGCAAATATTTCTTTTGCTATCTTTGATATTGTCTGAGCCCTTTTAGGACGAGATGCCCATACCTGTGGAGGAATATAATAATAAACCGGTATATCTCTGTTTTTCGCAAGACCAAGAACCTGTCTGTTAAATCCATAAAAATCAACAACTATAACAAAAGCCGGCTTTTTTTCTTCAAGAAATCTTCTAACAAGTGATATAAGCTTAATCCATAAACCTATACTTTTAAAACTGCTAACAAATCCAAAACTGCCTTTTGAAACAAGGTCATAGAGAAACTTATCTGAAACTTCTTTAAGTCTTACTCCACCAATTGAATGAACAACAAGAGAAGGTTCCTCTTTTTTAAGTTCAGCAACAAGGTTAGCAGCATGCAAATCACCGGAGACATCCCCTGCTACTACAAGAATATCACTATTTCTGGTAATTTTTGGCATAATCACTTTCCAATATTATCATCAATCTTTGAATCTATTATAATTTTTGCAGCTTCCACTATATCCCCAACTCTTCTGGCAAATCTGGATTTTTCATCAACCTGAGCACGCGGCATATCGTAACGTTTTATCCCTTCGGTAATAGTTATTGCCAGCTTTAAAGCGCTTATGCCTTTTGCTGCATCAGGCACCGGTTTTTTAAGATTTTTTATACAATCTATGAAATGATAAAGTTCTTCTGTTATCGGCATCTTCCTTTCAATCTTAGGTGTTATAATCTCTATATCATTTAGATCTTTTGGCGGATCGTTTTTTTTACGATATATCTTAATTCGCGAACTTATATAATCAACAGATATATATTCTTCATCCTGATAAACCCTCATTCTTCTTATCCTTTCAAAAGTTACCCTGCTTGCTGTAAGATCAGCAATAGTTCCATTTTTAAATTTTATCCTTGCATTAGAGATATCCTCAAAATTAGAAAACACCCTTGCGCCAATTGAATCTATTGATTCGATATCAGAGTTAACCAGAGAAAGAAGTATATCAAGATCATGTATCATCAAATCAAGAGTTACCCCTATAGATGAAACCCTCGGATCATAAGGTCCAAGCCTTTCCATATTTATATAAAGCGGTTTTTTTATATGCTTTTGCGCCTCAACCACAGCCGGATTAAACCTTTCAACATGTCCCACCTGAAGAACAACCCCTTTTTTTTCTGACAACTCGCTTAATTTTTTGGCATCTTCTATAGAATCTGTTATAGGTTTTTCAACCAGACAATGAATCCCCTTCTCCATTGCTTTAAGCGCAACCTCTGCATGAAGATGTGTTGGAACAGCTATTACCAGAGCATCAACCTGATGAAAAAGATCAGAATAATCCCTGTATGCCATAGTATTATTATTCCAGGCTAAAACCTGAGCTCTTAATAAATCTACATCTGCTACACCAACAAGATCAACTTCCTTCATTGAAGCTAAAGTTCTTGTATGATAAGTTCCTATCTTACCGGCGCCTATAACTCCAAATCTTATCTTATCCATAACAATATATTCTCCTTGCTATTATATTTTACAAAATATTGTTTATCTCTTTTTTTAAAACTGAAAGAATATTTTTCTTAAGAAACGGAACTGGATACTTTTTGTCAAACGAAATTAAATTAGCCCCTCTTATTGCTTTTTCATATTCATTTAAACCACAGAATACAAATATTTTTTTATGATACTTTAAAGAAATTTTTATTATCTCACCGGTTATCTTGCCATAAAAACTTGATTTATCCAGTTTTCCTTCCCCGGTTATAATTATGTCAGCTTTTTTTATAAAGGATATCAAATTAAGCTTCTTCATAACAAAATCAGAACCGTTTAAAAGCCGTCCTCCCAATATTCCAGAAATCCCGGCTCCAAGTCCACCAGCTGAAGCACCTCCTGTTATCTTAGAGATATCTATTCCTTTTTGTTTTAGCAAAACATCTTTAAAATTTGTAAGCGCTTTTTCTATAATAGGTATATCCTTTGGCAATGCCCCTTTTTGAGGCCCGAAAATCTTAGCCGAACCATATTTACCAAGAAGTTTATTTTTTACATCACAAACACCATAAAAGTCAATCCCATCAATTGAAATAAAATTTGAAAAATCTATTTTTTTAACTCTTATAAGCCCAAATATACTATTTTCAACCTCATCTCCTTTTCCATCCAGAAACCTGACTCCAAGTGCTTTAGCCATACCAAATCCAGCATCATTTGATGCTGTCCCCCCAAGCCCTAAATAAATTTTTATAGCTCCTCTATTTATAGCATCTTTAATTAACTCTCCAACTCCATAGGTAGTAGCATTCATAATATCAAGCTGTTTTTCTTCAAGATACCTTATCCCGCATACCCGGGCAATCTCTATAAAAGCATCTTTTTTATCAATTACATATGAAGCGGATATTTTTGAACCATAAAAAGGACCAGTGACTTTCTTTTTTATTATATTACCAGTTTCAGAAAAACAATCTAAAAAACCATCCCCACCATCAGAAACATTTTTAACAACGACATCATATCCTTTTCTTACAAGAACTTTACTTAGAATCTTATTTATTTCTTTTGAGCTTGCAGTCCCTTTAAAAGAATTCACACAAATAAGTACATTCATATCTATATTATATAAATTCAAACTAAAAAAGAATTGAAATAATTAAAATTTCTGCTAATTAAACAAAAGAAATACCTGATTTTTCATTAATAATTATAAATTATTAAATATTTTTAAAGAACAAAATATCACAAAAATTAGTAAATCATACATATATTTGACATTACCTTATAAGTATTTGATATACTATAATAGTGAAAGCCATATAAATTGAATAATAAAGCAATATGCAATTTGTTTCTAAAGGCTTTTTAAGAGAGTTATTATATTGAATAAATATAAAAATATAACGATGTTTGGAATAATATATAGTGCGAAAAATAATTAAAGCTCTATAAGCTTAAACAATTTAAAGGAAATAAATATTATGACAAAAGAACAAAAATTTTACGAAGCACTACGGAATGTGTTTATTGGTGCTAATATTGAAGGTAAGGGTGGTTTTATTAATTTGATGAAAATAAAATCAAATTACTATCGCAAAATTGAAAGTATTCTTCAAAAAGATATTGAAGATGCGCTAAAAAGACATTCCTCTGGAGATGATCCACGCACAGACAGACACTCAAAATTTAAAGACGAGCTTTTTGACAAACTCTATTCTTTTTTTAACCGATATTTCACAGAAAGTGGTTCAATCTATTTTAATTCAACACCGTTTCATAATAATATATATGAAAAAGTTTATACTGATGAAAAAAATGTTATTCTTTTTTGGAAAACTCAGATGCTCTATTATATCAAAACTGACAGGATTTTTAGAAGTTTACCAGTAGAGATTAATGGATTTAAGTTTTATTTTAATGCTTCAAATATAGAAAACAAAAAAGCCAATGAAAAGCGATCACTGATTTTTGAATTAGATGAGGTTAAGGAAGATAGAACGATTGTTTTTAGTGTTCAATACTCAGAAAAAGGGACAAAAACAAAACAGGACGAGATATTAAAAGCTGTAAAGAAAAAAGGTATTGTGATTACAGAAGAACAATTAGAGCAAGCCTTTAAAATTTTTGAAAAGCAAAGTGAAGTTGATTTTTTTATTAATAAAAACGCTAAAGCATTTTTGCAAGAGCAGTTTAAACTATGGAGTTATCAGTATTTCTGGGAAGGGGCAAAAGAATGGAGCGCAGAAAGAGTTAATGAGTTGCAAATCTTAAAAGACATTGCATTTAAAATCATTGACTTTATTTCACAGTTTGAAGATGAATTGGTAAAAATATGGAACAAGCCGAAGTTTGTTAAAAACTCAAACTATGTGATTACGCTGGACAGGATAAAGAATCTAGAACTTATTGAAAAAATTTTTAAACACGAGAATATAAAAGAACAAATAAAAGAATGGCTGGAACTTGGAATTATTGATAAAAATTTTAATATGGAAGATATTTTTGAAAGTAATTTAACAGGCAAATACTTATCTGAAAAATACAAGCATTTACCTATCGATACAAAATATTTTAAAGCATAGAACTTGAGATTCTAAATCAATTTGAAGATTTAGATAAATCTCTAGACGGCTGGCTTATAAAAAGCGAAAACTATCAAGCACTAAATACAATCCTGTCTAAATTCAAAGAAAAAGTCCAGACAATTTATATAGATCCGCCGTTTAATTTAGATTCCTCTGACCAGTTTTTATACCGCACAAATTACAAAGATGCTAACTGGGCTACACTACTTGAAAATAGATTGCGACTTGCTAAAAATTGGCTTAATGAAAAAGGAAGTATTTTTGTCCGGTGTGATTATAATGGAAATTGGATTGTAAGATGTCTGATGGATGAGATATTTGGAGAGGAGAATTTTAGGAATGAGATATCTCTTCGAAAAGTTAATTATCAGGGGACAAATGTTCCAGAACGATTTAACCCAGCCTACGATTTGCTTTACTTTTATGGAAGAAATACAAAAATTACTTTTAATATGATTTTCAAAGAAAGAGGAAGAGAAACAAGATGGGTGAACGCTGTTTCTCCAAAAGAAAATAAGGATGCCAACATAATTGAATTAGGGAAAATAAAATTTATTGCACCAAAAGGTCATCATTGGAGGTTTTCTCAAACAAAATTTGATCAACTTAATAAAGAAAAAAGAATTAGGATTTATACAGCATATGAATATATTGATGTCTTAGGAAATAAACAAAAGGGCTTACCTCAATATTTGGAGTCAAAATTAACCCCTGTAGATTCTAACTGGACAGATATAGGTAGTTATTCATTTGGATGGAGTTTTTCAACCGAAAACTCCGAAATCCTTCTAAAGCGTGTTATAGAATCTACTTCTAATGAAAGTGATTTAGTTATGGATTTTTTCCTTGGCTCTGGCACTACAACAGCAGTAGCACACAAGCTTGGCAGGAAATGGATTGGCATAGAAATGGGAGGACACTTTTATAGTGTAGTTTTACCAAGAATGAAAAAAGTTTTAGCCTATGATAAATCCGGTATTTCAAAAGAAATAAAAGAATATCAAGGTGGCGGCTTTTTTAAATATTACGAACTTGAACAATATGAGGAAACTTTAGCAAATTGTAAATATGAAGATGGGGATTTGTTTGATATGCCAGGAAAAAGTCCGTATCAGGAATATGTCTTTATGAAAGATGAAAAAATGCTTAAAGCATTAGAGATTGATTATAAAAATAATCGAGTCAAAGTAGATTTATCAAAGCTCTATCCCAATATAGACATCGCTGAAACTCTATCTAATCTAACCGGTAAATGGATTAAGAAAATCACTAATGACAAAGTGGAGTTTGAAGATGAGACAAAAATAAATATAAAAGATTTAGATTATAAACTTATTAAACCATTAATCTGGTGGGAATAAAAATAAAGATTTATGATAAATAAAACTTGCAGAAAAGGTGAAATAGTTTTTTATAAATCCCAACAAAATGAGATTCAATTTGAAGTCCGTTTTGAAAAAGAAACTGTGTGGCTTTGTCAGGAGGAGATCGCCAGACTTTTTAACAAAGAACGATCGGTTATAACAAAGCATATTAATAAAATTTTGGCGGATAAAGAGGTGGATAAAAAAAGCAATGTGCAAAAAATGCACATTGCTGGGTCAGATAAACCGGTAAATTTTTATAATCTGGATGTCATTCTTGCTGTTGGATATAGAGTAAACTCAGCCAGAGCCATACATTTCAGGCGATGGGCAACTAAAATCTTAAAAAATTATTTATTAAAGGGTTATGCTGTTAACGAAAAACGCCTTTTAGAGGTACAGAATGAATTAAAAGAATTGCAGCAAACTATTTTTTTTCTGCAAGAAAAATCAAGACACAAACTGCTTAGTGGACAAGAGCAGGAAATTTTAAACCTGCTTGCGAGTTACTCTAAAACTTTTACATTGCTTGAACAGTATGATAAAGAAAAATTAAATCTGGTTAAAAAAGAACAAGATAAATATGTTTTAACATATGAAGATGCTAAAAAAATTATTGAAGAAATAAAAAAAGACCTCATTTCTAAAAAAGAAGCTGGCAAATTATTTGGACAGGAAAATGACGAAAAATTTAAAGGAATAATTGAAAATATCTATCAAACTTTCGGCAAAAAAGAATTATATCCATCATTAGAAGAAAAAGATGCCCATCTTTTGTACTTTATTATTAAAGATCATCCCTTTATTGATGGTAATAAACGCATAGCATCTTTTCTTTTTATCTACTTTTTGGAAAAAAATAAATATTTATATCTCAAAACAGGAGAAAGGAAAATAAACGATAATACTTTAACTGCTTTAGTACTTTTAATAGCAATAAGTAAATCGGAGGATAAAGATACTTTAATTAAAATTGTTACGAACCTTTTAATATCATGAAACTATACTTACAAAATATTATAGATGAAATTCCTTTTGAAAATTTACCTGTAAAGTGGCAAGTTTTTGCCCTACCTGCTGCAACAAGCACGGCACAGACAGGTTTAGCCCGATTTTCAAAAGATAAAACACTTTTTGATTTTCAGCAAGAGGCTTTGAAAAACGCATTGAAGACATTACACCTGTATTTCAAAGAAAAAAATGCTGATAAAGTAGCTTTATTTGAGCATTATAAACTTAATGGTTTAGAAGAAAATTTTGATTATGACTTGAAAAAGAAAGAAGGCAAAAAGATAACAAAATATTTAAAAGAATACGATAAGGATTATCCTGTAATAGATTCAAAGATTTCTTTTGCATATTTTATCAACCGTATGAGTTTCTGGATGGCAACTGGATCAGGTAAGACTCTTATTATTGTTAAGCTAATTGAACTTTTAGGGAAACTCATAGCTGAAAAAGAATTACCGGCGAAGGATATTATTTTTCTGACGCATCGCGATGATCTTCTGGAACAATTTAAAAATCATGTTGATGAGTTTAATAACTTCAATTTTAAACTGCCCGCGGGCGGCACGCAGGCAGGCATAAAAATAAATCTTAAAAATCTGAGAGATTATGAGAATGTCAAGCGCGAAAATGCTTTACCGTTTGCCAAAAATGAGGTTACTGTTTTTTATTACCGTTCTGATTTAATTTCTGACGAACATAAAGAAAAAATTGTTAATTTTAAAAATTATGACGATGATGGCAATTGGTATATCCTTTTAGATGAAGCACATAAAGGTGATAAAGAAGACAGCAAAAGGCAGATTCTATATTCAATACTTTCAAGAAATGGTTTTTTATTTAATTTCTCTGCTACATTCACAGATCCATGGGATTTTGCGACTTGCGCTTTCAATTTCAATCTTTCAAAGTTTGTTGAAGAAGGATATGGTAAGCATATTTATGTATCTTCTGCCGAAATCAGCGCGTTTCGTAACTCAACTGATTTCTCGCCACTTGAAAAGCAAAAAATTGTTTTAAAGACCTTATTACTTTTGGCTTATATCAATAAATATTTTGAAAAAATCAGAGAAGTGAATAATTCGCTATATCACCACCCATTACTTTTAACACTGGTTAATTCCGTAGATGTAGAACAATCTGATTTAGAAATATTTTTTAGAGAATTAGAGAAAGTTGCGAAAAATGAAGTTAAACCCGATTTGATTAAAAAGGCAAAAGAGGAAATTATCCAGGAATTTAACAACAACGCTAAACTCGTATTTGAAGATTTGGAATGTGTCATTAACTCCGATTTAGTTTCAGAATTGGATTATGACGACATTTTAAAATGTGTTTTGAACGCTAAAACTCCGGGTAAGATTGAAGTTTTAAAAATCCCTGGAAATCGGCAAGAACTTATTTTTAGACTTATGACATCTGATAAACCTTTTGCCTTGATTAAGATCGGCGATATTTCTGGCTGGCTTAAAAACAAACTGAAAGGATATGAAATAAACGAGAGTTTTGAAAACGAAAGCTACTTTAAGGCAATCAATACTGATGATTCTGATATAAACATTTTAATGGGTTCTCGTTCTTTCTATGAAGGTTGGGATTCTAACCGACCAAACCTGATTTTGTTTATTAATATCGGTGTTGAACGTGATGCAAAAAAATTTATTCTTCAATCAATAGGTAGAGGGATCAGGATAGAGCCGCAAAAATACCAAAAAAGACGACTTCAAAATTTACTTAACGCCAAAATTATTAACGAGGAGTTATTTGAAAAAATAAAAAATCTGATTTTTCCAATTGAAAGCCTATTTATTTTTGGAACAAATGCAACTAATTTAAAAGAAACTATTGCAATACTAAAAGCAGAAAAACAAGATAAAAGTTTGGGTGATTTATTTATTTTAAATCCCGAAGTGCAAAAGCATCTTCTTTTAATACCAGTTTATAAAACTGACGAGATAATTTTAGCACAAGAAGATAATTTAATAAAATATCCTATTAACAAAAACGATTTTGAGTTAACCTCTAAATATTTTAATCATATTGGGGATAAGATAGCTTTAGTAAAATATGATTGTAATTTAGAGGTTTTAAAGAAAGTAAAAATAAGTTTTTTAAATGATAAAGATAAATACTATGATTTTAATGAAAGTAATTTGTTTTTTGAACCAGAATTGATTATTACAAGAATCTTTGATTATTTTAGTCTTAAAAGTAAAAAGTTTGATAAGTTTAAAAAATTAGAGAATGAAATTGTACATTTCAAAAAGATAAAGATTAACGATAATAATAAGTATGAAGAGATAAAAAGAAAAATCGAAACTATAAAAAATAAACCTGAATATGAAAAAAAACTTGATAAACTATTTAGAGAAGGCAGAAGACAAGAATACGATAAAGAATTAAAATCGTTTGAAGAAGCAGAGAACTATAAAATTGAAAATCAGATGATTAAAATCAAGTATTTAGCAAACCATTACTATCTGCCAGTAATAGTTTCAGAGACAGAAAAAATTAACTACCTTAATCATATTATTAATGTTGATAGTGAGGTAAAATTTATTAAGGAACTTGAAGAATATCTTTCTAAACAGGATAATGTATTTACTCAGTTTGACTGGTGGATGTTTTCAAAACTTGATCAAACGCTGGACGAAGTATTTATTCCTTATTACAATCCTAAAGAAAATAAAATAACAAATTTTAAGCCAGACTTTATCTTCTGGGCACAAAAAAATAACCAATACCTGATTCTCTTTATTGATCCAAAAGGGACTGAATACGCAGATGGATATCGAAAAATAGATGGTTTTTCTAATATATTTGAATATAAAAATAATGGACAAAAGCAAAGTATAGATTTTTTATATAATGACCTCATTATAAACGTAAAATTACTCCTTAAATCCAGGAAAGGGATTGCATCTGTTTTAAAAGAATATCAGCAATACTGGTTTGATAACTTTCCCAATTTCGAAAACAAAATAAAAAACTTTGTGTTTAAACCAACAAAAAAATAAATATCCTTTAAACATAAGAAAGTTATTATGTGTCTTGAGAATACTTACAACTTATTGCCAATGAGTATATTTAACTGTTATAATATAAATTAAAAGGTTTACAAAAGAAGGAGAGATTATGATAACCGTTAATGTAAAATGTCCGCATTGTGGTAAGACCCTTATTGATAAAAAGAAACTTATAGATAAAAAGCCAGCAATCGCAGTAAAACTTACATATGCCGGTAAAAAATCAATGCTTTATCTTAGCTCATTATACGGAAGTTATAACATAGAAAGCGGGATAGAAGTCCCTCGCGGAAAAATTGCAGGATTTAGATGCCCACATTGTGATGCAGATTTAAAAAGCACAAGAAAATGTGATATATGTAATGCCCAGATGGTAGCCTTTGACTTAAAAGATGGTGGACAGGTTCAGATATGCTCAAGGAGAGGATGTAAAAAACACATAATAGAATTTGAAGATCCTTCCAAAGAATTGGATGCTTTTTATAAGTCATATCTAAAAGCTTATAATGAATAAAAAGGCACTGTTTTTTGGAGTTTTGCCACTTCTAATTTTTGGCGCTAGAGTGTTATACAAAATATATAAAAGTAATATTTCGCTTATTGATTTAAAATCAAAAAAAGAACTTGAGTTTCACAAAAAAGATGCTCAAAAAAAAGATTTAGAGATAAACTATGAGGATAATTTTTCCAACAATTCTGATAAGAGTAACTTTACAGACAAAACATACTCATCAGCGCTTATAATATCTGGAGAAGAAGATTTTAAATCCAAAATAAAAGATTCATTAAGGCTTTTATGGCTATATGATAAAGAAAATAGTTTTACTATGATAAGAAGATATATATTTGAAATAAGGCAGTCAAACAGAACAGGCTTTATCTTTGATGGAGAAAAACCTGTTATTGAAATATCACAGGATAAATATCTAAACTCCTCACTTACCTTTCTGGCATCAATTTTAGCACATCAGGGATGGCATGGATATTATCTAATAACGAAAAAACAAAAAGACAAAAAAGACATCCCCCCACCTGGTAAAAACAAAATAGACATGAGATTTGCAAATCCTTTTGGAAAAGAGTTTAAAAAATTTGACGATCTTTATAATATAGAAGCAGCAGCATTTGAATATCAACTATCAGTTCTTAAAAAAATAAACGCCCCAAAATCAGAGATAAGGCTTATTGAAAAAAGAGATTTAAAAGACTTCACTCTCTCACACGATGGAAACTATTTGATTCAATTTTGAAAATGTTATTAAAATCCATAAACATAGGCAAACTTAAAACTGGAAACCTATTTTTAGCTCCAATGGCTGAAATTACAAACTATCCTTTTAGAAAAATACTTCTTGAAAATGGATGCGATTTTATAATTTCAGAAATGGTTTCAGCAAAAGCGCTTTCACATAGAAATAAAAAATCCTTACAGGCTATAAAAATTAGAGATGACAAACCAATAGCCATCCAGCTATTTGGAAGCGATGAAATCACAATGCTTGAAGCAGCAAATCTCTGTGTGGAAAATGATGCAGATATGATAGAAATAAATGCTGGATGTCCTGTTAAAAAGGTTATTAAAACTGGAGCTGGCGTTTCACTGATGAAAAACCCACATATACTATGTAAAATAACTGAAACACTTGCATCAAAACTTCAAATTCCAGTATCAGTTAAAATTCGAATTGGCTTAGATGAGAAACACAAAACTGCAATTACCTTATCAAAAGACCTTGAAAATGCTGGAGCAGGTGTTATACATATTCATTTAAGAACTGCAAATCAGTATCATAGCGGAAGTATTGATTTTGAAACAGCGGCAAAAATAAAATCCATAATAAAAATACCCCTTATAGCAAATGGCGGAATAAACTCAGTTGAAAAAGCAATTGAAATGTTTGAAAAAACTGGATGTGATGCAATATCTATAGCAAGGGCTGCAATTTCAAATCCCTTTATATTTTCTGATATAAAAGAATTTCTTTTAAAAAAAGAAAAAACACAAGTCAGTCTTTCAAAAAAAATATCAACTTTTATTCGCTATCTTGAAATATCAGAACAAATCTTTGGAGAAAGGGATGCTCTTATAAAATCACGAAGGCTTGCCGGGCTATGGTTAAGTGGCTTTCCTAATGCTGCAATGACAAGAGCCAAATTTATGAAAGCCAAAAGCATAACTGAAGCAAAAAAAATAATTTCAGAAATCAACTACGAAAATTAAAATATTTAATAACTTAAAAAATCTTGCTTTTTACGTATATATAAAGCTATCAAAATTAAACCAACATATCAGCAAAAATATTTTTCTTACTCTAACAAACCCCTCTCCACACTAACCGGACTGACCGCCCCGGTCAGTCCTGGTTTTAAATTCTCCCAATTCCTTTTTAGGATTCGAACCTACGTAGTTGCAATCCCCTTTAAAGCGGGTCCAGTTTTCCGACATTTTAAAAAAAGGAGATGAAAGATGGATACTAACTTAGTCTCAATCCCCTTTAAAGCGGGTCCAGTTTTCCGACTGCGGGCAGGATTTACTCAGGGAAAAAATGCATTTTTCCGCTAATCCCATCATATTTTAGAGAACCACTACTAAAATTATACCAAAAATTCAGTTTTTCATTGAGAAAATTCTTTTTTCTAACCAGTAAAACCTACTCAAGACTAAAAGACTCAAAAAAACCTTACAAAGATTTATCCCCCCTTACTACTCATAATCTCTATCATTCAATAATAGCCATTGCCATACAGGAAGTATCTCAATGTTAATTCCATCAACCTTTCTACTTCCACTTTGATCAAATGTTAAAATTATTCCATTACGTTTTGAAAAATACCTACATGCATCAACAAGCCCTTTTATTTCTCTTTCTTCATTGTCGCTATTAAGCTCATAAACTACCTGATAAGGCATAAAATTATTATTAAAATCCTTCAATATAAAATCGCACTCTTTTTCTTCTTCAAAATAGAAAACCTCTCCCTGTTTTCTTAATTCAAGAAAAACAACATTTTCCACTATCCTTCCCAAATCATCAGAGGTAACTTTTCTACAAATTCCGCTATCAACAACATATATTTTCCCAGGATTTCTGACTCTCTTATATGGAGATTCAGAAAACTTTTTTATTTCAAAAACAAGCATGCTATCAAGAAAATATTTATAATACAAAAATAATGTGTCTTTTGAAAAAGGCAATTTCTGCTTATACTGTTTATAAAAAGAATTTAATGAAAATTTTGATGAAAAAGATGAAAAAAGATTTTCCATTAATACAGATAAAAGAGTAATGTTAGTAATATTAAATCTTTCAACCAGATCCTTAAAAAACATTGCATCCAGATACTCTTTAATAATTTTTCTTTTCTCAAAATCCGACTCAACCAATAAAACTTCTGGAAAACCGCCCCATTTTAGATAATCAGAAAAATATTTTTTTATCCTGTATTTCTCACTTCCATAAACAATGTCTTTGCTTTCAGCATCAATATTTTTAATAAATAAACTTTCTTTAAAAGAAAAAGGAGTAATCTCAATACTCCATGATCTTCCTCTAAGCGATGTTTGAATCTCTTTGGGCATCATTCTTGAGGATGAACCGGTTATAAATACCTTAAAATTATCTTTTTCCACAATTCTTCTTATAAATTTTTCCCAGCCTTTTATATTATGAATCTCATCTAATAAAAAAACTATATTCTTTTTTAATACTTCAGGTTTTAGTTCTAAAAATGCTTCCTTCAATACCTCAAAATCAGAAATCTTAAAATCACTCAATCTTTCATCTTCAAAATCTATATATAATGCAGTATCTTTATGCTTCTTAAATAAATCATAGAGTATATATGTTTTGCCGCTACGGCGAATCCCATAGAGAATTACCACCTTTTTTAATGTTTCTGGGAAAAAAAGTCCTTTACGGGGGATAACATTGGTTATTCTATTTAATATAAATTCTTCATTTGAAATAATTATTTCTTTAAGGATTTGCTTGCTTATCATTTTTTATCCTTTTAAAAAGGATATAATATAACATTTTTATCCTTCTGTCAAGGATAAATATCACATATATCTATTTCAAATCCTTTCAACCGGACTGACCGCCCCGGTCAGTCCTGGTTTTAAATTCTCCCAATTCCTTTTTAGGATTCGAACCTACGTAGTTGCAATCCCCTTTAAAGCGGGTCCAGTTTTCCGACTTCCAAACATATAATGGGAATGCAGTTGATTTAGTTTTGTCTCAATCCCCTTTAAAGCGGGTCCAGTTTTCCGACGTATGACGATTATAAAAGGTTTGTGACGAGGTTCCTTGAGTCTCAATCCCCTTTAAAGCGGGTCCAGTTTTCCGACAGCAGAACCTTACGAATTGTGGTGGCCGTCCTTGTGACGTCTCAATCCCCTTTAAAGCGGGTCCAGTTTTCCGACTGCGGGCAGGATTTACTCAGGGAAAAAATGCATTTTTCCGCTAATCCCATCATATTTTAGAGAACTATTATTAAAATTATACAAAAAATTTAGCTTTTCATTGACAAAAATTTTCCGCTAAACTCCCCCTTAAATATCTTCTTTTCAACTACGAAAATTCAAACATTTTGTAAAGTGAAGCCTTTGCTTTTTCTGCAATTTTCTCATCTACAAAAATCTCTCTGTCTTTTGGAAGGTTTTTAAGGGTAAATAAGATATTTTCAAGCGTAATCATTTTCATATAGGGGCATAACCTGCACATTGCTATAAATTTTTTTTCCGGAAACATAGTAGTAGCAAGCTCCCCAAGACCGCATTCGGTTATGAGCATATAAGCTTGAGCATCTGTTAATCTAAGTTGTTCAATCATCTGGGATGTAGAACCCATAAAATCAACATGTTTTATTATATCAGAAGGACATTCAGAATGAGCCATTACCATCATATTTGGATATTTTTTTCTGTATTCTTTTATTATATCTGGATTAAATTTTTCATGGACTATGCAAGAGCCGTTCCATAAAATCAAATCCCTGCCAGCTTCCTTTCCAAGCTCTTTAGCAAGATTTGCCCCCATAAATTTATCAGGGATAAATATTATTCTTTGATGCTTTTCATAAAGCTTTTCTAAAATCTTTTTTGCATTTGAGCTTGTGACAACAACATCGCTTTCAGCTTTTACATCAGCATTTGTATTTATGTATGTTACAACAGGAACTTCGGGATATTCTTTTTTTAGTCTTTTAACATCATCTACAGTTATTGACTCGCTTAAGCTACATCCAGCACCAGTATCAGGTATAAAAACACGCTTTTTGGGATTTAGTATCTTGGCAGTTTGAGCCATAAAACTAACACCGCAAAAAATTATAATCTCAGCATCAACATTAACACAATCCTTTGCAAGTTTAAAAGAATCACCATGAAAATCGCTTACCCCTATTATTACCTCAGGTCTTTGATATACATGAGCGGCTATTACAGCCTTTTTTTCCTTTTTAAGTTTATTTATTTCAAATGTAAGCTCTGCAATTTTTGTAATCTCGCTTTCAACACAGATCCTTGTAAGCCCCTTTTCTTTAAGCCTTAAAATCTCTTTTTCAATTTCTTTATTCATACATTAATAATTCTATCTATATTCAAAAGTTTTGATAAATCAAATTCAAATTTATCCATAATATTTTTATCAGTCTTTGGACCATGAAAATCTGTTCCAGCTGTAACGATAAGGTTATATTTTGCGGCTATACCAAGATATTTCTTTACTTTGTTATTAGTATGCGTCGGATAAAAAGCCTCTATGCCGTCAAAACCGGATTTAATCACCTCCTCCACATTTAAACTTCCTTCAATTGTGGATGGATGAGCAAGGACGGCGACTCCACCAGCATTTTTTATCGTCTTTATAGCTTCCTCTAATCTCGGACCTCTCGGTTTAACATACGCATGGCATCCTTCAACAAGATATTTATAAAAAACCTCTGTCCTCGTTTTGCCATAACCCTTTTTAACCAGAGCATCGGCTATATGCGGTCTTCCAACAGTTGAAGATTCTTTAAATTCAAGATCCTCAAATTTTATATCTATACCTACATCATTAAGCTTTTTTATAATATCAACAACCCTTGATATCCTTCTTCTGCGATATTCCGCTATATCAGAAAGAAAACTTTTATTCTTTATATCTATATTATATCCAAGAATATGAAGATAATCATGCTCACAACTGCTTATCTCTATACCTTTGATAAATTTAATCCCCTTGATATCAGAATCAGAAAGAGCCAGAATCCCATTTACCGTATCATGATCTGTTAAAGAAAAATAATGAACACCTTTTTGAAATGCAAAATTTATAACCTCTTTCGGTGTTAAAACGCCATCTGAGAAATTAGAATGGGTGTGGAGATTTATATAAGGCATTTTTCTAACAGAAAATATCAGGCGCTTATAACCTCTTTAACTTCTGGAACTTCTTCTTTAATTGTTTTCTCAACCAGATTTTTTAGAGTCATCACAGAAAAAGGACACGCCCCGCATGCTCCAACAAGTTTAACCTTTACAATACCTTTTTTTTCATCAACATCAATAAGCTCAATAGATCCTCCATCTGCTTCAAGCATCGGTTTTATTTTATTTATCACCTTCTCAACTTTTTCTTTCATATAATCTCCTTTTTAAATATATTTTAGCATTTTTATACTAATTTATCCTCTCGGGTGATATTTTTTATGCATTGCTTTCAAGGCAGAGTTGTCTAAATGGGTGTATATCTGTGTGGTTAAAAGGCTTGAATGTCCGAGCATTTCGGCTATAGATCTTAAATCTGCCCCTCCCAAAAGCATATGAGTGGCAAATGTATGACGGAATATATGAGGATAAATATTTTTTTCAATCCCTGCTTCTTTTGCTATTTTTTTTATATCCTTCCAGATTTGAATACGACTCATTTTTTTCCCAGATTTATTGAGAAAAAGATTTGAGTCGGTTTCCTTTGATGAAAACTTTAACTCTCTTTCAGAGATATATAGTTTTAAAAGATTTGCTGTATTTTCGTTTATAGGAACTATCCTCTCTTTGCCACCTTTCCCTTTAACCCTTATCCATAACTGAGACAAATTAACCCCTTCAATCACAAGGTCAGCAAGCTCACTTACCCTTATACCACTTGAGTACAAAAGATCTATAGCAGCAAAGGTTCTTAAAAGATTGAATTTCTCACCTGAAAAATGTGAAAAAATTTTTTGAATATCATTATTAGATAAGAACTCAGGAAGTTTCTTTTCAAGGCGCGGAGGTCTAAAATGAGCCAGAGGATTTTCTTTTATCTTATCTGTTATTAAAAGAAATTTGTAAAATGCCCTTATAGATTCAACTTTGCGAAAAATACTTGAAAGCTTATATCCGCTCTCTTTAAGTGAAAAAAGATATTTTTCTAAAACATCTGGCTTTATGTTAAAAAAATCAACACCTTTTTTGTCGCAGTAATCAAGAAACATTTTTATATCGCGGGTATATGAAAGTTTGGTGTTTTTAGATAGGTTTTTTTCAAGCAATATATAAGATGAAAACTCCTCAACTAAATTCTCAAAAGACATAAACCTTAAAAATCAGCAGCTATCTGGATTTCTTTTTTTCCTCTTTTACAGTTTCTTTAGTCTCATCAACTTTTTCCTCAGTTCTTGCCCCTTCATTTAAAAACTTCTCTCTTAAAATTTTTTCAATCTCATCCGCTATCTGAGGATTTGATTTCAGAAATTCCTTGGCATTATCCCTTCCCTGTCCAAGCCTCTGTCCCTTAAACTCAAACCATGTCCCAGTTTTATCAAGGACCCCGCTTTCAACCCCCATATCTAAAAGACATCCTTCCCTGGATATACCTTCTCCATTAATCATCTCAAACTCTGCAATTCTATATGGCGGAGCGACTTTGTTTTTAACAACCTTCACTCTTATTTTTGCGCCCGTAACCATATCACCATGTTTTATATTCTCAATTTTTCTTATATCAAGCCTGACAGAAGCATAAAACTTTAGAGCAAGTCCACCCGGAGTAGTCTCGGGGTTGCCAAACATAACTCCTATCTTATGCCTTATCTGGTTTATGAATATTATGGCGGTCTTTGTGCTGGCAGCAATGGCTGTAAGTTTTCTTAAAGCCTGAGACATAAGCCTTGCCTGTAGTCCCACATGCTGATCACCCATCTCTCCTTCAATCTCAGCTTTTGGCACAAGCGCGGCAACAGAATCTATCACTATCACATCCACAGCGCCGGAGCGTACAAGCTTTTCAGCTATTTCAAGCGCTTCTTCCCCTGAATCAGGCTGGGATATTAAGAGATTATCTATATCAACACCTATTTTCTTTGCGTAAAACGGATCAAGCGCATGTTCAGCGTCTATAAAAGCGGCAACACCTCCATCTTTTTGAGCTCTGGCTATTATATGAAGCGTTAAAGTAGTTTTGCCTCCAGCCTCAGGGCCAAAAATCTCTATAATCCTTCCGCGAGGCAATCCTCCAACTCCAAGTGCAAGATCCAATGATAGAGCGCCTGTTGGGATTGCTGAAATTTTTATTTTTGCCGATTTTTCACCAAGCCTCATTATAGCTTCTTTACCAAAAGATTTTTCAATCTGGCTTAAAGCAGCTTCAAGGGCATGTTTTTTATCTTCTTTAGCCATAAAAGCCTCCTCGTTTTTTATATTTTACAACAAAAAAGCGACACTTTTTTGTCGTTACTAAAATTAAAGATTTTTTTATTATTCACTCCATATCAATCTTCATATAAAGATTATACAAAAAATCTATCTATCTGCCACACAGATTATCAGCTAATTCAGTTATTCTATCAAGCTCCTTCTTTATCTCAACGGCTTTTAAAGAGATATCATCATCTTTTGAAACAAAAATAGGATTTCCATATACAATAGCCGCTTTTGAAAAAGGAAAAGGTAAAAGGTATTTATCCCACGCTTTTTCAAAAATTTTGGCTGGCTTTGCAGATGTGGCAACTGGAATTATAACGGAAGAGGTTAGCCTTGCTATTAAAACTATTCCCTCTTTTGGCTCATACAAAGGCCCCCTTGGACCATCAACAGCTATTGCGGTATTATAGTTATTCTTATTCATCATCCTTACAATCCCTTTTAATGCCGCAACCCCCCCTTTTGCGCTGGAACCTCTGATGCATTTATACCCAAACCTTTCTAATATACAGGTTTGCAAATCCCCATCCTTTGAGAGACTTATCATTAAAACTATATTAAAATTTCTATGCCAATCAATAAGCAAAAAGTGTCTACCATGCCAGAAAGCAAAGGCTATTTTCTTGCCTTTTTTCAAACAATCCTCAACAACCTCCCGATTTATGCATTTTATTTTTACTGTTTTTGAAATGAATTTAATAATGCTACATTCGGCGATTAAAAAAATTTTGCTTCTTAAAAATCTTTTTAAAACTTTCATACTAAAATTATATAATACTAATAATGAACATATTAACTTTAAATTTTAACGAATCACCGGAAAACTATCATCTTGAACAGGCTTTATTAAGACAATCATTAAAGAAAAAAAATCAATTTTTTTGCGATACATAATTTTACAACCGATTATTCATCCCTTTCAACAGTTATAAATCCAAATTCATACAGGACGCATTTTTCCAAAATAAAAGAAATCCCACAGGCTGATATCCTTATATCAATAGACTTCCCATGGAAAAATAACGCCTCTGCCATAGAATATATCAAGCTTATAAAAACAATAAAATCAAGAAAAATAATGATAATAAATCATCTTATTCCAGAAAAGGGGCATTCTTCATTTTACGATAGAGTATCAAACTCATCTTTTTTTGCATTATTTGAAAAAATCTATATATTTAAATTTGAAGACCCTAAAAATTGGCCCCCGAAAATTAAAAAGGTAATAAAAAGAAATTATCATATAGACACTGAGTATTACACACCTATAACAAAAAAAACTACTAATGAAAAAATAACTATTTTCTCTGGTGGTTTAAAAGGAAGGGATTTTGAAAAACTGATAAAAGCCGTCGATAACAGAGCTGAAATAATAATACTTACAAACTCATCAGTAAAAGAAAATAAAAATACAAAGATTTTGAAGCTTAACAAAAATCTCTTTAACATTAAAGAAATAATATCAAAATCCGACTTTTCTGTCATCCCAATTTCAGATACTGAAATGAATGAAACAGCGGGAATGGCTATTGCTTTTATCTCTATGGCTATGGGAAAACCTGTATTAATAAGAAAAACAAAATATATGGAAGAGTATATAAAGGATGGAGTAAATGGTTTTTTATATAATGAAATCTCAGAGCTTAAATTAAAAATATCAGAGATAATAAAAAAAAGAGAAGATCTTCCTTCAATCGGTATGCTGGCAAGAAAAACTATCACTGAAAAAGCCTCACTGGATAAATTCGCTCAGAAACTGCTATCTCAAAATACAAAATGAAAATAGCGCTTGTAATACCTCCATCACCTTATATGACAGAAGATACAGCATTTCCAACTCTGGGAATATTATATGTCGCATCATCACTTGAAAAAAAAGGGTATAAACCGCTTGTATGTGATTTAACTGGTGAAAAAAGATATTACTCAAGATATATTGATTTTATTAAAAAATATAAACCTGATATTATAGGATTTACAGCAACTACCCCTGATATGCCTTTTGTAATCAAACTTTTTCAAGCCACTAAAAAAATATCTCCCAAAATCTTAACACTGATAGGCGGACATCATGCGACAATATTGCCGCATTCTCTTCATATGTTTGACAGAGTTATTTCAGGAGAGGGTTTTGAAGCCATATTTGATGCCATAAATGGCGTAAAAAAATATATAATACAGGAAAACCTCACCGATTTAAACAATATCCCCTTACCAGCAAGACACCTTATAAATCTTAATAAATATAAATATTTTATAAATGGAAAACTTGCAGCAAATATAATTTCTCATCTTGGATGCCCTTACCGCTGCGTATTCTGTTGTGGAAGAAATAATAAATATTACACAACACTCAGATTTAGAAAACCTGAGAATGTTATTGAAGAAATGGATTTTTTAAATAAAAAATATGGATATGAAGCTTTTATGTTTTATGATGATGAGTTTAATATTGATAAAAATTATTCATTGGCGCTTTGTGAACTTCTAACTAAAAGAAATTATATATGGAGAGCTCCAATGAGAGCAAACCTTTTAGATGATGATTTGATGAAAGCATTTAAAAGGGCTGGTTGCTACGAGATAACAGTAGGGGTTGAGTCGGCAAGCACTAAGGTTCTGGATATTGCAAATAAAAAAACAACTGTTGAGATAAACACAAACGCTTATAAACTTGCAAAAAAATATGGTATAAGATTTAAAGCATTCATAGTAGTAGGGCTCCCCGGTTCTACAATAGATGATGAAAAAATGACTGAAAAATGGCTTGAGGAAAACCCTCCGGACGATATAGACGTAACTCCAAATACCCCATATCCATCAACACCACAGTATGAAAATCCCAAAAAATACAGGCTTAAATTTAATTACGATTTTTTCAAAAACCCAATATCTTTTAAATTTAACCCTAAAAAAATTAAAGTTTACTGTGAAAATTCATTTCTTTCTAAAAATCAGATAATAAAAATAATAAAAAGGTTTATTAAGAAATTTAAAAAAAAATGATAGAATTTAATTATGAAAAAATCATTATTACTTTTATTATCAATATTTTTTTTAGCAGCAGATACAGATATGAGCATCTATTATAGAAAGAATAAGCCCATAACTGAACAAGAATTAAATAGCCTGATACAAAAATCCGATATAGTATATGTTGGAGAACAGCATGACAAAAAAGGATCACATGAAATACAACTTGAAGTGATAAAAAAAATATTTGAAAAAAAAGGGAATAAAATAGCTGTTGGCTTTGAAATGCTAAATTCTACACTTCAAAATATACTTGATGAATATATTAGCGGAAATTTAACTGAAGAGGAATTTTTAACAAAGATAGACTGGAAAAAGGAGTGGGGTTTTGATTATAATCTATATAAGCCGATATTTGACTTTATAAAAGAAAAAAAATTAAAAGCCATTGCTTTAAATGTTCCAAGAAAAATAGTTTCAAAAATAGCAAGAGGTGGGCTTGAAGTATTAAGCGAAGATGAAAAAAATTTGATAGCAAAAGAGATAAAAGTTGTTAACGATAAAAAATATAATGATTATCTTTTACAAACATTTAGTGGACATGGTGAAAATCCAATGAATAAAATTATGAGTTTTGAAAATTATAGACTCTCAATGGCTGTCTGGAATGAAAGCATGGGAGAAAAAGTAAACGAATTTCTAAAAAACAATAATGAGTATTCTTTTGTAGTGATTGCAGGAAATGGGCATATTATGTATAACGCAGCAATACCATGGTCAGTTAAGAGAAGAATAAAGGGGTTTAAGCATTTAAGCATATATACTGAGTCAGATGCTTTAAAATCTAACACTCAAAAAATGAAAGAGATCTCAAAATATGCTGACATAATCTGGTTTTATAAGGAATAATAAAATTACTCGGTTATTGAAAGCTGATAATTTCCTCTTGTAGTGCCTATATAAAAAGAGGATTTAACCCCATAAAGATTTTTCACAGACATAAATTCAACGATAGTACCCTCTTCCTTTTTTGATGGTATAGGAATTATCCGCCAGGGGTTATTTATCGCCTTGAAGATATATTTGTTCGTTTTTAAATCCTTTGTTTCTATTATTGGGATTTTATAATTTGATGGAACTTTCTTTAGATAAGCAGTGTAAATCTCTCCTTCAAGCGGAGCGGCATATAAAAAAGACACATATTTATCTGAAACCGGAAGTTTTATAGATTCCAGATAAACCTGTTTGAAGGCATATCTAAAAGTTTCTGAAAATCTGTCAAATGGAGATATAACACGTCTTATTTCTCCCTGTATATTGGCTGAAATTTTAATCAAATCACCTTTATAAAAAATCATTTTGGTAAGATCAATATTTCTTGAATAATTAAGCAAATCGGAGTTTTTCGTCTCTCTGAAAAAATCTTTCGCATACATTTTTTTTATCGTCCCTTCCCTTATAACAGTTTTCTTTCCCTCTTTATATTTTAAAATTACATCCCCATCTAAGTTTACCTCTATATAATAATCTACTTTCTTATCAGGATTTGAAAAGTAAACCCAGATTGTATCTTTGTTTTCTTCTTGTAAATAACCTTTTAAAGTAAAAGCGGAAAAAATTATTCCCCCTAAAAAAACAATTATAAGGATATAATTATTGATTTTTTTCATTTCCGCCAAATTTATTTTCCAGTAAAAAATCCAAAGAAAACTTTTTTGAAAATTTAAAAGACATATAAAGAAAAAAAAGCCATATAACATTTAATGCAAATTCAACACCTATTGGATTTGAATGAGAGCTTCCAAAACACCCGCAGCTTGCTATCTCTAACTTTCTTATAATTGCTTGAAGCAAAAGCAATTCAAACACCGCAAATAACGAAAAACATGCCATAGCAACCTCTTTCAAGAAAAGACCAAAAACAAGAAAAACTCCAAGATAAACCTCAATCCAGGGAAGTGTTTTTGCCGTAATATAAGCAATTCGTTCACCAACAACCTTATAGCTTAAAATAGCCAGATAAAAATTCTCAAATGGTTCTGATATCTTAGTATAACCTGAGTAAATGAGGATGAAACCAACCATAACTCTCATAAGCAAGGAAACAAGTTCTCTTCTTTTATTAAAACTCATTTTTTTCCTTTTTTATCAACTCTATTAATTCCATTAAACCAACTGCAATTTTACCGTTGACAAAAAAAGTTGGGGTTGAGTCTAATTTCAGCTTATCAGCTTTTTCAATATCCTTTTTTACAATCTCTATAGCATTTGACTCAGAAACACATTTTTTCATTAAATCAGGATTAATCCCGATTTCTTTTGCATACTTTGAAAAAAGGGCACTAAAATCCCTGTTATTTGACCATTCCATTCTATTTTTTATAAGAACATCTGAAAACTCCCAGAACTTACCATACTCTTTTCCAGCGCACTCAGCCCATACAGCTGCCTGAAAAGAATACGGATGTATAGTCATAAGCGGAAAATGTTTAAAGTTAACGACAAAATCATTTCCAAAATATTTTATAAGGTTTTTAAGATAAATATAAGCGTTAGCGCAAGCCGGACATGCAAAATCTGAATATTCTATTATAATTATTTTAGCTTTGGGGTTCCCTTCCTGTCTATAAGAAGGAGAAGGTTCAATGTCTGAGATATTCTTTCCGGTTTCTGTCATAATAAAAATAATTGATGTTGATACAAAAATCATTATAAAAGCGGCAATGATTTTTATGCCCATTAATCTTGTCATATAAATATTATATAAAATGAATAACTATGAAAAACAACATATAAAAATACCTGATCCAAAATTATATTGGCTGGAAATTACAAAGAAAAGTTTTCTTTTTGATTAACTATATATTTTTATTATTTTTGAATGAGATTTTTGTCCCTTTATGATAATTACTTTTGAAGGAGGAGTTTTAAAATAATCCGCTAAAATTAATATTACGTTTTTGTTAGCTTTTCCACCCTCAGCAGCTGCTTTTGTCTCAATAACAAACTCATCATCTTTTATCTTTTCTATATGATTTCTTTTTGAATCAGGTTTCACTTTCACTTTCAAAAGCTTTTCCATAAACAAATTTTTAGCTATAAATATCTTAACTTTAACCTATCAGGTTTTTCCGGCAACGCTTACAATAAGGCTTTCAGATGTCATCTCAACCGGCTTTTTTATGCCAAGAAAATAAAGTATCGTAGGCGCAATATCAGAAAGTATTCCTGTTCCTTTTAGTTTTATATCTTTAACATTGTTTCCAATCAATATGAACTCAACAGGATTTGTCGTATGAGCGGTTTTTGGCATATTTATTTTATAATCCCACATCTCCTCAACATTGCCATGGTCTGATGTAATCATAATAATATAATCCTTTTTTAGAGCTGCATTAACAACCTTCCCAACACATTCATCTACCACCTCAACAGCTTTTTTTGCAGCTTCAAAATTCCCGGTATGACCAACCATATCGCAGTTTGCAAAATTTATAAGTATAAAATCATATTTTCCGCTTATAATCTCTTTTTCTCCTACCTCAGCTACTCTATAAGCTTCCATCTCAGGATGCTCGGCAAAGCTTGATGGGTCAAACCTCCCCTTTATCTCTATCCTTTCCTCATTTTTATATGGCTCAATTCTCTTACCATTAAAAAAAGATGTCACATGTCTAAACTTCTGAGTTTCAGAAAGCCTTAATTGCTTTAATCCAGCATTTGATATAACCTCTCCAAGAAGATTATTCATATTTCCAGACTCATTCATAGGAGGTAAAGCTGAGTACTTAAAAGAATCATAATACCTTGTAAGTCCGCAGTAAATTATATTCAATTTTTTATCTCTTTTACCCGGATATGAATCTTCAACAAAAGCTTTTGTAAGCTGTATAGCTCTGTCCTGTCTGAAATTAAAATGTATTACACTATCCCCTTCTTCAATTCCATTATACCCCTCAATAATCGAAGGTGGTATATACTCATCTGTTATATCCTCACCGTTTGGTTGTTTCATACTTGAATAAGCGCGTTCAAAAACCTCTATTCCATCTTTAAACTTTAATCCTTTTGCAAAGGATATGGCATTATAAGCCATATCGGTCAGATTCCAGCTTTCATTTCTATCCATTGCATAATAACGACCCATTACAGTAGCAATCTTAACCGCAGGCTTATCTTCTATAAATTTAAGCAATGTTTTCATATAGCCAAGGGCGCTTTTAGGAGGCGTATCCCTTCCATCTGCAAAAAAATGGATCCAGATTTTTTTTATCCCCATCTCAATAGCTTTTTCAATTATTGAGTACATATGGTCCTGATGAGCATGAACACCTTCATCCTGAACCAGACCCATTAGATGAAGAGCTTTTCGATGATCCTTCGCATTTAATAAAGCCCTTTTAAGATTCTCAGTCTCAAAGAAACTTCCATCTTCTATCATATCTTTAATTCTTTTAAGCTCCTGAACAACTATTCTACCAGCTCCCATATTAAGATGTCCAACCTCGCTTGATCCCTGATATCCTTTTGGAAGTCCAACTGCTTCTCCTGAAGCTTTGAGTATAGTATTGGGATAATTTTTTAAATAGTTATTTATATTAGGGGTATTAGCTGCTTTAACTGCATTATATTTATCACTCGGATTTCCTATTCCCCATCCATCTCTAACTATCAATAAAACTTTTTTCATAATTTCTCCTTAATTTATATTTTACCATTTTAGATAAAATATAAAATTTATCTATTTACATTAATATTAATTATCCTTAACAAGATTTTGCTGATTTATTTTCCAAAATATGGGTGAGGCACATAAGGTTTTTTTTCAGGTTTAATATCAGTTTTAACAACTTCAATCTCGCTTATTAAAATACTTCGAGGGCAGATTATTGAAACCGGAATACTGTCGCTATTATAAAATGGGCCTTTTTCATAAAAATTATAAACATAGTCTTTATCCTCAGTTATAACTATATCCCTTAAAGCCCTTAAACTTATCCCTTCAAATTTTAAAGGCGTAAGATAAGTTTTTTCTCCAGTATTTATATCTATAAAATAAGCTATTAGGGGACCCGGCAAAATATCCTCGCTTGAATATTCTGAGAGTAATTTTTCAAAGACTATTACTTTATCAGTTTTTTGCTCCCGCGCCATATCAAACGCTTTTTCTAATATTTTCTCGTAAGATGTTGTTTTAGATGAAGTAATAAAAACATTGTTTGGAAAAGGATAAACATTCATGTTATATGAACCTCTTCCATGTCCGTTTGAGTTGGTTGAATACTTATTTGGTTTTCTTGAAGAATAAATATTTTTTAGGAAGCCATCTTTTACAAGATCTATTCTCTCCGTCAAAACTCCTTCATCGTCAATTGCGGCTGAACCGATAAGCGCCTTTGAACCACATTTTTCAATTAAGGGATTGTCGTAAACACTTATAAAGCCAGAAGAAATTCTCTTTCCAATTCTATCTACGAGTTTAGGAATATCGTAATAATATTTCAGCCAACTTTCATTTTCAGTTTCCGGTGGAGGATAGAATGATATATTTCTTACAAAAATTCTGTCAAAAAACTGCGCTGATGCCTCATCTTTAAATATTGCAGGACCAATATAATAATCAATAGGGTTTGCATTATACAACAAAGATAAAGATTTTGCGTAATCATCTATCTCCTTTATTATATCTTCTTCAACTTCTAAACTATTTCCAAATACAAAATTTTTGGAATCATATATTTTATATCCCTCTTTATCCTGAACTGTAGCCTGAACAATAACTGAGATAACTTCGGAGTTTTTGGAATATTTACTGCCCTGGGAATTGACAAATCGAGTTTTAAGATTTTCATAATTTAGTTTTACATTTGAAGATTGGATCTCAGAATATTTTCTAAAAATAGCCGATGCTTTTTTTATAATATCTTTATATTCTGCGCATTTAAAATTAGATAAAATTTCTTTGTCATAGTATTCAGTTTTTGCCTCATCGGTTAAATCCCCATAATTTTCTTTTATCTCCTTCTTTTTACGATATGCGTCTTTCCGTGAATATATTTCAAGGTTTTTTTTATAAACATCATCTGTAAGTCTCCATAAGGATTGTCTTATAAGGTCATAATCGTTTTCAACTGGCAGATAAGTAAACTCAGGAGAGTTTTTATTTAAATCAACAACGAAATTAGAGTTATCAAACTGTTTTGCCCCTATTCTTAGATCAACCTTTCCAAATCTTAAAAAATCATAATTTATACTTTCCAGATCTCCAAATGATGCTGATATCTCACAGGAAGAAGAATCATAGACGGTATAAGCTACAAAATAAGGTTTCTGGAAATTTTCAAGTTTAAGTTTATCAACTGTTCTTAATAGCTCATCTTCCATAGCTTTCATAACCAGATCATCTGCCTTAATAAAAGATGGGAAAAAAAGGATTAACGAAATCAATATTTTCATTTTCCCTCCAAATCAATATAAGGCGGTTTTAAAATAGGCGGTTTTTGATTTGATTTTTGAACTTTCTCGGTTTCAATCTCAGAAAAAAGCAAAGAAGGAGAAACCGCAGAAACATTAACCCAGCCAGATTCAGCTCCACAGACTCCATTAAAAACATCATAATCATCCCCAGTTGCCACTATTCTTGAAAATGTTTGTAAGGGAGTGCCTATCATATTCAAACCTCTAACAACCTCTTCTTTGCCATCAGGATAAATCTTGAATGCATACTTTATAAGCACAGTATAACTTTGAGGCATATCCCTTGTGGTAAAAGTAAATCCACCTTCAATGTCTTTTATTATAAGCCCATAAGGTTTTTGTGATTTTTTAATCTCTTCAATAAGCATTTTTTTAAGGGTTTGATAAGGAAAAACTTTTGTAGACTCAACAATAAGATTACCCTGTCTTGCTACAGTTAAATACCCAGGACTTCTTCTTCCATGTCCATTTGAATCTTTAAAGCCAAGAACAGGGACCCTCTGCATAAGAAAACCCTTTAAAACCCCATTTTCAACAAGCACGGCTTTTTGCGATTTAACCCCTTCATCGTCATAAAGATAATTTCCATTTAAAAACTTAGAATTATAATATTTAAGATTTGGATCATCATATATCGTAATAAAAGAAGGCATTATGCTTTGCCCAATTTTCTTAGCAAAGGTCTGTCCTTCGCTTTCACTTTTCTGCCTGTGCCCTTCAACTCTATGTCCAAATATTTCATGCCAGAAAACAGCCGCAGCCTTGCTTTCTAATATTGCAGGACCAGTATAAGGCTCAAGTTGTTTTGCAGTTAAAAGATTTTTCAACTCATCTATTGAATTATAGATATCAGAAAGAACTTTATCCTCCAAAGGCATCTCAGAAATATTCTCAAAATCATAGTTACGATATCTTGAAATATCCATTCCATCATCAGTCCTTGCCACAAGCAAGTAGCTAAGCCTATATCTTCTTTCACCTTCAACAATCTCAGAACCGTTAGAATTGACTATATATCTGTTTTGATATTCTTTTGAAAAACTAACTGAAGAATCTATTATAAAATCATATCTTTTAAAAACTGAAGAAAGTTTTTTAAGCATATTTTTTATTACATCTTTATCTATTATCTCAGGTTCAAAATATTTTTTGAAAGATTGTGTAGTTTTTACAATTATAAAATCTCCGGATTTATCCTCCTCTTCAGCTGTTACCTGTTTATTAGTTAAAACCCTTATGTATCTATTGAGGGCATCTTTATAGGTTTTGTCAGTCAAATTCCATATCTCAGACCTTATGGCTTGTTCATCATTCAGTGGCAAAATACTTATATTCGTCATTTTTGAATTTTCATCGTAATTTACTCCTTTTATTTCATGGGTTGAATCCATATCAGGCGTTCCAACCCTAATATCACAGGAGATAATCCTTTGTTTTCTTTCCATTTCGCTTTTTATAGATCCAAGATTGGAACTTACCCACCAATTTTCACTATCCCACGCCTCATATCCAATAAAATACATAGGAAACTTTTCAGCGTTTTTTAATTTCTCATAAGAAACGTTTAACTCTTTTTTCATTGCATCAAGAAACACATCGCCTGCTGATAAAAAGTTTATATTAAATATAATAAGAGCAATTAATATTATATTCATCAAACCTCCGTTTAAAATCAGGTTTTTTAAAAAAATTCTATTCAACTTTAAGTCCTTTAAAAATATTAACTATCTTATCAATATAATCTTTTTTAACAGGAATAATACTTTTACTGTAAATAATCAAAAAATTATTAGCCGCCTCTACATAATACCCTGGCGACTGTTCAAAAATCATAATCCTTTCTGGTGTAAAAAATGAAATGACAGAGTCTGGATTTTTTCCTTTAAGGTAATAGATCTTTGAAAAGTTTTCAAAACCAGAAATATCTATATCATCAAAACCAATAATTGCAGCGACAGAATCAAAAAAGTTTTCAGGTCTCATATAAAAATCCGGTAAAAAAGAGTTAGTCTTTAAAAGAGCAACTGTATGTGAATACCTGGTAGAGTGTTTTCCACTTCCAACAGTAAAATAATAATCAAAAAAAAATAATTTTTTCCCTTCAAAAGAAATAGCAAATATATTTTTTGCCTTTTTCGAATGCCCTCTATTAAAAAGATTCAAACCAGTTGAAGCAAGAGCTACTATACAAGAAGTTTCTTTTTCAAAACCTTTAAAAACTAAATCGAAAAAATTTCTCTTTACAACAAATGTAGTAACATTGCCTATATAATTTGACAAAGAGTTCCCCTCTTTATCATACTCAAAACTCCTATCCTTCACCATCTGTAAAATCTCATTTCTTCTCTTATAGGGATAATAAAATGTTTGAATTAAGATCAAAACGACTAATAACAAAAATAACCACGGAAGTATATTTAATACAAATATCTCTATATCGCTCATCTCATTATTTATTTTACAAAAAAATATTTTTTGCTTTTTTTTAAAAAGTTATATAAGACACAAATACTCTCAATCTTTGAGAGTTAAAGGTGCAGAGAATCTTTCCCTCACAGAGTTAATCTCTTTTAAAGTCCCGGAAACCTCATTATTAGGATCAACCTGATATGTTGCGTTAACATCTTCTTCACCTTTTATTTTTTTCTCGGTTGATATGTATATATTTCCTGCTATGTTTTCTTTACTGACAAGCTGAACTATAACCTTCATAAATTTATCATAACCAAGATTGCTTGAACCTTTGCCTGAAGCAATTTTTACAAGTTTTTCTGCTTGTTTTTTTGAATCATATTCATTTCTTATTGAAAATATATCTTTTATAAGATTTGTGGCGGTATAAGCCATTTGAGTCAATATATCAACAGTGTTTGAATAGTTTTCATCATAATCTATTTCTCTGGTATCAATCTCAACTTTATCTCTGCCATTTTTATCTTTTACCACTTTAAAAAGCGAACTAAATTTTTTAACGAGATATTCGTCAAATTCCTTCATCATATTAAGATAAGCTTTTAAGATTCTTTGAGGCGTTGAAAATATTATCTGCTTGATCCCTTCCTTTGATATAAGAAGGTTAAAGGCTATCATTCCGCGCTTATATGTTTTCTCAGAACTTCCGCTCATAAGATCGTCGGAGTTATAATCCTCCGGTTCAGGACTTTTTGGAAATATAGAATTTGTGTTTAAGGTATATTCGTTTGAAGTTCCGTTACCGTCTGTAGCTATATATTTCAAAATTCCATTTGCTTTATCTAGCATCTTTCTTGCTTTTGACTCAGAATTTCTTACAAAACCAGCATTATACTGGTAAAGGAAAAGTGGATCATCCACCTTTTCCCTGTTCTCTCTATTTATTGCCATAACATTTTCTTCTTCGCGATATTTAATTATTGTTCCAAGAAAAGGTATATTTAAAGAAGAACCCTCTGATACTCTTTGGGCTTGTGGATATGAATAACATCCTTCCCATCAAGGCTCTGATATCTGTTATATGAATTGTTTGATGTGTATTGATGGCTGTGTATCACTGGAACGGTTATATGAAAATTTGAGCTATGGGAGTGAGATAGATTTGATCCGGCGTATGTTGAGGAAGAAGCGCCAAGTTGATAGGCCGCCTGATTTGTAACATTATTTATAGCAGCATACCCCTGATTATAATCCATATTCTCATCAAACTCGCTAAATCTAAGTCCCAATTTTATTAATTTACTTATTATTCCCAGATTGCCTTTTAAAAATTTTACAAGCAAGTTGAGTTGCTCCCTGTCGTTTGGATTAATCAAAAATTCAATAAGTAGTTTCCTGCTTTTTGATTTACTGGTTGAATATCCTATTTTAAAAGCTATATATTTGTTTATCTGTTTTGCAATCTCTTTATTGACAAGCTTTGTTATTATATTTTCCGCTTCAAAAAGTCCTATATCACCCGGAACTATCTCATATGTAGTTGAAACCCCTGCATTTATAGATTTAAGCTCAAGTCGTTCTATTCTTATCCTGAGCCTCAATGTATTTGGATCCATTCTATATAAACTTACCAAAGGTGTTCTTTCTTTGTTAAACCCTCCTCCTATGGAAAAAACGATATAAGGTATTGGAGATCCAGATATATTTCCTGAAAAAGAAAATCTTGTTACTATTGGCATCTTCCATATCTCCCCAACCTTCATATCACTTATTCTTTTCTCTGTTATCGGAAGAACTGTTTTTACTTTTCTTAAATCTATGAGTTTTGTTAAATTTCTACAATAATCATCACTCCTTAAAGGTGTTACGACTATTGACTTCCCCTCAACCGAACCAGATATCCCTACATTTAAAGAACCGACTTCCGGTATATTTAAGATCTCAGTCCCAAATGATGAATCAAGTTTTACTTCGACCTCATCCACAAGCGCAAGGGTTTTATCGGGATATCTTTCAAACTTTCTTTTAAAACCGCCTGAAATCCCGGCGATATTGTCTAAACGGGCGTCCTGATTAAGTTTTATCTGCGCCTGTTTACAAAGATTATCAAAAACCCCGCTATTTAATTTATCCCAGAAATTAAGGTTATCCGGCGCAATTTGAGACGCTGATGATGAAGTCGTTGATGGTTTTATTGATTTTGAATCTGGAATTTTTGAGTCAATCTCAGGAGATATTTGTATATCGCTCTGGCTTAACTCCCAGGCATTTCCATAAATATATTTAAACTTAACAAAAAACTCAATATTATTTTATCCATAAATATTTCCTTATCTATGTTTTAATATATACTATTTATTATGTCAAGTCCTAAAGACCTATTATAGAATTGCTCTATTTTTACTGATTTTATGTTTTAAAGCGACAAAATTACAAGTTATTATAAAAAATCAGATTTAGAATTTAAAAAATTGCCCGATAATAACTTATAATTTTGATAATTTTGTAAAATTAATATGTGGAGCTATCAAACCTTAATATAAATCGTGAATTTATAAAAAGACTTGGATTAAACGACAGGCAACTGGAAGCAGCGCTTTACTTCAAATCTCCTCTTTTGATAATAGCGGGAGCGGGTACCGGTAAAACAAAAACACTAATATCAAAATTGGCAATACTTGCTTACGGCGGAATTCCTCCATCAAGAATTCTTGCAATCACATTTACAAACAAAGCAGCTGAGGAAATGCGAAATAGAGTGGTAAAACTGGTTCCGGACGCTTATGGACTGTGGTGCTCCACATTTCATTCATTTGGAGCCAAATTTTTGAGAATGCATTACAAAGAAGCGGGGCTTAGAAAGGATTTTGTAATATATGACGAAGATGATCAGAAAAAACTTATATCCCTTACAATGAAAGAAATGGGATTTGAAAAAGATAAAAACAAAGCAGCGGTATATCTTGCTATAATCTCCCGCGCCAAAGATGATCTCCTTGATTCAGAATCATATCTTCTAAATGCAAGAATAACTGGTAACTCCGAAAGGATAAAAGTAGCTCAGATATACTTTGAATATCAGAAAAAACTTGCCAGTTCAAATGCGGTTGATTTTGGCGATCTTATTTCAAAGCCGGTTGAACTTTTAAAAAATAATAAGGAGCTATGCGAGTATTATCAAAATTACTTTAATTATATACTGGTTGATGAATATCAAGATACAAACAGAGCTCAATACCTTCTTATTAAAACCCTCTCTCAAAAACATAAAAATCTTTGCGTTGTAGGAGATCCAGACCAGTCTATATATGGATGGAGAGGAGCGGATATAAGAAATATTCTTCAATTCGAAGCTGATTTTAAAGACGCAAAAACGATAGCTCTTGAACAAAATTATCGCTCCACATCATCAATTATTGATGCGGCCAATAGGGTTATTATACACAACAAGAATAGAAAAGAAAAAAATTTATGGACACAGAATCCTGTCGGCGAAAAAGTTGAAATTATAGAGACGGCAAACGAGATAGAAGAAGCAGCGGCAATATCAGCTAAAATTTCAAAACTTGTTCGTGGTGGTATGCCTTATAAAAACATTGCGGTATTTTATCGAACAAATGCTCAGAGCAGAAACTTTGAAGAGTATTTTAGAAAAAATAGAATACCATATAAACTCATAGGAACGGTAAGGTTTTATGAAAGGAAAGAGATAAAAGACGCTATAGCATATTTAAGGGTAGTAGTAAATAATGACGACACAATAAGTCTGATGAGAGTTATAAACACCCCGCCAAGAGGAATTGGGGATAAAACCATAGAAAAAATCCTTGAATATTCTAGTATAAGAGGCATACCTTTTTTTGACGCGCTTTTATCAAGCGAGGCCACCATCCCTCCATCAGCAAGAGCATCAATCCAGAATTTTATGGAGATTATAAAAGAATTTAAAAATTTATCTGCCATTGAAAAACCACATATTCTTATGGAAAAACTTCTTATAAAATCCGGATACTGGCAGATGCTTGAGGAAGAAGCAGAAAAAGATAAAGAAACCGGGCTTATGCGACTTGCAAATATACAGGAGCTTGTAAACGCCATAAAACAATTTGAAGATGATTGCGAAAAAAAAGGGATAAAACCAACCCTTGAAAAATATCTTGAAGAAATATCTCTTCAATCAGATATAGATGATTTTAATGAAAACTCGGATACCGTAACACTTATGACAGTTCATCTTGCCAAAGGGCTTGAGTTTGAAGCGGTATTTGTTACAGGGCTTGAAGAAGGTCTTTTTCCGATAAACGCGGCAAACTCAGATGAAGAAGATATGGAAGAAGAAAGAAGGTTAATGTATGTTGGAATGACGCGCGCCAAAAAAAAGCTTTTCTTAAGCTGGGCAAAGACAAGAAGGATATTTGGAAAAACATATCCTAATATGATGTCAAGATTTATAATAGAGGCTGAAGTATCTGATTATTTCGGCAGGAAAAAAGAGGATGATATAAAAATAATAGAAGCATATAGCGCTTTAAAACCAAAAGCTGAAGCGGGAAGAATAGCAATACATCCAATTTTTGGTAAAGGGAAAATTATTGAGGTTATAGGATCTGGGGAATTCGCAAAGGTTAAGATAAAATTTTCAGATGGTTCTATTCACACATTTATGCTTAAATTTGCTCCAATAGAAATTATCTAAGGAGGAATTAATATGGATGTAGAATATATTGCAAGACTTGCAAAAATAAATCTTGATGAAAAAGAGAAATCTGTTTTTTCTAAACAATTTGAAAATATAATTAAATGGATAAATGATTTAAACGAGGTTGACACAAGCAATATCATGCCTCAGTTTTCTATAACAAACATAGAAAGTTCTATTTATGAAGATCAGCCAGAAAAATTTCATGCAAAGGAAAAAATAATAGAGAATTTTCCAAATAAAGAATATGATTTTGTTAAGGTGAAAAAAGTGATTTGATGGAGGGAAAATGCTGGTAGAAAAAATAGAAAGATATATTAAGAAAATAAAAGAGGAAGATGGAAAAATAAAAGCTTTTATAGAGATATGGGAAAAAGATGCAATTGAGCAAGCAGAAAAAATAGAATCTGAGATTAAAAACGGTAGAAAACCCAAAAAACTTTATGGATATATAGTTGCAATAAAAGATAATATGCTATATGAAGGCAAAAATATAACAGCCGCTTCAAAAATTCTTGAAAATTACAAATCGCCATATACAGCCACCGCGGTTCAGAGAATAATTGATTCAGATGGAATAATAATTGGAAGAACTAATATGGATGAATTTGCAATGGGCTCATCTACTGAAAACTCAGCTTATTTTAAAACCAGAAATCCACATAATCTTGATTATGTTCCGGGAGGATCTTCTGGAGGATCTGCTGCGGCAGTGGCTGCTGGATTTTGTGATATAGCATTAGGATCTGACACAGGAGGATCTATAAGGCAGCCAGCCTCATTTTGTGGAGTTTATGGCTTAAAACCAACATATGGGACAGTTTCAAGGTATGGGCTTATAGCTTTTGCGTCAAGTCTTGATCAGATAGGACCCATAGCAAGAGACTTAGAAACTCTTAAATTAGCATATGAAACAATAAAAGGTACAGATCCAAAAGATTCTACCACATATAAAGAGATATTAGAACAAGAAAAAAAAGATATATCAAAACTAAAATTTGGAGTTATTGAATTTGACAGAAATGGAGTTGATAAAAATGTTATTGATAATTTTGAAAACGCAGTTTCTAAAATATCATCTAAATCAACTGTAAAAAAAATAACCCTTCCTCTTTTAAAATACGCTATAAGCGCCTATTATATTATAGCTTCAAGTGAAGCTTCCTCAAATCTTTCAAGATTTGATGGGATAAGATACGGTAAATATATTGAAAGAGAAGACCTTTCATCCTCCTATGAAGAAACAAGAGGCAAAGGTTTTGGACAGGAGGTTAAAAGAAGAATACTCCTTGGGACATATGCATTAAGCGCAGGGTATTATGACGCTTACTATCTAAAAGCTCAAAAAGTCAGAAAAGCAATAAAAGATGATTTTGACAGGGCTTTTAAAGAGGTTGATGTTTTGATGATTCCCACAACCCCAACTTCAGCCTTTAAATTAGGTGAAAAGATAGACGATCCTCTTTCAATGTATTTAAGTGATATCTTTACGGTCCCTGTAAATTTAACCGGGATATCTGCATTAAGCGCCCCTTTCGGAAAAACAAGCGAAAACCTACCCTGCGGGGTACAGTTTATATCAGATCGTTTTTGTGAAAATTATCTTTTTGAAGCAGCACAAGGATTATTATGAAAAAAGAGTTTTCAGCTGGAGGTATCATAACAAAAAATGATAGCGTAATGATTATACTTATGAACACAATAACGGGAGAAAAAGTATGGACATTTCCAAAGGGACATATTGAAAAAAATGAAACCCCTCTAGAAGCAGCTTTGCGTGAAGTATTTGAAGAAACTGGAGTAAAATGTAAAATTTCTGACAATGCTAAGTTTTTTATATCTCATTATTTTTTTACCAGAAATGGAGAAAAGGTTGAAAAAAAAGTTTACTGGTATTTAATGACTCCTATCGAAGAGACTGGCAAAATAGAAACCCCAAATGAAATAGAAGAAACCAGATGGGTTTCTTACAAAGATGCGCTTTTACTTCTTAAATATCCAAGTGACAAACAGATAATCAAAAAACTTTTATCAAACAGGAGGCAAGATGGATTTTGAACCAGTAATAGGCCTTGAAATACATACTCAGCTAAAAACTAAAACTAAAATGTTTTGTAGATGTGAGATTGTAGACTATAACTCACCGGCAAACTCCTCAATCTGCCCAATTTGCTCAGGACAACCCGGATCGTTGCCCCTTCCAAACAAAAAAGCTATAGAGATGGCAATTAAAATAGGTGTTGCGCTAAATTCTAAAATAAATAATTTTTCTGTTTTTGCAAGGAAAAATTATTTTTATCCAGATCTTCCAAAGGGGTATCAGATCTCGCAATATGAAAACCCTATTTGTGAAAATGGAAGAATAAAAATCTCAGGAAAAGAAATAAGAATTAAACGAGCTCATCTTGAAGAAGATGCAGGAAAGTCACTTCACGCTATAGGAAGCCAGAAACTTGATTATAGCTTAATAGATTTTAACAGATGCGGTGTGCCGCTTGTAGAAATAGTAACTGAGCCCGATATTTCATCAGCTGATGAAGCTTATGAATACCTTGTTGAGTTAAAAAAATTGCTTAAATGGATTGATGTATCTAACTGTGATATGGAAAAAGGTGAACTTAGGTGTGATGTTAATATCTCTTTAAGACATAAAGGAGATAAAAATTTTGGAACTAAGGTTGAAATAAAAAATCTTAATTCTTTTAAAGCGGTAAAAGACGCATTAAACTATGAAATTAAAAGGCAAAGCGAGTTACTTTCAAAAGGTGAAAAAATAGAACACGAAACAAGATTATGGGATGCGGTAAAACAGCAAACCATAACAATGCGCAGTAAAGAAATGGCTTGTGATTATAGATACTTTCCAGATCCTGACTTAATCCCTTTAAATATCCCTCAAAATTTAATTGATGATATAAAAAGAAATATAGGAAAATTACCATGCGAAATAAAAGAACAATATATATCAGAATATAAACTTAAAGAAGACGACATAGAAACAATAACATCAAATAAATATTTAAATAACTACTTTTCAAAAATACTTCAATTAACAAAAGATATTCAAATTCTAAAAAATTCCCTAAACATTATAAACACCCAGCTTCTTGCTTATATTAATGAAAACAAGATAGAAGACAATGAAATAGAATTTAAAACAATTTCTCCAGAGTATATATATGAAATAGCTGAATTAATTTCAAAAAACGAGATAACAAGTCAGGGATCTAAAAAATTATTTGAACATTCTATTAAAACAAAGCAAAGCCCTAAAATCCTTCTAGACAGTTTAGGCTTAAAACAGACAAACGATCTAAAAGAGATAGAAAAATGGGTTAAAGACGCAATAGAACTAAACAAAAAAGCTTTTGAAGATTTTAAATCAGGAAATGACAAAGCCACAGGACCAATTATTGGATATGTAATGAAACAATCAAGAGGAAAAGCAAATCCTAAAATAGTGATAGACATTCTTAAAAAACTTTAAAAAACCGGAGGAACAATGAAATCTCATACTTCCTATATCACTATGAATACAAAAGAGAGATATGAGATAACAAACATAACAGATATAGTAGAAAAAGAAGTAAGAAAATCCGGGATAAAAGAGGGGCTTTGTCTGGTAAATGCAATGCATATAACTGCAAGTGTATTTATAAACGATAATGAAAGAGGACTTCATAAAGATTTTTTAAAATGGCTTGAAAAACTTGCTCCATATTCAAAACAAGGATATCATCATAATGAAACCGGTGAAGACAATGGAGATGCGCATCTAAAAAGAACCATTATGGGAAGGGAAGTAGTGGTGGCGGTTACAAATGGGAAACTTGATTTTGGTCCGTGGGAGCAGATATTCTACGGCGAATTTGACGGACAAAGGCCAAAAAGAATTTTAATTAAAATTATCGGAGAGTAAGATAAGTTTTAAACCAATATTATCAAAACCCAAAACCTGCTTTAAGTCCTATATAAAAAGCTGAAGTATTTATTTTCTTATTCAAAGTCTCAGCATATGACTTTAAAAGTGAATTTTCATCTCCCGGCTTCATTTCCCTTTTGAAGGAAATAAAGGAATACCTCGTTTCCACCCCAAATATAAAAGAACCAGAAATTTCCTTTTCAATAGAAGCCTTCAAATCTAAAGAAGGGACATAATATTTATGGTCATAAGAAGCAGGAATTCTATAAGACAATCTACCATCACCTCCAAATCCACTAAAATCTGGAGAAAAATATTCTTGTTTAGCTGTTAGAATATTAAAAGAAAGACCTATTGCTCCTTTCCAGTTTAAGCCAACTATTTTTTTAGTGCAATCTATATCTGTATTAAGAATAAAAGCAGATTTAAATGTTTCACGGAAAACAGTATTGTAATTACCTCCGACATAATTGACGGAAATTATATCTGCTTTGTATACCTTCTTATTTTCTACAAGATTTTGAGATATTCCAAAACCAAATGAATAATTTTACCGAATTTTCTTCTTATCTGTGCAGTAATTATACCTGGGTTAAATTTAATATCTTCTATATTTAGATTACCATAACTAAGATAAAATACAGTTCTATACTTTTTTGAAAAATACTCCTCGCTTTCTTTTATCAGCCTGGTCCTTTCAATCATAACACTACCAGCTGAAACAGCAACTCCTGTTTCAACATTTACAATCCTTGCCTGAACCAAAAAATCTTCACCAGAATCTGAGATATCCCCAACCACAAGCCAATCAACACCTAAAATTAAACCGGTTCTTTTTAATTCTTTTTGATCTATCACCCCAGAAGCAGAAAGTTTTAATTCCTTAAATACACTTTCAAGTTTTTGCCTCTCAGCCACAATAAAATCAGAATCTTTTATAAACTGTTCAGCTAAAGCTGATGGGAAAACAGCGCCAGCTTTAGATTTTTTTGCATCCTCAGACTTCTCATCAAAATCCATCACTGCAATTTTCACTGGCTTTTGTATATCTGTGGAAAAAAAACCTTTCTTTAACTCATTTTTAAGGCTTTTAGCGTCTTCTTTTATTTGCGAAAAAAGAAGAACTGGCAAAATAAACACACTTATTAAAGAAAACGATACTTTTTTCATATTTTCATATTATACATACTTTTAAGAAAAGAGTAAATAACCTGTAAGAGTTGGTGGATTCAAGGAATAAGTGCAACAAAAGTATTAAACATTTCTGCTGGTGTTTTAAAGCCCAGACATTTTCCGGGTCTGTCTTTAAGCAGGTTCCAACCTCTTTTAACCTTTCTTCTGATAATTTATAAAATCCGTCTTTTTTGGGAAAAATCTCCGTATAACTCCATTGGTGTTTTATACAGTCCCTTTTTCTAAACCTCTGATACTGATGGCAAAAATACAACTTTCCACAGCTTAACCACAATATTACCTTCTGTGACGGTTTAACTGTCAAATTCCTTCTCTTCTTTTTCACCCTCACCTTAATCCTCTCCCATCAAGGGAGAGGAAAATAAATTTAAAGGGGAAGGGACAGATTGACCAGCTAAGGAAGGTAAAATCCAAAAAACAATTATCCACAGTTTAATTATGACCGTATAAAATTAGTGGATGTTGTTTTTAAAAAAAACACCCTCAACTGACCGCCCCGATCAGTCCGCTATTGGAGATATATCTGTTTTTATTACACACTTTTCAATAGATTTACAAATATCATTTTACGACTCTCCAACCTTAAATATGTTCAATATGTTTCTGATATTTTGCAGAAAGACTAAACATCAATATTAAAGTTTTGTTTTATTATATACCCAATTATGTAATTAATAAAAGCAACAGACATGCTTAAAGAAATCATTTCAAAAAATCTTTTTTTGAAATTAAGATTTCTTGCTATAGCAGTGTAAAAATTAAAAATAGCTATAATTACAATAACCATAATTATAACCGCTGAAAGGGATATATAAACATTTGAAAACAAAAAATATGGAGTTATAAGAATAATTACAGTAAAAAGATAGGCACCAAAAGTATAAAAAGCAGATTTTATTGGATGTTTATTCAAATCAGTATCATTTTTAATTGAAAGGTAATTGGAAACCCCCATAGAAAGGCTTGCGGCAAAACCTGTAATAAATCCAACTATTGCAACTATCTTTGAGTTGCCAAGCGCAAGTGTAAATCCAGTAAGAGCGCCACTTAATTCAACAAGAGCATCATTTAAGCCTAAAACTATGGAGCTTACATAATTAAGAATCTCTTCATCTATCATAGATATTAATTTATTCTCATGTTCTTTTTCATATTCCATAAGTTTTCTTAATTTTATATTTGAGCTTTTTTTATAAATTTCCTCAGCACCCACTTCGTTTCTCTCCATAAGTTTAAGTCCAAAATTAAGTCCTAACAATTGAGAGATAATTGTATATAAATATATTTTTATTTTAGATGGTTCAACTTCCTTGGAGGTTATTTCCTTCAATATATTATAATGTTCAAGTTCATCTTTTGAAATTTGTAAAAGTATTTTTTTATGCTCATCTTTTTTTACAATCTCCGCAAGTTTAGCATATACATAATGTTCGGTTATCTCATTTTTTTGTATTTTTAAAATATCCTCCACATTATCCTCCTGAAACAGGTGGAAATATGTTTATTATATCTCCTTTTGATAATTTAATTCTGGATATCTTTGAGTTATCAATAACTTCAGAGTTTAATGTGATTACAAAATAGTTCTTAATTTTATATGGACTTTCAAAAAGAATTTTTTTAACTTCTTTATTATTTGAAATAACTTTTAAAATAGCCTGTTTTAAATTTATGGCTTCAACCTCTTTTTGATCAAAACCAAGTTTTTCCTTTAATGTGGTATAAACTTTTATTGTAACAATTGACATATGTTATTTTGAAATAAAATATACTCCAAGTATTACAAAAATTGTACCTATTAGTTTTGTTAATGTGAAACTTTCACCAAGAAATAAAACGGCAATTATAAAAGTCACAAGGGGATAAGTAGATGAGATAGGCACTATTCTTGAAGCTTCCGAAAAACTCATCGCCTTTAAATACGCAAAAACTCCAACCATAGCAACTATAACGCTCAAAGATATATAAATCAAACCTGACTTTGAAGCTATTTTTAAGTCATTAATGGTTTTTAAAAATCTTGTTGAGACAAAAATAGAAAAAAAGACAATTATAATAAAAGTTCTTGAATAAAAAGCAGATACTGGATCAAAATATCGCAGTGTAAGTTTGTCAAATATAGCGCCAAACCCCCAGCATATTATTGCTACAAAAAGATATAAAGAAACTTCTAAGTTCATATTTTCTTTAAGGTGGAGGAAGTTGAGTTGCTATATACATTGAAAGAGAAAAAGGTTTTTTTAAGTATTGCTCTATATATTCCTTAAAACCCCACTGATCTTTATATCCAAGCGCTTCTTTATATGCCTCAATAGCCTTTTCTCTCATACCTTTCAAATCATAGATATTTCCAATTCTTGCCACTCCCCAGACAGACCATCTTGTTGGATGTTCTTCTTTTTTTATAAAATCTCTGGCTTTTGAAAAATAATCAAGCGCCTTATCATAGTTACTTCTCATCATATATAAAGTTCCAAGGGAAACATAAATCCTTGGGTAAAACTTCGGGTAATAGCTCTCCATCCCTTCTGATATTCTTCTTTCATATTCAAGCATTTCCTTCTCAGCCTCATCATATTCTTTTGCTTCATATAATGCAACTATAAGAACAAACTGCATCTGCGCAAGATTGGGATATTTTTTAATAAGCTCCTTTGCCCATTGAACTGCCAATTTTGGATTAGAATACTTACTATCAGTTTGTGTCCATATTTCAATAAGTAAAAGTTTGGACGCTGTAACATTAAATCTACCTTTTTCAGCGCATAATTTCAGATAATCTATTCCTTTTTTAGCATCACCGCCTGTTATAAGTTTCGCAAGCCATTTTATAACACCTGGCAAAGTCCCTGCTGAATATTCCCAAAGCCCAAGACCTAAATATGCATCATAAAGTTCCGGATCAATTTCAAGAGATTTTTTCATATATTTAACTGCTTTTCTTCCGCTTAAATATGCTTTAAGCCAGCTGTGTTGCATTACATATAACCTCGCCCCAAGTCCGTATGTTCCTCCAAGACACATATAGGCGTTTGCATCATCAGGGTTATTTTCAACCCATCTCTTTCCAACCTCTATCGCTTTTTCAGTCAAATTATGATATTCCTCATAAAGCTTCGGGGAGGATTCTTCCTCAAGATATTCAAGCTCTGCCCATTTGCTCATTGCAAGCCCGAAGTGGCCAAATGGATGAGCAGGATATTTTGTAATCAATTGCTTAAATTTTTCTGCAGCTTTTTGAGGTTTTACTTTGTATATATACTCTATACCTTCATAAGCCTTTTCCATTATCTCTTTATTATCTTTTGTGATAAACTGAGGCAAAGCAATAGATTTAAAAATGAATAAAAAAAGCAAAGTTATAAAATTAAATTTAAATAAGGATATCATATTTTATCAAACCCTGTGTATTTTCTTAAAACCTCAGGCACAGTTACGCTACCATCTGAATTTTGATAATTTTCAAGTATAGCAGCAAATGTTCTTCCAACGGCAAGTCCTGATCCATTAAGTGTATGAACATATTCAAGCTTACCCATAGAATTTTTAAATTTAGTATTCATCCTTCGTGCCTGAAAATCTTTGCAATTTGAGCAGGAGGATATTTCCCTGAACCTCTTTTCTGAGGGTAACCACACCTCAAGATCATAAGTCTTTGATGAAGCAAATCCAAGATCAAATGAACAAAGCTCAATAACTCTATAAGGAAGTTTCAAAAGTTTTAGAACTAATTCAGCATCCTCTCTCATTTTTTCAAGAGCAGTCATTGAGTAATCCGGTGTTGTAATCCATACAAGCTCAACTTTGTTAAACTGATGATTTCGTATAAGCCCTTTAGTATCTTTTCCATAACTACCTGCTTCCTGTCTAAAGCAAGCGGTATATGCTGTAAATTTAAGTGGAAGAAGTTCTTCATCAATTACACTATCCATATACATATTGGTTAATGGGACCTCAGCCGTAGGTATTAAAAATAGCTCAGGATCAGAAACAACTTTATAAAGATCTTCTTCAAATTTTGGAAGTTGACCAGTTCCAGTCATGGTTTTTCTTGTAACCAGAAACGGAGGAAATATTTCAGTATATCCATTTTGAGTATGAAGATCAAGCATAAACTGTATTAAAGCGCGCTCAAGCTTTGCACCTTTTCCTTTAAGAAGAGCAAACCTTGATCCGCTAAGCTTTGCTGCGCAATCAAAATCAAGTATTGAAAGTTTCTCACCTATTTCATAATGGCTAAGTGGTTTAAAAGAAAATTCTCTTTTATTGGAAATATCTTCATAAACTACTTTGTTATCTTCTTCGCTATTTCCAGTAGGCACAGTTGAATCTATTATATTTGGAATAGAAAGAAGCAGTTGAGATACTTCATTTTCAAATACCTTCAAATTCTCTTCTTTTCTAGCTATGGTAGCTTTTATATTTGCTGCCTCATCCAGAAATTCTTTGGGAGGTTCGGTCTTTTTTACCTTATAAGAAGATATTTTTTTTGCTACTTCATTTCTTTTATTTCTAAGTTCCTCAACTTCTTTAAGAGATTGCCTCCATTTTTCATCTTTTTCAATAAGTTCTTCAAATGTTTTTAAATATCTCCCGCCTCTTTTAACTATGGAATCTTTAACCATTTCAGGAGAATTTCTAATTATTTTTATATCTATCATATAACCTCACAAAAAAATTGATTTCAAACTGATTTTAATCAACCTTCAACGGGAAAGCAACCGAATAAGAAACAAAATCCTCATTTCTTTTTGGCTCTTTCATAATATCAACAACAAGATCAAGCGGTTCATATCCGCTTTCAAGAAATCTTTTTAATTGATCAAATACATTCTTTAATTCGTATATAAAAACAACCTTTTCTTTTCCTGCCTTAATTTCAGAAATTCTTAAACCACTTGAATAAAGAGAAATTGTTTGAATTATTTTCTCGTGTTTTTTGAGAGTCAATTTAAAAGAATATCTTAATATTATGGCTGTAATATCTTTTTTTGTATCATTTCTGGCAGTTATCTTTATCCTGTAATTATGTTTAACGTTATTTGAATTGATGATCACACTGCTAACCGTATCATATTTTGGCTTGGCTTTTATTCCAATTTTGCTTTTCTCAAGAGAAAAAGTAAAATTTTGTGCATTTAATGCCTGTGAAATAAAAATCAAGCAAAAAAATTTAATCATATATTGTCCATAATATCATTTTCAAAAAAGAAATATAATTCTATTTTAACATTCTTCTGTTCTGTTTTAACTGATACCACCGAGGATATAACAGTTTTATTTTTATTTTCCTCTATCATTGCGGAGATATTTTCAAGAAGAAAAGATTTTGAACCTGAAAGTGTTCTTGGCACATCAGGGATTATGGCTTTATTCATTCTATTAGCCAGTTCACTTAAAACAGAGTTCATTATAATATTTCCTATCTCAGATGCCAGTACCTCATATACCTTTGGAATCCTCATCAGATAGTTGGATAAATGACCTGAAAAATCTTTAAACAGCGCAGGCAAATCTGAGGTTTTTATAAAAAGCGAAAAGGCTATTTTATTAAAATTAGATGCGATTAGATAAACACAAATACAATCAAAGTCATCTTTAGAAAGTTTAAATTCTATATCTTTTATTTCCCATTTAAAAGAAGAAATTCTGTTTATTCTATCAATAGAGCTGTTAAGCCCATTTTGAACAATATCCTCTATCAATTCTATTTTTTCTTTCATACAATTTTTTTGACAGCTTTTTCAAGATCCTCATATGAAAATGGTTTTCTCAAAATAAAATCAACTTTTCTTTTATTAAGCTCCTCATCTATCTTATCCTGCTCAAGCGCAGTCATTGCAATAACCTTAACCTTTTTGTTAAGATTATCAAGCACCTTAATGCCACTTTCACCGGGCAGAAGAAGATCTAAAAGAAGAGCATCAAAATCAGTTTTCATTATTTTTTCAATTGCCTCCTCCGAGTTTTCAGCATTTCCAATAACCTCATGCCCCATTTTTTCAAGAGCTATCCTTACAGTTAAAGCAGTGTAAGAATTATCCTCTACTATAAAGAACCTCATATATTCCCCCTTTATGTACCCTCCTTCCAGCTCATAAGATACTTTTTTTGTTGTTCTGTCAAATTATCAATTTTAACCCCCATGGCTTTCAATTTAAGTTTAGCTATTTCCCTGTCTATTGATTGTGGTAAAAGATAAACCTTATTGCTAAGATTTTTATAATTTTTAACTATATATTCGCAGGCAAGAGATTGATTGGCAAAAGACATATCCATAACTGAAGCAGGATGCCCTTCTGCTGCGCTTAAATTTATCAATCTTCCCTCAGCAAGCAGATATATGGATTTTTTTCCAACCCTATATTCCTCCACAAATGGTCTTGCCACTTTTCTAGACGATGAAATTTTCTTTAATGCATCTATATTTATTTCTACATTAAAATGACCGCTATTTGCAACTATGGCTCCATCTTTCATCAACTTAAAATGTTTAGCATCTATAACATTTATATTTCCGGTAACTGTTATAAAAACATCTCCTATCTTTGCTGCCTCATTCATAGGCATAACCCTATAACCATCCATTAAAGCTTCAAGAGCTTTTATCTCATCAACCTCGCACACTATCACATCCGCGCCCATTCCTTTGGCTCTTAAGGCAACTCCTCTTCCACACCATCCATATCCACAGACTACAACTTTTTTCCCGGCTAAAAGGATATTTGTTGCTCTTAATATTCCATCTATTGTGGATTGTCCAGTCCCATATCTGTTATCAAACATATGTTTTGTCATTGAATCATTTACAGCAATTACTGGATACTTTAAGGAAGAATCTTTTGTCATAGCTCTTAATCTTATAACACCGGTAGTTGTTTCCTCAGTACCCCCCATTATATTGAAATCTATTTCATTCCATTTTTTATGAATTGTTGATATAACATCAGCTCCATCATCCATAGTTATATTTGGTTTATGCTCTATTGCTGATTCTATATGAGAGTAATAAGTTTTATTATCTTCTCCTTTTATAGCAAAAACCTTTATTCCGAAATCTTTTACAAGGCTTGCCGCCACATCATCCTGAGTGGAAAGAGGATTTGAGGCGCATAATGCCACATCAGCCCCGCCTTTTTTAAGCGTTATCATTAAATTAGCTGTTTCAGTTGTTACATGAAGACATGCAGATATTTTTATGCCTTTAAAAGGCTTTTCTTTTTCAAACCTCTGGCTTATTAACCCAAGAACCGGCATATCTTTCAAAGCCCACTCAATTCTTTTCCTGCCAAGTGAGGAAAGGGATATATCTTTTATATCGTAATCAGATTTTGTTAGCATAAAATCTCCTTAAAGTTTAGCGCTTCTTTTCTCAACCTTTTTCCCATCAAATATATGTTTTTTATCAGTTTTTTCCCAGCTAAATTCTTCAAGCTCCCTCCCAAAATGGCCAAATGCCGCCGTTTTCCTGTAAATAGGTCTTAAAAGGTTAAGATCCCTTATTATTCCTCTTGGTGTTAAATCAAAATTCTTTTTTACTATTTTCACAAGATCCTGATCATCAATCTGACCTGTGCCATGAGTATCTATATAAAGACCAACTGGCTCAGCAACCCCTATTGCATAGGCTATCTGAACAGTACATTCTTTCGCAGCACCACTGGCAACTATATTTTTTGCTATATATCTTGCCATATATGCTGCGGATCTGTCAACTTTAGTTGGATCTTTACCTGAAAAAGCTCCCCCACCATGAGGGGCTATACCACCATATGTATCAACTATTATTTTTCTTCCGGTCATTCCGGTATCTGATTGCGGACCACCAACAACAAATTTTCCAGTTGGATTAATAAATATTTTTGTGGATTCATACATAAGTCCACTATCTTTAAGAACATGATCTATTATATGCTTTTCTATTTCATCACGTGCTTGCCTGGTTATTTGCTCGCCCGATGAATCCAATATGGTATCAAGATGCTGGGTAGAAAGCACAACAGCATCTATCCTGTATGGTTTTCCGTCTTTATACTCAACTGTCACCTGAGATTTTCCATCAGGACCTAAATAATCAAGAATCTTTTTTTCTCTAACCTCTTTAAGCCTCATCACAAGTTTATGCGCAAGCATTATTGGAAGCGGCATAAACTGTGGTGTTTCATCACAGGCATATCCAACCATCAACCCTTGATCACCCGCTCCACCTCTATTAACGCCCTGGGCTATATCAGGAGATTGCCTCCCTATACAATTTAATACAGCGCAGTTTTCATAATTAAAACCATATCTATTGTCAGTATATCCGATATCCTTAACAACTTTTCTCACTAATTCCTCAACATCAACCCAGGCTCCGGTTGTAATCTCTCCACCCACTATAACCATTCCACGAGTGATAAAAGTTTCACACGCAACTCTTGCAAACTCTCTTTTTTCGTCATTTATAATCACATTATCAAGCACAGCATCAGATATCTGATCGCATACCTTATCAGGATGTCCTTCAGTAACAGACTCAGACGATATAAGCTTATTACCTCTATTCATAATTCCTCCTGCTCCATTTACAAATCAAAAAACGGAAAGGCTCTTTGCAAATTTCATTAAAGCATTTGAATTTTTCAAATTATCAGTTTCAACATATATTCTCAAAAGCGGCTCTGTGCCGCTTGGTCTTATAAGAAACCACCAATCATTTTCAAGAATTACCCTTATCCCATCAAAGGTTATAATTTCTCCTATAGCTTTACCCATAATAGTTTTAGGAAGTTTTGATTTTATCTTCATTGCAAAGGAATATTTAGAATTAGTAATCTTAGATATCGGAAAATCCTCTCTAATAAAACTTGAACTTCCATATTTTTTTTCTATATCACGATAAATCTCCCTTACACTTTTCTTTAAATTAACAACCATCTCAAGTATCATTAATGAAGATATAATCCCATCTCTCTCTGGAATATTTCCATGCCACGAATATCCTCCTGATTCTTCCGCACCAAATAATACTCCTCCATCTGATATTCTTGATGCTATGTATTTAAATCCAACCGGGACAAATTCAAAAAGTAGATTATTTGCTCTTGCTATTCTTTGAGTCAAAAAACCTAAAGAAACCGCCTGAACCACCCTGCCCTTCATCTTCTTGAAATTTATAAGATATTCAAGGAACATTGGGGCTATTTGAGCAGGAGAAAGATAATTTCCATATTCATCTATAACAGCAAATCTATCACCATCTCCATCAAGCGCAAATCCACAAATGGCTTTTTGCTTTTTCACCTCTTCCTTAAGCCTCATAAGTCTTTTCTCTACAGGTTCAGGCGAACCATACTCTCCAAAAAGTGGATCATGCTCTGAATTTATAGTAACTATATTTTTAAACCCATCAAAAACCATATTAAAAACTTCTGCTGATGAGCCAAACATAAGGTCAAAAACCACTTTGCCTTTTATTTTAGAAAAAATACTTCTCAAATTAAACTTTTTATCAATATAATCAGTATACTCCTTTCTAAGATCAATTTCTAAAATGCTTTTTTTAGGAATTCGTGAAACATAGCTCTTAAAATTTTTAGCTACATAAACTTCTATCTCGGCAGTCATATGTGGGGCAATACTTTGTCCTTTATATTTTATTTTTACCCCGTTATAAATATAATTATTGTGGCTTGCTGTTATCATAATACCAAACGTATAATCTTTAGTCGTAAGATAACTCACCATTGGGGTTGGGACAGGAGTCTTAGAAAGAGTACAATCAATATCATTATTTACAAGAACAATAGCAAATTCTCTTGCAAATTTATCCGAAAGAAACCTTCTATCATATCCCACAAAAACTTTAAACCCTGGCCCCTTAAATTTTTTGTAAGCAAGCCAGTCAGAAAAGCCCTGAGCTATTTTTCTTATATTTTCGTAATTAAATTCGCCGCCTATAACTCCCCTGAAACCATCAGTTCCAAAAGTTATTTCTTTTAATAAATTAGCCATCAAGCAACCTCTCAAAAAAAATATATATAGAATTATTTTATCATTTTTATATGAAAATTTGTAAAATATAAATATGGTTAAGATTGTTAAGCAATATACAGTCTTTCTTCCAAATAAACCTGGTTCACTCCATAAGTTTATAGAGCTTTTTGCTAAAGAAGGGATAAACATAATAGGCATCTCTTCCGAGATACATGATGAATCGGGTGTTATAAGAATAGCAGTTGATTCGGATAAAAAATTAAGCTATATACTTACAAGGGCTGGATTTACAACTCTTGAAACAACCATGATATCACTAATGATACCAGATAAGCCCGGCGAACTTATCAAGTTAACAAAGCTTTTAGCCGATAACGATATAAATATAACAAATATATATGGCACCGCATCTTTATGCCCATCCAGAATATTAATTAATGTTTCAGACATAGAAAAAGCCTTGAAACTTTTAAGAGAAAACTATTCTGAGAAATGATTTTAATAAAGAACATAACTTATCGGGACAGATGTATAATTGTAGATTTTAATTTTTAGATTATAGGGTTTACTCTCTTCGCCTGTCTATAACATACGCGCTTGAGTGACTTGCTTTTGCGGCTTTTTTTAATTCACTTCCTATATGACTTACCTGAGCATAAGAGGATATTTGTTTATAAAGATTATGAACAATTCCAATAGCAACTCCTATTAAAGGAAATTGAGTTACATTGCCAAGCCTGTCTTTCGTAATTATAAAACCATTTTTTCTATCAGTTTCATTATAAAAAGAAGGGGATATCTGATTAAAATTATTTATTATCCTCTTTGCAATATCTTCAGCTTTGCTTATAGTTGTAAGAACAATAAAATCATCTCCTCCTATATGTCCTATAAAATCAAACGAAGAGGCATTTGGCATGACGACCTTAACTAATATATTCGCAAGAGTTTTTATTACCTTATCCCCCGCCTCAAAACCATAAACATCGTTATAGGCTTTAAAATTATTAAGGTCTATATATAAAACTGCAAATTTTTCCTTTCTCTCTATAGCTTTTTCAACTCTTGACTGAATAGATGGATTGCCGGGAAGTTTAGAGAGAGGATTTGTATCAAGAACCTGTCTGTTCCTTTTAACTATCATTCTAATTCTAGCGATAAGTTCCTCGGTATCAACAGGCTTTGTTATATAATCATCAACGCCCATCATAAGCCCTTTGATCTTTGCATTCCTTTCAGACTTAGCTGTAACAATTATAATAGGGATATGTGAATAAACAGGATTGTTTTTTATCTCAACTGCAACCTCAAGACCGTTTTTAAAAGGCATATCATAATCAATTACAGCTATATCAGGATTAAACTCATATATTTTCTCAACCGCCTCTTTTCCATCAACAGCCGAAAAAACTATAAACCCAGCTTTTTCAAGCGATTCCTTAACCAATGAAAGAAGTTCTATTTGATCATCTGCAAGTAAAACTTTAGTTTTCTGACTATCACAATAAAACACCCCGGACAAAGAATTTTCAATCATCTCTCTTATTATGTCGCTGGGTATATCTCGCGATATATATTCTGGATATCCACTTATAATTCCTCTTTCGCTAAATTTATTAAATCCCATTGCAGATATAACTATAATCGGGATATCAGCTGTTTTTTTATTTTCGCACAACTCCATCATTATCTCAAAACCATCCTTTTCAGGCATCATAAGATCAACTATTATAAGCGAAGGCTCATTAGCCTTGACACTATCAACAGCTCTTCTTGAATCTGATATTGCTATTACTTTATAATTATTTGACTCAAGAAATATTTTAATCAAATCAAGAAACTCAGTATCATCATCAATAACCATTATTAATTTATTATCTCCATTTACATTTTTATCTATAATTACTTTAAGCTCATCAAAATCTACAGGTTTTGAGATATAACCCCTTACCTTTGGAGTTGGACCGATAACAGCATCCATCTTTTTATTTTGAGACAAAATTAAAACTTTTTTATCACAAAGCTCAGAGCTTTGCTTAATCATATCCATAAAATCAAAAAAATCTTTTGAGATGGATATTATATCGACAATAATTAAATCAGGATTAAACTCTTCAAGTTCTGAAATAATCTGCACACCATATGTAAAGGATTTTATATTGTAATTTAAATCAAGTGATTTGATGATTTTTTCATTAAGAATAAGATCATCACTAATAATAGCTATATTTTTAGCCATAAGAAAATTTTATAAAAAATTATAACTTATTTTACAAGTTCTATTACAACAAAGTTGTCGTAATGGGTAGGAGTGTAATATATAGTTTTTCCTCCACCAATAACCAATCTCTCTGGACCTCTTGTCCCATATGATGGATAAGCAGTATAATGAGTATCTCCAACATAAAACTCTTTGTCTGCATCTTTAGGAACTATAAGAGTATACTCCTGATAATATCCTTTTGGCATCTGAGGCAATCTCCCTTCCTTATTTAAAAAAGTCTGACCATCTTCTTTAAAAGGGAGAGGGAGACATTGAATTATCTTTCTAACAAGTTCAATTATAGCATTGACTCTTCTGGAGTCTGAAATTTTTGGTAGTATATTAGTACCATATGTAAGGTATTGATTCTGATATTTACAACTTTGAGTATCAGAATCTAATTTATCTATTTCTATAGAAGTAGATATGGAACTTGTTGAAGGTAGTAAGGAAAAATCAATCTTATTTTGATATTGAGAAAAATCAAAAGCGTAAGAACCAACATTATTATTTTGAGAATTTAAATTTATATTGCCAACAAATATTAAGAAAAAAAACCACCCTCTTAAAATTTTACTCATAGCTTCTCCTGATGATAGTTTATAGTTTACTGACAATGATTTCAATAACTAAAGTCCTATTATCAATTACCCAAAAGACCTATTTATTATTAGTCTATTTTTTTAAGAAAAATAGGGAAAAAGGATATTCCCAAAAAAATTAAAATAATGTTAAAATTATAATATGATAAAAATAATTTTTATATTTCAAGTTATATTAAATGCGCAATTATTTATTAAAGAGAACAAAGATCTTAGCATACCAGAGCCAACATATTCAATAATTGAAAATCAGAATAAATGGTGGTCAAATGATTTTTTCGGAAATGTTCATAAAAAAATAGCTAAAAAAGCATTTGAGTTAATACCGGAAAAAGAATATCCAGATTTATTTTTCTATAAAAAAGATATAATTGAAGGATCAAGTGATGAAGAAGGTCATCCTAATCCTAAACATAATGGAGGAAATACCTATTCAATATGGCATAGCACAAAACCAATATATGACCAAAGTGGACCCGAATTAGCCAAAGATGGGGCTATATTGAAAAGGATAATAGGTGTTTTATATCAATGGGAGAATCTAAACTTTAAAGAAGCTTATGAAAATATAGGGGTAATGGTTCATCTTACTCAAGACCAGGCTACTCCAGTTCATGCTGCAAATATAAAACACTTTTATTTTGATCAGTTTGAAAGATTTTATGAAGATGATCATGAAATTGATATGTCAGACTCTCAAAACTTTTTCCCAAAAAATTTAAAACCATGGGAATATTATCAATATACACAGGATGACACAAGAAAAAATTTAAAAAAATGGATTGACCCGGAAACCAAAATTCCTTATTGGGAGGAAGCAAAAAATGCTCCACCTCCTGGCAAAGACTCCACATATGGCCCTCATGGAAGCTATGGTGGTGGAAAAGATCATTTTGCTAAAACTATTTGTGAAGAAAATTATGATAACTCAACCTCATGCAAGTTAGCTCCTAAAAGTCCTGAAATAAGAAAAAGACAGATTCAAGTTGCGGTATATGCCACATCTGAACTTTTAAAATCGGCGTCAAAAAATCTCCCTCCTTTAATAACAGATATAAAAGCTAATAATGGAAAAGTTTTCATTAATGTAATAGAAAACAGATGCAAAAAAATAGATTATGAAATTATAAAAAACGGAGAAATAATAAAATCAAATTCAATATACCTTGATACTACCTCATCTCCTTTTAAAACAACGATAACTGAAACTCTCAAATCATCAAAATATCAGATACTTATAAAAGATTGTGACGGAAATACCGATTTATCAGAATTTGAAATATAAAAATTATCAATTACATATTTCAAATATCTTTAATGTTATAATAAAATTATGGCTTTGATTATTCCTGAAACATTACCAGTTTCAAATAATTACATTACACCAGGAGAAAGAAAAACTTTTGAGTACCTTAAAGAAAAATTACCAGATGATTATATAGTTTACTATAACATTCCTATCTCAGGCTATTACCCGGATTTTATAATAATAAATCCTGATTTTGGAATATTTGTTCTGGAAGTTAAAGATTGGAAAATAAATAATATAAAAGCTATTAATAAAGAGGAAGTTACAGTGGATTTTGGAGATCAGATAAAAAAAATTAAAAATCCTGTCCAACAGGCACGAGAGTATATCCTAAAAATCATAGATCTAATAAAAAGCCACAACTATTTTAAAAAATACGATATCTCATTGAAATGGGGTTGTGGAGTGCTTTTTACTAATATAACAGACAGAGATTTTGAAAAAATGTCTCTTTTTACAAACAATTTAAATGAAGTACTTGGTTCCGATTTTATTTTCAGTGCTAATGATTTAAAGGATGATAGGCTTATAAAAAAAATAAAACTTGAAATGAATAAACATTACGGAAAAATATTTCTGGATAAAGACAAAATAAACATCATTCGCTCTATTATTTATCCCGAACTTACAATAGGAAATATTGATGAAGATATTGTTAAGGTGATAGAGGTTAAGCAAGAACAGATTGCTAAAAATCTGGGCTTAGGACATTATCTGATAAGAGGTGTGGCAGGAAGTGGGAAAACAATAATACTCATTGCTCGCGCCAAGTATATATCAATGTTATATCCAAACTGGAAAATATTGTTATTGTGCTATAATAAAACTCTTTCAAACAATTTCAAAAGATTATTGAAGAATTATAAAAATATAGAAATAAACACTTTTCACGGATGGTGTTTGAAAAAACTTTCTTCCTGCGGAATCAAATTAGATAATGCAACCAGTTATGATGATATATACTGGGAAAAGATTCTGCCCTCTAAATTGATTGAAGCAAGCAATAACGGATTAATAAAAGAAAAAAAATACGATGCAATATTAATAGACGAAGGGCAGGATTTTTCAAATTTATGGTATAAAACTATATTACAGTTTTTAAACGATAGTACCAATTCTTTACTAATTGCTCTTGATAATTCCCAATCTATATATAACAGAAAGGTTAGCTGGAAAGAATTAGGAATAAATATAGTTGGAAGGACAAAAGTCCTTAAAACAAATTATCGGAACACAAAACAAATACTTGAATATTCTTATTCAATTATAAAGGATTTAGATGAGAAAAATAATAAGGTCTCTGACAACGATTCTGAATATCTGGCGCCTGAGAAGGTTTTAAGGGAAGGTCCGCCTGTAGAAGTAAAAGAATTTGATAATATAAATAAAGAAAAAGAATTTTTGCTTAGCTGGCTAAAAGATAGAATGAAAAATGAAAATAGTAGCGATATTTTTATTCTATGTTTAATCCATAAAGATGCTGAAGATTTATTTAATTATTTAAAATCCAATAACATTAATGTAAGTTTTATGAATAACTTTTTAGATAATACTAATATTTATGTTTTAACAGTCCACAGTTCAAAAGGGCTTGAAAGCGATAATGTTTTAGTTTATAACGCGCAAAATGCTGATTTATTTAACAAACAGGAGTCAAAAAGGTTACTTTACATTGCTATGACAAGGGCTAAAAAGAATTTATGTGTCTGCTATCTTGGGAAAAAAAGTTATTAAAAATTTTTTAGCAAACTTAACAAACAAATCAATAATGCTGTCTTATTTTCTAAAACTATAAAAGAAAAATATAAATAATTTTAATAACAGGCCAATATGTTTCTGATTTTTCTATTACATTCTATATTAAACCAAATTTTTACGACAAAATATTGTTGTATTGATATGTTAAAATAATATAAATGAGCAATGAAAAAGCAATCATTGTAACCGGTGATGGAGATTTTTATTGTTTAGTGAAATATCTAAAAGATCAAGATAAATTGTTAAAATTATTGATACCAGATAAAAATCATTACTCATCTCTTTTCAGAAAAATGATGCCTTATATTAGTTTTATGAATGATCTTCGCGGGAAACTTGAGTACAAATAAAAAGAGAGGCATTGTCTCGGGACGGAACCCTTCGGCTTGCCTCTCATCGTGATAAATATATTATATATCATTTTAAGCAAAAATCAAGGGGGTGTATAAGATACTATACCTACTGGATTTATGATTTTATCTAAATACTCCATTAGCGTTTTTCCGGGTCAATCATCACAGTTTTTCAACGATCATGTAAAATTACGGGATTTTGTTTTGAAGATAAAATACACTGGACTGAGCGAGACGGTCAGTTCGATGCTCACCTCCGGGAGGTCAAACCGTCCCTTCCCCCTTGATGGGGGAAGGTGAAGGATGAGGGTGAAAAAAGGGGAGGGGACATAGCAGTTAAACTGTCCAGAAAGGTAATATTCATCATATGGAGTTTAAATGATAGGGCTTGTAGATTATATGTTATGGTATTGAAAAACGCCATAAATAATTGAATCGGAAAAACGCCAATAAATTGGTTTTTAGATGAACAATTTAAAAATCATAAAAAGTTCAACCTGCCTGTGCGTGTCCGCCTGACTGCGAGTGTCTTCGCTCAGGCAGGCACGCAGACAGGTATGTATAAATATCTTACATAGCAACAAAGACTAAAAAGTTAAATAGAATCCTAAAAATAGTAAAATATGTTTAGTTAATAAAAATTATTATAAATACAAGGAGAAAAATATGGAAAATAAACCAATATTTGCCTTTGATATAGGTACAGGAAGTATTGGAACCTGTGTAAGAAAAGAAAAAGAAATTTTAAATTTAGATGTTGATTTATTACCCTCTGACTTTGCTACTTTAAAAGAAGCACGAGAAAGAAGAAGACAGATAAGAACAAGAATCGCTCATAAAAAAAGGGAAGAATGGTGGAAAGAACAGGCGAAAAAAGCAGGGATTGAAGTTTTAGAAACAGGACATCTTGAAGGAAACGTATTTATAAAACCTGATGAGAGAATGTCCCGTGAGTTTCCAGAAGAAGGAGATAATACAATATACAATTCAGCTTTATTAAGAATAGCTCTTTTACAGGGAAGAAAATTAGAAGGCTGGCAAATTTTTAAAGCCATATGGTCTGCCATACAACATAGAGGATATGATCCAGATTTGCCATGGATAAATAAACCTAAAAGAAATGTTGAAGAGGAAACCGAAGAAAATACTGATGAGAAAGAAAACAAAGAAGCAGTAGAAAGATATAAAAAAGAACTTGAAAACATATTTAGAGATAATAAACAGTTTTATTATCCTTGCTATTATGAAGCATATAAAATGGAGATCTGGTCTCAAGAAGAACCCGATAATTTGACTAAAAGAATTTCAGAAAATCCTGCTCCTGTTAGAAATAAAGATGGCAAAGTAGAAGTGGTGATTCCAAGAGAACTTATTGAAAAAGAAATAAAAGATATGTTAATAAAAGCAGGAGAGCAATATCCTTATTTAAAAGAAAACTTAGACTATATTCTTTATGGTCCTTCAAAAAGCAAATATGCGGCTTATAATTTAAAAGATTACAAGAAATACAGAGGCAGAGACTGGGAATGGCAGGGACTTCTTTCACAGAAAACTCCGAGATTTGATAATAGAATTATTTCAAAATGTGTTTTAATTCCAAGACTTAATGTATGCAAAGCCAAGGATGAATTGAATAAAGAAGTGACTTTTTTAATGAAAATAAAAAACATGAGTTATCTTGACATTTTAACTGGTGAAGAGAAAAGATTTGACCCTAAACAAATACAACAAATATTTGAAAAATTTAAAGATAAATTAAAAGTTACTGAAAAACAATGGGCCAAATATCTAAAAGAAAATTTCAATGCAGTTCCTAATCCTTCCCAGAAAAAAATAGATGCGCCTAAAACAAGTGGAAGATCAAGTTTTTGCCGACCAGCTTTAAGATTAATAAAAGAGTTGATATTATCCGGCAAGAAACCATCAGAGCTTTATAATGAAAAAATTAGTAACCTTACTAATACGGATCCTAAAAAAGGACTAATTAAAGAAGATTATAGTTTTCTTTCAAAACTACCAGATGATTATAATTTTTATATACCTGATACAAGGGAAGAAGAAGCAAAATTAAATGAAGAAGAAAGACAAGGGAAAATTAATGAAATAATATCTAAAATTACAAATCCAGTGGTTAAACACAGATTGATATTATTTTATAACAAGATTAAAGAATTAAAAAACAAATATGGTGAGCCAGAAAAAATAATTATTGAATTTGTAAGAGACCCGAAAGAGGGATTTTACAGTGAGAAAAGAAGGAAAGAAATTATTTCTCAACAAAATAAAAACAGAAAAGAAAATGACTTAGCTTTTAATCAGGCTAAAGAATTAGGTTTAAAAGGGAAAAAATCTGTTTTAAAGGTTAAATTATTTAGAGAACAGGACGGAATTGATATATATGATGGGAAAAGTATTAAAGAGACAGAGATAGATAATTATGAAATAGATCATATAGTTCCACGGGAAGATGGTGGACCTGATGCTTATATAAATAAAGTTCTCACATCAAGAAAAAACAATGAGGAAAAAGGGAAAAGAACACCTTATGAATGGCTAAGTAAGACAGATAGATGGAATGAATATTTAAGGAGAATAGATGGATTAAAGATTAATGATAAGAAAAAAGATCTATTAATATCTTCAGATGCCAGAGAACTGGTGGATAAATACACTCATCTTGCTGAAACAGCCTATATAGCAAAGCTTTCTCAGAAGATATGTCATTTATTTTTTGGATGGGAACAGGCTACAAAAGGTTCAACTAAAAAAGTTATAGTAGCAAATGGCGCTTTAACAGCCAAAATGAGAAATGCTTATAAATTGGATAGAATTTTATATCCAAATATTAATGATGATGAATACAAAGAGCTTGTTTTATCTGGAAAAATAGACGAAAAAAACAGAGATAATCCAAGACATCATGCTTTAGACGCTCTTGTTTTATCTATGCTGCCTGAAATAAGTATGAATGATAAGAAAAAAGATTTTTTCCCGGTATGGTTTACCCCTGATTATTGTAAAGAAAATATTGAAAAGTGCTTTCCTGAATATATAAGGTATGAAAAACCTAAACTTGCTGAGACTATATATGGTTTGAGAAAAATAAATGGAACAGATAAATATGTTTTTGTTACCCGTTTTGTTGGTGATGTAAAAAATATTGAAGGCTATTATGACATAGCAACAGCTAAAAAATATGTTGATAAGATATTCAGTCCAAAGATAAGAAAAGACTTCAGTGAGAAACTAAATACAAATCCAACTCAAGAAGAATGGAAACAGTTTTTAGATAATTATTTTGCAGGTGGAAAACCCAAAAAAATATTACTTAAGGCAAGCTCTGAGATAAAAGAAAAAGATATAAAAGACTTTTTATCTGGAAAAATTAAAAATCTTGGCGAATTTATAAAAGGTAAAATGCCAGGACAGTATTTAAAACAAAAAAAAGAGTCTTTTGGATATATTGTATATAAAAACGAAAAAGGTAAATGGGAAAGAGAACCAATCTATGCTTTTGAATCTTTATATGAAAAAAGAAGATTATTAGAAAACAAATATAAAGAAGCATATTATTTTCGCTCAGGTATGCTTGTGAAAATAGAAAGAGAGGTTAGAATAGCTAATAAGGATATTATACCTATTGGCAATTATTATTTAACAACCATTTCTCACGACAATTCTACAAAAATAGTATCTATAGATTTTTCAAAGGAATGGAAAGTTAATATAAAATATTTATTAGATATTGGCTTAATGCATCCTGTTATTTAAAAAAAATTTAATATTTTTGATAAAATAAGACATTACAAAATAAGTAATGTCGTATCATATAATACATATCTTAACCCATAATAGTTATCTTTCAGTAGATAGAGGATTTTTAGTATTAAAAAGCGAAGAAGGAGAAAAAAGAGCACCATTAAATGATATTTTAGCAGTTATTGTAGCTGCAAGAGGTATTTCCTTTTCCGGTGAAAGTTTAAATCATTTAATCAATAATAAAGCAGTAATCATTCATTGCGATGAAAATTATCGACCAATAGGAAAGACTTCTGGATTTTCAGGCATAGTCCATTCACAAATTTTTGAAAAACAAATACAAAAAGATGAAAAATTTTCTTCCTCTTTATGGCAAAAAATAATAAAAGCAAAAATTGAAAATCAAGCAAAAGTTTTAGATAAATTAAATGTGACTCACAATCTTTATGAGATTTTAAAAAGCAATAATATAGATGAAGGAAATTGCGCAAGACATTACTGGAAAAAATATTTTTCTAAATTTGGGCATAAAAAACCAAAAGAAAGAGAAAAGAAAGGTGCAGAACATCCAGTCAATCAAATGCTGAATTATGCCTATGCTGTTATGGGAGCTTTTTGCCATAGAGAAATAATAGCGCATGGGCTTAATCCATTACTTGGAATTCATCATAAATATAGATTTAAATCAGAGCCTTTGTTATATGATTTAATGGAGCCACTAAGACCATTTTGTGATTTAATTTTATTTGAATTTAAGAAAAACAATCCTAAAAAAGATATAAGGGAATTTATTAAAGTAGTGGCTGAAAAATTTACATCATTACTTTTTAAATATAATGGTAAAAAACTAAAAATGCCAAAGATAATAGATAGATATGTATCTTCAGTCGCAGACTGTTTTTATTCTGCTTTTCCCGGCGCTTTATACATTCCTAAAATAGATCATATTTATGAAGAAAAATAAAAGGAGTGAATATAGAATGGGCTGGCTTTTTGTTATGTTTGATTTACCAACAGATACAGCAGAAGAAAGAAGACTTGCCACCAAATTTAGAAATGATTTATTAGATGCCGGTTATCTGATGCTTCAATACTCTGTGTATGTAAGGGCTGCTGTTACACTGGATAAAAAAGAAAGTTTTTTATCTCATTTAAAAAAAATAAATCCAAATACTGGAAGTATAAAATGTCTTTTTATAACAGATAATCAATGGGGACAGATGGTAACTATTTCAGATAAAATAAAAGATAGTAAACGAAATATAGCAAACAACCCGAATAGCTATGAGCAACTTCAATTCTGGTAAAGGATAATCCGTGACGTGCATTGCAGAGGTCCGAATTTCCTTTTTATGTTAAGACGCAACAAAGAAATTCTAACATTTTTACTAAATTTTTGTCAAAATCACTACTATGAAATCCTATTATATCAAAGACCAAATCTTTGTTGCGTCAAAACATAATTCCATTTTGTGTTAATAATGTTGATATTATATCAAAGACCAAATCTTTGTTGCGTCAAAACTGCTGATACAATTTCGTTATACAACCTTTGAATTATATCAAAGACCAAATCTTTGTTGCGTCAAAACATGAAGGATAAAACGTTTATATGGGTCTTGATTATATCAAAGACCAAATCTTTGTTGCGTCAAAACAAAAACACTTACGTATTTCTTATAGTTGTCAATTATATCAAAGACCAAATCTTTGTTGCGTCAAAACTGTTAATAATGTTGATAAAATGTTGATAAAATTATATCAAAGACCAAATCTTTGTTGCGTCAAAACGCGTCTCTATACTGCACATTAAACCCCAGCGATTATATCAAAGACCAAATCTTTGTTGCGTCAAAACGGATTTTCGATAGGGAGCAAATCGTGAAAAATTATATCAAAGACCAAATCTTTGTTGCGTCAAAACATAATACTTATACTTTGAATTTAATTAAGAATTATATCAAAGACCAAATCTTTGTTGCGTCAAAACGGAGTCTTGTCAGCAATCTGAACACAAGGGATTATATCAAAGACCAAATCTTTGTTGCGTCAAAACAGTGAACTTGTAACGATTTTTTATCGTTACATTATATCAAAGACCAAATCTTTGTTGCGTCAAAACAAAAAATTTGGATAATTTGTTCGTAAATTCATTATATCAAAGACCAAATCTTTGTTGCGTCAAAACTGCGTCAAAATATCAAAAACATCACATCAAATAATATTATAATATTTCTTTCTTGAAATACTCAATTGTTTTTAAAAGCCCTTCTTCAAACAAAACTTTTGGTTCCCATTTGAGGCGTTTTTTTGCAAGCGTAATATCCGGTCTTCTAACCTTAGGGTCATCAACCATCGCGGTTTTGAAAACTATCTTTGATTTACTTCTTGTAATCTCTTTTATTTTTTTAACAACTTCAAGAAGTGTCATCTCTTGTGGGTTTCCTAAATTAACCGGCTCGTTTAAATCACTCATCAATAATTTATATATTCCATTAACAAGATCATCAATATAGCAAAAACTTCTTGTCTGTGTCCCATCTCCATAAACCGTTAGTGGTTTGTTTTTTAATGCCTGAGTTATAAAATTTGGTATGGCCCTACCATCATCAACCCTCATATTTGGACCATAAGTATTAAATATCCTTGCTATTCTGACCGGCATTTTATGATACCTGTGATAAGCTAATGTCATAGCTTCAGCAAATCTCTTAGCCTCGTCATAAACCCCACGCGGACCTGTCGGATTTACATTGCCCCAGTAAGATTCAGGTTGTGGATTTACAAGAGGATCGCCATAAACCTCTGATGTTGAGGCAAGCATAAATATAGCTTTTTTTTCTCTGGCAAAACCAAGAGCTTTGTGAGTCCCAAGCGCGCCAACCTTTAAGGTTGCAATTGGATATTTCAGATAATCCATGGGGCTGGCAGGACTTGCAAAATGTAAAATGGCATCAACCTTTCCACTTACATGTATGTAATTTGTCACATTGTATTTTATAAACTCAAACCTCCCGGTATGGAAAAGATCTTCTACATTCTCAATTCTTCCAGTCAATAAATTATCTATTGCGACAACATAATGCCCTTTATTGATAAAATAGCGGCAAAGATGACTGCCTATAAAACCGCAACCACCTGTAATAACAATTCTCATTACCCCTCCATTAAAATCTAACAATACCTTTTTTTTCAAGGATCATCTCATTAATTATTTAAAAATTATGGTCTTCCAACAGATATATAAGTGAATCCCATATCTCTTATTTTCTGTGGAGAATAAAAATTTCTTCCATCTATAATTATAGGATGCTTTGCTATCTTTTTAATCTTTTCAAAATCAAGAGTCTTAAACTCATCCCATTCAGTAACAAGACATATACAATCAACATCTTTAATACAATCATAAGGGTCTTTAGCATAATATATCTTTTTCCCAAATATTTTTTTTGCGTTTTCAACCGCTATTGGATCATAAGCTTTAATAACAGCGCCTTTATCCAAAAGAGAATTTATAATATCTATTGATGGCGCAAATCTCATATCATCTGTCTTCGGTTTAAAAGCAAGGCCAAGGATTGCAACTGTTTTCCCCTTTATATTCCATAGTTCAGATTCCACCTTTTCCACCATCCAGTTTTTTTGTTCATCATTTATTTTCTTTACCTCTTTCAATAAATTAAATTCATACCCCCTTTGCTTGCTAAGCCAGTAAAACGCTTCAAGGTCCTTTGGAAAACAAAATCCGCCAAATCCTATTCCAGCTTTCAAGAAATCAGGACCAATTCTTTTGTCAAGCCCCATTCCTTTTGCGACATCATCTATATTTGCTCCAGTCTTTTCGCATAATCTGGCAACTGCGTTAATAAAGGATATTTTTGTGGAAAGGAAAGAATTTGAGGCATGTTTGATAATCTCAGCGCTTTTTACATCTGTAATAAGCATTGGATATTTTGAAAGCGGTTTATATATTTTTCTTAAAAGTTCTTCTGCTCTTTTTGAGGGAACTCCAATAACAATCCTGTCCGGTTTTAAGAAATCATTTATTGCAACACCTTCTTTCAAAAATTCTGGATTTGAACATACATCAAATGGAATATTCTTCTTATTGTATCGTTTTATAGTCTTTTCAATCCACAAGCATGTTTCAACTGGAACAGTAGACTTCTCCACTATAACAGTATAATCTTGCATATTGACAGCAACCTCAGCGCTTACTTTCTCAACAGCGCTTAAATCTGCGGAGCCATCATCCCGGGGGGGAGTTCCAACTGCTATAAAAACAGCCTCAGCTATTTTACCTTCAAAACTCATCGCTTCTTTTATGCTTGTGGTGAAAAAAAGATTTTTTGCTTTTACATTTTTTTCTACAAGTTCTTTAAGCCCTTCCTCATAAATCGGCATTTTAAGCTTTTTTAAAAGTTTTATTTTATTTTCATTATTATCCACACATACAACTCTATGCCCCATCTCCGCAAAACACGTTCCGCTTACAAGCCCCACATATCCCGTTCCGATAACAACTATATTTACTCGATTATTTTTCATTTAATATACCTCTACATAATCAATTTTAGTTACATTTAACTGTTGTCGTTCCTATTTCTTTGTTTGAAATAAGTTCACAGGCTCTCCTCTTTTCGCCTTTTCCAAGAAAATATATAGCAATAAAAACAAGGATGAGAGCTATCCAATCCTCATTTTTAGGCGCCTTCTTATTAAAGAAAAGCCATAACAATATTGTAGAAAAGGTTCCCGCAAGTAGAGAGGTTATTCTATTTACAAGCCCGGCAAAGGTTGCTGTTCTTCCTTTAAACATAAATAAAAATACTGAAAAAAAGGCTGCCATACCAAAAGGGATTCCACTTGCAACAATCATCCCCCATTTCTCAGGCACATTATCAAAAGAAAATTTATATTGATAAGCAAAGGTTTTGCTATAGCCTTCAACAGTTGTATCAACTTCAGCAAAATAATAATAAAGAAAACCTGCCAGAAGTATTGCTACAGTGCTTGCTATCTGCTCTATCGCAAAGAAACCTTTCGTATCATAAACAGCGCCTTTTGGTCTTGTGTTTTTATAATAATTCATTATGTAAAGCCTGATAGTATAAGCTCCAAGATAAAAAGTAAGAATCATCATTGCAGCATTATTTCTGATAAAATCAAAATCTCCGGGATTTACCTTAAAAAAATCAATCCTAAAATCATCCCCTGTATGAATTTTTATAAATAACTGAACGCTTAAAGCTAAAATGGCAAATATAGAACCCACATTTTCTTCCCAGTAAACTTTCTTTTTTAATATCCCCTGCCATATCTGAATCTGATCTATAACCCTGCTTATAATTATAATGCTTGCCCTCATTATTATCATAGCAACCATAACTGAAATTGGGAGAGTATACATAAGGGTTGTTGTGGGAATAATAATAGCAGTGCAAACCCCGGATGGTATTATATATAAAAACTCTTTAGGCATATTAATACCTAAAAACTTTATATAAGTTGAAGATTTAAATTTATACCACTTCAAAACTATCACAACCAATATGCAAATTAGCATCCCCCCGATAGTATTATACACTGTAAAAGTAGTTCCACTAAGTTTATAAAGCTCCTGAAGTCTTTTAGTAAGCATTGTATAAATTACATAAAAAGCAAAATATAAGAAAGAATACTGAATAAGCCTTTCTGTCGAACCATCCTCGGTTTTTCCAAATAACCCTAAAATATTCATCTTTCCTCCATCTTCCTGTTTTTATATTTTTTTACTATTGACCTAATCCTGTTTGAAAGTTCAACAATATCAAATGGTTTTATAATATAATCCACAGCGCCAAAAAGCATAGCATCGTTTAATGTGGCGGCATCAGAAAGCCCGCTTACAGCTACTATGGGAATGTCGCAAAGTTTATCGCTTGAATGTATCTCCCTTATAAGTGTTATACCATCCACTGAAGGCATCATTATATCCATAAGGATTATATCAGGCTTTCTGTTCCCTGCAAAAAGATACTCCCTTGCTTTTTTAGGCTCGTCAAAAACCATAACATCATAATTTACAAGTCCCCCCTTATACATATCAAGTATTACATCATCATCATCTACCGCAATTACAAAAATCTTATCTTCCATAAACAATATTTTACATAAATTTTATAGAATTTAGTTATGATTATCCAGGTTGGAGCCGGAACTTTAAAGGAAATAGAAAAATTCCTTAAACTTGGCGCTGATGAATTTTACTGCGGACTTTCGTATATACCATCTCATGTGGAAAAAGCGCCAAACTTTTCAAAACAAAAAGATTTTATAGAAGCAAAGAAATTATTGGGCAGGAAAAAACTTTTTTATGTGGCAAACGAAGTTCAGGGGGAAATAATCTGGGAAGCAATAAAAGCCATAGAAGAACTAGCTGAGGCTGGGGTTGACGGTTTTATAATCAAAGATATAGCAATTTTTGAGGAGTTGAAAAAAAGAAAATTAAAACTTTTTACAATTCTTTCAACGCTTAGCCTATGCCTCAATTCATATTCACTTAAGTTTTTCAAAAATTACGGCATTAAAAGAATAGCGCTATGTGAACAAATAACCCCGGAAGAAGCAAAAAATATAATAAAACAAATAGAAACTGAAATGTTTATAAAACATAGAGAAACTTGTAAGATGTTTAACGGGATATGTTTTTTAAACTGCCATGGAGAAGATTCAACAGCTTGTCTTAAAACCTATTTAAACGATGGGAAAATATTTAGAATGACAACATATTCTACAAGGGAAAGATTAAGACAATTTTACAGGTTTTATAAACTTGGGGTAAATATAGTTAAAATAGGCAGATCCCCTCTGTTTAATCTTACACAACTAATATTTTCCGAAGCAAAGCTTATCTCAGCTATTGCGGAAAAAGCCAAAACTGAAGATGAATTTTTATCCCAGGCGCTAAAAGCAGTCAATGACTATGATAAAATTTACAAAAAACTCTCTTTAAAATACAGGTTTATATGTTAGAAAAAGCAATTTTAATAAATCCTTTTGATAATCTTAATATAAAATACTTAAAAAAATTTGATAGAGTCTATACTGGCTCTAATTTTTGCGCTAACCTTATTCCAGATTTTAAACACATAAAATTTCTTTACGAAAATGGAATTAAAAATTTAACTATTGCAACCTCTCTTATGAATGACAACAATGTAAAAAAAGCAATATTACTCTTAAATAAACTAACAAAATCAAAAATTCAGGTTGAGGTCTCAGCCACTGATATAGGATTTATAAACGAAATAAGAAGAAGGGAATTTATGGTTGAAGTCCTTTTGTCAAGGCCGATTTCGCATGATTATCTAAGGATGGACATAAATTTTCTCTCAAATTTCATAAAAAAATATCGAATAAAATATGTAGAAACAGATGAAGAATTTATCGTTAAAAAATTAAAAGACTCAAAAATACCTTTATCATACTATTATCCATTTGAGTATCTTGCAATGACAAGGTTTTGCCCATATGAGTATAAAATAGGAAACTGTAAATATAGCTGTATTGATAAAAATGTTATAAAATTAGAAGAGGAAAAAAGCGGAGAAATTATTTATTTAAAAGAAAACTCTTATTTTAGAATTAATAAAATTATAAATTCTCCGCACATAAAAAGACTTGTTTTAAACTATGGTAAAACATAAAATAAAAGATTTAAGAATGAAAATAGATTTAATAGATATCAAACTGGTAAAACTTTTGAAAAAAAGATTTAACTTATCTTCCAGGATAGGAGATGTAAAGAAAAAAATTGGTTTAAAAATAACAGATAAAGCAAGAGAAAAAAAAGTTATGACAAATGTTAAAAAAAACGCAGGGAAATATAAAAATGAAATCTCACAGATTTTTTCAGTTATAATAAAAAAATCCAGAGAGTTACAAAAATGAGAATAACATTTTATGGGAATCCGAAAAAGATAGCAGAGGAAATTAAAAAAATAGATCCCAAATTAATTTTAATACATAAAAACCGTGAATTTTTAGTGAAAAACTTTAAAGCAGGATATGTTTATAATATTTTCCCAAGACTTGAAAATATAAAGGGAGTTAAAAAAATAGAAGCTAAAAACCATGAACTGCTTCCACTTGTCTATTCATATAAATATCGTTTTAAGTATCCGATAAACCCGCTAAAAAAAATTATTATAGCAGGGCCATGTGTTATAGATGACTGGGATATCTTCATTAAAACTGGCTTTGAACTTAAAAAACTTGGAGTTGACGCTATAAGGGCGCCTTTGTTTAAGCCAAGGAGCTCACCCTATGGATGGGAAGGGTTTGGTAAAAAAGGAATTTCAAAATTAAAAGAGGCAAGAAAAAAATTAAAAGTCCCATTTGTGATGGAAGTTATGGATTATAGAGTTATTGATAAATTAACAGGAGTATGCGATATAATCCAGATAGGCGCAAGAAATATGAAAAACTATGTGCTTTTAAAAGAAGCAGCAGCTTCAGGTTTACCGGTTCTTTTAAAAAGGCAGCCAAAATCTAATTTAAGAGAATTTTTATATTCCGCTGAATATATTTTAAAATATGGCGCAAAGAAAATAATTTTATGTGAAAGGGGAGATAATCTTTCAGATGGGATTGCATCAATAAATTTAGAGATAATAAAAAGAATAAAAAAAGAGTTGAAAATACCAATAATCGCCGATTTAAGCCATAGCGCAAAAGACAGGAAAAAAGTTATAAACTTTGCAGCTAAAACGGCAGGAATATCTGATGGAGTTATGGTTGAAACAAGCATAACCCCGGAAAAATCGCTAATAGACACAAAACAGATAATAGATATAGAAACATTTAAAAAGGTAATGAATATAATCAGATGATAAAACTGGGACTGCTGGGATATCCACTTTCAAAATCACTTTCTAAAAAAATATTTGAATATATTGCAAGAGAGAAAAAAATTAAATTAAAATTTACCCTTTTTGAGACTAAAAATTGTCAAGAATTAGTTAATGAGATAATTGGAAATGGATATGATGGATTTTTTATAACTATACCATTTAAAGAACAGCTATTTAAACACCCATCTATTAAACCGTTATCTAAAAAAATTGGCGCTATAAACTGTGTAAAGATAAGGGATTCAAAAGCTTTCGGGATAAATACTGACTATCTTGCTTTCAAAAAACTAATCAGCCGATACAAGATTAAAGGCAAGACAGCTCTTATAGCAGGCTGTGGAGGATCTGCAAGAGCATCAATTAAAGCGCTTGGTGAAATGGGCGTAAAAAAAATTTTTATATCAGCAAGAAATGAAAAAAAAGCAAAGGCTATGTGTAAAAAATTTGGCAAGAAGTTTAAGTTTGAGGTTTTTGGATTCAATAAATGCGAAAAAGAATATGATATATTTATAAATGCGACACCAATAGGGATGTATTCAAATGATACTCTCAATATAAACTTTAAAAACTTATCTCTTTTAGTAGACTGGGCTTATGATAAAAATGATACCAATATAATTTGTGAAGCAAAAAAGAAAAAAATAAATTATATAGACGGCATTGAAATTTTAGTCCAACAAGCAATTGAGGGATTTAAATTTATCACAGGAATTTTAGTTTCAAATATAAATAGAAAACTTATAAAATATTTAAAGAGGAATTTATGAAGTATCTAACAGCAGGAGATTCTCATGGAAAATTTCTTGTTGCAATCCTTGATGGTTTTCCTTATGGTGTAAGGATAACCCCTCAGTATATAGCCAATGAACTTAAAAGAAGGAGAGAATGTCCTGGAAGGGGAATAAGACAGAAATCTGAAACAGACAAATTTGAAATTATAAGCGGGGTTAAAAACGGGATAACAACCGGAATGCCTATAGGGATTTTAATTGAAAATTCAAATCCCTCTCAAATCCAACCGCATTCTTACTTCACCCCCACCCATAGTGAACTTGCGGGTATGATTAAATATTCCCATTATAACGCAGAAATAATAAAGGAAAGATCATCTGCGCGGGAAACTGCGGCAAGAGTTGCCATATTCTCTTTTACAAAAAGATTTATTGAACTTCTTGGAATAAAAGTAGAATCAAAGGTTATATCCTGTTATGGAGAAAATGATAATAAAAAATTTGAGAGTATAATAAAGAATTTTGAAGAAAGAGGTTTGAGTTTTGGCGGTGTTTTTGAAATAAGAGTAAAAAACTTTCCGGCTGGAGTTGGCGGTTTTTCACAGGGTGAAGATAGAATCTCTTCAAAACTTGCATCAGCAATTTTAACAATTGGCTCAATAAAAGGCATTGAGTTTGGAGATGGGTTTAAATTAAGTCAGAAGGAAGTTACTGAGGTTATAAAGCATCCGGCTGTTCTGGGGGGAATTGAAGCTGGCATAACTGATGGGAACGATATTATCATAAGAGCCGCAACAAGACCTCTGGCTTCTATTAAAAAAGAAGTAATTAGCTATGACCTTAAAACTAAAAAGAAACTAAAACTATCATCACAAACAAGTGATATAACCTCAGTTTTTGCAGCTGCCATAATCTGTGAACATGTTGTTTCATATACACTGGCAAATGAGATAATGTTAAAATTTGGCAATGAAAATTTCAATGAAATAAAAAGAGCATTCAATATATGGAAAAGACAAACACTAAAAAAACTTCAAAATATAAAAAGATAATATTATACGGTTTTATGTGCTCAGGGAAAACTACAGTGGCAAAATCTATTTCAAAAAAATTAGGGCTTAAATTTTATGACATTGATACTGAGTTTGAAAAAATACATGGAAGAATATCAGATTTTACTAAAAGATATGGATTCACCAATTTTAGAAAGATTGAGAAAAAAATTTTTTCAAAAATTCTGAAAGAGGAAAACTGTGTTATAGCCACGGGAGGAGGATTCTTCCCAACAAAAAAACCACAAGCGCTTGAAATCTTTTTAAATCCACCATTTGAGATTCTTGAGAAAAGGTTTTTAAAAAACAAAAACACACGCCCATTATTAACAGGATATCCTGAAACCAAAAAAAAGATAATTACGCTTTATAAGAAAAGATTAAAAAAATACTCAAAAGCTCTTATCACAATAAAAGAAATAAAATTGAGGGAAATAACTAATAAAATAAAAGCCGCATATTATGGAAATTAAACTAAAAATTAAGAGAACAACACACTCTTTTATAAAAATTTTAGAGAACCTGAATTTGAAAAAAGAACTATCAGATTTAGATTACGATAAACTTGTTATTGTAGCAGATTCAATGGCAAAACCTTTTTTAAAAAGAAAAATTAACTCATATCCAGTTTTTGAATTACAACCTCTTAGCAACAAAAATCTTTCTGAGCTTTCAAGTATTTTAAATTTTTTTGCCAAAAATAAATTAACAAGAAACTCTATTGTTCTTGCATTTGGCGGCGGGAAGGTTTCAGATATAGTCGGCCTTGCCTCTTCGCTTTATATGCGTGGAATCAGATGGATATCTGTCCCAACCACATTTCTTTCACAGATAGATGCCTCTATCGGCGGGAAAACTGCAATAGATTTTAATGGAATTAAAAATCTTTTAGGCACTTTTCATTTTCCGGTGCTTGTCCTCATAGACTGGGAATTTCCCTTAAAACAAAATAAAACTTTTTTTAACGGGATAGGCGAGATGGTAAAATACATCTTAATAACCCCACAAAAAACATCAGAAAAACTAAAAAAACTTCTGCCATCAGTAATAACTAAAAATCCACAGGCAATTAAATCTTCCATAAATTTATGTGTCAAATTTAAAACCGATATAGTCCAGAAAGACCCTTTTGATTCAAATGGAAAGCGAGAAATTCTAAATTTCGGACATACTCCCGCTCATGCTTTTGAAAAGTTATATGACATTTCTCATGGCGATGCAGTATATTATGGTGTTATATATGAAGTACTTTTATCAAAAAATTTAGGACTTATAAACTATAAAAAGGAGAAATTTAGCGAAATATTCAAAATCTATGAGCCAGCATTTCCTTTTAAAAAATCTGACTTTAAAAGATTTTCTGAATTAATAACTTATGATAAGAAAAATAAAGGATCTAATAATTATTTTCTTGTATTAAAGAAAAAGAAAATTAAACCTGCTATAAACATTGATCCTTCAATATTATCAAAAACATATGAGGAGTTATGCGAAAAAAAATATTAATCATACACGGTCCTAATCTCCACCTCCTTGGTAAAAGGGAACCAGAAATATATGGCAAGCTTTCGCTTAAAGAAGTAAATAAAAAATTAAAAAGTTATGCAAAGTCTAAAAATGTTTTGATAAAAATATATCAATCAAATTATGAAGGCGAGATAATAGATTTAATAACAAAACAAATGAACTGGGCGGATTTTATAATAATAAACCCCGCGGCATTTACCCATTATAGCTATGCTATAAGGGATTGCATAAAAGCATGCGGAATTCCAACAATAGAGGTTCACCTTTCAGATATCAATAAACGCGAAAAATTTAGAAGAAAATCCGTCGTAAAAGATGTCTGTATCAAAACTTTTTTGGGTGAAGGCATAAACTCTTATTTAAAAGCAATAGATTTCTGTTTGAAGATTAATACGGATGATGAAAAATAAAATAATATACATCCCCCCTCCAGATAAATCAATAACAATAAGAGATCTTGTTCTTTCATCGCTTTCAGATAAAAAAATAAAAATTTTAAATCCGCTTATATCAGAGGACTCATTAAATACAATAAAAAATCTCAGGAGACTTGGAGCTAAAATAAAAATAAACTCAAAATCTATTGAGATAAAAGGGTTCGGCAAATATGGTGCTAAAAAAGCTCAAATAAACGTTGGAGAATCTGCTCTTCTATTAAGACTTTTGCTTCCAATTCTTTTAAATCAAAAATTTCCCTATAAAATAAATGGACAAAAGACTATTTTAAGAAGAAGTTTTAAACAGGATATACTGATTTTTAAAAAAATGGGGGCTAAAATAAAACATAATAATTTTAAGTTACCGATTCAAACATATCCATCAATTTTAAAACCCCTAAATTTTAAAACCAGTTCAGCTCAGACAAAATCTGCTTTATTAATAGCATCATTATATTCCGGTCCTATAAAAATAAAAGAAACTTTTTTAACAAGAGACCATACGGAAAGGATTTTAAAAGTGTTTGGAATAACTACACATAAAGCCGGAAAAAGTATTTACATTACCAAAAATAAATTAACTCCGAAAAATATAGAAGTTCCAGGGGATATATCACAGGCTGCTGTTTTTATTACAATAGCTTTGTTATTAAAAAAAGAAATAGTTATTAAAAACTGTGGTATTAACCCTAAAAGAATTGGATTTTTAAAAGCAATATCTGAAATGGGGGCAAAGATTTTGTTTAAAAACAAAAAAGTTATATCAAATGAACCAATAGCAGATATACATATAAAACCACCAAAAAACTTAAAACCAATAGTTATAAAAGAAGATATAACTACTATGATAGATGAGATTATGCCACTTGCCCTTATTATGGCAAAAGCTAAGGGGAAGAGCGAAATACACCATATAAACCTTTTAAAAAACAAAGAATCTGACAGATTTTCAAATATATTTTTAATTCTTAAAAAACTTGGAGTTAGGGTTAAAAGAACCAAAAATAAGTTAACTATAATTGGACCATCTGATTTTAAAAAAATCAAAAGCCTTGATCCACAAAAAGACCATAGAGTTGCAATGATTGGTGGCTTACTTAAAATAATCAATAATCCAGAAATTAAAATAAAAGATAAAGATTCTGTGTCAAAAACTTATTCCTCCTTCTGGAAGGATCTTAGAAACTATTTAGGGTCTATTGAAAAACTCTAACTAAATTGGCTTTTAACACTACTAAAAAACTGTCTTTAGGAGATTCTTTATATTTTATTTATGAAAAAAATTTTTATCCTTTCTAAACTATATGATTAAGATTGCAAGCAAAATAGAAAATATTAGATAAATTTCCATAATCTCATAAAAATAACATCCACTACTTTTACACGACCGTGGTTAAACTGTGGATAAAGATAAAAGTTTGCAAATATATATAATTTATTTTGAATTTGTTTTCAAAAAAAATATAATATAGTTATCAGGGCCCGTAGCTCAGTCGGTCAGAGCAATCCGCTCATAACGGATGGGTCGTAGGTTCAAGTCCTACCGGGCCCACGAAAAGAGTATATTCCAAGTTAAAGGGATTAGCTACATTCGGAGTATCTAAACTGCTTTGGATATCACCCCAAAATCAATGGTATATCCGAAACTGATTCGGATATGAACGAGTTATACGCAATTGGTCGCTTGAAAAAAGAAGAAAAGTTTATCAAGCTGTTATTGGCAAAATTAAATAGCAAAAGACAAAAAGGGAGAAGTTAAGCAATGAACCAATTTACATCTTTTAGAGAAGAAGATAAGAAATTGATTAATTTAAAAGAGGCAAGTATTTTGGCTTCTCAATATACAGGTCGCAAAGTTACCCTTTCAAATATATCTTATCTAATTCAATACGGAAGAATAAAAAGATATGGATCTGATGGGAATCCTCTCATAGATATAGAGGAATTAAAAAATTATTATGATTCTTTTTCTAGGGAAAAAGATTGGAAAAAGGTATTAGGAGAAGATGTTAATTGGCATATCTCATTTGTCCAATATAAGGAAGCAGAAAGGACAAAACATGTTCATAGGTTACATCTTTATAAGGGTAAATTTATTCCTCAATTAGTAGAGTATTTCCTTGATTCTCACACGGATGAGTATAAGAAAGAGATATACTTTCATAAAGGTGATATAGTATTAGACCCTTTTTGTGGAAGTGGAACAACATTAGTTCAGGCAAACGAATTAGGAATGCATGCCATTGGAATAGATATTTCTTCTTTCAATGTTTTAATTTCTAATGTAAAAGTTGAAAAGCATAATTTAATTTTAATTGCAGACACAATTCACAAATTAACTTCAAAATTAAAAGACTTTCAGAAGAATAAAAAAAATATTATTTTTGAAGAACATTTACTATCAGAACTTGCAAAATTTAACATTAAATATTTTCCATCGCCAGAATATAAAAGGAAAGTTGCCAGTAGAACAATCAATGAAGATGAATACTCCAAAGAGAAAGAAAAAGAGTTTCTTACTATTTATAATGAGTTGATTCAAAGGTATCATATCAAAATAAGACAGGATAAAAATGAAAGTTTTTTAGATAGGTGGTTCTTAGAACCTGTAAGGAAAGAGATAGATTTCTTAGCACAAGAAATAAAAAAGATAGATAACATGGATGTAAAGAAAGTTTTAACCATTGTTTTAAGTAGAACTGTACGCTCTTGTAGAGCAACGACACATGCAGATTTAGCTACCCTAAAAGAACCAGTTACTACTCCATATTATTGCAAAAAGCATGGAAAAATTTGTAAACCAATATTTTCTATCACAAAATGGTGGGAATTTTATACAGTAGATACACTAAATCGACTTAAAGAATTTGATAAATTAAGAACAGGTACAATTCAGGTCTGTTTATGCGGAGACTCAAGGACAATAAATATTTACGAAGAAATTAAAAAAAGAGACACTGAGTTTGCAGAAATGTTATTAAGACAAAAAATAAGAGGGATATTTTCAAGCCCACCTTATGTTGGACTTATTGATTATCACGAACAACATGCGTATGCATATGAAATATTTGAATTTGAACGTAATGATGATTTAGAGATAGGCTCTCTATCCCAAGGTCAGGGAGAAGCTCAAAGAATTTCTTATAGTAGAAACATAGCAGAGGTTCTTCTAAATTGCAAGAAATATCTTCAAAATGATTATGATATTTTTTTAGTGGCTAATGATAAATTTCATCTTTATCCTAAGATTGCAGAATTGGCTGGGATGAAAATTGTCAATCAATTCAAGAGGCCAGTCCTTAATAGAGTGGAGAAAGATAGGAATACTCCTTACACAGAATCAATATTTCATTTAAAGGAAAGATGAAAAATGGCTCTTACAAAAGAACAAATAAAAAAAGTTGAAAATACTATTAGAGAAAGTCTAAGGAATAAATTTTTAACATATAAACCAGAAACCAGTAATATGCCATTTCATTATCGCCTACTTGGTCGTGATAGGATGGCGTTATTTTCTTTTATCCATTCTCTAAACACCACTTTTGGTATTTCCATTTTTGAACCTGTGGCTGAAACATTGGCAGGTTTAAGATTTCCTGTTGCACAAAAACAATTTGTGGTAGGTGATACGATAAGTGAAGAGGCTCAAAATGAAATTCAACATATCATAAACGAACTAACAACAGGTAGAACTCCAAACAAAACAGAGGAAATTGAAAGGATAAGGAAAGTTTGCGTAAAGGTTAAGATTAATAAATTAAGAACAGTTAAAGTAGATTTGTTTGTTAAAAGTAAAGATGGAAGCATACATCTGTTCGATTTAAAAACAGCTAAACCTAATATTAGCAATTTTAAAGATTTTAAGCGGACATTAATGGAATGGATAGCAATCTATTTATCAAAATATCCAGATGCGAATATTCATTAGTATGTTGCCATTCCTTACAATCCATACGAACCAAAACCTTATGAAAGATGGACACTAAAAGGAATGCTGGATTTAGATAATGAACTCAAGGTTGCAGAGGAATTTTGGGATTTTCTGGGAGGGGAAGGCGCTTATTTGGAGTTACTGAATTGTTTTGAAAGAGTAGGAATAGAGTTGAGGCCAGAAATAGATAAATACTTTTCAAAATTCAAATAAATGATGGAAAATTTTCGACAATAATGATAAACGACCAATAGTATATGGCAACGTGTTTGCGACGCGTCACTAAATTGCCTAAAGAGAACTTCGCAAGCATGCAAAACTTTTTCTGCAATTGACTTCAGGGTATTATAAAAATTGGAAGTGATAAAAAATGATGAAATTTTGTCAAAGGTGTGCTAAGAAACTATCCTTTTCTGCCAGAGGTATGCTTTGCAGAGATTGTGAAATAGCACGCAAACCTGAGATCGCTAAGTTAGAAGCTAAACTGTCTGATGAATTGTATCAAGCAGAAAAAAAGAGATATTAGTGACTAAGGATGTTACTGAACATCAACGGAAACTTCTCAAAAAGCAGGATAAAAATTCACTACTTAAATGGTAATTCTAATCTTTATGACCAATTCGTATCGGACAAAGAACTTTAGAAAGAAAGAAATAAGGACCTTACAAAAATCCAGGAAGCATTCAATTTAACAAATGAAGATGTTGAATTTGATAACTGTATACGACCATATCCACTCTTGAGCCTTTTATTTTACGAAATAGAAAGAAATAATAAAACAATCTACATCATATGTATTTTTTTCTTTATTTAATACTATAATATAATAGATGAAAATTTTTCCGGAAATAAACAATCCAATTCCAAATTTTTCAAAAAAATAAATATGAGCTTATATTTGCAGTATTTATTTTTACGATCGCTTTATTTTTTAAATCAAATCCCAAAATAATTTACCCCAAAATACTATATCCGCTAATGTTTTTGATGGTAATTAATTTTGCAACTAATAGATATTTGAATAACAAATTATACATAAATCCTCTTGCAATAATTTTAATATCCGTAACAAATCTTATTCTTGCATTTTCAATAATTAATCTTTCAGGACAATTAGACTCTTATTTCTGGGTTCTTTTACTCCTTCCAATATTTACAGTTTCTATGACAGGAACATATTTTTACTTCTGGATTATTTCTATTATGGTCGCTCTGGGGATGTTTTTTATGTATATGAACCAGCCATATAAAGATTTGGTAAATGTTGGAAAATGTTTTATTGAAGGCTTTATAGTTATAGGTGGGGGATATATAATATGCAAAGAGGTAAAGGCAAAGTATATGCTTGAAGAAGAGGTGATTTCCAAAAAAAAAGAAATAGAAGCGCTTATGGCAAATGCAGTAAATTTTGAAACAGAAATTCAAAATCCTAAAATTGAGGAAAAATTAGAGTTAATTTCAACTTCAATGCATGATATAAAAAATTTTTTAACAATCATAAACCTCACGATGGAAATCATTGAAAGAAATGAAACATTTTCAAAAGAAGATATATTGAGAATAAAATATGCTTCTAAGATGTCAGCCAATCTTATCTATTACGCGATAAACTCCGCAAAATCCAACGCCTACGATATGACCATTATCAATATAACTGAACCAGTCAACCAGGCAATTGAAACAATTAAACCGGCTTTAAAATTAGCCGGCGCAAAGATTGAATTTATGGATAAATCTAGGAGGAAAAATATAAAAGGAAATCCCCTTCTTATAACCAGAGCGTTGCTTAACATTCTTATAAACTCTAAATCATTTCTTCCTGAAAAAAATGGAGTTATAAAAATTTTGATTGAGGAATCAGGGAACAACCTAAAAATTAAAATCTCAGACAATGGACCCGGCTTTCCAAAAGAAATAATTGAAAAAATAGAACCATTTAAGTCTTTTAGACAAGACGAAAAAGGACTTGGGATTGGACTTTATTCATCATATAATATAGTTAAACAACACAATGGAGAATTTAAAATTTATAACGATTCAACTGGAGCAGTCGTTGAGATATCATTTCCATTTACATAACCTTAATATTTTCTCCTATCAAGCAGAATCATGTGTCTTTATTTTCTTTTCGCCCTGCCATTTTCATCGTATATAAAATCATCCTTGATAACCCCACCCATGACAATTTTAAGGCTGATTGGCCAATTATTGGAGAAGTTAAAAATCAAATTAGTTTTCCCGTCCTCAACAATAATTTCTCCATTAGATATTTTCCCATTAATATCTATGACATTATAATCTCCATCTATGGAAAAACTTCCCGTATATTTATTATTCTTATATAGAAAAATTTTTTTGCCGCGAGCTATTTTTATAACCTTTGTAGAAATCCTATCTGTTGAGATATTTTTTGGATTTTCAATAATTTTATTTTCAAGCTGTTCGTCAGGTTGTTTCTCACTATCGTCTTTTTTCGCTATACTATCCGCTATTTTTCCTTGAGAATATAAAACTCTGGATTTAACATTACCATCTAAATCATATTCTATGGAAAAACCATCAAGGACATTATTTGAATATGTTTGCTCAAGTATCAATTTAGAATCTGGAGTATAAAAAAAAGCTTTTCCATTTATCTTCCCGTCTTTAAAATCAATACGTGATTTTACTATGCCATCTGGATAAAACTCTATTACTGGACCATTGTCAAGAGAATTTTTTATTGTTCTTTCAGCCATCAAATTACCACTTTCATCATATTCATAATATATTCCATCTTTAACAAATCCAGAGCTTGAAATAATAACGCCTGTTAAAGATAATACTTGCGTTGATGTTATAACATCATTTTCGTAAAAAAATCTTGTATATACATCGCTTGATTTTTTTATTATTATTTTAAGTTCATATCCTTTGTTGCCATTAATAACCCCTGTGGCTATTTGAATATCAGGTGGAGTCAAAAGTTCCGATTTTGCCACACTCAAAATCCCATATTTTGTTCTGATAACATAATAATCATCCATAACCCCTTCAAAATCGCCATATATTACGCTTCCATCTTTCAATTCTATTTTTTCAGCATATAATAAGTTTACTGTTAAGAAAACAACACACACAATCCTAAACATATAGCCTCCAAAAATTAAAAACATCCCAAATTTATTAATAATATTTTACTATTTATAAAAAAATTTTAAAAAAGTGGACTTGAGAAAATTAAAGATATCTCCAATGTTAGCCTCTTTTATACCGGAGGTGATAATATATTCACCAAAACCTTTCTGCGCTATTATATATTTCCCAGCTGCTAATTGTCCTATTGCAACATAGCCAAGCGCAAACTGTCCCAATGCAAAAAAAAGACCAACTGAAACCTGTCCAAGCGAAATAAAAGCAATAGATGCCTAAGCAAAAACTAAAAAACCAAGCGAAAGCTGTCCGAATGCAATAACTCCAATCCCTATATGTCCTATAGCAATAACACCACGCGCAAACCTTCCAAGCGCTATAAAACCTTCCGCCCACTTACGTCTACCAGTTTCAGGATTTATACCGTAGGTATAATGAAAAACTGGTAAGCCAAATATTTTTGAATCCGAAATAAATTCATGATATGAATTGCCATTTTGATATCCAAAGCTTTTCCAGATCCCAAACCTTGTCTTTACAATTTTATACTCAATACTGTTTAAAAGCGTATTTTCCATTCTATCTCCAAATAAAAAATCAATGATGAATCTCTTTCTCATTTTCAAAACGAGGTCTTAAATCACTAAAAGGAGAGATTTCTCTTAATTTCTTGATTACGTTTGCAGTTTGATCTATAACATAATCAACTTCATCTTCGGTATTGTAAGTACTTAAAGAAAACCTTATAGTTCCATGAGCATATGTAAAAGGTATTCCCATAGCCATAAGAACATGGGAAGGCTCAAGCGAACCGCTTGAACATGCTGAACCAGTAGAAACACATATCCCTTTTTCGCTTAAAAGAAGGACTATTGACTCGCCCTCTACATACTCAAAACTTATGCTTGAAGTATTTGGAAGGCGCGGAGAATTTAAACCATTTATTCTTATATTTGGAATCCTTTCGGATATCCCTTTTTCAAGTCTTTCTCTTAAAGATCTAACATATTTATTTTCTTTTTCAAGATTCTCCATTGCCTGACGCGCCGCTTCACCAAAAGCTACTATATAAGGAACATTTTCTGTTCCGGCACGTCTTCCTCTCTCCTGATGTCCACCTATCAAAAAAGGAGAGAATCTAACCCCCTTTCTTACATAAAGCGCTCCTATTCCTTTTGGAGCGTGGATTTTGTGAGCTGAAATTGAGAGCATATCTATTTTGGTTTTAGAAAGATTTATAGGTATTTTACCCGCAGCCTGTACTGCGTCAGTATGAAATAAAACACCTTTTCTATTAGCTATTTCAGCAGCTTTTTCAATCGGAAAAATCACCCCTGTTTCATTATTAGCCCACATAATTGAAACAATTGCTGTATCAGAGGATATTGATTTCTCAAGTTCATTTAAATCTATCATTCCATTTTTATCTACTTGAAGATATGTTACCCTGTATCCCTGTTGTTCAAGATGTTTGGCAAGATTTAAAACCGCCGGATGTTCAACGGATGTTGTTATTATGTGTTTTTTATCCGGATTTACCCTTAATGCGCTATATATAGCCGTAGAATCACTTTCAGTTCCACAACTTGTGAAAACAATCTCCTCAGGCATACATCCCAAAAGCTCCGCCACTTTTTCTCTTGCCTCATCCATATACTTTTGTACCTGCCCGCCGAAATAGTGCATGCTTGATGGATTTCCGTAAAATTCTGTAAAAAATTTATCCATTTCATCTTTAACATTATCACTAACCCTTGTAGTCGCATTATTATCAAAATAAATAACTTTATCCATAAATTTCTCCAATACTTTAAACTAAAATTATTTCTATATCGCCATTTATCCTATTTTTAAGTTCTTTCTCAACCACTTCTTTAAAGGTAACTCCGGCTAACGAACAACTTGAACAGGCGCCTAAAAACCTTACCTTTATTTTACTGCCATCTACATCAACAAGCTCAAGCAGTCCGCCATCATTTTTAAGTTTGGGGTTTATCTCTTCATTTAGAATTTTTTCAATTACCTTAATTTTTTCCACAACAGTCATTTCCTCAAAACTTAGTTTCACTTTTGCAGCCCAAAAATCTTTTATAAGCTTTTCTATCTCACCCTTGCATTTTCCACACATTCCGCCGGCTTTTGTAAAATGAGTAACCTCATCAACAGTTTTAAGGTTGTTCAGCTCTATTGCTTTTAAAATCGTTTTTTCTGTAACACTAAAACATTTACAAACAATCCTATCCTGTTCTCCTATTATTTTTTTGCCTCCTTTTTTCGTGTAATAGTTATCTATAGCCGCTTCAAGAGCCTCCATCCCCATAACTGAGCAATGCATCTTCTGCTCAGGCAACCCCCCCAAATAATCAGCTATATCCTGATTTGTTATTTTAGACGCTTCCTCAAGAGTCTTACCTATAATCATTTCAGTCAAAACGCTTGATGAGGCTATTGCGCTTGCGCACCCAAATGTTTTAAATTTAGCATCCAGTATTTTATGAGTTTTTTCATCTACTTTTAAAGTCAATTTCAAGGCATCACCGCAAACAATGCTTCCAACCTCGCCAACCGCATCAGGATTTTCAATCTCCCCAACATTTTTGGGATTTCTAAAATACTCCATCATCTTTTCGGTATAATTCCACATCTCTCCTCCACTAATATATATTCTATTAAAGTTATATATAAGCTGTCAAATTGGTATTACAATACTAATTTAGATTATTGAAAAGACCTAATAAGTTTTATTAATTAAGCAGGATTTATTATTTAAAAACACAAATATAACTAAAAAAACATAAATTATATTAACCCGCAACCTTAAATTAACATCCACTAATTTTACACGATCGTGGTTAAACTGTGGATAATTGTTTTTTAACCCAAACAAAACCTGGTTTTACCTTCCTTAGACGGTCAAACCGTCCTTTCCCCCTTGATGGGGGAAGGTGAAGGATGAGGGTGAAAAAATTAAATTCCCTTATTGACACTTAATTTTCCTCTCCCTTGATGGGAGAGGATTAAGGTGAGGGTGAAATCTCCTCACCCTAACCCTCTTCAAAAAAGGAGAGGGGACATAGCAGTTAAACCGTCCAGAAAGGTAATATTCATCATATGGAGTTTAAATGATAGGGTTTATGGATTATATGTTATGGTATTGAAAAACGCCAATAAATTGGTTTTTAGGTAAACAATTTAAAAATAATGAAAAGTCCAACCTGCCTGTGCGTGTCCGCCTGACTGCGAGTGTCTTCGCTCAGGCAGGCACGCAGACAGGTATGTATAGATATCTTACAGGATATTTCCTGAAAATGGAAAATAAGATAAACTATAACACAAAATTATTTATGCGTTATAAAACCTTTCCATCAATAAAACCGAAATATAACTAAAAACAATAAAAAGCGCTATACCTAAATAAACAACCCTTTTTGCCCAGGAAATAAGCCCCATATCAACCATCTTCTCATAATGAGTTGTATTAATAAGCCACCACTTAGTGCCTTCAATATTGGAAATAGCTATTAAAGTTTTTTCACCATTTATTGAAATTATCCCTTTATAACTGAAAAGATTTCTGGAAATAAGGGAAGAAATTAATGTTGATATGTTTTCATTTATCTTTGTCCCGGAGTTAAAAATATAATCATAATTTGAGTCAAATATAATGTTATTATCTCCATCTACAAGATAAATAGAACCATATAATTTCCGGGATATTTTAATCAACTGCTCATTGAGAAAACCTAAATCCATTACAGTTATTATTATCTTATCTGAAATTTTTTCCCCCATAATAAGCTCAGGCGGACTGTTATCTGGATAAGCCACAATCCCAACAGGAATTTTTATGTCTTTTGCTGTCTCAAAAAGCCTATCTGATTTAAGCGATTTTTTTTCTTTGGCATCGGTAGAATAGATCAAAGAACCATTAAGAGAAAAAACAGAAATTTTCTTAACTATTGTGCTTGAATTTAAAATCTCTCTGGCTTTTGACCTTATAACACTATCCTCTATATTACTATCCCTTATATTTTTTAAAACATCATATTCTTTTATGAGAGTATCGGCAAGTTTAGAAGATATTGAATTTATAGAAAACTCCATCCTTGACAGGGCTCCATTAAGATTTATCTCATTAACCGTATTTATAAAGTGATTTGATAGTATAAGAAAAGGGATAAGAAACATTCCAAAAATAATAAGAGAAAAAAATATTCTTTTTTTCATAAAGCCCCCTTTTGATAACTTTAAAACTCTAACTTAAAAATTATTTTATCATTTTCTCTCTAAAATTATAAGGCTTTCCATATGTGGGGTATTTGGATAAAAATCAAAGCCAATCGTCTTTATAACCTTATATTTTTCAAGAAAAAAACACATATCCCTTCCCTGGGTTATAGGATTACAGGACAGATAAACAATTTTCTGCGGAAGCGCTTTCATAATATTTTTGATTGTGTTTTTATGTATCCCTGCTCTTGGAGGATCTAAAATCAATACATCAACATCAAAAAAATCAAGGTCTATCTTTGAGTCTGAAAAACAAAATGCTTTTGCATTAGTTATACTATTTATTTCTATGTTTTTTTTCGCAAATTCTATACTTGATTTATTTAAATCTATAAGTGTAATTTCCTTTGATATATCAGCCAGGCAAATCCCTATTACACCAACACCTGAGTAAAGATCCAGAACCTTATTAGCAGCGGAAATTTCTTTTTTTATTTCTAAAATGGCTTTTTCAAAAAGAGGAATATTATTTTGAAAAAAACAATCAAAACCATAATAAATTTTTTTTCCGCATATTTTCTCAATAAGATAATCTTCCCCCTCTTTATATAAAATTTCATCCACTGTGGAAATAGAAGTTTTTGGATTTGAATACACAAGATTAAATCCCCTTAAATTTTCTTTCTCAAATTCAAATTTTAACTCTCTGTCTTTTATAAACAAAGAAGCGATTATTTTAGCTTCAGTTTCTGCTCTTCTCATTATAAGCGTTTTAAGAATATTTAAAGGTATTTTTAATTTGTTTATTTTTTTTAAAATATCAAGCGCGATGGTATTTGCTTCATTATCTATTAAAGCGCATCCATTTATAAGCTTTACTTTTTTTGAATAATCCCCTCTTTTATGAAAAGCCAAAAAAATACCATCCTCATCTTCCATAAAACTATATTCTATTTTTGTCCTATAACCAAATTTTTTTTCACAAGCTATAAAATCATTAAGCATTATAGTTTCTTTTGAGGTCTGAAAAAGGCTTTCCTCAATTAGTCTTTTTTTAAACTCAACCTGCTTTTCATATTTTATTATCTGCCAGGGTGAACATGAAAGGAAATGATCCTCTATCGGATCAATTCTGAATTTGCTTTTATCTATAATAGAGACAACTTCAGCCTCAATATAATTTTTTTTCTCAAATATTGGTTTTACAATTGCTTTCTCGCCAGCAAGCGCCCCATAAGCAAATATGACCTTCCCATCTTTTCTGCCAAGCGCCTTGCCCTCGTAAACAATCTTAGAAAATTCTACTTCAAATTCTCTCATATCTCAAACTCTTCACCCATATCCGGAGTAAAAACATTTTTAAAGCCATTTTCCTTAAGCAAGAATTTAAAAGATGTTCTGGCTTTTTCTTCACCGTGAACAAGAAAGATACCTTTTTGGGGATTTATTTTCATGACATAATCAAGAAGATCACTTCGCCCGGCATGCGCTGAAAAAAAATCAAGTGATCTGACCTTAAAAAAAACATTATGTTCAAGCCCAAATATCTTAACCTTTTTTGCGCCGTCTTTAAGCCTTCTACCAAGAGTATTTTCAGCCTGATAGCCTACAATAAGAAGAATATTTTTTTCATTGTCTATTGAATTTCTTATATGATGAAGTATCCTTCCTCCCTCACACATTCCTGAAGCAGAGATTATTATCATTGGTCCTTCCTTTTGATTAAGCCTTTGAGATTCTTCTCTGGATGAAATATATTTTATATACTCATAGCCGAAAGGATCCTTATCAAACCTGGTATAATTTTTGAAACAAACATTAAAATCTACCTCTCCAAGATTTTTATTGAATATATCGGTTATTCTAACACTCATAGGACTATCTACATAAACATCTATCTTTCTAAACTTTTCTTCATGAATTAGCATATCAATAAGGTATATTATCTCCTGAGTTCTTTCAAGGGAAAAACTTGGAATTATAATTTTACTTTTATTCTTTATCGCTTCTTCTATTATACTGGAAAATTCCTGATATACATTTTTTATATCGTCATGATCCCTATCGCCATATGTAGTTTCCATAATAAGCCAATCTATATTTTCTTCAATATCCGGAGATTTTAAAAGCAGCTGATTTTGCCTTCCTATATCACCTGTATACAATATCTTATTTTTACCATCGTTTATTACAATAGATGAAGAACCAAGGACATGTCCAGCATTTATAAATTTGACATATACTCCATCAATAGGCTGCAAAAACTCTCCTCTTTCAAAGGTTTTAAACAATCCAAAAACTTTCTGAACATCTTCTTCGTCATAAATCGGCTCTATTGGCTTTTCCTGGGGATGTATTTTGTTATAAAATTTTGCATCTTCTTTTTGAAGGCGTGCAGAGTCTAAAAGCATAATCCTGGATATCTCAGCAGTTATCCTGTTTAAATATATACCCTTGTTAAAACCTTTCTTTACAAGAACTGGAAGGACCCCAATATGGTCTATATGAGAATGTGAAATTATTACACCGTCAATATCATCAACTAAAAATGGAAAATTTAAGTTTTTTTCAATAGTCTCTTTTCTTCTACCTTGAAAAAGCCCCGCATCAAGAAGAATACTTCCACCTTTAAAGCTTATAAGATGTTTTGATCCTGTAACATCTCCGCCACTTGCTCCACAAAATTTTATTTTCATAAACAAATTTTACTTTTTTTAGCGATAAATTAAAAAACTCCGAATCAAATCTAAAAAATCCTACGAACTAAAAACTGCTGCAAATCAGTAAAAAATTAATAAATTTAAAAGAATTTTAATTTTAAAAGATAAAACTTTTTAAAAAAACAAAGTATGGATATTATTTTATAAAATATGATAATTTTATTTACTGCTCTTTTGCATCACTATCAAATATTTAAAACCACGAAGATAAAAATTATACTTTCTTGCCCTTTCATGCCAAAGTGGTGTATTAGAAGTTTGGTTGTGTCTAGCTACACAAATAATATCAACAGGTTTAAAGTATCTTTCAACAATAAAATATAATTTAAATCCTACTGGCACAAATCTTTTCTTTTTTGCCTGGTCTCCGACAAGCCATGCAATATATTTTCCTGGCTTCAAAATACGATACATCTCCTTCACTACTTTTTCTAATTCTTCAAAAAATATTGGATTTTCACAAGATATATTACCAATATTATCAGGGTGATCATTATATTTTATGTTATCTGAATAAGGAGGATCGATAAAAATAAAATCTGCAGTTTCATTTCCTAATGGTAATTTCCTTGCATCTTCTTGTTTTATATCTTCTCTATAAGGAACTATATCAAAACCTAAAACCTTACGTTTTTCTTCCTTGCAAACATCAATAGTTGTTCCGCTGCCACACATCGGATCAACTACAAGATCTCCTTCTTTTGTATATCTTTGAATAAGATTCCAAATAACAAACGCTGGTGTTACACCAGGATATTTATTATTGCCATGGGGAGTATCCCCATAATTTTGAGTTGGGAAGTCCCATAGTGTTGTTGTTTCAAATTTGGGTTTTTTAGATCTCATTTTTCAACAACTTTTTCAAATCATCTATAAAGCACTTGAAAAGTTTAACTTTATCACTTTCTTCTATTTTTTCATCAGTCAAAACATAACTGCCATCTAAATCTATTTCTACAATTGCCCTGCCCTTTTTAGCCGGTTTTCTATAGGTTAACGTCCCATCTTCATCAGGGGTAATAAAATAAACCTTTATGTGTTTTGTTGCTTCATCATGAGAAAGTTTTAGTTTCCAGTATGCAGTTTGTGCAATTCTTTCTTGCAAAGTTACTTTGCTCGAAATTAAAATTAAAACTTTATAGTTTTGAGGATTATAAATAATAATATCAACATCTGGCAAATGCAATCCAAACTCTCCATAATCAACAGCCAAATTTCGTTTTACTTGACTTAACTCTTTGGAAAGATTTGTAGCTCGTTCTAGCTGATTACCATTAACCAACTTCAAGCCAAGTCTTTTGACTTCATCTGTAATAATACATTGGATCAGCTTTTCTAAATTTTTCCCTTTAAAAGCTCTCCAACTCTGTTCATGATCTCCAATTGGAGTCGGATGTTTTAACCAATCTCTCTTATGAATTTCTTTTGCTTCCTTTAATACTTCTGATATATATTTGTAGCTTTCCGCCCCAAATTGCTCTTTCTTCTGCAAATATAATTTTTTCAAATCCTCAAATTTCATATTTCTTACTCCTTTAATCCAATGACAATATATTCAATAGGATATGCCTGTAAATCTGCTTCACAATCACTAGTAAATCTCCCTGTCTTTTCATCTCTCTTCTGCGGCAATATTTTGTAAGGAATTTCCCTCTTTATTATCCTATCAAGTTTAAAACCTGAATATTGCAAACTTTCGGCAAAGACTTCTGCATTAAGAATATCAACTCCCTTCAATTTCGTATTGCCTATAACATAACAAGCTCTACCCCTATGTTTTAAAATTCTAAAACTCTCGTCGAAAACCTCTTCCATATCAATAAAAAAAGCCTCAATTTCCTTCGCCAGCACTTTACTTTTAATAGAAATCTTATCTACTATATTCCTGGCGATTGAACTTCTTATTATTTTATTTTCGTATTTTTTATGAGAGGTACCAATAAACTTTTTCTTGTATCCTGTCAAATCATCTGCCAAATTAAGCCATATAGTTGATAATTGATGTAAGTCTGCGTACTCATAGCTTGTCACATAAGGACTTGAAGTTATAACTAAATCTACACTTTTATCAGGTACAGGTTGTCTTCTGGCATCTCCGAGCTCAATATTTAAATATTGATTTAAATTCCTCATTACTCTTTCCGGAACGATTTTATAAAAAGCATCATTTCCTCTTTGCATCTTTATCAAATGTCTTAGTAAAGCCTCATATGCTTTGACTTGCCTTTTCTTCAAATCTCTATTGGGCTTTGTACTTCCTTGAAGCCATCTGGAACAATTTTTTAAAATGTGGCTAAAAGCAACAAGGAAAAAATTTCTTATAACCTCATCATTTTCATCATAAATAACTTTTAATATTTTTCCAAGTTCATTTTTATTTTCATCTGTAAACCAGTAATTAATCCTATCAATATGTTTTTGAGGAATTAATGGCTCAATCTTATCATTAAAAAGTCCTCCTCTATCTAACGCTTTTAATTGAGATATAAATTGCTCAATTTTTTTATTGAGATATTCTGGTTTTATTGGCGTGGATTTTACCTTTGTAATAAGATAAGCAATTTTATTTATATCTGTCCCGCTTGCTTTAAATCCCTTAGAAATAGCAGTAACAATAGTTGTTCCACAACCCATAAATGGATCATTTATATGAATCTCTTCATTAGATATAGTGTATTCATCAATTAATTTCTCAACTAATTGTGGAATAAACTTAGCAGGATATCTGTGATAATTATGAGTCCACTTTCCGGTATCAGAAGGCTTAATCTTCTCAAATGACTATTCCCTATCTATTTCCTTTACCTTAAACAAATTAATAATTTCTTCTGGAGATATCATTATTTTTGATAGTATCTTATTGTCTGTCATTTCTATTTTCATTTCCTTAACTATCTTCTTTATATTTATAGAGCAATTTAGATTTCACAAATTTAAACAATAAAGAGTAAATTCCATTTTTACAAAGTACTCAGCATATTTTCCTAATTGTAATAATTTCAACTTGCTCCACTTATATTTACTCATATCTGTTTTTCATTCATACCCTAGATAATTTTATTGAATATATATTAGCACAAATTTAAACACAATATTTTACTACTATAAGCTTATTATATAAAATAAATAAACATATTTTTTTCAACTAAATAATTTCACTTCAAATTATTAATTCCCAACCCTCACATATCAGCAAAATACAAAACCGAATTTAAAATTATTTTGCTTTCTCGTATAGAAATTTTACAAAATCACCCCAGCCACTTTCCTTTGCAAACTTAAAATTTCTATAAGGTTGCCTTAATATTCCATCTATCTTATCAGATGTTATTTGAGTAAGAACTGGAGGAAAATAAGCACTTACCCCATATGCCATATCAAGAGATTTTCCAGTTCTCTCATTGCCATAAGAAGCTCTTGAGATTACTAACTCTCTTACTATAAAGTTCTTAAGTGCTTCAGCTTTTGCTTTAAGCTCTATTGACTTATCATCAGTTTTTGATATATTTCTGGATACTATATCAGCAAACTGATATATATCTCCAAAAAAAGATATATTCTTATCAGGATCGGTGTCTTCTCCAAGTATATCAAACCTTATTATTTCCTGTCTTGCTTTTTTTAATGCTTCTATCTCATCACCAGCCATAGCCGCTTTAGCAAACTCAAACATAAGATTGTTTAAGCGAGAAATTTTATTTGATCTAACCGCACTGAGCATGGCAGGTTGTTTTACATACGCGTAAAAAACCTTAAAGGCTTCGATTACAACTTTTGCAATATCCTCATTAGACATATTTGGATTTTTTGAAATTACATCAAGAAACAATCCATATGGATAGCCATATCCAGGCACAACCTCTTCAGAACCTATAACAACCTTTGTATTATCTTTCACCTCAGTAAGCACCTCTGCCATCTGCATAAGACATGCATCAAAGGCAAGTATATCCACCCCACCAACTTCTTTGACTATCTTTCCTATTTCCTCAGTAGCTATATAGTTTCCAGTTTCATCGTCAAAAGAAATTCCTTTATTTGCCGCTTCTTCTTTTTTCTTTGGATCAAGCCATCCCGTGCCATGATCCCATAAAATTAGCATATATCTTTTTGCAGGAAATTTTTTCTTTGTCCATTTAACAAAATCTATAACCTTTTTATAATCCCCCATATCATAAACATTTGCTCCAGTTTTGGAATATAAAATCGGGGATGTTATTTTTTTTGTATCATTATCCTTTTTAATAAGAAGTCTTCTAACGCCTATCCAATTTCCATCATCCTGTGTATCTCCGCTTTGCCCATTCATTCTGCCTAGCTCAACTATAATATTAAGCTTATCATTTGAGCCAATTCTTTCCATATCATTTACATTATAAAGTCCCGCAGATTCAAGATCATTTTTAGCGTTTATAAAAACCATTATCGTCAAATCTCTAACTGGATTTACAATTGCATAATCTTTTATTATATTTCCTGCTTCTTCTATTACCTGCCCTGCCGCGTTAACCACATCTGTCACAAACCCTTTATTGGGCATTGGGACATCTACATTTTTTATCTCCTTTGAGGTAATCCCCTTAAAATCCTGTGAAACTAAATTTAAATTCGTTGTTATTAAAACCGCTAAGAAAATCTTTAATAATTTCATAACGCCTCCTAAATTAATACTAACAGATAATTGTTGACATGTCAAGGCTTAAAGCCTATATTGGCAATAGGACTAAAGACACAATATCTATAAGTTTTTAAAAATTTTATTCTATTTCTTTCTTTAATTCAGAAAGTATATTAAGAGCCTCTATAGGTGTGATTTTGTCTATGTCTATTAGTTTGATTTTATCAATTAAAGGATTTGATGAAAAAAGTGGAAGCATTTCAGACTTTGCATGTAAGTCTATTTCCCTGCTTTCAAGTTCTTTTAATATCTCCCTTGCTCGTTTGATACATTGTTCTGGAAGTCCTGCAATCTGTGCAACATGAACACCATAAGATCTGTCAGCTGCGCCTTCCACAACTTTATGAAGAAAAGATATTTCGGTTTTACCTTTTGAGTTTACCCACTCTTTAACCGATATATTAAGATTTCTGATTCCCTCATATTTATTTGCCAACTCAGTTATCTCAAAAAAATGAGTGGCAAAAAGAACTTTGGCTCCTATATTTTTATGTATATATTCAAGTACCGCATATGCTATAGAAATCCCGTCAAATGTTGAAGTTCCCCTTCCAATTTCATCTAAAAGTATCAGGCTTTTTCTTGTTGCAAGCTTTAATATGTTACTTGTCTCCTTCATTTCAACCATAAAAGTAGACTCGCCTCTGACAAGCTTATCATGAGCGCCTATTCTGGTCATTATCCTGTCAACAATCCCTATTCTGGCTTTAGAAGCCGGAACAAAAGAACCCATCTGAGCCATTATAACTATCAAAGCGTTTTGTCTTAAGTAAACGCTTTTTCCGCTCATATTAGGTCCTGTTATAATTATAGACCTTATTTTCTCATTAAATGTAAGATCATTAGGCACAAAAGAAGAAGAAGAGCTTAAAAATTTTTCCACAACAGGATGACGACCATCTTCAATTTCTATTACATCTTCATTGACTATCTCAGGTTTTACATAATCGTTTTTCCTTGCCGCCTCAGCTAACGCAGCATAAGCGTCTACATATGCAATAACAAAAGCAAAAGCGCTTATTTTTGAAATATACTTCAAAACCTCTTTCTTTATCTCCATAAAGAGAGAAAGCTCAAGTTTCTTTATTTTTTCGCTTGCGCTTAAAATCTTTTCTTCAAGTCTTTTTAACTCATCCGTTATAAACCTTTCTGAAGCAACTAACGTCTGTTTCCTTATGTAATGAGATGGGATTTTGGAAATATGAGTTTTGGTAACTTCTATAAAATATCCAAAATTAGAATTGTATCCAATTTTAAGCGAGTTAATCCCTGTCTTTTCTCTCTCGGCTAATTCAAGATTTTTTATAATACTTTGAGAGTCATCAATGAGTTTTTTTAGCTCATCATAGTCTAAATTATATCCGCTTTTAAAAAGATCTCCTTCCCCTGCTTTAAGAGATGAGTTTTCATCAATAGCTTTTTCTAACAACTGTCCAAGATTATTAAGATCTCTTATTGCGTCAACCCTTCTGACAACATCCGGAATATAAGAAATAAAATCGCCTTCTTTAAGATAATCTGCTATTAAATCAAGTTTTTTAATCGCATTTTTTATAGCAACAGCATCTTGAGGCGTTATGCTTGTGTTTAGAATTCTACCACAAATCCTTTCTATATCAGGAATTTCTGAAATCACCTTCCATAAAGCCTCAACCTTTTCTTCATTATTATAAAAATATTCCACAGCATCAAGTCTTGATTTAAGCGTATAATAATCTGAAAGCGGGTTTAAGATCCATTTCTTAATTAATCTTGAACCCATAGAGGTTTTTGAATAATCTATGACGTCAAAAAGAGAATGCCCCCCCTCATAATCAGGCTCTATAAGCTCAAGTGTTTTTATAGCAGTTTCATCAAGCTTTAAATTGTTTGAGTCATCAAAATAAAGCGGTTTAGGAGAGGATGTCATTTCGGGTTGAACGGATTTTATATAAGAAAGGGCAAGCAAAGCGGATTTCAGCGCCAATTTATTATTTTGCCATATAGACTCTTTTATCCAGGGATAATCTAAATTATAATCTGGATTTAAAACAGATACTTTATCTTTAAAAATATTAATCCTGTTTTGTTCAATATATCTCAAAGTATTTGAATCGCTGACTATTTCTCTGGGAGAAACCCTTGATATTAAGGAAAGAAAATCACTAAAATATGCATCATCAAGTTTATTAATAGAATAAAACTCCCCTGTGGATACATCAATCCAGCTCATACCCCAGCCAACCATATCAACTATAACAGCCGCAAGATAATTTGTTGATTTGGCGTTGAGGAGATTGTCTTCTATTACAGTGCCGGGGGTTATTACCCTTACAACCTTTCGTTTAAAAAGATTTGACTTTTTGTCATCCTCCCCTATCTGCTCGCATATTGCAACCTTAAAACCATTATTAATAAGCTTTGAGATATAATTAATGGCAGAATGGTATGGCACCCCGCACATTGGCACACCATGTCTTTTGGTAAGCACCAAACCAAGTATTCTTGAAGCAGTTTTGGCATCCTCATCAAACATCTCATAAAAATCACCTAACCTGAAAAACAATATAGAATCCTCATATTGAGCTTTTATTTCTTTATACTGATTCATTAATGGAGTGTCTATATCGTTTATTGTTTTAGAAGTTGACATAAATATATTATATAAGATTGAAAAACAATAAAAAAACAATGATTCAGATCGAAACCAATCTAAGCGAAACTCTGTTTTTTTACTTTATACTATTGATTGAAAAAGCAGTCGCATTAAAAATAATCATATTTAATTTCTAACCTTTTTCAACCTCGTAGGTTGTCTAAAGATTGTCATGATTTTGAAATTTCTGATTTAAAAAATATCCCATTGGCGTTTTTCGGATTTAATCATTTATGTCGCTTATCAATATCATAACATATATATAATCAATTACAGTAGTAGAAATTTTTTTTATACTAAACTATCATCCACAGTTTATACACGGCCGTGTAAAATGAGTGGATGTTAGTCAGAAGAAAGTTATAGAATTTCTAATAAATTATTATCCACAGTTTAACTACGATCGTGTAAAATTAGTGGATGTTTTTGAAAGCAAAATATAAATTATTGTTTACTAAATTTGATGTTTCAAGTTATTTGCTTGCGTCGTTTCTTCTCAATATAAATACCTATCAATATACCAAATGATGGTAACAAAGAAGTAACCAAAAAATCAATATATTCTGGGATAGAATTACCATATTTTTTATGAATAATACGGGCTATTATTATTCCAACAAGACATAACCAAAAAGCCGTATTTTCAAATATCCTTTTTATCATAAAAAACCCCCTTTGGAATATTCTATTTAGAAAAATACATTTTTTGTATATGTTTACCTAAAAAAGCATCTATAGCTGGTAAGAAAATTACTAATTTCTACTAACATTTTTAAAATATAACAGGTTTTGACCAGTATAGGAAAATCTTTTATGCTTTAAGCCGCTTATACAATTTATATAAACCTCCAATAATAAATATCCATAAACTATAAGATACACAGCTAACAATTACTGCCATGAAAACTGCGATAAAACCACTATATTTATCAAATATCTTTAAATAGTGATTTATAAGCATTATCCCGACAAATATGCCCGTCATACGGACAAAAGAATTATTAAATTCTTTATCATTATTTATCTTTTTTAGGATACTCACAACCTTTATGATATTCATAATCCCTCTTTCCAATTATTGGCAAATAGTGTTAATACATCCACTTTTCATCTCCTTATATTCACCTTAAACCACTTGTAAATTACCTCAAAATATTTTATTTTTCAATAACCTTAGTCCTATAATTAAATAGGTCTTTTATGCCATCATTTTTCTACATAATAGTTAATTTAATTTGCCAAGAAAAAACTTTTTTGGCTTTAATTTATAGTTGGCACAATAATTTCTATAAGTTCTTGAGCAGAAACTATGTAATAGTCTTTTGTTTAGGTACAATTTTAGCTACATACTCAACCAATAAACCAATACTCACACCCAAAACTACACCAATAAAAAATCTTGCAACCAGATTTAGATGAACAAAATACCCTAACTCATGGAGTAAGATTATACAAGACGCAACAAACCCTGCTGTTATTGCGCGTCTTAATTTTCCCTTTTGAGGTTGAGAAAAGATTAGAATATATTTCCAGAAGGATATTGGAGGACCTCCCTTTTCACTTTTAATATATTTATCACACAAATACGCTATGCTTGTAAATACTAAACCAACAACCCCACCAATTATACCTGCTATAAAAATTCTCAAAACAGGCGTAAGTTGTCTAAAAAAACTTAAGCCATTCAGATATTCTATACTCACAAAGCAAATACTTACCACCGAAGTAATATAAATCATAGCTTTTGTTTCTTTGCTCATTTTATTTCTCCTTGCATTAATACCAATTTCCATTTTGATCTTGCATCCCAATATTAATCGGATCGTCTTGCTATTTATCGCAAACTGTTATTAAGCTGCATTCAGGAATTAGTTCGCATAATTCTTGGCATATTTGTCCGGAAACACCAATAGCAACCGCTGCCCCAGTGTGTCCGCCAGCTACACTTCCCGCAAAAGTAGATGCAGCGGTACAAACAATTCTACAAACCGGACGGTTTATACATTCCTCTTCAATATGAGATGCGATACATGTATATAATCTCGTTTTAGATAACTGTTGAATGTTATATTGGGTACTTTTATTATCAAACAAAGACATTCTTCTAATCCTGAGAGGGAAAACATAAGTCTTTCCAGCATTATAAACGAATTCATATTTTTCTTCCCTTGTCCCATGGATAAGCAAGTTTCTAAAGTTATTTTCAAGAATACTGAAATTTTGTTTTTTACAGTATTCTATAGCTGTTTTAATTGAATAATCAAGATTCCTTTCTTCCATTTTATCAGTATTATTCACTACCTCAGGTTCTGGTTTCGGCAGGGAAACATTAAGAGCATTAGCATTATCAATGTTTGCTTTTATAGTTTCAATAATACTCTCAGTTCTTTGAACTTTCCCATCAAAGTCCATTTTAGTCTCTTCTGCATTTGTATAAGAGAACATTAACACTGCCATTAACACCACTACTACTATTTTACCATTTTCTCCTTGATTTATATTGTGTGATTTTATTTTTTTCTCAGTCTGTTAATACATCTACTTTTCAACATCTCCTTATAATATTCACCTTAAACCACTTATAAATTACCTCAAAATATTTCATTTTTCAATAACCTTAGTCCTATAATTAAATAGGTTTTTTATACCATCATTTTTTTAAGTGGAGGATAATAAGATGAAGATTTATGTTTTAAAGTTATTTTCAACCTCGTAGGTTATCTTTGGGTTCATCCTAACCGGAGGAGGATGATAACAATAATACTAGCAGTTATATGCTATCTCATTGGAATTTTTATCTTATTTTTTTGAGCAAATTTTTTGGCTATCTCATATCCTGCATCATAATGCCTTAAAACTCCCATAAGAGGATCATTTGTTAAAACCCTTTCAATCCTATCTCTCATTTTCTTGCTTCCATCACAAACTATAACCTGACCGGCATGTAAAGAATATCCTATCCCAACCCCACCGCCGTGATGAAAGCTAACCCAGCTTGCACCACTTGCGGTATTAAGCAAAGCATTTAAAATAGGCCAATCTGCTATTGCATCTGAGCCATCTTTCATAGATTCTGTCTCTCTAAAAGGGCTTGCAACAGATCCGCTATCTAAATGATCCCTTCCAATTACAATAGGAGCGGATATCTTACCTTTTTTAACCATCTCATTAAACTTAAGCCCTAAAATATGCCTTTCTCCATAACCAAGCCAGCATATTCTTGCTGGAAGGCCCTGAAAATGAACCTTTTTTGAAGCCATCTTAATCCATCTAATCATAGTCTCATTTTTGGGAAATGTTTCCATTGCAAGTTTATCCGTAAAGTATATGTCTTTCGGATCCCCACTTAAAGCTACCCATCTAAATGGTCCTTTACCTTCACAAAATAAATCTCTTATATAAGCTGGCACAAAACCGGGAAAATCATAAGCATTTTTAACACCCTGATTATAAGCCATCGTCCTTATATTATTTCCATAGTCAAAAACAATCGTTCCATTTTTCAAAAATCCAAGCATTGCTTCAACATGTATTGCCATAGACTCCATTGATTTTTTTATATAGCTATCCGGATCTTTTTCTCTTAACTTTTTAGCTTCTTCTAAACTTAAACCTTTTGGAATATAGCCATTTAACGGGTCATGCGCTGAAGTTTGATCAGTTAAAACATCTATCTTTACTCCCATTTTAAGCATCTGTGGGAGTATTTCAGCGCAATTTCCCAAAAGACCAATTGAAATAGGTTTTTTCTCTTTTATGTATCTGTTTGCTATTTCAAGAGCTTCATCTAAACTTTCAGTCATTGTATCTAAATATCCAGTTTTAAGCCTTTTTTGAATCCTTTGAGGATCAACCTCTATAATAATTCCAACTCCATTATTCATTGTAATTGCAAGAGGCTGAGCCCCTCCCATTCCACCAAGCCCACCACTTACAACAAGCTTGCCAGTTAAATCAGATTTAAAATGTTTTCTGGCACATGCCGCAAAAGTCTCATAAGTTCCCTGTAATATACCCTGAGTGCCTATGTAAATCCAGGAGCCCGCAGTCATCTGACCATACATTATAAGACCTTTTTTTTCAAGATCATTAAAAACTTCCCATTTAGCCCAATTACCAACTAAATTGGAATTTGCTATTAAAACCCTTGGAGCATATTCATGTGTTTTAGCTATGCCAACCGGTTTTCCTGATTGAACAAGTAGTGTTTCATCATCATTTAATTCTTTTAAGCTTTTAATTATAGCTTTAAAAGCATCCCAATTTCTTGCAGCTTTTCCTCTTCCACCATAAACTATTAGTTCCTCAGGTTTTTCAGCTACTTCGGAATCCAAATTGTTCATAAGCATCCGCATAGCAGCTTCCTGTTCCCAACCTTTACAAGTTATTTTATTTCCTCTTGGCGCTTTTACTTTCATATTATCTTCCTCCTTTGTTTTTACCAGGAAGTTTTCAATTCCCCTATTTCATTTTCAACAGCTTCAAGCACTCCACATTCTTTAACTGCTTGTTTCATTGCATTATGGTCATTAAATAAAGGCCTATCTTCATCCAGATGTTTTACAACTTTTCTGACAGCAGAATGCGCAGCTTTTGTCCCTCTGCCAAATTCAAAGTTTCTGAAATCAAGAGCTTGAGCTGCGGCTATAAACTCTATTCCGAGCACCCCATAAGCGTTTTCAAGTATTTGTTTGGTTTTAAGAGCGGTATTCATCCCCATACTTACAAAATCTTCCTGATCGGCTGCTGCTGGAATAGACTGGATACAGGCTGGCGCGCTTAATATTCTCTGTTCAACTATCATCATATCCGCTGTATACTGACTTAACATATGACCTGAAAACATTCCAGCCCCTTTTGTCAAGAAAGCCGGAAGGCCAACACTTAACGCCGGGTTAAGCAATCTGTTAAGCCTCCTTTCACTTAAAACACAAACCATTGTTATGCCAGCTCCTACCATATCAAGCGGCATGCTTATCGGTGTTCCCTGAAAGTTTGCCCCTGTTAAAACAGTATCTGATTCTGGCAAAAATATAGGATTATCGGCTACGCCGTTTAATTCTATTTCAAATTGTTTCCTAGTCCAGCTAAGATGATCTCTTAAAGCGCCTATAACCTGAGGGGTTGATCTCATAGAATAGGCGTCTTGAACCTTAACTTTAACCTTTCCACTTAAAAGATCTGAACCATCTATAACCTTTTTTATATTTTCCGCAGAAGTTATAGCTCCCTTAAAACCTCTTAATTCATGAAGCCTTCTATCATATGGCTTCATATTAGCCATAAGAGCTTCAAGGGTCATTGCGGCGCATATTTCAGCCTGTTTTATCCATCTCTCAGCATCATATATAATAAGGCATCCTATCCCCGTTATAAGGTTTGAACCATTTATAGCAGCAAGACCATCTCTTGCTTTAAGACCTGGAATTGGGATATTAGCCTTAGCCATAGCATCTTTTGTTGGCATCCTTTTGCCTTCATAAAAACACTCACCTTCTCCAAGAAGTGATAAAGCTATCTGACTCATTGGAGCAAGATCTCCACAGGCGCCAACACTACCTTTCTCGCATACAACCGGGACCACACCTTTATTTAGCATATCAACATATGTCTGAGTTATCTCAATTCTACATCCAGAATGCCCTTTAGCATGAACGTTTATCCTGCTAAGCATAGCAGCTCTTACATGCTCTATTGGACATGGATCTCCTATTCCGGCTGCATGGTTATATACCAGATATTTCTGAAATTGTTTTATCTGTTCCTCATTTAGAACAACATTTACAAGCTCTCCTATTCCGGTATTAACACCATACATAATTTCATTTTTCTCAATCTTTTTTTCAAGCATCGCCCTGCATTTCTTTATCCTTTCCACCGCATCGGGGGTCAACTCAACTTTTTCTCCGTATCTTGCAACCTTAACTACATCTTCAATCTTCAAAGAACTTCCATCTATCTTAATAGACATTATTCCTCCTTTTCAACCTGTTATTTTTAAAAGATCTCCAAGCATTATAACTTGATTTTCTTTTACAAACATCCTGAGAAAATACTCAAATATTTTTCTTGTTATCTGCACATCGTTTTCCGCCCTATGCCAGTCATCAGAAAAAAGATTTATGGATCTTGCAACAGTTTCAAGTTTATTGTTTGGGATATTGTTGCAAAATTTTCTTGAAATCTTTAGAGTATCAATTCTATAAACATCTGGCATTGTATAACCCCAACGGGCAAGCTCGGCATTTATAAATCCATAATCAAAATCCACGTTATGTCCTACAAAAACCCCATCATAAAGCATCTCAAGGACTCGATTAATTATATTGGAAAAATGAGGACTTTTACTAACATCATCATCAGTTATACCATGTATCCTTGAAATCTCTTTTGGTATAGGAATACCAGGATTTATTAAAGTAGAAAAACTATTTACTTCTCTAAAATTTAAAAGCGCAGAAATTGCTATCTCACATATCCTGTCATTTTCAGGATCAAGCCCGGTAGTTTCAACATCAACAATAACAAATTTAACATTTTCAATAGGAGTATTAATCCCAATTTTCATAGTTTCCAATCTCTTTTTCATAAACATTAAAATCAAAATCGCTGAACGTTATAAGTATAATTTTATCAAAAAATTCTTTATTACTTATAGCCGATCTTATTGCTATCTTTGCAGCTTTTTCCACAGGATAACCATAAGCGCCCGTGGAAATAGATGGAAAAGCTATAGTTTTTATGTTATTGGCGCGCGCAAGTTTAAAGCAGTTTTCATAACAACTTCTTAAAATATTTTCTTCATTAAAATCTCCGCCACGCCATATAGGACCGACTGTGTGTATTATGTATTTAACATTTGATATATTATAAGCAGGCGTTATTACACATTCGCCCGGAGAAAGAACTTTGATTTTTTTTATAATCTCAAAACATTTTTTAGAAAGCTCAGGACCTGCGGCTCTATGTATGGCGCCATCCACTCCACCACCACCTGAAAGGCTTGAATTTGCCGCATTTACTATTGCGTCAACATTTTCTTTTGTTATATCTCCTTTTTTAATAATAATACTCATATTTCTATATTTAAATACTCAATAAAGCCTGTAAGATCACGAACTTTCCCTTTAATTTAACCTAAAATTAATACATACTAAATTATTTCGCTTATAAATATAAAAAATCTACTTATAATAAAAATGCCTTGATAAAATTCCAAAGAACATAGAAAATATTACACTAATATAAAAATTAACATTAGTTATATCTATTATTTTTTTCTTTTTAAAATAATAAAGCTGATAAATCCAGGCAGCAAGTAAAAACACCCACCACCATCCATTAAGAAGAAAAAATGCCCATATAACCACTCTTTCAAAAATCATGAAATATTTTTGATCAAAGCTCGGAAAAGGCAAGTTACTCAAATCTTTTTCTATATAATAAACAAAAATAGTGGTCGTATGAGTGATAATAACGAGAAATGTGAAAAGCATAATTATTTTTTCTCCTGAAAAATCTATTGGAACGTTTACAAAAGGAGTGAATAAAAAAATAAAATAAAAATGAAAAATTTGATCAGCTATAAAGCTTATTGTATTATCAGGATATATCTTGTTTTTTATGGCATAAACCCTTGTCTGGTCTATTATAAAATGAAAAAAGCATATGATAAGTATCATGGCATATCCGGTTAATTTGAAATTATAAAAATTAAACCAGAGCTTATCAAGGTAAGGAGTAAGAAGTAATGTTGTAACTATTATATGAACAAGAACATGTATAATTACTCCTTTTACATTTTCCCTTTTCATTCTATTTATCCAGTTTGTTTGAAGTGTAAAATCAGCTATTAAATGGCTTAAAGAAAGCCGCCAGAATATATCCATCTTATTTACTCCTTATATTAAAAATTCCATTAAAACCATCATTGCCTTTTTTCAAAAATTCTTGAGAAAGTTCAAAATAAAACCTTGAAAGAGCATCTTCTTTTAGTCTTAAAGCGGATTTAAAAAAATCGGCGCTTTTAGGATAATCTCCATCATAGAAATATTTTATGCCATTTTCAAAGTTTTTGATAAACTCTTTATCTTCATCATTCATATCCTTTATTTCCTTATAAGGCTCCCAAACCTTTACACTTTGAGCTTTTCCAACAACAAGAATATCACCAATATATTTGAAAACTATTTCTTCCTTTGCCTCTTTATAAACATCATCACTTACCATCACATTGGTGTGGAAATATTTATTTGCTCCCTCAAGCCTTGAAGCTAAATTAACAGTATCTCCAAGAACAGTATATGAAAATCTCTTATTTGAACCCATATTACCAACAACCGCATCCCCACTGTTTATTCCTATTCTTACATTTATCCCGCTTGTGCCACTATTTCTGGAATTTAACTCTCTTACTTTATCCAAACATTTAATTGCTGATTTTACAGCGTAAGTCCTGTGATTTTTCAAATCAACAGGAGCATTCCAGAATGCCATAATACAATCTCCAATATATTTATCTATAACTCCCTTATAAGCTAAAATAACATCGCTTAACTCAGATAGATAAATATTTAAAAGATTTGTGACTTCTTCAGGTGATAATTTTTCGCTTATAGAAGTAAAACCTGCTATATCCATAAAAAATATAGTCATATCTTTCTTCTCTCCACCAAGTTTTAGTTTGCTCGGATCACTTACAAGAATATCAACCACCTCTGGAGAGAGATATTGTGAAAATGTATTTTTAATCCACCTTTTTTGTTTATCTTCAACAATGGATTTATACGCTACTACATAAGTATAGCTTATAAGATTTGGGATAAGATAGGTTATAAAATAAAAATCGTATCTATATTTTATTAAACTCACACTTAAAAATAGAGGAATAACCAAAAAAGCAAAATCATATAAAGTAAGTTTCAAAACATTATTTTTTATCAATAATACTGGCAACCATATATAAAACAAAAAAATTGGAAAGAAAATATAAAATTTAGTCTTTAAAAGGTAATCGTTGTTTAGAAGATTATCTATCGCAAGCGCATGAACTTCTATCCCCGGAGTATGTTCAGATGCTGGAGTTGGAAAATGGTCAAATGTTCCCTGAGATATAGAACCTACAAGGATTATAGCTCCTTTAAGTTTATTTTTTTCCTCATCGCTTAAAGTATCCTCTATTACATCTTTAACAGAAATATAATCGTAAAAAACAGTTAAGGATTTTTCTCTAGTTTTCCTGAAATTAATAAGAAAGGATTTATCCCCCCATTCGCTATGCCATTTTTGATATAAATCCTTTAAGCTTATTCCGCTATAAAAAGAATAAAGGTATGTTCCTAAAAGTGGAAGGCCAATTTCTGAAATATCCCCACACCCGGGACAAACATCTTTATAATAATAAACCTTCTCTTCACCTTCAAAGTTCATAGCTGTAAGAAAAGGATAAATTTTCCTTATTTTCCCGTCAGAGTCTATCATAGTTGATGCTGAAAGAGATGCAAGGTTAGTAGTGTTTTCAAGAAGAACCTTCATTGGAAGATTAATATTTGCGTTATCTCCGACAGAGACAGCAAGAACAACATTTTTATTTTCCCTGACAGTTTGAGATAAAATTTTATCATTTTCTGGATCCCTTTTATCCGGGTCAAAAAACATAATATCAAATCCAATTACCCTTGCGCCATATTTATTGAGATTCTCAATCAAAGGCTTATAATATCTCCTTGGCATAGGCCAGCCATAAGACTCAAGTGTTTTATCATCAATGCCAACTATTATTATCCTTTTGTCCGGCTCTTTAAGTTGAGGAAAAATATGTAGATCCCTTAATATATCAATCGCACTATAAAATTTAGTGTCATGCCATTTTTTCTCAAGGGATGAAAAAAAGAGAGATTGAGAAAGTTCAAAATCTATAAGGTAAAAAATTGTAAATATAAAACTAAAAACTATTCCAACTATATAAACAGATTTATATTCTTTCTTAAATATCTTCATCTATACCTTATCCAGAGAAATAGTAAACTTAGTTCCTTTTGACAACTCAGACTCAACTTTTATTGAAGCCCTATGCATATCTATTATTGTCTTAGCTATGCTCAGACCAAGTCCAAAACCGTCTTTTGAGGTTGTCTTAAACCTGTCAAAAATATTTTTCAACATTAAGGGATCAATTCCTTTACCTGTGTCATCTATAATTATATAAATTTTATCTGAGCAAACAATTTGAAATTTTACCCTTCCACCTTCATCAGTATATTTAAAAGCGTTTGAAAGAATATTATCAACTGCGCGCGAAAAAAGCTCCTCATCTATTGCGGCATATATCGGCTCTGAGGGAATATCCAATTCAAAAAATATATTCTTGCTTTTTGCCCTTATATCATATCTTTCAGCAAGCTTTTTTGCAAACTCAACAATATTGGTCTTAGAGATTTTCAATTCAAGTTTTTTATTTTCTATTCGTGACATATCAAGAATATTTTCAATCATTCTAAAAACAATCTCGCTTTCGTTTTTAAGCCCATCTATGTATCGCCTTGATTTCTCATCGGCATCATAGGAAAGCAGCTTGATATAACCCTGCATATTCAAAAGAGGATTTCTCAAATCATGCGCTATAGAGCGAAATAAATCCTCCTTAACCTTATATATATTCATTTCAAGTGTAACATCTCTTGCAACCGCAAGTTTTAAGGGTTTTCCCCTTGTAAGATTTATAATATCAGAGTAAATCTCAAAATATTTATCTTTAATATTTATTATCCTGTTTAAACTTTCGTTTTTATTATCTATTATACCTATATTTTCTTTTATTATTTTAAAATCCCCATTGAAAATTTCTTCCGCCTGTTTATTTGAATAAACAACATCCCCATTAAAATCAATAAGTATAATAGCATCTTTGAGACTGTTAGTTATGGTATAAAGTTTTTCTCTTTCGTCTTTTATTTTATCTATCTGTAAATTATTATATTCTCCAAGCCTTATCATCATTGAATTAAAAACTTTAAGAAGATCATTAAATTCCTTAAAATCGCTTCTTTCAACAACAGGCTCGTTAAAAACTCCGTTAGAAACTCTTTCGCTTGCTGATATAAGCGCAGAAATGGGTCTGGCAAGATTTCTGGATGTTACAAAAGCTATATAATAAGAAACAGTTAAAACCAGAAATATCAAAAATAGCATTGAGTAGAATATCAGGTTTATATCTCTAAAAAATTCTTCCTTTTGCATTGAAAGCACCAGATACAACTCAAGATCGGCTATTTTTCTAAAAACGGAAAAATAATTTTTCCCATTAATAAAAATTTCAGCGTTTCCATAAAGGTTTTGGGTAATTTTATTCATCTCTTTATATCCAATGTTAACATCAATATCGCTTAAAACTACCCCACCCTCGCTTAAAAAGAAAGCAAAACCAGTATTCCCTATTCTTGTTTTATACACATTAGAAAAAAACTTTCTAAGGTTAACTACAACATACACAAAATCTTTTCCAACAGGATAGACTATACTTGCTATTGGCCAGTCTTTTACAATCTGAAAATTACCTATAACGCCTCTATCAGAATCCTTTATTCTTGCAAAATAATCCTCAGAAGATATGTCTATCACGGGAAATAATTTTGAAAAACCCTCAACAGAATATCTCATGCTTTCTTTGCCTGAAGAGTTGAGAAGAGCAACAAAGACAACCTCTTCATATTTTTCTATTATTTTTTTAAGGAAAATAGAATCATCCTTATATACACTTCTTAGATAATATAAATAATCAAGCCGGGTTGCAAAATTATTTATACTTTCATAAGAAGAAACGGCATATAAATCGCATAACCTTTGATAATTGTTTATAAGATTTTTTTTTGAAACAGACTGGTAATAGAAAATTATAATAAGAACAAAAATTATTGGTAAAAAACCAACACCTATTATCGTATTAAAAAATTTCCTAAATATCCCACCCATAGTATCACGAAGTATTAAAAGTAATTGATCAGATTACTTCGCAGTTCTTATTTCCACCAAAAATAACAACAACTTATTCAGCTACCAGTTTTTAATCGCGACTCTTTCGCAGCTTTAAGCTTTTCTATAAGCTTTTTTATTATATCCTGCGCATCCCCTATAACAGCGTATTGAGAGACTGTAAATATCATTGCATTAGGGTCTTTATTAACAGCTATTATAACATCTGAGTTTCTCATTCCAACAAGATGTTGAACAGCGCCGGATATCCCAAAAGCCATATAAAGCCTTGGTCTAACAGTAGTTCCGCTTTGACCTACCTGATGTTTTTTATCTATAAAGCCGCTGTCAACCGCAGCTCTTGAAGCGCCAACACTTGCATCTAAAAGAGCGGCAAGTTCATGAAGGACTTCAAATTTCTCTTTTGTTTTCAATCCCCTTCCACCTGACACTATTATATCCGCATTTTCAATTTTAACATAACCTTTATGTTCCTCTTTATGCCTTTCCACTAGTTTTACTTTTCTTATGCCAGGATTTATTTTAATATCTTCTTTTATTACCTCAACTGGCACAGAAGTTGATTTCACCACTTTCATTACATTAGGTCTTACAGTTGCCATCTGAGGTCTTGAATTGGGGGATAATATATCTGCCATAATGTTTACGCCAAAAGCTGGACGAGACTGTACAAGATGTCCATCTTTGTTTATATCAAGTCCAGTACAATCAGCGGTAAGGCCTACATAAAGTTTAGATGCTATATGAGGCGCAAGGTCCCGTCCCTTATATGTGGCTCCAAAAAGAACAACAGCTGGCTTATATTTATTTATTAATGCGGTAAGCGCAAGGGATGAAATTGAGGTATTATAAGGCAGAAATTCCTCATTTTCCACAATATACATTTTATTTACACCATACTCTGAAAAAATCTTTTCATATTCTCTGTTTTTATCAGTCAAAACAACCACACAAAGATTTTGATGTAGTTTATCAGCAAGTTCCCTTGCCTTGGAAACTAACTCAAAAGATACTTTTTTAATTTCTCCTTGCTCTTTTGGATTAATATTATCTTCAAATTCCACAAAAACCCATACATCCCGCCAGTCGCTTAAATCTTTTTTTTCCGTATCTCTGGATATAACTATAGATTTAACAGGACAAACAGGGACACAAGCGCCGCATAAAGTGCATTTAGTCAAATCTATAACAGCTTTCTTATTGGAGATTGATATCGCCTCAAAGGGACATGAAGCAACGCATTTAGAGCAACCTATACAATTTGATAAAACAGCTATTGCCATTTCATACCTCCGCTATTTTATAAAATTTTCCTGTTTCAATATCTCAACTATACGATCAACCGCTTCTACTGAAGTAGTATTTATAAATGTTGTCTTAACCTCTCTTTTAGGTGGATATATTCTGTTTACCTGAGTTGGAGAACCCTTAAGTCCTACTAATTCTTTATTAACTCCTATATTATCAGCAGAATAAACATTTATCTCTTTTGAAAGAGCATTCTTTATATGAACAAATGATGGAAAAGCTAATTCAAAGTCTTTTGGCATAACCATTGTAACAAGCACCGGAAGATTAGCTTCAACTATATCATAACCATCATCTATGTGTTTTTTGGCTATAATTTTATTGCCTTCTATATTTATTGAATCGCAGAATGTTATTTGCTCTATATTTAGTTGAGCGGCTATCTGAGGCCCAACCTGAGCAGTATCTCCATCTATAGCCTGCATCCCGCATATTATAAGATCAAATTTTCCTATTTTTCTAATTGCGGAAGACAGGGCATAAGCTGTCGCCCATGTGTCAGAGCCCGCAAAAGCCATATCGCTTAAAAGATACCCCTTATCAGCTCCGAGAGCAAGCGCCAGCTGAATCACTTCTTTTGCCTGCGGAGGTCCCATTGATATCACATTAACTACCGCTCGTGGATTGGATTTTTTGATATTTACAGCAGTCATAACAGCAAAATGATCATAAGGATTAAGTATAGATGGGACACCCGCTCTTATAAGCGTCCCCGTTTCCGGATTAATTTTAACCTCTGTGCTATCTGGAACCTGTTTTATACAAACATATATATTCATATTCTACTCCTTAAAATTATCTTGATTTAAAAACCTGAGTTAAAGATTTTGCAACTAAATCCATATCATTTACAACTCCTTTCTGGATTTTATTTATTTTTTCAAGATTAATTTTCCCACTTAAATTCCCAACATTTTCCGCAGATTGAAATATCAAAGCAGAGCCTTCATACGCTATTTTAAGCGCGGCATTTTTAGCGAATATCCTTGCCATAGCTTTATAAGTGTTTGAATCAAATTTAATGGTTTCGCTATATTTTTCTTTCATAGCTGTCTTCGCAAAAACATAAGCATGCTCTGCTATGGATATGAGTTTTCCAAGAACAAAAGTTACATATTGATGCCTTGTCAGTTTCCCAATCCTTGCCTCCTCCATAACAGCCGCTAAGGTTCTTAAAGCCATAGCAGATTCTTCTAAACCGCAGTCACTATTTTTTTCCACCAACTTTTCAAGTTCCTCAGCCATTTTACTATAATACTCTCCTCTTGTTTTTAAATGCTCCTGCCACCTTCCTCTATATATTGTCATTTCCATAATCTCATTTGTCCCTTCATATATACAGGTAATTTTTACATCCCTTTTAATTTTTTCTACTGGAAAATCCCTGGTATAACCATATCCTCCAAGAGCTTGAATTGAATCCTCTGCAGCTTTATTACCGCTTTCTGTTGCAAAATATTTAGCTATTGCCCCTTCAGTTTGAAGTCCATGCTCACCGTTATCAAGTCTATTTGCCACATACTCAATATATGCTCTTGAAGCTTCAAGATTTACCGCATTTGGAACTATTAATTTATGAGTATACCCCTGCTTTTCAGAAAGAGGCCCGCCTGCTTGAATCCTTTGCTGGCTATATCTTATAGATGTTTCAAGCGCTGACCATCCGCAACCAAGACCGAAAGCTGCAACCATAAGCCTTGTATATCCAAAAACCGCCTGCGCCTGTAAAAGCCCCTGTCCCTCTACACCACCTATTAAATTTTCAGCAGGTACATAAACAGAATCAAGTGAAAGCCCGGCAGTGTTTGAAAGTCTTATGCCATGCTTATCTTCATGATGAGCGCTGGTAAAACCTTCTGCTCCTCTTTCAACTATAAACCAGCTTGGTCCTCCTTCAGCCATTGCAAGAATTGTATATAAATCAGCTATTCCGCCGTTTGAAATCCACTGTTTTAACCCTGTTATATTATATCCCACTATTTTGCCGTCTTTTATAACACGTTCAGCTTTAGTTTTCAAATTGACTAAATCGCTCCCAGCATCTGGTTCTGTTGCGCCATAAGCCACCATAAGCCTTTCTCTGGCTATCTTTCCCAACCATTTCGCCTTTTGCTCTTTTGTCCCACCGACATTTATAGGATCTATACCAAGATATGTCGCAAAAACACTTGTAGCTATACCAAGATCTATTTTTGCAAGCTGCTCGCAAATTCTGTATAAATCAAAAGTCCCTCCACCAAGTCCTCCATATTCTTGAGGTATTGAAACAAGGTGTATCCCAAGAATATCTGGATTATACATTTCCCTCAAAATATCAACGGGGCATTCATTCTCCCTATCCTTTTCCCTTATAAAATCATATGTAAGTTTTCTTTTTGCATATTCTTTAAGGCTTGAAAGCATAAGACTTCTGGTTATTGTATCAAGCTGATTCATCTAACCTCCCAAAATCACTTAATAAGCATAGCAACTCTGGATGCTTCCTCAGATATCTTCTTTTTTATCTCTTCACTATTTATGGATTTTATATTTATATAAACATTTTCAAGAGCGCATTTAATAGCGCATTCAAGCATATATATACCGCTTCTATAATCTGATATTACTTCTTCCTTTGTCTCACTTACCTCTTTTGCAATTTCAATAACCTGAGCGCATAAAAGGGCAGTTTTAAGCGGAATATTTGCAGCATATATAAGGGCATTTTCTATTTCCTTTCCTCTTTCAGGATTTTCTTTCGGTAGTTTAAAAGCAGCCATAACAAGATCAAAGGACCTTGCATCTTCTCTTATTTGATATTCAAGCTCTTTTCTTTTGGCATAAATCTTTTTAATATAATCAATTAGCTTTTTCTTGACCTCCTCAGGCGTTTTTTTTGATTTTGCTGTTATAGAAAAAGCCATCTCAATAAGCCCCGCTCCCATAGAGCCACTTATAGCAGCAGCAGACCCTCCCCCGGGTGTTGGAGAAGAGTTTGCCATCTCCTCTATCACAAAGCTTGACGCGACATCCCATTGCATTAACATCTTTGTTATTTTGTTTTCAAGAACCTGATTATCATAATTAAAATTGCTAACATTTAAACTTTCTATAGCATAATCTATAAGCGGTTTTTGGGCAGTAAGTCCTATCAACTCAGTATCGGTTATTTTTATACCCTTAGGGTCTATTTCTTTTCTTATTTCATCAAGAACTTTTTTAATTGATGTTACACTATAGTTAGTAAGAACTGTGGATATCTGAACCTGATTTTTGGATTCTAAAAATATTTCTTTCGCTCTTAAAGCCGGCAATCCTCCACCACTTGTTCTAATTTTTTTTGCAAGAGTCTTTGCAAAATTCATATCAGTTGTATCTAAATTAACATTGAAATTGACTATCTGATACCTTGCTCCAACAGCCACAGCGCCAGCGGTAGGATGAATTGAGTTTGGTCCAAAATCAGGAATCCTATCAGGATTTTTACCTATCTCCTCTTTAAGTCCCTCAAACTGACCTTTTCTAACCTTCGCCAGATCCCTTCTATCCTCTCTTTGTGCGGCCTGATCGTATAAATAAACCGGTATTTTAAGCTCATCTCCAATCCTTTTCCCTAATTTTTTTGCAAGATCTATGCATTCTTCAATAGTTGTGTCTATTATTGGGATAAAAGGAGCGACATCAAGAGCCCCCATTCTCGGGTGTTCCCCTTTATGATAATTTAAATCAATAAGTTCAAGAGATTTTTTAGCAACCTCAAACATTGCATCAACTGCATTTTCAACTGGAGCTATAAAAGTCAAAACAGTTCTATTATGGTCTATATCGCTTTCAACATCCAGCACCATTACCCCGCTAACACTTTTAGCGGCATTTACTATGCTATCAATTTTCTTTTTATCTTTTCCTTCGGAAAAATTTGGAACGCATTCAACAAATTTCATAAGCGCCTCCAAAAAAATCAATTCATATTAAATTATATCATTTTAAAAATATTAATAAGGATAATAGAAACAATTTTGAATTTAAATTTTATTCTTTTCTGCCCTATATATTATCACCATATAAAAAAATAAGATTACTTAGAGGAAACACGAATTAAAAAGTATTGTCATCTGGATTTTCTGAAAAGCTTTCAGGGATAAGTTGTGTCTTTATTTTTTCAAATCTGAGATTTTTATTTTAAACAAATACCCTTCCTCATTTGAAATAACAATCTCATTATTGTTTAAAAAACTGATACCCTCGCATTGTCCAAGTGATATTTCCTTATTATAAAAACGACCTGAAAAGGGATTTTCTTTATCCTCAGTTTCAAAAAGCCATACATAATTATATGTTAAAACTGCAATGTGCTTTTCATCTTCAGATACTGCGGCATCTGTAACCATTGATTTAAAGTCAAATTTAGCTGACACTTGTGGGATATTTATATCCCATGGCTTTAAAGAATCAAACCTATAAATAGTAGCTATGGTTGTTGATCTAGTTTTGGCTATTAAATAAAGCTTTCCTTTATAATAAAAAATAGCTTCCGCATCAAAATTCATATCATTTGGTGATGGTGGAAACCCTTTTTGGTCAGGATATCTTATAAGATACTTTGAAATTATCCCTGACTGATCAGCATAAAATGGGTTTGGCTCTGCTATTTTATATAAAGCAAGGTCGGTTCTATAGTTATAGTTATTACCTATATCTGCGATTATAAGATTTCCCTCATTATCATATGTCATTGCTTCCCAATCTATATTAGCCGCATCAACTATTTTAATTCCATTGTATTTTTTTAGCCATTGGGGCTTTATAACCTTACCTGATAAATCAATTGCAAAGATTCTTGCAGTATCTCCCGAGTCATTTAATGTCCATAACACATCGTATTTCTTACTTTTAACAAGAGTAGAACCTTCATTTATCATCTTTGTATCGCTTATAACAGCATACGGCTGGATGGAATAGTCTTCAGCAAAAACAAGATAGCTGAAAATCAAAAATAATAATTTCATATATCCTCCTTAAAATTTTTTAAATGTTTCAAATATATTAGAGCTTATTGTATGGCTGTTTTTATAAACTACCAACCCAATTTTAGCAGAATAATAAATCAAAAAACCTATAAAAACAAGATTATAACTCCACCACAAATCCTCTTCTACTACTTTTCTAAAAATACCAATCCCGGCAAAATAAGATAAAACAATTACTATCAGATATATAATAAAACAATGAATAAGCCCAGCATCTGGAATAATAGGAAACATCTCATTTACTATATTCCTGGTTCTTACAGAAAACTCATAAATTATATAACAAGACAGAGACAAGAATAAAAAGGCTAAAAATTCTGTAAAAAGGATTTTATTTGAAAAAATGGTTAATTCAGATATAAATGAAAGTGAGGTTAAAAAACTTTCAAGCATATAAAAAGTTATCAGCAATATCCCAAGTCTTATTAGTTCAATTACATATAGCTTTATCTTTTCTCTGATCATAATACTTATAGCCAGCCATTATAGTTTTGATACACTGTCTTGCCTCATCAAAATTTTCTTCAAACTTACCTCTATCATCTATGGCTTTAATAAAATCCATATAAATATATTTTGTCCAGAGAGGATGAGCGGATGATGCTGATAGCTTTTCATCAAAAGAAAATTCTATTTTTTCGCCATCTTTTTTTTCTATTTTTATTATATCATCATCAAAAATTAGAATTCCTTTAGAGCCATATGCAAAGATAAAATTTTTTCTCAAACAGGATTTCCAGCTTAAATGAATATTTGCTATTGTTTTATCCTCATAAACCAGTGTTAAATCAGCAACCTCATCTATTAAATTTTGAGTAAAATCAAATTGAGCATTTATATCACAAATTCTCTTCCCTATAAGCGAATTTAAAATATATATGACATGCCATCCATGATCAAATACTATTCCCCCCCCACTAAGTCTGGGATCTATTCTCCAGTTATATGATGCTGACTGAGAAGGGTTTTTTCTTAAAGTCTTCCATTCTACATATTTCAACTCACCAATTTCAGGAATTAACTCTTTTATCTTCAATATATGAGGGGAATATTTCCAGTTATGTACAGTATATACTATCTTTTCGTTTGAATAAACCGCATCAGATATCTCATCAAACTCGCTTAAATTAACACATAAGGGTTTTTCGCATAATACATCTATCCCTTTTTCAAGAAGTTTTATTATTATATCCTTATGGGTTGATGGAGGAGTGGAAACAAGAGCTACATCTATTTTTTCTTTCTCTATCATCTCATCAAGGCTTTCATACCCCACAACTTTAAGAATTTCAACCGCTTTTTTTATCCTTTCCTTTGATAGATCAAAAACACATACAGGTGTAATAATATCTTTTAATTCATTTAAGGCTTTTGCGTGAGCATTTTCGCAAACAGCGCCAAAGCCAACAATTGCAAGTTTTTTCATACTATCAATTAATCAAATATTAAATTCCTTTGATATAGCGCTAAAAGCTTCATCATAAATTCTTATAGCAGTTTCAGCTTCCTTTTGCGTTATAACAAGCGGAGGGTTTACTCTTATAGTGTGAGAATAGCACATTGAAATCATTCCGCGTTTTAAACATTCATCAAATAATCTTCTTGTTATATGTTTATCAAGATGTTCTTTTGTTTTTCTATCTTTCACCAGTTCAACCCCTATCATAAGTCCTTTTCCTCTCACATCACCTATAAACCTGTATTTTTCCTGAAGTTTTTTAAACTCATTAAGCAAATACTCACCAACTTTTCTTGAATTTTCAACAAGGTTTTCCTCTATTATAACGCTTAATGTAACATCACACGCACATCCTGCAAGGGGATTTCCCCCATAACTGGATGAACTCCCACTTGGATTTGCAAATGGTTTTGAGTTTATTATCTCATCAGTTGAAATAACGCCAGCTACCGGGAAACCATTTGCTATGCCCTTGCCAACAGTCATTATATCAGGAACTACTCCAAAATGTTCAACCCCAAACATCTTCCCCGTCCTTCCAAAACCACATATCATCTCATCGGCTATCAAAACCGCATTATTTTCCCACGCCACCTCTTTTACAGCTTTAAGAAAATCCGGTGGAGGAACAACATTTCCGTTTGTCCCCTGTATCGGTTCCACAATAAAAGCGGCTATCTTTCCAGCGCTTTCCTGCTTTAATTGCTTTCTTATAAACTCCACACAATAAAGCCCGCATGAAGGATACTCCATTTTAAATGGACACCTATAACAATAAGCATATGGGACAGAATGAATCCCACTCATTATAGGTCCCAATTCTCTTTTAAAATCATCAAGAAGCCCCAGAACAGTACCAGTTTTTCCATGGAAACCACCCCAAAAACCAACAACCTCATAATTTTTAGTATAACTTTTTGCAAGCCTTATAGCAGCCTCTACCGCCTCAGCTCCGCCTGAGTAAAATTGGATTCTTTTTAGATTTCCGGGAGTGTATTTTGCCAGGGTTTTACAATAATTTGCTCTTCTTGCTGTGGTAAAACTTCCTGTATTTATTTTTGAAACCTGATCGCTGATTGCCCTTGCATACTTAGGATGACCGTGTCCCAAAGATGCAACTCCAACCCCTGCATACATATCAAGATATTTATTGCCGTCTACATCTATAAAATGAGCCCCTTCGCCTTTCTCCATAACTAATTTAGAAAAAAGCGCAATACTCTGAACCCCCGGCGCTATGTATTTCTGTTCTTCCTCAAATATTTTAAGGGAATTAGGTCCGGGGATAAAATCTCCAGATTTTTTTATTTTTTTATTTTTTGTTTCCGCTTTCATTTTCTCCTCCAATTTTATTGACTACCGCTATTTTATTAAAAATATGCTCTGCTATTACCCTTTTTACTTTATCTCTTACTCTTGCAAAAGATGGCCAGCTGTTAATATCTATTATATATATTTTTGAATCTCTGGTAATTATTGCATCTCCACCATAGACCTCAACACCAACAGCCTCAGCAAATCTTATTGCGTTTTTATGTAATTTATTTACATCAAATTCATATTTCATTGCAACAGTTGGTTTATGATAAAACCAATCAAGCCATTTTCCAGGACCAACGCCATAAAATTTTATCAAATCGCCTGATATATGTTTTTGAATCATTACATCTGTTATATTCCTTGTTTCAAAATCTTTTTTCACTCTAACTGCATCCTCCCATTTTTTGACATAATGAACATCATGCAGACAGGTATTATGAACATCCCCTCTTTTAACCCAAACACCTTCACCATCTATGAAATCTGGCTTTTTACCCGGAAAATCAGACATCCTTCTTATTTCTGATTCTGGAAAAATATCAGGACATTTTTTATTTACAAGTTCATACATTTTGACTCTATAACAATTGAAAACTGATTCAACTGGATTAACAAAAATAGCATCAATTTTACGGATTTTATTTAAGTTATGAGGATTTTCGCACATTGCAATGACAACATCCCATTTCTCATTTAGAACATCATCTATAATCTCAGGTTCTATAAGATGAACCTTAACCCCAAGCTTTACAAGTTCATCACAGACAGCTTTTAATATTAAAGCATCGTCATTTTCTCTATTTGGAGAATTTGTTAATTCTCTAAAAATAGCAAGGCATCTCATATAAGCGGACCGCCTTTTGTTATATCAGAGTCGGTTATATTAAACCTCTGAAAGTTTTTCTTAAACATCTCAGCTAACTCCCTGTATTTAGCATCATATTCTGCTTTATTATTCCAGGAAAGCGATGGATTTAAAAGCTTTTTATCTATATTTGAAATCTGAGGTATTTCAAATCCAAAAACCTTATCTTTTTCAAATTTTACTCCCCAGTTTTCCTCATATTCAAGCGCGAAGTTTAAAATCTCTCTTGTTAGTTTTATGCTGATTCTTTTCCCAACTCCATAAGGACCTCCACTGAGCCCGGTATTTATCAACCAGCAGTTAGAATTATGTTTTTTCATTTTCTCGCTTAACATACTTGCATAAACCTTTGGATGATGGCTCATAAAAGGAGCTCCAAAGCAGGCGCTAAAAGTCGCTTTTGGCTCCTTAATCCCCATCTCAGTATTTGCAACCTTGGCGGTATATCCCGATATAAAATGATACATTGCCTGATTGTGATTTAATCTTGCTATTGGTGGCAAAACTCCAAAAGCATCATATGCAAGCATAATTATATTCTTAGGATGAGGAAACTTTTCTCCATAGACTGCATTATCAATAAAACTAAGGGGATATCCACATCTTGTATTTTCAGTAAAACTTCCATCTTCAAAGACAGGCATACGATTACTATCAAATACTACATTTTCAAGAACGCTTTTATATCTATTAACTGCAGCATATATCTGAGGCTCTGCCTCTTTACTTAAATTTATAACCTTAGCATAACATCCTGCTTCAAAATTAAAAATCCCATCATCCCCCCAGCCATGTTCATCATCCCCTATTAACCTTCTTTGAGGATCTGATGAAAGAGTCGTTTTTCCAGTTCCAGACAGGCCAAAGAAAATTGCTGTTTCATTTTTAACGGATATATTCGCAGAGCAATGCATTGGGAAAACATTCTTTAGTGGGAGAAGATAGTTCATAACGCTAAAAGCTGTTTTCTTAATCTCACCAGCATATGCTGTCCCACCAATTATAGCTGTTTTATGCTCAAAACTTATTATTATAAAAGTTTCAGTTCTTGTCCCATCAATCGCAGGATTAGCCTTAAAACGAGGCAAGCATATTATGGTAAAATCAACATCACTGTCCTTCAACTCTCCCTCATAATCAAAGAAAAGATTTTTGACAAATAAACTGTGCCATGCCAATTCAGTTATAACTCTTGTTTTCAAACGAAAATCAAGATTTGAGCCAATATATGAGTTTCTAATATATATATCTTTTTTAGAAAGATAATCCTTCATCTTATCCAGCAAATTTAAAAAAACATCTTCCTCTATTGGAACATTATTTTCACCCCAGTTTATATTATTTGATGATGGCTCTTTTTTGACTATAAACTTATCCTGAGCGCTTCTGGCAGTATGTTTTCCAGTATTTACACAAACTGCCCCGGTATTTAAAATAACCCCCTCATCATTTTTAATTATATGCTCATAAAGCTCAGCCTCATTTAAATTTACAAAAATTTTCCCTTTTGTATTCAATCCAATAGCATTCATAAATTTCCTCCATCAACAAATTCCCGTATTCTATCAACTCCTCTTTTTATATCGTTATCTGCTCCGCAAAAGCTTATCCTCAAATACCCCTCCATTCCAAACTCACAACCCGGAACAGTAACAACCCCTACTTTTTCTATTAAGGTTGAAGAAAGTTTCGTGCTATCTTTTTCATATGCCGAAAAATCAACAAAGCTATAAAAAGTAGCCTGTGGTTTTATATAAACAGCTTTTTTTATTTTATCAAGCCCGGCACAGAGGATATCTCTTTTCCTTCTCAAATCGTTAACAAGCTTTAAAGTAAAATCCTTACCTTCTTCAATAGCACCTATTGCAGCAACTTGAGAAAGATCACTCGGACAGGATGTAACCTGAGCCTGAATTTTTGTCATAGCTTTTGCAACAGGTTTTGAAGATATTGAATATCCTATTCTAAAACCAGTCATAGCAAAAGATTTAGAAACTCCGTTAACCAATATTACATTATCTATAATCCCACCGGTATGTGAAAATGGCGAAGAAGTCTTTATATCATCTATTATCAGCTGATCATATATTGAATCAAGAAGGATGTATATATTATTATCATAGCAATATGTCAAAATTTTTTCCATTAACTTATCAGGATAAACAAGCCCGCTCGGATTATTTGGGCTATTTATCATTATCGCTTTTGTATTAGATGTGATATGGGATTTGATATCCTCCCAGGAAGGGATAAGTCCATTTGAAGGCTTAACAATAACAGGAGTTCCATATACCATTGAAACCATCTCAGGATAACTTACCCAATAAGGCGCCAGAATTATAACTTCATCTCCCGGATCAACAGTTGCCATCAAAAAATTATATATACACTGTTTTGCTCCCGAGCTTACAACTATATTATCTATATCCGGCTCAATTCCATAAAGTGCGCCAGCATATTCGCAAATTTTTTCTTTGAGTTTTTTTATTCCTGAGGTGGGAGTATAATTAACCCTTTTAGAGTTCAATTTCTCAATTGAGCGGCTTATGGCTTTTAAAGGGATATCAAACTCTGGTTCCCCGCCGCCAAGGTGTATTATATCTTTTCCTTCAGATTTAAGCCTGTTAGCTACTTCATTTAATCTAAGAGTTGCAGAAGGTTTTATTGAAACAGCTATTTTACTTAATTCCATCTCAACCTCTATAAAGAAAAAAAGGCGCGGGTCGGAATCGAACCGACGTATAGCGGTTTTGCAGACCGCGGCCTTACCACTTGGCTACCGCGCCAATAAAACTATTTTACAATAAAAACTCACATATTCACAAGTAATTGTAAGATATCTATACATACCTGTCTGCGTGTCTACCTGAGCAAAGACACTCGCAGTCAGGCGGACACGCACAGGCAGGTTGGACTTTTCATGATTTTGAAATTGCTAATCTAAAAAACCAATTCATCAGCTCATTTATAATGTTTCTCAATATCATAACATATAAGCTACAAACTTTATCATTTATCTCATCAAGCTTTACATAAACAATTTTCCACAGTTTAACCACAATATTACCTTCCGGGACGGTTTAACTGCTATGTCCCCTCTCTTTTTTTTCACCCTCACCTTGTTCCTCTCCCATCAAGGGAGAGAAAAATAAATTTAAGTGGGGGAAGGGATTTAAATAAATAGCTAATTTTGCACTAAATTATTATCCACAGTTTAAACACGGCCGTGGAAAATTAGTGGATGTTGTTTTATGGTTAGATGATATTAAATCTGGCAAATATGTTTATGGCATTTTGCAAACTTGGGTTAAACCAAGTAGGATTTTATCTATTGATATAATATTTAAATCTGCTAAAATATATTAGAGGAGTTCTTTTACAATAAGGGGGCGAATAGGCTTGACATAGATGGGTTGTCGCATCGCTTGCAGGTCGTGGATGACCCCGGCCACGTAAAAAAGGGTCAAAAAAACAACTGCCAACTCATACGAGATGGCATGGGCACACGCCTAATAAGCGTTAAATGTCCACGCAGACAATTGCTTTCCCGGGGCAATTGATACTGCGTCATTAACCGGGATAGCAATTTTCATCGTAAGTCCGTGATGAAAATTTGCGAAAAACAAACGGACTGGGAAGGAATTATGGTTGTCGCTGACCTAATCCTTCTTTAAACAACAGCGACTAAACCTGTAGTAAGCATGTGGCATCATTTATGGACCCGGGTGCAAATCCCGGCGCCTCCATTTTATTGGAGTTTAGAAATAGAAAAAAAACTTAATTAGGAAATGTTATGAAGAAAATTATATTCTTGTTTGTTATACTGTTTGCTGGCAGTTATTTTTTTGCTGAGCAACAAAAAAAATCTGATGAAGAAATAGCTTTGATAAAAATTAAAATAGAGCAGATAAAGGCAGCAGTAAACCCTAAAAATCCAGCCCCTGATTATATAAAAATAGCGCATCTATATCTTTCAATAGAGGATATAGACAACGCTTTGCTTTATTTTGAAAAAGCAAAAAACTTTGATCCTTTAAACGCAAGTATCTATTATATGATTGCAATGATTTATGAAAAGAAAAAGGATTATACAAAAGCAATAGAAAACTGGGAAAACTGCCTGAAATACTCAAAATCAAAACAACTAACCGATATCGCGTCAAAACATATTAAATATCTCAAAGAAATGAAATGAAAAAAATTATAATCTTTTTATCTGCTTTAACTTTTTCCTGCGCCTCACCGCAGATTGCTGTAAACAAAAAAGCTGATTTTTCTAAAATTAAAAGAGTTGCAGTTCTAAATTTTAGCGGTCCGCAAGGAGATGCTGCGGCAGATATTATGACTATAACCTTGCTTAAATATGGAGCGGATGTAGTTGAAAGACAGCAGATTGATTCGGTTATAAAAGAGCTAAATTTAAACCAATCTAATCTTATAGAACAGCATAATAGAAAAAAAATAGGCAGAATGCTTTCAATAGACGCGCTGTTTGTTGGAAGCGTAATAAATTTCAAACCAAACACTAAATATCTTGTAAAAAACTCCGCCGCCTCTTTTGACTCAATAAAAGAGATAAAGGGTAAAAATATTTATACCCAAAATTTAGATTCTTCAAGCGATACCACTATACTTGAAACTACCGCTGAGGTTGCGCTGTCAGTTAGAATGATAGATATAGAAACAGGAAGTGTTATTTGGTCAGCTTATATGGGCTGGGAAGGACTTGATACAACAACAACTATAAGCGCAATAACCGAGTATTTTGTAAAATCACTTAAAAGAGTCTGGCAACTATAAAACTTTTTCTATTCTATAAGTATAGCTGGGCGATATATTTTTATGTGAATTAAGATAATTAGTTATATACTGACCACAATTTGAGCCTATCTTATTTTCTTCATATTCCCCAACGCTTACAATCACATCATAACCATAACTGCGCAACTTATTAAACCAGGATTTAGAGTCGTAAGAAAAAGGTGAATATAAATTATTATTTATCGCATTAAGCGTCGGATTGACCGGAGTGACTTTTATAAGAAATATTTCCCTGTCAAAATATTTTTTTATAACGTCAATAGAAACCGGAAGTTTTTCTGAATAAATAAAATTAAGGGTTATCTTTTTGCCATCTTCATCAAAAAAATCTCTTGCATATTCCGATATTTCACCAAAATCCATTTTCTTACCTTTTATAATTTCATCTCTTACTGTTTTGTCGGTGGTATGAATGGAAAATTGAAGCTGAAAAGTTTTTTTATAAAGCTTTTTCTTCAAATAAAGTAGCTCAGTAAAAAATTTTTCTCTATTAGCTGGACCAACAGTTGAAAGACTTGGATAAATTTTATGCCCTCTTATTTTTGACTTCATCTCATTAAGCGCCAAAAGCACATTATCATTGAAAGAAGGCTCCCCCATTCTCGCAAACTGTATTTTGAGTTTTTTGCAGCAAAAATTTTCTGATTTAAACTCTTTAAGGATATAGTTTATCTGAAAGAAGATATCCTCTTTTGAAACCAACCCCTTGAAATTTCCACCAGCATCGCAAAAAACACAATTTAAGGGACAACCATAAAGACTTGAAACAAGAATAACCCACTTTTCTTTCCTTGACAGTGGGGGGGTAAGAGATTGCGCAAATTCAAGATATCCATAGCTTTGATGTTTTGCAATATAAACAGTAGCGATATCGTCTCTGCCTGCTTTCGCTACAACTTTCATAAAACAGCATCCTTTATTGTCATAGCTATATTCATAGCGTCTGAAAAACAGTTAACAAGTTGCCTGAAATTTTTATTCTTAACATCTCCCGCCAAAAAAAACTTATTCTTTAAACTCCTGTTATATAAAATTTTATCAATATTTTTAATCCCTCCAAAATATGGCAGCCGTCCACAAGCCGGAAAAACATAATCAAAAACTTCATCACCAAAACTTCCGTTTTTCATTTCAATCAAATATTGCTTGCCATATTTATAAACTGATTTAATAGGGCTATTATATCTTATATCTATTTGTTTGCTTCTTTCCGTCTTTTCAACAAGCAATCCTATAGCCCTTGCTTTACTACCCCTTATAAATAAAACTATTTTATTACCTCTTGAAGCAAGATTTAACGAATAATCAAAAGCTACATCACCACCACCGATAATAGCAACCTTCTTATTTTTTAGTTTTATCACATTTTCCTCAAAATCTTTCAAATCATCAAATATATACTTAAACTCTTTTCCAATTACAGCTTTACTCCCTGTTGCTAAAATCAAAAAATCTGAGTAACATTTTGCATTAGATGTTTCTATATTAAATTTTCCCCTAACATATCTAATATCGCAAACCTGTTCTTTTATAACTGATATCTTTAAATCAAAAACATATTTTTTTAATAAATTAGTTATTTCAATGCCTTTAATTGGCTTTATAAATGGGAGATTTTCTACAAGATTTGCATATTTTATCGTTCCACCAATCTCATTTTTTTCAAAGATAATAGAGTCAATTTTAAATCTTTTAAGATATACCGCTGTTAAAACCCCCGCAGGTCCACCACCTACTATTATAACCTTATTTTTCATCCAGATCCTCAACTAAAAATGGCACGGCAAAACCATAAGAGAGATTCAATAAGGTTGCTAAATGATGATGCGGGGAATATGCTGCCGTAGAATCTACTCCGAAATAAACATTATAACCCCTTACAAAAGCCGATCTTGCAGTAGTTTCACAACAAAGGTTTGCGACAACCCCGGATATAAAAACCGATTTTACCCCTTTTCTTGAAAGAATATTTTCAAGTTTTGTGTTATAAAAGGCATCATATTGACTTTTTTCAATAATAACCGCTCCTTTAAAATAAATCCTTTCATCAAGCTTGCTTAATGGATCAGATTTAAGTATTCTATCCCTCCACCATTTTAAAAGCATATTATTTTTATCTTTGAGATTATCTATATGCCTTGTAAAAATTACTGGTTTATGGTGTTTTAAAAATATATCAATTAATTTTTTTATATTGTCAATAACAGCTTCTGAAGATTTTACAAAAGCGTGTGATTGGCTTTTTGTAAAATATTTTTGCATATCTATCACCAAAAGGGCGGAGTTTTCTATTGAAATATTTTTTCTAAAACGAGATACTCTGCGCCCTGTTACTTTTTCAAGCCATTTTCTAGATTTTGAAGATATGTTTTCTTTTGTAAAGTATTCTTCTTTAATCACTTAATAACAACCCTTGTTGGAGGCTTAATAAGAGATTTAAATTTTTCCGCATCAGCTTTTGTGCCGACTATATCCCCCCAGTGAATTGGAATTACAACATCAGGCTTTATTAAATTTATAAAATCTGCCGCTTCCTCTTTATTCATCGTGTATGTCCCGCCTATTGGAACAAGTGCTATATTGACCTTTAATTTTTTCATCTCATCAGTAAAATCTGTATCACCTGCAATATAGATAGAAACTCCATCAATTTCTATAACAAAACCAAGCCAGTTATTTTTTTTAGGATGAAAATCTTTATTTGTATTATATGCGGGAAAACCTTTTATCTTAATCCCGCCAACTTTTACCTCTTCAAATGGCTTTATTACCTTTTTATTTTTTATTTTAGTCTGGGATATAACATCCTCTGAGGAGTATATCACAGTATCCTTCTTTGCTATCTTTTCAATATCCTCTTCGCTAAAGTGATCAAAATGGGAGTGAGTTATAAGAATTATATCAGCTTTTTCCTTTATATTCTTTAATTTCCATGGATCTATAAATATATTTTTCCCATCTGCTTTTATCATAATGGAAGCATGTCCAAGCCAGTTTATATTCTCAATAATTTTATCAACCATATCTCCCCCTTTTTTATCTTTACATGCGTCTTGATTATTTTTAGAACAAACAACATTTTTAGCAGGTAAAAGGAGCTGGGTTAGCCTGTCAATATCATTAGCAAAACTAAAAACGGAAAAAAATCCTAAAAAAATTAAAAAAATTATCCACTTCATATCTTAAAAATATATCTGCCTCCAATTCCAAGCCAGACCTCTGCTTTCATTGATTTAATTATTTTTAAAGAAGGCACCAATTGAAGAAAAACTTCTACCGGCTCTTTTTGAAATCTGTAATTTATGCCAACTGGAACCCTCAACAGCAGTTTAAAATTTTTTTCAAAAAGAAACCCTGCCCCAAAACCGTAATAATAAGGAAGATTTAAAACATCTTCCTTCCTTTCCTTTAAATAAACCCTATTATAAACCCAATCTCCAGAGATAAAGAAATCGTCCTCATCCCAGAAAACCATTGAATTTAATGAAGTTTTATTTTTTTTAAACCTTTCATCTTCATAAGAAAAACTCAAACCACTCTTTGTTCCAAAAAGTATTCCGACACCCAAATCCTTTTCAGTTGAATTTAAAATATTGGAGAAAACAAGGAAAATCAAAAATAATAAAACCACTCATTCACTCCTTAACAAAATTTCGCAAACCGCCTTTATTTTGCCTGCTAAATTTCCGTTAATCTTTAACTCTTTAAATACCTCATCCATAAATCTATGTTCGCTTTGAGTAAGTTTTTTATCAGATTTAACTATCATATAAATCCACCCAAACACTGTTGGCCTTAATCTTTCAGGAATAAGCTTAACTGATTTTTTTATCACCTCATCTCTTGTATTTTTCATCACAAGATTATAAACACAATCTATGTAAAGCTTAATAGGTCTGATATTTTCATAAATAGGACTAACTCTTAACATATTTTCAATCATATCAACTTCTTTCTTACTTATCTTACCATCACTTGATATCGCAAGTATAGAAATAGCAGTTATAGCATCATCCATTGTTTTTATATCATCAACTTTACCATAAGCGCACCCTTTATTTTTCATAAAACCTCCTGAAAATATATTTTACAAAAACAAACATAATATTTTTAGAATTTTTTTCTATGTTTATCAAACAAAAAAAGCCGCCAGTTTATCTGGCGGCTTTTAGGAGTTCTTTAATAACAGTCAATCACTACTGAAGATGAAGATCATCAGCGCTGACATATCCCTCATCTTTTTTCCAATTTTCATTTATTGCCATAGCTGGTTTTCTGACCTTATAAAACTTACCATCCTGTCCTATTATTATAACCTTATCTCCTTTAGTAAGTGTATATTTCATGTTAGTTAGAAATCTTTTCAAAAAAGCATTTCAAGATGTTGTTAAGTTTATATTTATTTAAAGCATCAATCCAATCTAGAAAGTTTTAAATGCTTTATTTTAAGTTTTATATCCTTTAAAATTTGTGAAACTAACTCATCATTCATACTAATTAGATAAAACCTTTTGATAATGAATTATTCTTAAAAATTTATCAGCTTTTAAACTTTCTCCGCCAACAAGCGCGCCGTCTATATCAGGTTGAGCCATTAACAAATCTATATTCTCTGCTTTAACCGAGCCACCATAAAGTATTCTTATTTCACTTGCAACATCTCTATCATAAAGTCTTTCAATTTCTTTTCTCACAAAGATATGAGCTTCCTCTGCTTGCTGGGGCGTGGCAGTTTTTCCGGTTCCAATAGCCCATACTGGTTCATAAGCTATAACTATTTTTTCCATTTCTTGTTTTGTTATTTCCTTAACTCCGTTTTGAATTTGAGTTTGTAAGACTTCATATGTCTTCTGGTTTTCTCTTTCTTTGAGAGTTTCACCTATACAGAATATAACTTTAAGAGAGTTTTTTAAAGCCGATTTTATTTTTTTATTAATCATCTCATCAGTTTCGCCAAATATTCTTCTTCTTTCAGAATGTCCAATTATAACATAATCACAGCCCATATCTTTTAACTGAACTGGTGAAACCTCTCCAGTAAATGCACCCTTTTCCTCCCAGCACATATTTTGAGCGGCAAGAAGTATCTTTGATCCTGATATTACATTTTTTACTGTTTCTAAATTTGTAAATGTTGGAGCAAGTAATACTTCATGTTTTAAATCAGGATCAATTCCATTTTTAATTGCAAGAGCAAGATCTCTTGCCTCATCTCTTCTTAGATGCATCTTCCAGTTTCCAGCTATCATAGGTATTCTCATAACTCCTCCTTATATGTTATCTTGAAATAATCCTTTTCTCATCATAGCTTGAACATTGAAACTTGTCTCAACAAAAGTAATATTATCAATCATAATTTAAATGTGCTTTTATATTAGATAGAAAACCAGCTTCTTGCCACTTTTATTCCGCAAGATTTTATTTGTTTTATGAAATTATCTTTATCAAATTTTACAATCATTTCTATCTTTAATTATATTAAAAAGTATGTTTATAAACAAAATCACAAAATCATTTAATTTATTTTCTATAATATTATTTTAAAAGCTTTAAAAATTAAGGAGTAAAACAATGAAGAAAACTTATATACTTGATACAAATGTTCTTATACACGACCCTTTATCGTTTCTAAAATTTGAAGACAACACAGTTATAATACCAATAGCAGTTATAGAAGAACTTGATGGATTTAAAAATTACGCGGATGAGCGTGGCAAAAATGTAAGAATAGTTTCAAGAAAGCTGGATGAGTTAAGGGGAATTGGAAGGCTTGATAAAGGAGTAAAGACAAAAGACGGTGGAATGATAAAAATAGATATGGAACATAATTTTATGCTTCCGCAAGGTTTTTCAAAAACCAATATGGATGACAGGATATTAAATACAGCCTATTCTTACAGCAAAAAAAATAAGAACTCAATACTTGTTTCAAAAGATATAAACCTGAGATTAAAGGCTGAAGCTTTGGGACTTATCGCCCAGGATTATGAAACTGGCAAGGTTAATATAGACGAGCTTTATTCCGGTGTCACAATCGTTGAAGTAGATGATGCTCTTATTGAAAATTTTTATAAAACAAAAAGTGTGAAAAATATGTTAAAAGATTCTTATCCAAATGAATTTGTAATCTTAAAATCCAACTCAGACACCAAAAAAGCCGCTCTTGGAAGAATACCCCATAATGATGTTTCTATTATAAAAACTTTAAGTCCAGAACAGGCGCCATGGGGGATAAAACCTTTAAATAAAGAACAGAGATTTGCAATGGAACTTTTGTTAGACGACAATATAAAGCTTGTAACTCTTCTGGGAATGGCTGGAACTGGAAAAACCCTTATATCACTGGCCTGTGGACTGTATAAAACTGTTGACTCAAATACTTTTAGGAGAATAGTTGTTTCAAGATCAATAGTGCCGGTGGGACGCGATATAGGATATCTTCCGGGAACAAAAGACGAAAAACTTCAAAGCTGGATGGGAGCTATCTATGATAATCTTGAATTTATAATGGATAAAAAACATCCATCTGATGAAGGAATTTTACGATTTGACTATCTCCTGCAGCAAAACAAAATAGAAATAGCCTCGGTTACCCATATAAGAGGAAGGTCTTTACCAAGACAATATATGATAGTAGATGATGCTCAGAATTTAACACCACACGAAATTAAAACTATACTTTCAAGAGCAGGGGAGGGGACCAAGGTTGTCGTCACAGGGGACCCTTATCAGATAGATAATCCTTATTTAGATATAGCGTCAAATGGACTCACATATATAGTAGATAGATTTAAAGGACAGTCTATATACGGGCATATAACTTTCACAAAAACTGAAAGGAGCGAGCTGGCAAAACTCGTTTCAGAGCTTTTGTAAAGTTTTTCAATATAGCGGGACAAAAGAACTAATTATTTTTTCAAATATTTCGTTGTTTTTGTCAAAGGTGCTTTCCTTTGCTGAAAGCATAAGGGAGTAAAAACCTTTTTTTGCTGGTATAACTATAATTTTTTCTTTAAGCCAGTAGGATTCAGATTTTGATTCAATGGACTCAAAATCTTTGAATTTTCTGTTTATCTCAACCGCTTCCCTATTAATCAATTTTATCTCTTTAGGTTTTTCATATTTTTCAGTTGCGCTTTCAAGTGTCCCATCAGATGTTTTTGATTGGATTTCAACAAAAGATTTATAATCCTTTTTGCTTAAAGGATGATAGTATTTTATCGTTATTACAGACTTTGAATCCTTTGGGTTTCTGAAAGTTACTTTGTATATTTTATTTTTTATATCCTTATCCTTTTCCCTTTCAATAATCCAGCCAGAAGGTATTTTGCATGAAAAATATTTTTTATCCATAGTATAGTTTTTCATCTGCTGGGAATGTAATCCAAAAGAAATTAACAAAAAAGCTATTATGATTTTCATAATAACCTCCTCACTTTATTCTGCCTATAATATTTTCAAGACGAGTTGAAAAATTTGATTTATCTGAGAGATCCTTTTGAAGTTTTAACAAAGCATCCGTCTTTATATCTTTTATATAGTTTGTAATTTCAAAAGGAGAAAGGCCATATATTTCCTTATCCCCGAATATAGCATATTTGTCTATTCTGTCTTTTTCCTTTTTGTCAAGAGCATTTCTTCTTTCAAGCTCTTTTGATATGGCTATTAATATCTCGCTTTTTGCTGAAGAAGCAGCAGGCATATTAGAATAGTATCTTAAACCAGCTGTCTGGATAAAATCATCTACATTATCAGCCTTTTCATAATTTCTTTTAACAACCATAACTTTATCAGCATAGTCACTCACCCCGCTAAAACTCTCAAAAAGTTCTTTAAAAGATTTATCCCCCATCCTTTCCTGAGTGTATTTTGCCTGATATAATAAAGCAGTAGCATATTTTTCCCTCACCTGGGGGGAATATCCACGGTCCATAGATCTTGATATAGATATATTAGCCATCTCCCTGACAACAAGCGGCGAAATATAACTTAAAAGCTCAGATTGAGTTGTTTTATTTTTAAGCAAATCAGTAGAAGTGTATCCCTTAACTCTCAAAAACTGCTCAACAATTTTTGCGTCTATTATTATTTTTTGGCCGTCATTTTTTGACTCAACGCCTTCAAGATATTCAACAGTTATAGTCGGTTTTTTGTTGCCATAAACTTGAGAATAAAGTGCTTTTGCAGTTTGACTTTTTGAAACTTCAGTTTTAATTGAGTTTGAAAGATAGGTTGAAAGCACAGTTCTTTTTCCAGAATCAATGACCTCATTCGTAAAAGATGTTCTATTTGCATTAATAAGCTTTACATAAGAAGAAACTGTTTCATCTGTTTTTATTCCACCTCTATCAAAAAGGTTTGAAAGTATATACATCTGCTCTGAAAGCGGTTTGTTTCTTATTACGGCTAACTCAGATGCGTTTAAAACATTTAAATCAAGCATTTTCTGAGAAACCTTTTCAACAGCTACGCTTAATTCTTGATAGTTCCTGGCGTTAGTCAGTCTTCGATCGCTTAAAGATATTAAAGCACTTGAAGTTGTCCCGCTTTTTAACTCCTCTTTTATAAATCTATCTAAAGCAACATTTCTTTCTTTAATACTCATATTAGACCATGTTGTTGTAGTAAATCTTACATAACCTGCCTGAGCCCATGCGGTAAACTGGACTGGATCGGTAAATATCTTCTCCCATTTTCTTATTGCAGTCTCAACATTGGAGATATTATCATTTTTATATCTACCGCTATTACTCATCCACTCGCTAAGTTTTTCAGGTGGTATACATATTTTAAGATCACATATCAGCCTTGATTTATCAAGGGTAGTTTCAAGAGTTTTACTCAAAGGATTTATATCCTCAGGTTGATAACTCTTTGAGACTATTCTGTCTAATTCTATAATCTCATTAGCATATGAAATAAGTTTGAGTGTTTTATTCCTGTCTATTTTTAAAAGCTCTTTTTGCAAATTTTGATCTTCAACAAGTTTTTTTGAATGAGAAAGACTCAACTTAGTTGATATCTCAACCTCAAACTCTTTAAGTATCTCATTATAAGCTTTTTGTTTTTCTTTATCAGGAAAAACTTTCTCTATCAAATCTTTTGTTTTTTCGGAGGCAAGCAAAGCGATATTTTTAAGAGCGTCTTTTGATTTTTCTATAACGCCTTTTTGAACATTTTGTGTCTGCTCGGTTTTATTGCTCTCAGTTGTTTTAGTCTGAGTTTCATTTGAACCGGACCTTGCTCCCACAAGTTTATCAATATCTGGTTTAAGAGTTTTATCTGTGGTGTATATCGTAGAGTATATATTTATTGGCTTTGCAGTTATATTATTACCAAGTTTAACCATTTGAGAATTTGAATTTAAAGAATGCATCGCCTTTGAAACAACAGGTAAAGCTATGTCGCCTGAGGGTATGTCTGGAACCTTGTTAGTCTGAGTTACATTAGAAAAAGATTTTGAAACTGTTTTAGCCTCTGGTTCTGCTATTGTTTCTTCATCGCCATCAGCTACAGTCTCTGCAGACGCATCTTCACCACCAATATTATATTCAGCTCTTTCTTCTATGTTTTCTCTCCCAAGCATTTTCTTTATAAACTCATCCCATAAACTTGCCTTTGAAAATCCGAGACTTTCATATTTTGCTGAGTTATATCTTAAAAGCGGAAAATATATTGCAATTCCATATGTTTCATCTTTATATGAAAGACCTTTTGAATTCTGATAATCTCCACCTTTATGAATGACAATTAGCTTGTTTGTTATAAAATCTATTAACTTCTGAGTCAAAGATTTCAACTTCTCATCCTTCATCTTCTCCATTGCTTTTTTAAGGTAATCTACTAAATCGGCAGATCTTGTCATTATATCTTCTGTTTCAGTAGTAAGTATACTGCTTTCTCCTAAGTTTACTGTCTCCTGTTGCTCTCCACCTAAGAAGAAAAAGGATTTTTCTGTTACTTCTTTGGCAGTTATAGCCTTAAAATCTTCAGATCTAATAGCAGCGGATATCCAATTATTTAAAAGATTTATAAATGAAGAATATTTTGAGGTATCAATAGCACTTAAAGTTGTGGATTTATCGTCATATCTACCAAACAATGTTATCCTTTGAGAATCATAGGCTCTATGATAATCTTCAACAACTCCACTGGCAGCCTGTTTTATAGAAGTAGATCTTTCTAAGGTATTTAAAAGATCATCATATGGGAAACCCCCGCCAGGAATTGACTCTTCGCTTGCTACTATAAAATTAGCATAGTTTTTAATTTCATAAACGACCTCAGCCATCTGCATAAGACAGGCATCCATAGCAAATATATCTACCTTTTTCCCGTAACTTGAGACTATTTCGCTTAAAGCAGATTTAATCTGGGGAACGGTTATAGCGTTTCCGCTCACATCATCATATGATATACCAAAATATCCATTACCATGGTTCCAGATTATAAGCATCAACTTATCAGGCTTAAATCTTTTTATGGCTTTTTTAACTGATCTGACAAAATGCCTGTAACTCCCCATATCGCCATCGGGTGTTTCATCTATTATTTTTGACACTATCTCAGGATTATTAGGTCTATCTTTGGTTATAAAATAAGTGACTGCTCCATCAGAAAATTTGAGAGTTCTGCCTGCTTGCCCTTCTATTCTATTATGTTCCACAACCACAGCCACCTTATCGCTTGAACCAAATGTTTCCATCTCATTTATATCGTTAAGTGAAAGCCTTAATATTCCAAGATCATTAACTCCGTTTATAAACACAAAGACAAGCCATTCATATTTATCTTTTATCTTTACATCTGAACTGTTTCTATCTATTGAAGCTGTAGGAGAAGGAGCGACGGTTTTTGTTGATCCCATCAACTCCGAATATCCACTTAAAAGAGAATCCTGCGCTTTAAGGGATAAAATCGTTAAGAAAACGATACTTATTAAAAGATTGATTATTTTTTTCATAACCACCTCTATCTATTTTATAATATTAAAAAAGCAATATTACAAGCTTTTCTGGTCCCTTATTTCAATAGGAAAAAAGTCCTATTCAATTTATTCTGATTTATATATTACTTATTTAATCAAACAGCTCGCTTATGGATTCACGTAAGTGATTTCTTCTAATAGCCTCAGCAAGTATTCTGGCAACACTTACAACCTTGATTTTATTGCTTTTTGTGGTGTCAATTGGTATTGTATCAGTAAAAACTACCTCTTCTATATCAGAGTTGTTTATTCTTTCAATCGCATCTTTTGAAAGTACGCCATGTGTGGCAAAAGCTATTATCCTTGAAGCGCCAGCATTTTTAATTGCTCTGGCTACTGCGGTAAGTGTTCCCCCTGTGTCTATCATATCATCAAATACAAGGCAGTTCATTCCATTGACATTTCCTATGATATTATAAACCTCAGCCTGATTGGGTTTCGGTCTTCTTTTATCAACGATAACAAGCCCCAAATCAAGTCTTTTTGCAAAAGACCTTGCTCTATCAACACTGCCAATATCCGGGGATACGACCACAGCATTTGAAAATCCGATATTATTTATATATTCAAGAAATACAGGCCTTGCATAAAGATTATCCACGGGTATATCAAAAAAACCCTGTATTTGTGGAGCGTGAAGGTCTATTGTTATAACCCTATCCGCTCCTGCTATTGTAAGAAGATTTGCAACCAGCTTTGCGCTTATTGGAACCCTTGGTTCAGCTTTTCTATCTGCTCTGGCATATCCAAAATAAGGAATAACTGCTATGATTCTTGCCGCGCTTGCTCTTTTAAATGCATCTATCATAATCAAAAGTTCCATCAAATTTTCATTTACAGGACGAGATGTTGACTGAAGTACATAACAATCAGCTCCACGAACATTCTCAAGTATCCTTACCTCTATCTCACCATCAGCAAACCTTGAAACTTTAATCTTGCCAAGCGGTATGCCAATAAGTTCCGATATTTTAATGGCAAGTGAAGGATTTGAATTGCCACAAAATAATTTTAATTCTCCTTGTTCCCAGTATTTTCTCATACCTTCCTCTTTTTTTCTTTTATAACTTCTCTGGATCGCGCTATCGCAAGTTTATTGTCAGGGATATCGATCGTTATGGTAGAGCCAGCTCCAATTAAAGCATTTTTCCCTATCCTTACTGGAGCAACAAGATTAGTATTTGAGCCTATAAAAGCTCCAGAGTTAATAGTCGTTTTATGTTTTTTAACTCCATCATAATTACAGGTAATAGTCCCCGCCCCTATATTGACTTTTTCACCCATCTCGCAATCGCCAATATAGCTTAAATGAGGAACCTTTGAACCCTTACCTATCTTAGATTTTTTTATCTCAGAAAAATTCCCTATCTTGGCATCAGGACCTATATCAGATTCAGGTCTTATATGCGAAAATGGACCAACTATAGAACCTTCCCTGATTACGCTTTTTGATATATAGCTAAAAGGCTTTATAGTGCAGTTATCCTTTATTATTGAATCCTCTATTATTACATATGGTCCAATTGAACAATTTTTACCTATCTTTGAATTTCCATATATATGCGTATCGGGATATATGATTGTATCTCTGGCTATTTCAACCGTCTCAGATATATATGAAAACTCTGGAGATTTTATGCTCACACCTTCTTCGCCAAGTTTAATTGCATTTTTCATATAATACCTTTTTTCAAGTTCATTAAGTTCTTTCTTTGAGTTTGGACCTGATATCTCATCCTCATCAGATATAATAAAGGTATCAATCTTACCACCAGATTTATAAATATTTTCTATAGCATCTGTCAAATAATATTCTTTTTTTAATCCCTTAGGCTTTAAATCCCTAATAGCTTCTAAAAGTTTTTTTGTTTTAAATATATATACCCCGCCATTTATTTCATTTATAAGTTTCTCATCACCTTTTAATTCGTCTGCCTCAACAATAGCCTTCACATTTTTATTGTTATCCCTGATTATCCTGCCATAGCTTTTTGTATCTGAAACTGTGGCGGTTAAAATCAAAGCATCAATCTTTTTATTATCATAATTTCTAAGCATTCCTTTAAGCGTCTTGAGGCTTATAAGTGGGATATCTCCAGATATAATGAAAATATCCTCAAATTTTTTAATTTCTTTTGCTGATTCAACTACAGCCTGACCACTCCCTTTAAGAAGCTTCTGATAAACAAATACTATATTAAATCCTTTGTTAGCATTCCATTTTTTTACGACATCAACAACAAACTCAGCCTTATATCCCACAACAATTATTATATTTTTAATTTTCAATTTTTCAATTTTTTCAAGGAGTCTGATTATAAGTGGCTTGTTGTCAAAAGTATGTAAAACCTTGGGAATATCAGACTTCATCCTCGTCCCAAGGCCTGCCGCAAGGATTAAGACTGCTTTATCTGGCATAATTAAATTTTAGCAAAATAAAAGATTTTTTATTAATCCAGAGATCAATATTTAATTGATAAGCCTATTTTATGAGAATATCCCAGATCACCATAGGGATTTAGGGAATAATCAAAAATCAACCTGTTATATTCAAAACCCAATCCTGTTGAAAAACCAGACCAGAATCCCAGCTCATTTCCATAAAGCCTGTATCTGTATCCAATTCTTATAAAAAGATATTTTCCTATTTTATTCTCAAACCCCAAAGAAAAATATGGATAGTTGTCTATATATTTTGTTATGTCAAAACTCAATAAAAGAGAATTTAAATATAATGAACTTCCCAATCTAAAAGTAAGAGGCAAATCGTATCTTTTAGAAATAAACTTTATGCCGGGACCAATATTAAGAATTGAAAATCCAAGATTAATGTCTTTCCCGTATATTTTTGTTTTTTTAATAACTCCAATATCAAAAGCAAAGCTATAACCACTTTCATCAGATATTTTTTGATTTATATATTTTAACCCCACACCAAATAATGAATTAGATGAATACGAAAAAGCATAGTTTAAAGAAAAGCAGATATCACCAGCCTTAAAATTTCCTTCTACAGGGCCTGGATTAAAAGGATCTGACTCGTATTCTCCACTCCTTTCTTCAAGATTTGATGTATAAAAATAATTTAATGAAAAAAATAAATATTTATCTTTCCCCGGCAAAAAATCTAAATTAGCTTTAACACCATAACCAACAAAAAACTGGTTAAAATCAGCAAAATGTCTGTTATGCGCTAACGTTAAAACTTTATTATCCAATAGCTGACCTGCAGGGTTATAGTAAAAAGAATATGGATCTTTATCAATTGAAGCAAATGCCTGTGCCATTGAGGATGGTCTTGGTCCTAATGGAATTTTTAAAAAATAAGCCGAAAGAGTTCCAGCTGAAGGATATATTTTTTGAGCAGATAAATAATTAAATGATAGACTGAAAAACAATATAGAAATAAGTACTGCTTTAAAAAGTTTTCTCATAAAACCTTCTCATAAAAAATTTTATCTCATTTTATCACAGCAAATTTCTTTATAACCTTTTTCTTTCCACCTTCTCCATCTGCTTTAAAAAGATAAACATAAACACCGCTTGCTATGTTTTTTATGCTCCAGTCAATCTCGGTTATTATTCCCCCATCACAGTTTTTTCTCTCAAGCTTATCTATAATCTCCCCGGCAACATTGTAAATTTCTATTTCAACATCTGATTTATAATTTACCACAAATTTAAATGTTATCTTATCACCCCTTGCTGGATTTGGATATACATAAACCCATTCATCATCAAATACGCTTCCTTGAGGTTCATAACCAAAAACTCCATAATATCCAAATTTATCAAAACTTGCTTCAACATATTTTAACTCCTTATTCAGTTTTGAATTCCTGAGTAAAGTCCATTTTCCATTATCATAATAATACATCCTTAAATTATCCTCGACTATGTGAGCTATCTGAGTTGAAACGTATGGAATGGTAATTGTGGCATTTGAAAGGAGTTTTGTGTTAGGATTTGAGCTTTCAAGTTTATATACTATCTCAGTTGGTTTAAAATTTAAATTTGAAGAAGCTCTAAAAGAAGATAAATTTAAAAATCTGGTGATATCTTCCTTTGATAATTTATAAAAGATAAGATAATCATTCTGGTTTAATGAGTTTTGTGGGATAAAAATCTTACCCCCGCTTAAATCCACAATCTGCCCACCATATTCCACACTCACAAACCTGTAATTATCAGCTGAAATACCATCTTTTGTTTGAGAACAAGATAAATTTGAGGAATCATAAGCACAAACCTTATAATAATATCTTATACCTGCTACTGCGTTTTTATCTATGTATCCATTAACACCTGGATTTACTGTTGCATAATAAACTGAATAATTGAATGTCGGCAGAGTAGATCTAAATATTTTATAGCCATATATCTTTTCATCACAACCAGTTTTAAAATCATCATCTGAAAGATCCCATTCAAGAACAAGCTTTCCCCCTCTATCTCCATCTGCATCATAAACTACAAAATTAGTTGGCGGCGCTGGCAGAGTTAAATCTATCTTTGCAAAACTAGTTGCCAGATTTGATAGCTCACTTGAGTTTTGAGCATAATCATATACCTTTACAGCAAAATAATATGTAACACCATAAAATAAATTACTCACAATAGCATTTTCAATAGAACCAGCCATAGCATTTACCTGTCCAGTAGATATAACAGAATCTTCCCAGACAAAAGGTAAAAAGCTACTATATCCTATTTCATAATTATTTGCTTTTCCTATCACATCATCATCGCCACTTTCAGTCCAAAACAATGCTACACTTCCTCCACAAGATCCTTCTGAAGCTGAAAGATCATTTACCTTTGAAGGAGCTATATTATCATTTAAAGGATTGTCATTTATTGAAAAACCCCAAGCATAATTTGAGTAATCACTTTCCATAAATCCATCATATGCACTAACCACATAAGTAAAAGTGGTTCCACATAAAGCCGTATTATCAATATATGACTTTCCAGTCGTTGATGTTATTAATGAAAAATTATTTTCATCTAATTTTTTTCTATATATCCTATAAGTATAATCCTTTTCACTTTGCCAGTTAAGTATCAATTTATTACAATTATCGTTGGGATTATCATAAACCACAAGATTTTGTGGGGGTAATGGTTTTTGATTTATCCTTATCCTTTTTATAGCATACAGGTCCCCATAGCGAATCCTTAAATAATAAACTCCATTTTCAATTTGTGTTGTATCCCAGTTGTATATAATATAAGATTTTAATTCGTCTTGTGATTTTGCAAAGTTAATTGAAATAAGAAAATTATAGTTTTCCATATCAGATGAATAATCAAGAATATAATAAGTTGCATCAGGATTCAGCGCGTTTATTTTAATAGGATATGTTGAGGTTATTATCTCCTCATCTCTTATATCAAAATCAATGTAACTTAAAGCTTTATAGACTGCAATAGATCCATCAACAGAAGTAACAGCAATATATCCATCAGATATTGCAGGAACTGAGTAAGAGGATGAAGAAAGGATATCGTCATATAACACAGTTCCGCCAGTTGAATCTATAACATAAAACTTTCCCAGATTTGTTGTAAGAAATATATAATCGTTTGAAAGCGCAGGTGAGGCTACAATGTTATAATCTGAGATGACTCCTATAGGAAAAGATGAAAAAACCACCGATGAAAAATCTTGATTTATACCATATAAATATGTAGCTGAATTACCAACGACAAAATAAGCGGCATATGTTGAAAGCGCAATAGATGAGGTATGTTGCCAGTTCCACACATCACTTCCTGTATTTTGAGTAAGATCAGTTGTTTTTAAAATCAGGTTTAAGTTTGTATCAAATTTATAAAGACTCCTTTCATCATAACCGGGTAAAGCGTATAATCTACTGTTATGACAGGATATTGCCTTCATATTAAAATTTCCGCCAGATGTTGGATAATATTTTAAATCCCCTCCGTTTTCATCTATTGAATAGATCCTTCCATCATTTCCACCAAAGATAATTCTATCAGAGCACAAAGCTACTGCTGAGTTTATTGGTTTTTCAAATTTTAAAGTTTTCAAAACCTTACCATCATAAAAATCTACTATTTTAAGTGAATTTTCAGGTACACCCACACCAACATAAACTTTATTTTTGTATATGAGTGGGCTTGAAACAGATGGGGCGCCAAGATCAGTCTGCCATTTAATTAAGCCATTACCACTACTATTTAAATCAATCGCATAAAGATAGCCGTCCATAGAAGGAACAACTACTGTATTAGATACAACAGAAGGAGTAGCATCAATAAATCCTGAACTTGAATAATCCCACAGCCACCTGCCATTTTCAATATCAAAAGCAATTATATACCCAAACCTTGTTGTAATAACAAGCTTTTTATTATAAATAACAGGAGATGATAATATAGATCCAGGCACTTTAATATCATCATAAGCTTTAGTAAAAGGGATTTTGAGTGAAACAGGTTTAAAGGCATTTCTTTCATAATTACCCATAAAAGAAGACCAATCTGCTTTTAAATTTTGCGCTGAAACAATAAAAAATATTAAAAAAAACTTTTTCATATAACTACTCCCATAGCTCAATCATATGACTTCTTCCATCATTGGTAGAAAACATTATATTACCTTCCCAGGCATCAAGAACAAAATTTGCTTTTATCTCACTTCCTATATAAATAGGCCATCCTTCCTTCAACTGAAAGGAAGCTAAATCTATTGCATATACATATTTTCCAGCGGCAAAATAAACCACACCATTAAATTCAACTGGCATAGCTTTTATAGGATAATTACTATTAAATTCAGCCAATACAACTCCGCTTGAAGCACTAACCTTATATAATTTTCCTGCATTATTACCAATAATAATGTAATCTGAGTAAGGCACTTTAAACGGTGAAGAATAAATAGGTGATAAAGTATTTAAATCAGACCAGTAAGGTGGAGTCACATTGAGGTTTGCTGCTATACGTGAATATAACTTACCATCAGTTGAACCTACATAAATGTTATTTGTTGCCTGAGCATAAGCACTATCTACAAATGGTGAAGAATAAATAGCACCTCCACTTACAAATTGATTTACGACAACTCCATCATTTAACCTGAAAGCAATCATTCTGCCATTTTCAAGTCCAACCCATCCAAGATTTACATCAGGTCTGTAATCTATAGCCATAGGAGAAGTTATTGGTGAGTCTATAGATGAATCAAAATTCCAGCCATCACATATATTACCATCAGCCTTGTTAAGACAATATATTCTATTATTATTTACTCCAAAATATAATTTAGTATCAGAATCAAAAATCTCGCTTGTTATTACACCAGAGATATTTGTCTTCCATACAAGTGAATATGTAGTATCGTTATCCTTAAGCTTATAGATATCACCATTTGCACACCCAAAATAAAGATAGGTATCTACATAACCAGTGCTAAGACTCACAAGAGGACTTGTTATAATTGGAGAGTTTGGATTTGTGGTAAAGCTCCATTTTAACTGACCATTATAATAATCCAGGGTTCTTAATACTCCATCAGTTGCTCCTATATACACATTTGACCAGTAATTAATTGTAGTATTAATATTGGATATCACCCCAGTATCAAAGCTCCAACCTTCAATGGCAGTTGCAAGTATTACAGTAAACGATGATTCAACACTTGAATAATTTAAGATCACCGGCTGAGATATCATATTGTCTTTATCTATAAAGGTTGAGCTTGAAAGTTCTATTGATGATATAAAAGCGTTTAAAGTAGCGTTTGATGCGTTGTCTGATGCAACCATAACTATAAAATAAGTAGCAGAAGAATTTGATGGAATAGCAGCAGAAAAGTTTGTGCTGCTTACCGATATATAAAGCAAGCCATCTGAAAGATTAAAATTATTGTTATAAACACTGACCAGATCTTCATTATCTATATCATATTCATACATTCCTTTATTACCATAATTTGAATCTTTAAAGATAGTTATTTCCTTTAAAATACTTCTAAGTTGTTGGGTATCTAAATTTATATAATCGGTGGTTTGAAATTTTAAAACAATCGTTGAAATTTTAATCTCATATTTAGATTCATTATAAACATCAAGTTTAAAAACATCTATATACTTATTCTCATCTAACCATTTATTCCCGCTTTCATAACCGTTAATGTGATTTCTGATATTATTAACCGTTACACTGGTTACTATAACGGAAGGCGCTGATGCTGATGAATTATCAGAAACTAAAAGTACTTTATAAATACTACCATCGTTTAATTTTTTACCATCAATATCTACTAAACTATCATATGAGAAAGATACAGTTTGAGTTGAGAGATTTGAAAGGTTAAAACCAATATCATTTAAAATAAATATATGAGGAGAGTTTTCATCAGGATTTCCGCCGGTTCTTATAAAGGATATCATGTTAGCATACCCTTGAGAAAAATCTTCTCCTAATTTTAATTTTATAGTAAAGTTTGGAGGTAGATAAGCATTTTGATAAGGATATATTAATAAATTTGAATTTGCTGATGGAGCAACATTTCTTGAAAGAGGGGTCATTAAGGAAGATTGTGAAAAATCATATGAATCATCATTAGTATCAGAACCCTCACCTCTAAATCTCACTAATGAAACATTTGCAGAAGGCGCATAAGGAGCATTTAAAGCTAAACTTGAATTGTAAAGATATAGTGTTGCTAAGCTTTGTTTCCAGTTAACTCTATCAACAGTCTGACCAGCCTCATTTTCAAGGACCAAAAAATCCCCATCTGTTTTTAGCCCTGTTATACCAAAGGCATCTATCCAATTATAGCCATCTAAAGATATTGATGAGTCATCTACAAGAGTATAACTATAAGATGAAACTCTTCTTGAAAATCTAAAAGGAGTATTGTTTGAGTTTCTTAATAAATAGTTATTTAATTCTACTACAGTATTTGTTGTATTGTAAAGCTCAATAAACTTCCAGCTACTGTCAAATGAAATCTCATTTATTTTGATAGTAGAGCTTGAAAGTGAGTTGTTATATCCTCCTGTTGGAGTAAGATCCACTTCAAAATACTTTGAGCCATCATATATCCTTGAAAAAGACTGTCCAGCTGAAAGCACTGGCCATTGAAGTTTATCTACAACTTTGCCAGCTGAGTTTTTAAGCAACAGGGAATAACTTTGAGCAGAGTTTAAGTCTAAGTTTATGTTTATAAGTTTAAATCCACCACTTAAAATAGTATCAGTTGAAACCCCAGTCCAGATATCAACCTCTGCAGCTTGAGAATCAACTGGACCCTGTTTATATACAAGTTTCCATCCTTCAAGAGAGAAATCCTGTAAAGTGTTGTTATAAAGCTCAACCCAGTCTTCTCCACTTCCACCAGAAGGATAGACTTCATTTATAAAAATATTTGATCTTTGAGGCATTGAAGAAGCTGAGTTAGAGATAAGAGATAAATTGTTTGCCTTATCGTAGGTTTTAACCGCAAAATAATATGTAGTATTCTCATCAAGAGAATATATTATAATACTCTCTGTTTCACCCTGAGGCTTTGGAATAATTGCCTCGTTATATGTTGTTGCCATATCAAATAAAACATCATTTATGATTGCAAATGTAGCATACTTTATAATATATCCACCTTGAAAATTATCTCCATTTGAACCATCATCGCCGGGCGATGTGAAATTCAATAAAACTGTTCCAAGCGTAGGACCCAAAGAACCAACAAGATCAGTTATTTGAGCCGGCGCAATTGTATCTTTTAGCACTTTAAATGCATCAACAAGGGTTGTTGATGAATTAGCATTATCCCAAACAGTAACTGTTATATAATTTGTTCCGTTTGCAAGAAGCGAAAAATCTATATTCCAATCATCTGTATATAAATTTGAGTTTATATTAGATGATATCAAAACATCTGAAACTACATTTATCCCACTTAGATTTGTGCTTGTCCAAACCGAATATGTCGCGCTTGAAAGCCCTGAACCTCCCCTATCAGTAAAATCTATGTTTATCAGACCAACCCCTGTTGCTGTCCATGTACTTGAAAAACCTGACGGCATATTATTGATTATAGCTGGCGGGGTTGTATCTTTTCTTATATAAAAAGCTTCTATTCCATTTGAATAATTTCCTGCATTATCAACAGTTCTAACATATACATTTGATTGCCCCTGTGGAAGTTTGTTAAAGGTAAAATCAGTTAACTTCCAGGGCTGGGTATAGGAAGTAGCATTAATTGATAAAACCTGAGTTGTCCAATCCTCAATTAAATTTGCTTGAAAAAATATTTTTGTCTGTATATCTTTTAACAATGAGCCTCCAGTGTCATTTGCAAAAACACTATATGTAGCATAATTTGAATTTCTCCATAAATCATCACCACTTTGATTATCAACTATAGTTGGTGGTATATTATCATGTCTTGAAAAATCAAAAGCAAACGGCTCATAATTAAAATCCCCAACAGAGCCGTGATAAGCATTGTTTGAGCTTCCAGCACCTGCCCAAACACTTCCAGACCACACAGTTGTTCTTAAATTATTTATACTATCCACACCTAAAAACTTTATATTATCAGTATCAGGATCTGATATTAATTTTACCCATTTTATATTGCTTGAACCAAAATTTGTATTTGAGTTTGCAATTGTAACAGATGGAGAAGCGGGATTCCAATTACCATTCTGCCAGACTATCCAATCAAACTGATTATCATAAGTTCCAAGGTTATCAACTGAAACAGCAACAAACTTCTCTGTCTTTGACTGCCACGCACAATCTGTTACTCTTTTATCATTTGCGCTCATAGCAGTATCAGCTGCTGGTAAAGCGCTCCATCCTTCTGTTCCTGATGGTCTCCATATAGCCACATTCCAGGCTGTTGCTCCATAAATTACGCTTAAGCCAATTTTATCTGAAAGGGGGCTAGAACATAATCTAACCCATCTAACAGTATTTCCAACATTGGGTCCTTGTAAAGTTGCTCCCCATGTACTTGTTGAATACCATTTTCTATAATTTGTAGTTGTTCCAGTTCCCCATAATGCAAGCAAATCACCGCTTTGGCTTTCCCACGATATATCAAATGCTTCCTGAGTTGCAATAGAACCACTAAGTGTTAAATTAATATTATCTATCCAGCTTGTCCCATTCCATATGCTTGCTGAGATATCTGAATTTGAATCCAGTACAGCTAAAGCAATTTTATCAGAATTTGGTGCTTCTTTTAATCTTAACCAATTAATTGTACCGGTAAGCGATGCCATAGCAAGATTGGATGGAGCAATACCCCAGGCATTTTGAGTAGCCGACCAAACAGCATAACTTACATTACCAAGAGTGCCATTATAATAAACAAAGACTACCCTTGCATTATTTTGCTCAACTGCTAAATCAAAGTTTCTATAAACTGAAGAGCCGGGTGTAGGGGCAGGTGATGGAGTTATATCAGACCAGGTATCAGAAACACCATCATATTTTAGAACCTTCAAAACATTATTTGAATCAATTACAGCAGCAATTTTAATATTTCTTATAACAGGCAAGGATTTTAAAACAACCCATCTAACAGTCCCGCTAAATGAAATGCCGGTATCAAATTCCTGTGACCAGTTCGGAGGAGTGTATTTCTTGTATTTTAATGTTGCTGAACCACCTTTTGAATAAAGCAAAATCCCGTCCCTTGCACCGCGTGGAGCTGCATAGGTTGAGGTAGTATTGGATATCTGACTTATATTGTTTACTTCATCATATGATTTTATAGCGATGTAATATGTTGTCTCAGGTTCAAGCCCTTCCATTATTCTTTCTTCTAAACTTTGAGGTTGCTCTGGCGCCCAGTTTTGATTATAAGTCTGTGCTGAATCAAAATTGGAAGAATCAATAGGATATGTAGCATATTTTACAACATAGCCACTTACGGGATTATTTCCTGGATTATCTTTTGTGCCTTCCCCTGGCGCAGTCCAGATAAGCTTTATCTGACCTGTAAAATCACCAACAATGGCATTTAAATCTGATATAGCCTGTGGCGGGGTTAAGTCTGGAGTTGCATAGGTTGAAGTTGTATTTGAAACATTACTTATATTATTAGCTTTATCCACAACTTTAATTGCTGCATAATAGGTATTTCCGGGCTCAAGCCCATCAAGCTTAATCAATTCAATCTCCCCTGCTGACTTAGGAGTAAGAGTTGAATTATAAACCAGAGCACTTTCAAAATTTGATTCATTTATTGGATAAGTTGCATATCTTATCAAATATGATTTTGCCACCCCAACATTTCCATCATCACCGCTAGCCGTCCAGCTTAGGTAAATTGTCCCCTCATCTTGTGGAACTAAATTATTATAGGCATTTAAATTAGTTATTGCTGCCGGAACAATGGTATCTTTTTGAATATAGAAAGCATCCTTTTTGAAACTCATTTGATTAAGCCCATCATATGCATAAATGCTTACATAGTTCGTCGAGGATATAAGCAAATTCCATATTTCATCACTTATCCCCCATTTACCTGCAACTGAATTTTGCGGAGTTTCAAAGTAATAAATCGTCGCTCCATCAACTAAAACGCTCCCACTTTCATATGGTCCAGTTGTAATCTTTAAACTTACAGATGAAATTCCAACTCCATAGTCATAAAAATTCACATTAAATATATTCCCTGGATTTGCTTTATAAAAATTAGTATCACCCTCCTGAAGATCCTCAATCAACGGTGATGTTGTGTCTTTTTTAACATAAAATGCATCAATATATTCAGTAGTATTTTGAGCTATATCCCAGGCTTTTATACTTACCCAATTATAACCTTCTTTTAGATTATCAAACAAAATACTCCAGCTATCTGTATAAGAATAACTATCCAGATTTGGTCCAAATATGGTTGAGCTTGTTATAAAAACACCACCTTTATTTTCCTGAGAGTAAACATAATATGCTGCAGATGAAAGCCTTGAGTGATAATCAGAAAATTCTGGATTGAATATATTACCAGGATCTGAACTATACCAGAGATCATAACTTTGATTAATTGAAATTGCGGGAGTAATTGTATCCTTTAAAACATAAAATGTGTCTGTTGAAAGTTCAAGATTTTGTGCTTTATCATAAACCCTAACACTTACATAGTTCGTCCCAGTTTGCATTAAATCCCATATGTTGGGTGGTATCTGCCAATTGTCCGTATATGAGGAGGCATTAATATTTGTTGAGATATCAACCCAATCTGTAATAAGAATACCGCTAAATGAAGGACCTGTTGTTATTTTTATCTGAAACTTATCTAAAAGCGAACCACCACTGTCATTAAAATCAATATCATAATATCCTGTATTTGAACTTATCCAGAGATTATTTTGAGGCTGATTGTTAATTATCTCAGGAGAAGTTGTATCAATTATAACAGAATAGCTTGATGAATAAGTTGACCAATTACCTGCAATGTCTTTTGCTCTAACCTTCCAAAAATATTTATCTTCATGCGGTAAACTAATATTTAGTTGTGTTGAAACTGTTATGGTTGAATAATATATGAAATCAAAGCTTTCATAAGTTGAAACAACTATCTCATAAACAGTTGTTCCACTTAATAAGTCAGTTGAGTCCCCCCAGCTAAAATTAACAGTTAAACTGTTTGTTGAACTTTCGCTAAGTGGTGATATTAGAATTGGAATAGATGGTGCAGTTGTATCCTTTTTCACAATAAAAACATGCGAAGGAGAAACTCTAAAATTTCCTGCATTATCAAAAACCCTGACATCAATATATCCCGTACCTTCAGGTATTAAGCTCCATATTTGTGAATTTATCTGCCATGGAGTGTTATAATAGGTTGTGTTTAAGTTTAAAGTATTATCCATCCAGTCAATATAATAAGAAGTGGATGATTCATTTGTAGAAACCCTTAACTGAAATTTATTTAACCCCGAGCCGCCGCTATCTTCAAAGCCCACGTTATAAAAACCACTTTCATCATTTCTCCAGTAATAATCCCCGGGTTCATTATCAGTTATTGTTGGTGGAGTTGTATCTTTAAAAACTTTAAAGACATCATAATATGTAGAAGTATTATAAGCAACATCATATATTTTAATTGAAATATAGTTTGTGACCTCCTCAATCAAACTTGTCCACACAGTTTGGGGCAATGCCCAGTTATCAGTATAAGAAAGTTTATTTATAGGAGTTGAAACAGCAACAACCCAACTGGTAAGAGGATTTTGTCCATTAATGGAAGTAGAAGCCATAACTTCAAAAGAAAGTACCCCACTACCACCTAAATCAATTATATCAACATCATAAAGCGTAGAAGAGGAATTATGCCATATATATTCATTTGAAATATTATTTTGATAAATAGAACTAACAGTATCCTTAAATATTAAAAATGCATCTGAAAGCGTGGTCTTATTATTTGCCTGGTTATAAACTCTAACTGAGACATAGTTTGTAAGCCCACTTTGAAGCTGACCAAAGATCTCATCGGATATACCCCAGTCCATGGTATAATAAGTGGCATTTATATTGAGTACTGCCGTTGTCCAGCTAATAAAATATGGCTCTATACCATATCCTGTAGTTGAAATAGCTATTTCAATTCTGTCAAGCGAAGAAACTCCACTGGAATAAGCATCAATATCATAAACCAGACTATTTGTATTAAGCCATATACCGTAATGAGAAAATGTTTCATTGTTTATTATACTAACAGGCATTGTATCTTTACGTATATAGAAGACATCAGTTGAAATACTAACATTTTGAGCATTATCATAAACCCTTACACTTACATAATTAACCCCAACGGGTAAAAGGTTAAACATTGAATCTGTTATCTTCCAGTCTTCAGTATATAAATTTGAATTAATATTTGTAACCAAAGGTGTCCAATCAACTATAACCGTACCTGTCTGATTTAAACCTGTAGTTATTTTAACATCAAACCTATTTAAAAATGAAGTAGCATCATAAAAATCAACATTATAAAAGCCAGTGTTTTCAGCCCGCCATACATCATCCCCACTTTGATTATCATAAATAGTAGGGAAAGTTACATCCTTTTTGATATAGAAAGCATTGATGTTTGAGAAATTCCCAGCGTTATCATAAACCTTAACACTTATATAACTAGTGCCATCTGGCAGTAAATTCCATAAATCTTGTGGAATTGTCCAGTTATCAGAATAGCTTGAAAAATTTATATTCGTAACAACATCACTCCAATTAAAAATAACCATACCTGTTTCATCAGGACCAGTGGTTGCCTTTATCTGAAACTTACTTAAAAGCGAGCCACCTGAGTCAATAAAATCAACATCGTAATAAGCATTGTTTGCATTTCTCCATATATCATCGCCAGTTTGATTATTTACAATCTGAGGAGGAACTGTATCAATAAATAATGAAAATGTTGATGAGTATTGAGAATAATTTAATGCATTATCTAAAGCAACCACCTTCCAGAAATATCTTTGAGGCAAAAGGGTTACAACAACGGATGTTGAAATAGCTGTAATGGATGAATAAATAACAGAAAAGCCTTCATCAGTTGAGATATAAAGTAAGTACTCCTTTATACCTGAAGCATCATCAACTGAAGGATACCAGTTAAAATTGATAGTTGAGCTCAAAGAGTTTGAGTTATTATCAGGTGAATATAAAATAGGTGTTGAAGGTGGAGTCGAATCTTTTAATATATAAAATGTATCTGTTGAAACTGTAACATTTCCAGCATAATCAAAAACCTTAAAGCTCATATAGTTCTTACCTGTTTTAAGATTATTCCACAAAGCAGGTGGCAATTGAAAATCCTGCGTATAAGAGGCACTATCAACTGCGATGATAAAATCAATCCAGTCAAAGTTAAGAATCCCTGTGAAATTTGCTCCGGTTGATGATTTAATCTGAATCTTTTCAATTAATGATCCTCCGCTATCCTGAAAATCAACATCATAATAAGCATTATTTGTATTTCTCCATATATTATCACCAATTTGATTGTTTATTATCTGAGGAGATATAATATCCTTTCTTATATAAAAACCTGCTGAGGTCGAAAAATTTCCAGCGTTATCATAAACCCTTACGCTTATATAACTTGTTCCATTTGGAAGCAAATTCCACAAATTTTGTGGAACTATCCAATTATCAGTATAGCTTGAAAGGTTAATATCAACAAGAACATCACTCCAGTTGAATATAACCGTACCTGTTTCAGATGGACCGGTGGTTGCTTTTATCTGGAATTTATTTAAAAGCGAACCGCCACTATCATTAAAATCAACATCATATGATCTTGAGTTTGAACTTATCCATATATCATCGCCAGTTTGATTGTTGATTATTTGCGGAACAGTTGTATCTACTAAAATACTCCATGTTGAAGAATAATTTGAATAATTTAAAGCATTATCCCGCGCCCTAACTTTCCAGAAATATTCTCCTTCATAAGGAAGATCAATTACAATTGATGTATTGGGGGCTGAACTTGAAAATAAAACTTGTGAAAAATCATTAAAGGTTGAAATAATTATCTCATAATCCTTAACACCACTTGAATAATCGCTTGAAGAATTCCAGCTAAAGTTAACAGAAAGAAGGTTTAATCTTAAACCATCCGCTGGTGCATTTAATAAGGGAGCAGTCGGAGGGGTTGTATCCTTTTTGATGTAAAAGGCATCTACTATCTCATTTGAATAATTAAAAGCACCATCAACTGCCCTTACACTTACATAATTTATCCCCTCTTTAAGTTTATTGAAAGTTTCATCCGTTAACCTCCAGTTATCATAATAAAAATTTACACCAGAGGTTGATGCCTGAGCAGTCCAATCCTCAATCAAGCTACCTGTTTTGCCCGGACCAGTATATATCTTTGTCTGAATAAACCTCAAACCACTTCCACCAGCATCTGTTGCATCTATATCATAATAAGCAGTATTTGAACTTCTCCATATATCATCCCCGGTTTGATAATCAGTAATTGTTGGAGAGATAACATCATGCCTTGTTGTTGCAAAATAATATGGCTGGTATGTATTTGCAGTTAGGTTTGTTGTAAGTGGATTTGGCGAAATAAACTCCCAATCAGCCCCTGTAAATCTTGCGCATCTTAAATCATTTGAGGTTACAGAGTTTGCGCATAAATAAACAGAGTTTAAATCCTTATCATTTTCCAGCTTAACACCATTTATACGGTTAGACCACCCGGTAAAAACTGGCGCATTGGCTAAACTTATTGCCCAACCATTATTTACGGTCCAGCTTGCCCATAAAACACCATAACTTGAATTGTGTGCTGCAGCAATTATAAATTTAGATGAGTTATCCCATATAGCATCAATTGGTCTATTTTGATTTGCGATTGCTCTTATTAATGGGTTTTCAGTTGCTTGAGAGATAAAAATATTTGAGTCAGAGTCATATATATTAGCATTCCAGTCAGCGCCTGTATCAAAACTTGCTACGCCAATATATTTTGAATTAGGGTCTGATTTTGCAACAATATACCTTATCGTCCCATTTGCGCCCTGCAAACTAAAATTAGGGCCTGTTGCCCATATGCCAGAATAAATCCTTGTTTGAGCATAACCTATATTACCAGCTCCAAAGACAACCAGACACTTAGAGCCATCATTTGTCCAGGCTAAATCAAAATCCTGCATTGTTGTAACACCAACTCCATTTCTAAGCTGATAGCCATCCTGCCAGTTTGTACCATTCCATTTAATAGCATATAATTCAAGCGAGGTTAACTTTGAAAAAACTGCCATAAACTCATTGCTATTTGGTCCTGGCTCAAGCCTCACCCAGGCAACAGCGTACGCGCTTCCAGTACTCAAAGTAACTGCTCCACTCCAATTTTCACCATCATATATGTTATAATAAAGCGTACCAGCAATAACTCCATTATATAAAACCATTGCTCTACCAGAGATTTGCTCATATGCTATATCAAAACCTCTATATGCTGAGTTGGTAGCTGTAATTGTTGTCGTTGACCACTCCTTTGTCCACTGGTTTGTAGCGCCATTATATCTCATTATCTGTAAAACTCCATCACTTGATAAAATCCCTGCAATCATCTCATTTCTAAAAGGAGAACTTCTTACAATAACATGTCTAACAATACTTGTTGCCCCAGCATCAGAAACAGGAAGCGAATAATCAAGACCAAAGTTAGGAGGGGAGTATCTTCTATAAATAGCAACATTCCCAGTTCCACTTTGATAAACAATTATCCCATCCCTTGGAGGTGAGGTTGCTCCATATGTATAAGTTGAATTTGAAAGTCCTGATATATTATTAGCCTCATCATATGCTCTTATATTGAAATAATAGGTAGTTCCCACTTCAAATCCATATAACACAAAACTTTCTTTTTCACCAGATGCTTTTGGTTGCCAGCTTTGTATATATTCAGTTGCGCTTTGCCATAAATTTTCATCTGTAATAGCGCCATCATTTCTCCATCTAAGTTTATATCCTGATGCGCTTCCAATGCTCTGATTATCCCCTGTTGCAGTAAACTCTACAACAATACTCCCGGGCGCAATATCACTACCAGGATAAGCGTTTAAATCACTAATTGCAGCAGGAGGTGTAACATCACTGCCACTTATAGCGCTTACCACATTTGAAATATTGGATACATTCCCCGCTTTATCAATGGATTTTATAGCGATATAATAAAGTGTATTTGCAAGAAGCTCTGTTATCGTTTTTGATTCAAGATTGTTACCAGGTGCGGGCTGCCAGCTCTGTTGGTATGTTTGAGCTAAATCAAAATTATCTGAGGTTATATTAAATGTAGCATATTTTACAATATAACTAGAAACAGCCGTATCATCAGTATCTGATGGCGAGGTGAAGGTTATATTTATCTCACCTTCATTGCCAGTTGAAGCATTTAAATCACTTATAGAATATGGTGGTACTGTATCCTTTAACACATAAAACACATCCGTTGAAACCCTAACATTATTCGCATTGTCATAAACCCTTACACTTACATAATTTGTACCATTTTGCATCAAATTAAAAATAGAAGCAGGTATCTCCCAGTCAATGTTATATGTCTGCTCGTTTATGTTTGTTATTACATCAACCCAATCACTGATCACCAAACCACTTTGCCCCTGCCCAGTCGTTACCTTTATCTGAAACTTATTTAATCCGCTTTGCCCTAAATCCTCAAAATATACGCTATATAAGCCACTTCCAGTGCTCCTCCATATATCATCACCATCCTGATTGTCATTTATTAAAGCTGGCTGTGTGTCCTTTAAAACATAAAATACATCCGTTGAAACTGAGATATTACCAGCCACATCATAAAGCCTTACACTTACATAGTTTATTCCATCAAACATATTATCAAAAACTTCTTGAGGCAGCTGCCAGTTCAAGGTATATGAAAAGCTGTTTATGTTGCTTATAACATCCGTCCAATCAGATGTAACAACCCCGCTTTGGTTGGGTCCGGTGCTTGATCTCACCTGAAACTTATATATCCCAGAAATATTATCAGTAAAATCTACATCATAATATCCATCATTCATACTATGCCAGAAATTGTCACCAGAGTGATTATTAGTAACTACTGGTGATAGATTATCCTTTAAAACATAAAACACATCCGTTGGGAGTCTAAGATGATTCGCATTGTCAGAAACCCTTGCAGTTACATAATTTGTACCATTTTGCATCAAATTAAAAATAGAAGCAGGTATCTCCCAGTCAATGTTATATGTCTGATCGTTTATGTTTGTTATTACATCAACCCAATCACTGATTACCAAGCCACTTTGATTTGGTCCAGTTGTTAGCTTTATCTGAAACTTGTTTAATCCGCTCTGTCCTAAATCCTCAAAATATACCTTATATAAACCACTTGCAGTACTCCTCCATACATCATCCCCATCCTGATTGTCATTTATCAAAGCTGGCTGTGTGTCCTTTAAAACATAAAATACATCCGTTGAAACTGATATATTCCCGGCAATATCATAAACCTTTACACTCACATAGTTTATCCCACTAGCCATATTATCAAAAACTTGTTGAGGCAACTGCCAGTTCAAAGTATATGAAAAGCTGTTTATGTTGCTTATAACATCCGTCCAATCAGATGTAACAACCCCGCTTTGATTAGGTCCAGTGGTTGATTTCACCTGAAACTTATATATCCCGGAAAAATTATCAGTAAAATCTACATCATAATATCCATCATTCATACCGCGCCATAAATTGTCACCAGATTGACTGTCAGCTATCTGAGGAAGGTCAGTATCTTTTTTAATATAAAAGGCATTGCTTAATGTAGTGGTTGTACCAGCTAAATTTGAGGTTCTTACTGAGATATAATTGTAACTTGATCTGAGCAGATTAAAATCAACACCCCAGTTAGTTTTATACTCACTCATCCCATATACATTTGCTATATCACTCCAATCAATTACTGTATTGCCATTACCATCAACTGCTTTATACTGAGCTTTATATAATGGAGAAAGTCCTGCAGATTTAAAATCCACATCATATAAAGTTTCACCACTATTTCTCCACACATCATCCCCGGTTTGATTTTTTACAATAAGAGGATTTGTTAAATCAATAATTGTTTGAAACTCATATGTAGTTGTTGAATCAGGTAGACCTTCTTCCTGATTCTGAGCCTTATCATAAGCAATTATCTTAAAGCCAACATAACCGCTTTGAGTTGAAGTAAAAACTATTGGATTTAAACTAAATGTTGAACCATACTTTATCCAGTTAAATGGCGCTACGGTTTCATATGTATAATAAAGCTCAACATAATCAACACCGCTTGTATCATCAGATGTTGAATAGTATAGATTAAAGGTGTAGTTATTTATATATGTAGGTGAGGTAGGCATTCCCTGGGGAGGTATGGTATCTTTTAAAACATAAAAAACATTATCCTGAATTGAATAATTATTATCCTTATCCCACACCCTTACGCTTATATAATTTGTTCCACCTGGCAAAAGCTCCCAAAAATCCTCTGGAAGACTCCAATCCAAAGTATATGAAGATCGACCTATCTTATCCAAAACTAAATACCATTGAGCATTATAAGAAGACGTCTTTACCTCAAATTTTTCAATAGCTGAATTATCTTCAAAATCTACATCATACTGCCTTGAGTTAGAACTTATCCAGATATCATCCCCAGTTTGATTGTCTATTATAGTTGGAATTCCAGCCGATTTAACAATATAAAAAACATCAGTTGAAATACTAACATTTTGAGCATTATCATAAACCCTTATGCTTATATAATTTGTTCCGGGCTTTAATAAATCAAACTGAGTATTTGTGATTTGCCAGCCACCAGAATATGTAGTTGAGTTAATATTTACAGCCACATCACTCCAGTCAAAAACAAGCTCGCCGCCTCCATTTGGAGCTGTTGTTGCTTTTATTTGAAACTTATATAGAAGCGATCCATAATCTTCAAAGCTCACATTATATGTTGCAACATTACTGCTTCTCTCTACATCATCCCCCTCTTGATTATCTATTATCTCGGGAAGGGTTGTATCCACCAAAATCGTAAATACACTACTAAAATCACTAAAATTCAATGCATTATCTTTTGCCCTCACTTTCCAATAATATAAACCCTCTGAAAGACTAATGCTTTTATTTAAACCACTTACAAAATCAGATGAGTATATCACAGAAAAATTATTATCAGTTGAAATAACTATCTCATACCCCATTACCCCACTTAAACTATCTACCGAAGCATTCCAGCTAAAACTTACATTCATAACATTAAC
>JAINCQ010000027.1:0-10891 GCA_036574205.1 Elusimicrobiota bacterium | reverse complement strand
CAGAGATAAATGTTGAATTGATAACACCTATAGCGATGGAGAAGGGTTTAAGGTTTGCTATAAGGGAAGGCGGATGCACGATAGGTGCTGGAGTTGTGACAGAGATCATTGAGTAGAGGAATTTATGGCAGAAAGAGTTGTTTATTCGCTTGTTTGTACAGAATGCAAAAATAAGAATTATTATTACGCAAGAAATGATAAAAAGAGAGATTATAAAGTAGAAGTTAAAAAATATTGCAAAAACTGTGACAAACATACTCTTCATAAAGAGGGAAAATCCTAAATTAAAAGGGAGCGTCGGTTAACTGGTAAACCAGCGGTCTCCAAAACCGCGACTGAGGGTTCGAGTCCTTCCGCTCCCGTGCTTTGCTTTCTTGAGGAAGGAACAAGCCAATTTTTTGGCTTTGTAAGGTGAGGACTGCCTTTAGAGCGAAACCTAAACGGTTTCGCGTGCAATTCGCAAGGCCGCAGTTCGCCTTGAGCAATACAGGCGAACGAGGCGGGGTCGCGCAAGCCGTCAAGGCTATGCGTGACAGGACTGCCTTTAGAGCGAAACCTAAACGGTTTCGCGTGCAGTCCGCAAGGCCGCAGTTCGCCTTGTGCAATACAGGCAAACGAGGCGGGGTCGCGCAAAGTCCGTTAGGCTTATGCGTGACTTAAAAGTCCGCAGCAAAACACAAGCATACAGTTTTGCGAGGGGCGGGACCTGAGAAAAATTTTGCGGTGAGCAAAATTTATTTGTGGGAGAGTCTTTCCGATTGTAAAATAATTTTATATTTTAGTTTTAACTTAAATACTGATAGTTTAAGTATGAAAAAAAGGTTTTAAAATTTTGTATAATATCTTAATATGGATAAGATTATTAACTTACCAAAAAATTTGATTAGTTTTATAAAAGAAGCTTATGCTGAGCTAAAAAGAGTTACATGGTTATCAAAGCAGGATGTTATAAGAGCCACATCTGGAGTTTTTATTGTAGTTATCTTTTTTGCGCTATATGTTGGATTACTGGATTTTTTAATAAGTAAAATTGCCATCATATTCGTTGGCGCAAGATAAATTAAGGAGCAAACAATGTCTTATAAATGGTATGTCCTGAATATAAGGACTGGATATGAAGATAAAGTAAGAGAAGCTATACTTTCCAAAAAAGAAAACAATGAAATTCCGCAGGAAGTTGATGTTCTTATACCAACAGAAAACGTCCTTGCCGTAAAGAACAATAAAAAAGAAGTAAAAAAAAGAAAGTTTTTCCCTGGTTATTTATTGGTTTATCTGGATTTGAATGAGGACGTTTATTGGAAAATAAAAACCATTACAGGTGTTAGTGGTTTTCTTGGAGGTGGGAATCCTACTCCACTTACTGAAGATGATGTGAAAAGTCTTATGAGTAAAATAGAAGAAACAAGTAAAGAGAATCCAAAACCTGCGGTTGATTTTTATAAAGGGGAGATGGTAAGGATAACGGAGGGACCGTTTAAGCACTTTACAGGCGTTGTGGATGATGTTAATCTTCAAAAATCAAAACTTTTAGTTATCGTAACTATATTTGATAGACCAACCCCTGTAGAACTTGATTTTCTTCAGGTTGAGAAGGTTTAAAGGGAGATCTTATGGCACCGGTAAAAAAAGTGAAAGTTCAAATAAAACTTCAGGTTCCTGCGGGACAGGCCAATCCTGCTCCTCCAATAGGTCCTGCATTAGGACAGCATGGAGTTAATATAATGGATTTTTGTAAACAGTTTAACGAGAAAACTAAAAAACTTGAGCAAGGGATGCCTATACCCGTGGTGATAACTGTTTATGAAGACAGGAGCTTTACATTTATAACAAAAATGCCTCCAATGTCGGCTCTGATAAAAAAGGCTTGTGGAATTGCGAAAGGTTCATCCCATCCAAATAAAGATAAAGTGGCAAAACTTACAAGAAAACAAGCCGAAGAGATAGCAAAAGAGAAATTGCCAGATTTAAACACAAAAGATATTAATGAGGCTATAGAGATGGTAAAAGGCACCGCGCGAAGTATGGGCGTAGAGGTGACAGAGTAATTTTTTAGCGAGGGAGTTCTTTAAAAAAAGAACATTAATACCTCAGGAGGAATAAATGGGAAAAAGAATAGATAATATAAAAAAAGGAATTGATTTAAATAAAAAGTATTCTATAGAAGAGGCGATTGATATTATAAAGAATATACCGAGCGTTAAATTTGATGAAACGGTTGAGCTTCATTTAAAACTTGGAATAGATCCTAAAAAAGCTGACCAGAATGTTAGGGGTACTACTCCATTGCCTCATGGAACTGGGAAAAAAGTCAGGGTTTGTGTAATAGCAAAAGGAGAGAAGATTATTGAGGCTAAAAATGCTGGAGCAGATCTTGTTGGTTCTAATGAAATAATAGATGATATATCCAAGGGGAAAGTGGATTTTGACGCTGTTGTTGTTACCCCTGATTTAATGAAGGATATTGCAAAGCTTGGAAAAATTCTTGGTCCAAAGGGACTGATGCCAAATCCAAAAACTGGAACTGTTACTTTTGAGATCGCGAATGTTGTTAAAGAAATAAAAGCAGGAAGGGTGGAGTATAAAAATGATGCTTATGGAATAGTGCATGTAGGTTGCGGGAAAAAATCTTTTAATAAGGAAGCCCTTGTTGAAAATATTAAAACTATTATAGATGCTGTTATAAAATCCAAGCCTTCCAGTTCAAAAGGAAAATATCTTGAGTCTGCTACAATATCAACCACAATGGGTCCTGGATTAAAGATTAAATTGGAAGAGTTTCAATCTTAACCCTAAAATGCAATTCTAAATTTTTGGGCTTATAGCAAAAAATCTATAATTTGAATCCCAAATTTTAAAAAGGGGGGATTTCTCCCCCCTTAATAATTATTCTATATTTATTTGATTTGTTTTTGTTTCTTTTTGTTTCTGAAGTGTTATTTTCAACACTCCGTCTTTATATGTAGCTTTTGCAGATTCATTTTTTACGGATTGAGGAAGTGTTATTGTTCTTGAAAAACTTCCATAGCTTCTTTCAATAATCCTCCATCCACCTTTGTCTTTTTCATCTTTTTCCTGTTTCTTTTCGTAAGATATTGTAAGCAGGTTATCGTTTAAGTCCAGTTTGATATCTTTTTTGTCTACCCCGGCTATTTCAGCATTTATTATTATTTCTTTATCAGTTTCTTTCATGTCTATTTTAGGATTTTTTTCAAGCAATGATGGATATCTCATATCTTCTAATATATCATCAAACCACCTATCAATCAGGTTTGTTCTAATTAGTGGTAGTATTTCTTTTTTCATAATCCCTCCTTTTTTAGCAGTTAATAGTGTTAACTGCTAAAAATATTATAACATATTAGCAGTCATTTGTCAAGAGTGCTAATTATTTTAATTTATCTTTTCTTAAAGTTTTTTAACAATATCTCATAATATTCCATAAGGCTTTCTCCGTAAGAAGCTGCTTTGTAAACCTTGCCTATTGGAAATATAAAGGAATTGGATAGGGAAAATGACCAGAGTCCATCGTTTTTTTCAACATTATACCATTCTAAGTGAAAATCCTTTAGAATCATTTCAAGAAAAATATGAGCATAACATCTCAATATTCTCCATCCATCTCTAGTTGGTGGAACATTAGGTTTATATCTTTTTCTTATTTCTTTTTCAAGCTTTATTATGGCTGAGGAGTTATGAGGTATATTTGATGTTTCTTCTATATCCTGGGATATCAGAATAAGTTTATTGTGTTCCATTTGAGCGTCAAATATAGCTTGCGGATGGCTCTTTTTTTTATTTAATATTGCATCTTTTCCACTTAAAGTTTCGCCAGTTGAATTCATAAATTCGTTTATATATTCTATATATTTTCTTAGCCATCCTTGTTCAGGCAGGGCATTTGCCCACCAAACCTGCCATATTCTTGATGCTGGATAGGTAACAATTTCTTTTTCATTTTTATTTCTGATTATAGCAGGCCATGCCCATATATCAAGATCGTTATAAGCTATTATATTGGCTTTAAATCTTTCTTTGACAAAAAACATAATAAAAGATGATGCACCTTTGATAATTGAAGTTTTTTCCTGAGCTTGTATTTCGCTCATGTATGTTATTCTTATTTTTCTCTCTATATCATCAAGCCCCTCATAGTTAAAATATATTTTTTTATTAAATTCTTCTTCAATGGTTTTTGAAAAAGAAAATGCCTCAGATGAAAGCACTGATAAAAAATCTTTTTCTCCAGATATACCTGATAAATCAAACCGTAAAGACTGTTTCGTTTCTTTCTCGATTTTTATTGTGCTGGTTTTGGGAGATTTTATTGTTTCTTCTGGGGTTAAGACGGCCTCTATTATTTCATCTGGATTTTCCGCACTTTTTTCTTCTTGTATAAAAAACGTTTCAGGATATGTTTTTGTAGCTTTTTTAAATTCGGCATTTGCCATTAATCTGGCTGCAAGATCTGGTTCAAAGACTCCACATTCATATGTTTCTTTGATTGCGGTATTTATTCTTGAAATGGCGAAATCACAAAATGCCAGATTTGAAAGAATTTTAGCAGATGGAGAAATTGAATGAATTTTTTGAAAACATTCATATGCTTTAATATAGTCTTTCATATCAATATAGACTAAAGCCATTTTTTCAAGAATTTTTAGCTTGTAAATACTCTCAATCTCCGCTGCCTTTTTTAGAGATTCTATAGCAAGAGTGAAATCTTTTTCGTTTATGTTTAAGGTAGAAATGGCAAATCCATATAAAACATTTGCAGCAAGTGTATCCTGTATGCCATCTTTATAGTAGGAAAATATTTTATGAGAATTGGCAAAATTTTTTGCTTCAAAATGAAGCCATCCATATTCTATATTTCTTTCCGCTTCAAGGTCTTTTGATTTTAAATTTGAAAGTAAAGAAATAGCTTTTTTTATATCTCCTATTTCCCTGTATATTCTTGCAAGTTCTATAATGTATTTTTCATCATTTTTACCCTCAAGAATCTTTATCGCATCCTCTATAAATCCTGTCATAAGATAAGCTTTTGCTAAAAGAATCTCATCCGTTTTTTGTATTGTTGAGAGATAATGTGCTAAATGAAATCTGCATTCAAAAAGTGCTTTTTCAAAGCTCAAATGTGGATGGTCTATGCTTTCAATATATCCCGCCAATAATGAAAGTTCTTTTTTCCCAATATCATATTCATTGGTTTCGCATTTTAATTTAACATTCACTAAAGTGTTGCTATTTAAAAGCATTGAAAGAACGGTAAAAGCTTTATTGGAATAGTATGGCTTTTTAATGTTTTTTTCCGACGTATAAATTGTCAGTTGATGTTTTGAAACAGCTGTAAGAATGTTGTTTCCGTTTTTATTTATATTCTCTAAAGTTAAATAAAGTTTTGAAATTTCCTTAAAATTATTTAAAATTTGATTAATGGTATTATTGTTTAAGTCTTGCATTATTTAAATTTTATATTTTTTTGAGATTATTTTTTCAAGTTTGTTATGAAAATGGTTGAAATAATGATTGCAACTAAAAATCTTGATAAAATTAGAGAGATAAGAAATATAATTAATTTCCCGAATCTTATATTTAAAACCTTTCTTGATTACAAAGATATCCCTGATGTAGTAGAAGATGAACCTACAATAGAAGGTAATTCGCAAAAGAAGGCATTAGTTATTGCAAAGCACACTGGACTTTATTCGCTTGCTGATGATAGTGGACTTTTTGTTTCAGCGCTTGGAGACAGACCCGGTGTATATTCAGCAAGATATGCAGGAGATAACGCAACTTATATGGATAATAACATCAAGCTTTTAAAGGAGTTGGAAGGGAAAAGATACGAGGAGCGAAAAGCAGTTTTTAGATGCGCTATGACTATTGCATCAAGTGATGGAAAATTTATTACCGAGGTTGGAGAGATAAATGGATATATAACTGAAACAATTAGAGGATCAAATGGTTTTGGATATGATCCTCTTTTTTATGTTCCTGAACAAAATAAGACATTTGCTGAAATCTTACCGGAAACTAAAAACAAAATAAGTCATAGAGCAAAAGCCATTTTTAAGATAAAACCTCATATAGAAAGGATTGTGAATAATGGATTTTTATAAAAATTTCTTCTTTTTCCTATTTTTGTTATTGCCACATAAATGTTTATCTGGAGATTTTACAAACTCAGGCTATGATAATATCTTTGAAACAAGAGATTATATAACGATTTTAAGAATATCAAATGTCTATTCAAATTACAAGCTTATTCTTGAAAAGGCTATTGAAAGCAATAAAATAGAGAGCATAAAATATAAAGATATAATTAATATGGAGGATTTTGCTTTAAAAACTATAGAAAAGCTTAATTATATTTATTCTTCATATAAGAACGCTGAGATAAGATCTCAGATATATCAAATCAAATTTGAGATTGAAGATGCGATAAAAATTATAAAAGAGATTAAGAAGATAAATAAAAAGAAAAATGAATTTAAAAAAAATATTTTTAAACTTGAATCATTATTTTATAGAATAGAAGTTTATTTAAAAGGTCTATCTCAGAATCTTTCTGTGCTATGAGATTTAAAATATTTTACAAATTTCTTACCCTTATATTGATATTTACTCTTATGCCGCTTTTATGGGTTGGTATTAAGCTTATAAGCAAATCTCAGTTTAGCTTAAAAACTCAGATTTTAGAAATCCATAAAAGAAATGTGGATGGAGTAAAAAAATTAGCTATTGCTGAAATAGGGAGATTTGATGCTTTAGCATCTCTTATGGAAGCGTTTTTTATGAGCACTGGCGATTGGGATGCGAGGCAAAAATTTATGTCATCAATTACTGGTTCAAATCCAGCTGTTATGTCAGTATCTCTGGTAAATATCTCTGGTCAGGAAGTTGTTAAAGTCTCTAATAACAAAAAATTAAGCGCTTTAAGCGATATACCATCAGATTTGTTAAAAATGATAAGAGAAAAAAACAGGTATTTTTCAATTAGACCTGATAAAATATTACTGATTTATAACAAAAAGAATTACTACATAAAATTTGATATTGATAAAAATATTTTTATCGGTGAGATAGATTTAACACCTGTTGGAAATAATAGCGCTATAATGCTTATAGACTCAAATAATGAGGTTGTTTTTTCAAGATCAAATTATAAAAATGAATTAATTGAAAAGATAATTAATAGTCTTGAGATTTCAAACTATTTAACAAATAAAGTTGAAAGTTCTTTTGAAAGCATCAGTGAAGATAAAGGATATGTCGGATCTATTTCCTATATAAAAGAAATTGGACTATTGGTGCTTTCTGTTCAGGATGTTTCTGATGCTTATAGATATGCTATGTCAATCAGAACGGAGGCGTTGAGAATTATTGCAATATTTGCTGTAATAGTTTTTATTATATCCTACTTTTTGTCAAAAGGGCTTTCCGGCCCGATAATAAAGTTTATAGAGGCTGCCAAGAAAGTTGCTGAAAGAGATTTTACTGTGAGGGTAGAAGCTAATACCAGAGATGAACTTGAAGATTTTGCAAATACTTTTAATATAATGGTTGAGGAGCTGGATAGATATTCAAGGTTACAGATAGAGAAAATTTTGAGAGAGAGAAAAAATACTGAAGCTGTAATGTATTCTACTGAAGATGGTATTATAATGGTTGATATTTATTTTAACATTCAATTAATAAATAGAAAAGCGCTTTTTATAATAAACAGCGGGGATAATAATCTGGAAAACAAAAACGTATTTGAGGTTATTAAAGATGAAATTATCAAAATGGCTGTTGAAAATGCAGTTAAAAATGAAAAAAGACAAAGCGAATTTGAATCAGAAACAAAAAATTATAAAAGATTTTATAAAGTTGTTATAACTGATATAAAAATGAAAGAAGGTGAAGATGTTATAGGGTATTTAATAACTTTTTATGATATAACACTGGATAAAGAACTTGAAAGGATGAAAGAAGATTTCTTGCATTCTATAACCCATGACTTGAGAAATCCGGTAAGTGCAATAAAGGGTTTCTCAGAATTTTTGCTAAAGGAGATAGCTGGACCAATAAATCAAAACCAAAAAAACATGATAGTCTCTATTGATAGGGCAGCATTCAGGTTGCTTCAGATGGTTAATAATATTTTAGATATAGCTAAAATGGAAGCTGGCAAAATGGAGATTAATTTATCCAGATTTAATATTGTGGAACTTGTAAGGAAATCAGTAGAACTTATGTCTCCGCTTGCGCAGAAAAAAAATATATCTTTTGAAATAAACGGTCCACAGTCACTTGAAATAACTGCTGATCAAAATCTTATGGAAAGGGTTTATATAAATTTGATAGGTAATGCGATTAAATTTACTCCTTCCGATGGGAAAATAACCATAGGTTTTAAGGCGGAGGATGAAATGTTTATCTCATGGGTTGAAGATACAGGAGAAGGTATACCGCTTGAATATATTGACAAAATCTTTTCAAAGTTTGAACAGGTAAAAGGGCAGAAAGCCGGGGGGACTGGACTGGGGCTTGCGATTTCAAAGCATATTATTGAGGCACATTCCGGCAAAATATGGGCGGAGTATAGAGCTAATATGGGCGCAAAGTTTGTTTTTAAATTTCCTTTAAATCTTTCAAAAGATGAGTTTCAAAGGGTGGTAAAAGCTGTATAACTCTGCTAAAATATAAGAATGAGGCTAATAATCTTTGTTTTCTTTTCTATCTATACGCAGATTCTCTTTTGCGAGGAGTTTCAGACTATTGAAGTTAAACCTGGGCAAACATTGTGGGAACTCTCGCAGATATATCTTAAAAATCCTCAGAGGTGGGATGAGATAATAAAATATAATAATCTTCCCGCTGACCCTTACCAGCCTCTTGATGGAAGAAAATTAAAAGTTCCAGTAAATCTTATAAAGGAAGAGTACAGAGCGGCGAGGTTCCGCAGGGTATCAGGAGAGGTTAGGGTAAGGTCTGAGGGTAAATCTATATGGGTTGATGCTGAGAAAATAAAAGACCTTTTCAAGGGAGATACCATACGAACTAACGCAAATTCTTACGCAGACGTGGAGTTTTATACAAAACAGATCTTGAATATTTTTGCCAATTCCATGGTTGTCTTAAAGCCACCTGCAGACGATAAATTTGATGTCAAAATGCTTTCCGGACAACTTATGGCAAAGGATACAAGTATAATAACAGTGTCCGCTAAAATAACTCCAAAAACCAAAAACACTGAGGTTGCTGCAAAAATAAAGGAAGATCTCTCAACCGTTGTTCAGGTATATAAAGGAAAAGCGGATGTAGAAGCAAAAGGGAAAAAAGTTGAATTACAGGAAGGTTTTGCGACTGAAGTAAAGATTAATTCAACTCCGTCTTTGCCCAAAAAAATACCAGACATCATAGCTGATCAGAAAATGGCAAGGTTAGACCTTGATGCAAGTAGTGGAATAGTTTCCGTTAAATATGTCGGGGTTCAAAACGCAAATGTAAAAGCTGGCGATGCGAATATTGAAATTAAAGACCAGGCAAAAGCAAAGAACTTAAAAATAGATCAAAATGTCAATATTGATTTAAGTAAGGCTGTAAGTGGATACAGATTGCAGATAGCAAAAGATAAAGAGTTTAATAATATAATTTTTGACAGGAAATTTGACGTTTTTAAGCAACTAAATTTAGAGAATTATGTCGGTAAGGGAAAATATTATTTTAGAATATCATATATAGATCTTATAGGTTTTGAGGGGGAATTTACACAACCCAAAGAAGTAGTTGTAGAATAAATCCTGATACCATCTATTTATGATAAAAAGTGCCTAAAGTTCTATTTTAAAAGAAAGATTTTCCCATGGGAAAAGGAAACATTTGAGGTTTGTTTAGAAGGGCAGTGGCTTGATATATATACGATAGAAGCTGGTTATAAATATAAGGTTTCCAAAACTGGATATAATGATGCATTATTTGTGCTGAGTCCAGAGTATAAAATACCCACAAAACCAGACCCTGAGGGTATTAACTATACAGAGTTTAGCTATGATAAAGAAACAAAAAAATATACTTTTAAGCTGAATGATAAGTGGGCTAATGAATATGCCGGTGAAAAAGTAGCCATAAAAATAGAGCTTATGAAAAGTGTAGCGAACTGGTTTGACTCCTCAATGGGAGAAAAAGAATTTATCTTTGATGTAAGCAATAGCTATGAAATAGTTTTTGGCGAAAAAGATCTCGTAAAACCGCAGACAGACAATGAAGCAACCAGAAATGAGAAGCTTTTCGAAACGAAAGGATATTATCTCAAATGGGGTTTCAAAAGAATCGGGAGTATTTCTACGGACAAATTCATAAAAAAAGGAGATACTCCTATTATAAATATAAATTCTAAGGGGTTAGCTGAAGTCTATTTCCCCAACATGAGGAAAGTTAAGTTCGCTTATCCCCCGTATAGTTTTGGCGATTGCTGGGAAGGCAATGAAGTAGTGGGCGAATTAATATGTAGGCTTGTTTGTTGTCTTGCAAGTCCAGACAATATGCATCATCCCACTAAACCTGGAGTTACATGTTACCGGGATTGCAAAGACGAATACAACAATAAATAATAGTAGCAGCTCTGAGTAAAAATATAACCATTACTAACAGCCGGGGAATTATTTCCCGGCTGTTTTTTTATAAAATTATTATGATAAGATGATTTTATTACAACAGATAATAAAAATTTATGATAAGAATGTAATTTCTTTTCCTGATTTTTCAATAGATGAAGGTGAGTTTTGCCTGATAAAGGGGCGTTCTGGAATAGGGAAAACAACACTGCTTGAAATTCTATCATTCTTAAATAAAAAAAGTGGAGGGAGATATTATTTCAATAATCAAAATACAGATTTACTTG
>JAINCQ010000026.1:0-15080 GCA_036574205.1 Elusimicrobiota bacterium | reverse complement strand
GGCGAACGAGGCGGGGTCGCGCAAGCCGTCAAGGCTATGCGTGACAGGACTGCCTTTAGAGCGAAACCTAAACGGTTTCGCGTGCAGTCCGCAAGGCCGGAGTTTGCCTTGTGCAATACAGGCGAACGAGGCGGGGTCGCGCAAGCCGTCAAGGCTATGCGTGACTCGAAAGTCCGCAGGCAAACTTGTGCTTTACAGTTTGCCGAGAAAGGGGTTTGTGAAAAAATGAGCGGTGAGCGAATTTTATTTGCAACCGAATCCCATCCGATATAAAAATCCCTTCCCCCTTGATGGGGGAAGGTACAGGATGAGGGTGAAATAATTAAATCTCCTTGCTGATGCTTATGTTTCCTCTCCCTTGATGGGAGAGGATTAAGGTGAGGGTGAAAAACTAAGTCTCCTCACCCCAACCCTCTCCAAGAAAGGAGAGGGGATTTGTATAGCAAGAAGGTAGCTTGTGCTAAGCGCAAAGCCTCCAGGTTATGCGTAACTCGAAATCTTTCAAGCAAAACATTTGCGATACAGTTTTGCAGGAGAATCACACTCCCTCCGTTTTTATTCATTTCAGAAACTTCTAATTTCATCTCATGAATAACTTACTTAAGGCTTTTATGCAAAATCTCAGAAAGATATTAGGCAGATTTAAGATTAGAAAATCCTAAAATGATGTTTGTAAATCTATTGAAAACTGTGTGATAAAAAAACAACAAAACCAGACTGACCGCCCCGGTCAGTCAAGGGTATTTTCTTTTAAAACAACATCCACTAATTTTACACGATCGTGGTTAAACTGTGGATAAAGTTTTTTATTATCACATTATTATAAAAAGTCCAATATGTATCGATATCTTACATTTTATTGATTATATTAATTATTATTTGGTATATTATATGTAAACACATGTGGAGAAGGAGTTCTCCCTTAACCGTTGCGATATTCTTTCGCAGCTGATAACTCCTATAAATTATTAAACCGGAAGGAGAAACAATATGGAGCATATTTATTTCATTGCTTCTTTATGGTTAGGACTTGCTGTAATATCTGCTGTGGTGGCTTATCACCTTAAAATTTCCATAGCGTTAGTTGAAATCTGTATTGGAATTATTGCTAGCGCAATTTCAACGAAATATTTTGGCATAAATTCATTTGGCAGCAACTTTGAATGGTTAAAATTTCTCGCATCAGCTGGCGCTATTTTCTTAACTTTTCTTGCAGGCGCTGAACTGGATCCAAAGGTAATAAAAATCAAATGGAAAGAAGTATTAGTGGTTGGTATTACTGGCTTTATGTCTCCATTTTTAGGATGCACTGCTATTGCTTACTATTTGCTTGGTTGGAGCGTAAAAGCAAGTTTTCTTGCTGGCATAGCTCTTTCAACGACCTCTATAGCTGTTGTATATGCTGTGATGCTTGAGACCGGCTTTAATAAAACAGAATTTGGAAAAGGGATACTTGGTTCATGTTTTATTAATGACCTCGGAACTGTTATAGCGTTAGGTTTAATATTTGCGCCTTTTACATATAGAACATTGATTTTTATTATTGTTACCGTATTGCTGATATTTTCATTACCTTCTTTGACAACTTTCTTTACAAGGGTTTATGGGGATAGAACCGCTGCAATAAGGGTAAAGTGGATATCATTTATATTGTTTGCAATGGGAGCTCTGGCAATCTGGTCGGGCAGTGAAGCGGTTTTGCCGGCATATATTGCTGGAATGGTGCTTGCGGAATTTTCTTCACAAAATCATGCCTGGATAAGACGTTTGCGTTCATTAACCGTTGGATTTCTTACTCCCTTTTATTTTATCAGGGCTGGCTCTTTTGTCTCACTACCATCCTTATTTTCAGCTCCGTTGGTTTTTTTTGTACTTTTTTTAGGCAAAGTAATAACAAAAATATTTGGCTTATATCCTGTAATTGGAATATTTAACAAGGTCTCAAATGAACGATGGTATTACACACTAATGATGTCTACTGGTCTTACATTTGGCACAATTTCCGCCTTATATGGCTTTTCACATGGGATAGTAAACGGATCACAATATTCATTTTTAGTGATAGCTGTAATAGCAAGTGCTGTTATCCCGACAGCAATTGCCAATTTTAAATTTTTACCTGCACATCTATTGCCTTCTGATATTGAGAGAGCTAAAACTTTTTCATCTACTGGAGCAGGTGAAGAGTAAGAAAATAAAAAAAAGCATAAAATTGTTTATTTTTATATATTTTCTAAATATTACCAAACTGTTTAAACCGAAACCAACCTACGAGGTTGGAATTATATTTGAGAGGAGATAAAGTGGTCAACCTGCGAGGTTAGAAAGATATGAGAATCTGGGATATTAATCCAAAATATCTTTGCAGAAAGCATTTACTTGGCGAGCATAGAGAATTATATGCTATCTGGAACATACTGACAAAACATAAAGGCAAAGGCGGTTATTCAAAGCATCCAGAAACTTTAAGATGGAAGAGGAAATTAAAAGCTTTATATTTAAGACATGAGCTTCTGGTATCTGAATTTAAGCGTAGAGGGTACAATCATAATACTCCACTCGATAAAAAACTTGCAACAGGTAAATCAAAACAGGATGTTTTTATAAACTCAATAAAAGAACAAAAAGAGATTCTAAATTCTAAATCATGCCAGTGTAAATTTTGATTATCTATTTTTTTATTACAGCCATATATTTCAAATTATTCAGAATATGTTTTAAAAGGGAATAGAAAACCATTCATTGCTGCAATGACAAAAACTGCCGATGAATCAATATTATATCTTCTATGAAGAAGGGGATAAAACTGTTTATAAACTCTAAATAAATTATTTATATTTTTAGAAAAGTTCCGCAGCCACTTTTTATAAAATTATTTCCCCATACAGAACTGAATTCTTTTAATGCAATCTCGCCGGAGCAATGATTGGGAGAAACTTTTTTTATGCCCATATCGTAAAGGTTGCGAACAATTTTTTTTATTTCTGACTCTGCATTGTCTTTAAGATGAAATCCTCCGCATATAAGATAGGGTATGTCCAAATTAGAACGGCATTTTTCAGCCATTTTTTCAATACCGGGGTGCGCACAGCCGGTAAGGAGAACCGGCCCTTTTTCTGTCTTCAATATCAAACCCTGCTCAAACTGTCGACTTTCCATTTCACCTGTGGAATATATCAAATTGTAAAGTTCACCAAAATCTCTAACATTTTTAACTGTCAAGCCAAAAGCTTTTATTTTTTTCTTCAAAGCGAGGGGAAAACTATTCGGTAAAAAAACTTTTGGTCTTGCGCCGGCTGACAAAATTTTCCAAACTCCGCCGGTATGGTCATTATGATTATGGGAAAGAACTATTGCATTTATTTCCAACGGGTTAATCCCCGCTTTTTCCAGATTATAAAGCAGTATGTCTCCGTCATTGCCCGTATCGAAAAGAAGGCATAAATCGGAATTTTTGACAATAAGTGAATTACCCCACGAGGTTTTAAAACCTGGAATATCGGAAATATTATTGAATACAATTCTGATTTCAAACTGGCTTTTCTCCATTTAGAATCTCACATACCCAAAAAAATCGTAGTTTTACTTGAGAGATATTGCTTTCGCCGGACAACGAACTACGCAATATCCACAGCCCACGCATTTTTCGTAGTTTACAACTGCTTTATCTTTAAGCTTTATGGCTCCACGCGGGCAAACCTCAATACATGCGCCGCAGGAAAGACATTTAGAATCATCAACTATTGCTTTTTTTACCTTATTTTCCAGACCAGCATTTCTATTTGCATTAAAAAATCCCCTCATTCCCAAAAAACTGTTTTTTCCCCACGATTTTTCTCCCATTCCGCATCGCATATATCGGTTTCTACGGCATCTTCCTGCTCTATTTATTCCAAACATAAGTTTTATCCTCCTTTATTCTTCTTTGATAATAATCTGGATACAATTGAAACTAAATATATAGCCATGCCAATAATAGCCAACCATTTATTTCTACCAGTTATTATACTTTTATCATATATTCCGCATTTGCCTTTTCCTCTACCTGTTCCAGGACCCAAACCATATGGACCGCTTCCATCTCCCAGAGGCATGATCCCTCCTTTAATTTTTACCTTACAAAAGCTTTTATCTGCCTTTTCCTAAGTTTTCTCCTAATTTTTTAGTCTTATTTATCAAAGCAACCATCTTTTTGCCGGGCAAGCTGCGAAAATTACTACCTTGAGAAAGAGCTTTTATAAGAGCTTTGTGGTCAAAAACTTTAACTCCACAAATAGCGTTAATACCGAAATCAAAAAGTAAAGGTGTTAAGGGTGTTGAAGGTCCCAGTAATATTTTGAAAGAATCCCGATGGCAATAAGATAATATTTTGCTAAATGTTCCATTCAAAAGTGACATCGCCGTAATCGCCACAACATCAACACGAGGTAAAATGTTCAAAGCCCTGTCGAAAGGTAAATCTTTATTGTCTTTAGGTTCAAGCTCAAAAACCCATAATTTTTCGGCTATATTTCTGATTTTGTCGGTAAAAGGAAAATGTCCTATTATAGCAACTTTTTTCCTAAAAGCTTTTTCCAGTATAATTTTTTCAGCATTTATTTCCTGATAAGGATATTCAGGCAAAGCGGAGTTCAAAGCCGCCATACCAATAGAAATTTCAGGTCCTTGCCCGGAAATAAGAAATCTGCCTATTTCAGAAACTTTTCTGCCTTCAAATTTCCCTGCTCCTCTTATACCGCTGCGGCATTTGTCAGCGCGCAATGTGCTGGCAAGCCCGCATTTCAGGTCTCCTCTCCGTCCTTTTGAAACCACAGCAGTGGTAAAAAATCCTATATGAACGGAAACTATTTTCCTTTTCTCGACTCCCTTTATCAATGTTTCCAATATCTTCATAAATGCTAAATATTTTTCGTATATCTTATAAAGCGAAAACAGCAGACACCACAACTGAAAGGAAAATTCTTAATAATGGGAATTCCGCCCTCAATGCAGGTTTTCATCACTGTGTCGTAAGAAGGAGCCGTCAAAATACCGTTTGCGCTCTGGTATAGAACAAAACGCTGATCCCTGAAAAAGAAGCAGGTGAAAAAAATTCCAGCAAGAAAAACAATCAGTAAAGGTCCAAAAAAACGGGGAAAATCAAATACTGCGCATATAAGAATGAGAGTGGTAAAAATAAGTTCTTTCAATAATAATCTTTTACCTTCTACCGCAAGTTGAGAAAATAATCTCATATTTTCCCTCTTCTGATTAAGGTGGATGGAGAACTGACTGGCTTTACAGACGGCGTTTTTTTATCATATACACTGAAAACATTGATATGAGAAGCACCCAGTTTTTTTAGCTCGTAAATCACAATATTTTTAATCTCCCTCATTTCTTGAGGTGACAAAGGCTTTTCGGCGCAGGGCCTTAAAGGTGTATTCAATTGAACTTCATCGGGAGATATTTTAGCATAAAGCGCTGCAAACTTTCTGGCAAACATTTTATTGGAGTTCAGAAACATAGTTTGTATAGCCATTTTTTTTGTTCGATTTTTTGAGAAAAGAATAAGCGCCTTTACGATTTTTTTAAAACTTATTCCCGCAGAAGGTCTATTTATTGCCTTAAAGAGTTTTTCATCTGGCGCGTCCAGTTTAGCCAGAACAAAATCAAAAAGTGCAAGTTCTTCTCTAACTTCTTTGATATGCATAAGCGAAGAATTGGTTATAATCGCAATTTTCTTGCTCTTTAAGGCGCGGCATTCAAAAAGCAAATCTTTAAGATTTGAGGCAAGAGTTGGCTCCCCGCGACCGGAAAAAGTTATGTAATCCGCAGGAATATTTAAAATTTTAAGTTCTTTTGCGAGTTCCCCGGGATGAACATAAATATGTCTTAAAGGTAGAACAGGTTTTTCTGGTCCAAGCTGGCAATAAACACAATTGAAATCACAAATTTTTTTAGTCTGTGAAATAGGGTCAATCCCAAGCGAAACCCCCAATCGCCAGGACCCCACAGGTCCATAACAATATTTAAATTTATTCATATTTTCTCCGTCCGAAATATCTACTTTTTAATATATTCCTCTACAGCCTGGCGGACTGTTTTATTGCCGGAAATTCCAGTAACGCCTTTTATTCCGGCCGACTCCAAAGCGGCCCTGGCATTGGGACCCAAATCCCCGGTAAGAACAATATTGGCTTTTTGCTCCACTATCTGGCGCACAGCCTCAGGTCCGGCACCCCCCTGCATATTAACAGCCTCGTTCATTATGGAAACAAACTCCATCGTTTCGCTGTCAACTATTATAAAGTAAGGAGCTCTTCCAAAACGCTCGCTTACTCTGTCTTCCAGAGAACCACCCATTGCAGAGACACATATTTTCATTTATTCCTCCTTAGTGTTTCAAAAAACCCAACAATAGGGATAGTAATATCCCAGCTAAAAATGCTGAAACCGAATGTTCTTCATCCTTCTCTCTGGCTTCAGGCAATAGATGCGAAGCTGAAACATAAATTAAAACCCCTACCACAAAGCCAAGCAATAGACCTAATAGAGAAGGGCTGGCAAGACTTACAAAAGGATAAGCTATAAAAGCACCTATAGGGGTTGTCAAAGATGCTGTAAACAAAGCCCATAAAACTGCTTTTTTTCTTTCCATCCCGCCTTCAATTAAAATAGAAAAAGCGATGACACCTTCGGCAAATTCATGTAGAACCAACCCAAGTCCAGACAAAAATCCTATAAGAATGCTTGCATTGAAAGTCACTGTATAGATTATTCCATCCGCCAGAGAATGTATAGCAACGCCTTCTATAGCAGTTATACCGAAAGCCAGATTTTTCCTATTTACCTTTTTGCTTATTACCTTATTGCTGAAAAGCATAAATAAAAAACCCACCATAGCAGACATACCAGCCATAGAATTTTTTCTGACTGCATGTGGAAAAGCAAATATTAAAGGAGCGGATATCAAAAGCCCTGCAGCCAGACACATAAAATAAGTTACGGCTTTGCCAACAAATCTTTTTTCTTTATATACAAGATAAATTCCAATTGCATTTACCACTGCGGCACTAATTGCAAAGATAGATATCCATCCAAAAACCGTCAACTTCATATATAATCCTCCTTAACAAAAACTAAAACACCTGCGCTTAAGGCTTGCTCAAATATTCTCCCACAGCGCTAAAAAAAGCCATCACGGCTAATACAGGGCAATGAAGATGGTCTTCAGGCACTCCGCCAAGAGTGTTTACGACTAAGCCGGGAGAAATGTAAAAAGCGTCCTTTATGGGCTTTCCATCTACATAAAATGCCACCACAGCTCCACAGGCATGAGTCACAGCGCACCCATCTGCCTCGTATTTTACAGCGCTAATTTTTCCATCTTCAACCCTGATATAAAATTCCATAGTATCACCACAATGCCCCTTTATAGAAGAGGAAGCATCATAATCATTCAATCTTCCCCTGTATTTTTTAATAATATCTTCAATATTCATCTTTTGATTGCTTATATTCATTCTTTAAGATCCGATACTAAAAAATTCCAGGCTTTTTTTATTTCAACAGCCGCAGGAAAATCTGGAACTTCGCTTAAAACCTTTTTATTCAACATTGTCTCCACAACTTTTATATCAAAAGGAATCCTGCCAGAAATTTTAAATCCGAAATCTAGAGCTATCCTTTCTATATTTTCAGTTTCCTGTGGATTTATATCCCATTTATTTACTAGAAGAAATGTTCGCATCCCCTGATTTTTCAACAGTTCGGCTAAACGAATAAAATCGCTGCGACCGGAAATAGTAGGTTCAGCCACCACTACCACCGCATCTATTCCGCTTAAAGAAGCAAGAACCGGACATCCTATTCCAGGCGCGCCATCCAATATCAAATATCTGGCTTTTACAGCTTCAGCGATTTTAACAGCCTCTTTTTTAAGCAGAGCGACGAGTTTTCCTGAATTTTCCGCAGATGGTTCAAGACGCGCTCCAACAAAAGGACCTAAGCGGCATTCTGAGACCGACCATCTCCCGGATAAACTCTCTTTGAGAGTTATAGCTCCAGTTAGGCAGTTCCATACACACACTCCGCACCCTTCACATGATAGTTCATTGACTCTATGAGGAGGAAAAGAAATAGCTTCAAAACGGCACAATTTTGCGCAGTATCCACAATTTACACATTTCACCGGATCTATAAAAGCTTTTTTTCCGCCATAGAAAAAATTCACTTCTCCTTCCTTTGGAGACAATATAATATGCAGATTTGCGGCATCCACATCGCAATCAGCTATTACACATGGAGCTGCCAGCCCCGCAAAAGCTCCAGCAACTGTGGTTTTCCCTGTGCCACCTTTACCACTAAGAACAAGGATTTGCTTCACTTTTTTTTCCTTTCTTTTATATCAGCAAAAATTTTTCGCAATATTGACAAATATTCAGGCCTTGATACAACTAAAGTCTCGCCGCGCGAATAAGACTGCGCGATATTTCTATCAAAAGGAATCTTAAGAATTATATCAATTCCTTTATTATTGCACCATTTCTCCATTTCATCATTACCTATATCGTACTTATTTATAACCACAGCAATTGGGATATTCAATTTTTCGATGGTCTCAACCGCTAATTTAAGATCAGACAATCCAAATGGAGTTGGCTCGCTTACCAGAAGACAAAAATCTGCTCCTTCAACCGCAGCTATCATAGGACAGGAAGTGCCGGGGGGACAATCTATAATTATATCTTTATCTGGTGGAGCAAGTTTTTTAACAGCTTTTATCAATCGTACTGGAGTTGGCTCTCCCAAATTCATGACACCATCACAGAAAAAAGAACCGTTAAATTTTCCAATTCTTATTTTTCCTACTGGTCTTGAATCTTCAGTTATAGCCTTTTGTGGACAAATCAAAGCACAGCCACCACAAGAATGACATAAATGATCAAATAAGACAGGTTTTTTGTTAAAAACCTTCAAAGCATTATATTCGCAAATTCCCTGGCATTTTCCGCATCCATTGCACAAAGAAGTATTTATAACGGGAAGTGGAACTGAAAAAAGAACTTCTTTGTTTATTTCAGGTTTTAAAAAAAGGGCGCAGTTTGGTTCTTCCACATCGCAGTCCACAAGAGCGACTTCAGGAGACAATGCCCGAGCCAAAGCGCAAGCCAGTGTAGTTTTTCCCGTTCCCCCTTTGCCACTTGCCACAGCAATTACCATAACTTTCCACCTTTTCTTTACAACCTGCCAGATCACAGAACGTTACTAATTGCGCCAACTGTTCGGAGATATCTGATCTCAAACATATCAAAAAATTCTTCATTGCCAGCCCAATCTTCCCGGACCAAAAGGATACCATCGGAATTTAATCTTTTATACAAATTATCCAGCATATCCCTCACACATTTTATTTTTCATAAACTGAAGCGAATTTGTCTATAAGCAAAAACGTAACCGGCAAAACAGTTTTTTATTCATTTCCGCCGTGTTCTTTGCAAGGTTGTATACCATCCAGTCCTTTTTCAAGAAGTTCCTTTACTGCGTCTATGGCAATGCCGGAGTAACTAAAAACCTTTACTCCCGCGTCAGTTAATTTCATTTTGGCATTTGCTCCCATCCCGCCGGCTATTAGATGAGTTACCTTATGTTTAAGTATCTCATCCACAGCCAGACATCCTCCACCTCCATGCTGAGCGGAGTTAGTGACGACTTTAAAATTGCTTATTTCCTTTCCGTTGACTTCCACTATAAGAAAGTAACCACATTGTCCAAAATGTGAAGATACTCTACTTTTAAGCCCTTTATCCTCATCAATAGTAATTCCTATTATCATTTACCCTCCTCATTATCGTTTCTGTTAACTCGGTTGCGAAGGTTTTCTAATTCCTTGATTCTTGCTTTAAGAACTTCTATCTCCTGATTTAGAACTTCGGCATCAGATGTTTCAATATATCTGCCATAACCCCTGCCATAGCCAAAACCTCTTCCCCATCCTCCTATTCTCCACGATCTGCCTTTGCCACAGGGACCAAGCCCCCGTCCTACCGGTCCTGTTCCAAATGGTCCTGTTCCATCTCCGAATGGCATAATTACCTCCTTTTGTTATTGATAATCATTATCAATAATATTATATATATTAAATATTAATCTGTCAAGAAATTGTAAGATAAGATATCTATACATACCTGTCTGCGTGTCTACCTGAGCGAAGACACTCGCAGTCAGGCGCACACGCACAGGCAGGTTGGACTTTTTATGATTTTTAAATTGCTAATCTAAAAATCAATTTATTGCGTTTTTCCGATTCAATTATTTATGGGTTTTTTCAATACCATAACATATAATCTACAAACTTTATCATTTAGCTTATCAAGCTTTGCATAAACAATTTTCCACAGTTTAACCACAATATTACCTTTCGGGAGGGTTTAACTGCTATGTCCCCTCTTCTTTTTTCACCCTCACCTTAATCCTCTCCCATTTTAATATATTCCCTCTCCTTTCTTGGAGAGGGTCAGGGTGAGGAAATTTTATTTTTCACTCTCATCCTTCACCTTCCCCTTGAAGGGGGAATGGATTTTAACACTCATTTATGCCATTTTCTATTTTAAAGAGCCTCTGTCTTCCTGCTACACAAATCCCCTCTCCTTTCTTGGAGAGGGTTAGGGTGAGGAGATTTAAGGGAAAAGGGACGGTTTGAGTGTCTCGAAAGTGAGCACCGGACTGACCGCCCCGGTCAGTCCGCTATTGGAGATATATCTGTTTTTTATCACACAGTTTTCAATAGATTTACAAATATTATTCTACGACTCCACAGCCTTAAAAAGCTGTCTAGTATGTTTCTGATATTTTGTATAAATTGTAAGCGTTATGATATATTTGATAGATTTATCCTGTTAAGAATTGAACTTTATTTATTTTTTACATATATTTTACATTTTCTTTACAGTTTATAAGAATTAATTTTTATATAATAGAGTATATGACAGATTATCCTAAACATTCACGTTCTTATCGTTTAAGGAGGGCCCTTAACTGGGTTCCTCTTGGCTTTGCTTACGCCTTTATGTATATGGGTAGATATAATCTTACAGTAAGCAAAAGTGTTCTTGGAGATGAGATAATGACAAAAGCCCAGTTTGGCGAAATATTTGCTGTTGGAGCATGGGTCTATTCTCTTTCTTTTCTTATAACCGGTCCGCTTACGGATAAAGTGGGTGGAAGAGCATCCATGCTTATAGGAACTGGCGGAACTATACTTGCAAACTTCCTTATGGGATTAATCCTGTATGGCAATTATTACTGGCATTGGAATATTTCTATATTTTATTCTTTTTTGATACTTTATGCTTTAAATATGCATTTTCAAAGTTATGGCGCAATTTCCATAGTAACAGTAAAAGCTCCATGGTTTCATGTAAGGGAGCGCGGAACATTTTCCACAATATTTGGTTCTATGATAGCTTTTGGTCTTTATTTTGCTTTTGACTGGGGGTTTGCAGTGGCTGAAGCATCAAAAGCTGTTAGGGGAGACAATCCCTCAACATTTGCCAGGGTTTTTGCTTATGTGTTTGGTCTTGGTGGAAAGGGAGTAGATCAAAATTGGGCTTTATTTTTTGTCCCCGCTATAATACTTAGCGTTTTATGGGTTATTATGTTTATATTCCTTAAAAATACTCCTCGTGACGCGGGTTATGAAAACTTTGACACAGGTGAGGATTCACTTTCTCAAACAGGGGATAGGCTGCCAATAAGACAGGTTTTTATAAAAATTTTGACACATCCTGTTTTATTGGTGGTATGCTTCATAGAATTTTGTAGTGGTGTTTTAAGAAACGGTGTTATGCACTGGTATCCGATATTTGCTTCTGAAATAGGATTTAAAAAAACATTCTGGGTTACACAAAACTGGGGATTAGTTTTGCTTTTAACCGGTCTTGCTGGTTCTTTTTTAACAGGCTGGTGTTCAGATAAGTTTTTCAATTCAAGGCGGGCGCCAATGGCGGCTATTTTATACGCGCTTATGTTTGTAAGTATAGGAATAATGGCATTAAAATTAGATGGAGATCTATGGTGGGCTGGTATTGCCACTATGGCATTATCCATGTCTGTAACCGGTGTACATGGAATACTTTCAGGAACCTCAACAACAGATTTTGGAGGAGCAAAAAATGCTGGAGCCGCGACTGGAATAGTGGATGGGATGGTATATCTTGGAACAGGATTTCAGTCTATAGTAATAGGTCATATAACGCCGGTTGGTGAGATTGCTAAAAATCCGGCTAACTGGAATATGTGGCCAATTTTTTTGATTCCATTTACCATAATAGGATTTATCCTATCTATGAAAATATGGAATGCATTGCCTTCTAAAACAAAATCTGTAAAATAGTTAAGTCATAGTTATAAAAATAATCTTTTTGTCTTAGGGTTTTATTAGCAAATTTGTAAATTTGCTATTCAGCTCAAATAAACATAAAAAAAATAAATAAAAGACAGGCTTTAACTGAGAGATATAAATACTATTTAGATTTATAAATCCTATTATATGCAAGGCAAAAAGGGCAGTATCTTTCTATTTTCTTAACCAATTTAGCATAAAAAGAATCCTGCCATCTTCTTTTTGCGATGCAAAATGGACAGATAAGACAGAAAAAAGATAAAAATTTATCTCTCATCTTTCCCCGATATCAAGGAACATTGTATGGATGCTACTGCGCAAATGTTAATGATATCTTCAACAGAACAGCCTCTGGAAAGGTCATTTACCACGGGATTCAAACCTAAAACTATGGGTCCTATCGCTCTGGCATCAGCCAGTCTTTCCACCAGCTTATAGGCTATATTGCCGCTGTTTAAATCAGGAAAAACCAGAACATTTGCCTTTCCTGCGACTTTACTGCCAGCTGCTTTTTTTTCAGCTATCCACGGAACAAGCGCTGCGTCGACCTGTAACTCTCCATCTATTTCAAATTCCGGAAATTTCCTTCTGGCTATTTCTACAGCTTCCTTTATTTTAACCGCAGCACTATGCTCTGAACTTCCATATGTGGAGAATGAAAGCATAGCAACCTTTGGTTCAATATTACAAATCTGTTTAGCTACTTTAGCAGAAGCTCCCGCTATTTGAGCCAGCATAGCAGATGAAGGTTCGGGATTCATCGCGCAATCTGCAAAAATTAGTATTCCATTAGAGCCATATTCTGGATTTTTAATTTGCATTATAAAACAACTGGTCACAGGGGGAATTCCCGGATAGAGCCGTCTTAATTCAAGCGAAGGTTTTAAAACTTCAGAGGTAGGGGTCTGTGAACCTGCTACCATTGCCTGAGCTTTTCCGAGATAAAGCATAGCGGTAGCCATATTCATACGATTTTCTATTAACTTTAAAGCAGATTCAACCGGTATTTTTTTAATTTCAGCCCATTTTTCGGCGCATTCTTTTTAGTTTGCTATCATATGGATCTATTATTGAAATTTTCCCATTCAAAGAGTCAAAATCTTCTTTTTCTTTATCATTAAGCATAATAACAGGCTTACAAATATTTTCACTTACTAATTTGGCAGCAGCTTCTCTTATCCTCAAATCGGACCCTTCCGGGAAAATTGTGCTGGCAGGATTTTTAGCCGCTTTTTTTCTTAGATATAAAGAAATATTATCCATTTTTATTCCTTTCAAAATAAAATTTTCTTTAAAGTATTATATAATAATTATGCATTTATACAAAATTTTGACTTGTTAATTAAAAATGTATAAAATGTTTTATTAAAATATATCAAACATTATTATAAGAAGACATTGGTGGATCCAGGTAGTAACTGTAATAAAAGAACTAAACATTTTTGTTGGTGTTTTAAAATCGGACATTTTCTGGGTCTATCTTAAAGCGGTTTTAACTTCTTTCTTATTATACAGCAGATATGCTCTTTTGTTGCACCAGCGTTTTGAACCCATGGGAGGATAATTCTCCTGATTGCAACCAGAAATTAAATGAGTTATAATATTTCATAAAGGCTATTGCAAAACTAAAGGCTTAATTATCTAAAGACAGTGCAGAAATTTTTTTGAGGATGAATTAAAAAAGAATAATATAAAGGGTAAAACTATGTCCAAAAATAATACTAACGCTACAAAAGAATCTAACGGAGCAAATCTGGGTTTTGAGCGAAAGCTCTGGCAGGCAGCAGACAAGCTCCGCAGCAATATGGACGCTGCCGAATACAAACATGTGGTGCTTGGATTGATTTTTCTAAAATACATCTCTGATGCCTTCACAGAGGTCTATAATGAAGTTATAAAAGATAAACTTGCTGATACTGAAGATAAAGATGAATATCTTGCAAGAAGGGTTTTCTATGTACCAAAAAATGCAAGATGGGGGTATCTAGAGGCAAATGCAAAGAGACCTGAAATCGGAGAGCTAATAGATAAGGCAATGGAAGCGATTGAAAGAGATAATCAATCGCTTAAAGGTGTGCTACCAAAGATCTATTCAAGCCCGTCCATAAATAAACAAAGACTTGGCGAACTTATTGACTTAATCGGAACAATAGGTTTAGGAGACAGAGAAAATAAAAGTAAAGATATATTAGGAAGGGTTTATGAGTATTTTTTAGGTCAGTTTGCAGATGCAGAAGGAAAGAAAGGTGGTCAATTCTATACCCCGAGAAGTATTGTAAGACTCCTTGTGGAGATGCTTGAGCCTTATAAAGGAAGAATCTTTGACCCCTGCTGCGGATCAGGAGGAATGTTTGTCCAGAGCGAAAAATTCATAGAAGCTCACGGTGGAAAGATTGGCGATATATCCATCTACGGACAGGAAAGCAACCAGACAACCTGGCGGCTTTGCAAAATGAATTTAGCCATCAGAGGAATAGATGCAAACATTAAATGGGGCGATTCTTTCCACGATGATCAATTCAAGGATTTGAAATCTGATTTTATCTTAGCCAATCCTCCTTTCAATGATTCAGATTGGGGTGGTGAGCGTTTACAGGAAGATGTTCGCTGGAGATATGGAAAACCACCAAAAGGAAATGCAAACTTTGCATGGGTTCAGCATTTTATCTATCATCTTTCCCCAACAGGCACTGCT
>JAINCQ010000025.1:0-3046 GCA_036574205.1 Elusimicrobiota bacterium | reverse complement strand
GCATACAGTTTTGCGAGGGGCGGCCCGCGAAAAATTTTGCGGTTAGCAAAATTTATTTGTGGGAGAATCCCGTACAGGCCGTGCTTTGCTAAGAGACAGCGGTAAGCTGTCGCGCCGGGTGAGGCGTGGCTTTAGAGCGAAACCTAAATGGTTTTGCGTCCACGCCGCAAGGCCGCAGTTCGCCTTGGGCTATTCAGGCGAACGAGGCAGGGTCGCGCAAGCCCTCAAGGCTATGCGTGACAGGACAGCCTTTAGAGCAAAACCTAAACGGTTTTGCGTGCTAGTCCTTAAAGGCCGGAGTTTGACTTGGGCTATACAGTCGGAGGAGTCGGGGTCGTCCCGAGCCACAAAGACTATGTGTGACTTAAAAGTTAGCAATAAAATGTTTAAATTTAAACAAAGGAGGTAATATGTTTAGATTAGCTAAAAGAATATTTTTATTTTTGATTGTAAATTTCTTAGTTTTAATAACGATATCCATAACATTAAACTTTCTTGGCGTTAAAAGTTATATTACTGCTTATGGTATAGATTATAATGCTCTTATGATTTTTTGCCTTGTATGGGGTATGGGTGGTGCTTTTATCTCTCTTATGATTTCAAGAATAATGGCTAAAATGATTATGGGTGTTAAAGTAATAGATCCAGAGACTCAAGATCCGTCTTTAAGATGGTTGGTTGATACTGTTTATGACCTTGCAAAACGCGCCGGGTTATCCAAAATGCCGGAAGTGGGTATATATATGAGTCCAGAGATAAATGCCTTTGCCACCGGTCCAACAAGAAACAGATCTATTGTTGCAGTTTCAAGCGGACTTCTTGAAAATATGAATAAAGATGAAATAGAGGGGGTTTTATCACATGAAATTTCTCATATAGCTAATGGTGATATGGTTACAATGACTCTTTTGCAGGGTATAATAAACGCTATTGTAATGTTTATTGCAAGGATTATTGCTTTTGTAATAACCTCCAGAAAAGACGATGAAGGCCGCCCGTCCTGGGGAATGAGATATCTTATTACTGTTTTGCTTGAGATAATTTTAAGCTTTTTTGGAATGATGGTTATAGCGGCTTTCTCAAGATATAGAGAGTTCAAAGCAGATGCAGGTGGAGCGGCTATTGGTGGAAGAGAGAAGATGATAGCTGCGCTTGAAAGGCTTAAAAGAACTGTTGAAAGAGCAGATTTAAGTCATGCTCAAAGTTTTAGGGCATTTAAAATTTCGTCAAAACCATCCGGATTTATTAGACTGTTTGCTACTCATCCGCCACTTGATGAAAGGATAAAGAGGTTGAAAGATTTTTCTTAAAACTCCATAATGAAATATCAAATAAAAAAAGTTGAAAAAAAGGATCTTGATGATTTTATAAAATTTCAATGGGTGGTTTATAAAAATTATCCGAACTGGGTTCCACCACTTATTTCAGAGATAAGATTCATTTTTAGTGATAAAAATCCCTTCTGGGATCACGCCAGAAAAGAATTGTTTATTGCACTGGATGAAAATCAAAATATTGTTGGAAGAATATCTGCTATAATAAACGAAGCTCATAATAAGATTCATAATGACGAAGTTGGTTTTTTTGGTTTTTTTGAATCGATAAATGATATTGAGGTCGCTTCTCTATTATGGGATGGAGCTAAAAACTGGCTGAAAGAAAATGGGATGAAAATAATAAGAGGACCAGTAAATCCGAGCATGAACGATGAATGCGGTTTTCTTCTTGAAGGATATGATTTAATGCCAGCAATAATGATGCCTTATACTCCGCCTTATTATATAGAACTTGCAGAAAGATATGGTTTTAAGAAAGCAAAGGATTTATATGCTCTTATAAAATACACAAAAGACGGTATCCCTCAAAGAATAGAGAGAATGATAGGGGTGATAATAAAAAAGACTGGGGTTAAAATAAGAACCCTTGATATGAAAAATTTTGAAAGGGATATATCCATACTTAAAGATATATATAATTCAGCCTGGGAAAGAAACTGGGGTTTTGTGCCGATGACTGAGGCTGAAATAAATCTTGCCGCAAAGAAATTTAAGGAGTTTGTTGACCCTTCGCTTGTGGTTTATGCTGAAATAGATAATAATCCTGTTGGGGTAGCTGTTACAATTCCAGATATTGCTCCAATACTTAAAAAAATGAATGGAAAACTTGGGCCGATTGAAATTTTGAAGTTTCTTTATTACAAAAAGAAAATCAAAGGGGTAAGATCTTTGATAGGTGGAGTAAAAAAAGAACATAGAAATACTGGAATAATTGCGGCTCTTTATTATCAGACTGAGATAAATGCAAGGAAAAGGGGTTATGAGTGGTGCGAGTTGGGGTGGAATTTGGAAGATAACGATTTAATAAACAGATTTGATATGGCAATTGGTGGAAAGATTTACAAAAAATATAGAATATTTGAAAAGGAAATCAACTAAATTTTTTATATTTTTTACCATCCCATAAGTTCAAAACGCTGGCGCAACAAAAAAACATGTTTTACCTTCCTTAGACGCTCAAACTGTCCCTTCCTCCTTAAATCTCCTCACCCACTTATTTTCCTCTCCCTTTAATGGGAGAGGATTAATGTGAGGGTAAAATTTCCTCACCCTGACCCTCTCCAAGAAAGGAGAGGGGATATGTATAGCAAGGAGATGAACATTGAAAATAAATAAATGAGTAATAAGATTCCTTCCCCCTTGATGGGGGAAGGTGAAAAATTAAATCCACTTGCTGACACTTATCTTCCTCTCCCTTGATGGGAGAGGATTAAGGTGAGGGTGAAAGAGGAGAGGAAATTTGTGTAAAGGAGGAGAGGGGCTATTTAGAATGGAAAATAGTATAAATGAGTGTTAAAATCCCTTGAAAATGAAGGATGAATATTGAACTGCACGGGACGGTCAGTTGAAGGTGTTTTGCCTTCAAAAAAAAACATCCACTAATTTTACACGATCGTGGTTAAAGTGTGGATAATAATTTTTTATAAGATTAGCTGTTTATCTTTTAAAATTTTCTACGATTGTAATTGGTTATGTATAGTTACGGTATG
>JAINCQ010000024.1:0-31162 GCA_036574205.1 Elusimicrobiota bacterium | reverse complement strand
CAGAGATAAATGTTGAATTGATAACACCTATAGCGATGGAGAAGGGTTTAAGGTTTGCTATAAGGGAAGGCGGATGCACGATAGGTGCTGGAGTTGTGACAGAGATCATTGAGTAGAGGAATTTATGAATGAATCAAATCCAAAGCAGATAATGAGAATAAAACTTGAGTCTTCAGATAATGCTTTACTTGATCAATCTCTTTCTAAAATAATAGATGCTGTAAGAAGAAGTGGCGCTCTTGTTTCAGGACCTGTTTTTCTGCCAAGAAAAATAAGAAGATATACAGTTAATAGATCTGTTCATGTGGACAAAAAATCCAGAGAACAGTTTGAAATAAGAAAGCATGTAAGACTCATAGATATAATAAATTCTACTTCAAAAACGACCGATGCCTTAAATTCAGTGGACCTTCCCAGTGACGTAAAGGTGCAGTTTATTATAAGAAACGCTTGAAGACTTAGTTTTTAATAGTGGTTTTTTTAAAAAAAATAATTCAGAACATATCTAATACTCCTCATAAATTTATATTGCGTTTGTTTTTTTTCTTTTCAATAATTCTACTAATTGTTATCTTTGTTTTTTCTATCTTTATGCGTCAGGTCTTTAAGGACCTTCCATCTATAGATAAACTTGCACAATATACTCCGTCTCTTAGCACCTATGTTTATGATATTAATGGAGAAGTTATAACCGAATATTCTATTGAAAGAAGGTCATTTTTAACCCTTGATAAAATACCGCTTGATCTTCAAAATGCTTTGATAGCGATGGAGGATAAAGACTTCTTTAAACATTGGGGAATTTCTGTTAAGGGCATGGCAAGAGCATTTGTAAGAGATGTTTTTCATAGAAAAGTCAAGCAGGGCGGATCTACTATAACACAACAACTTTCAAAATTAATATTTCTTAAACCTGAAAGAACAATTTCAAGAAAAATAAAGGAAATATTTATAGCATTACAGATAGAAAAGAATTTTTCCAAACAGGAAATTTTACAAATGTATTTTAATCAAATATATTTTGGAAATGGCGTATATGGGGTTCAAACAGCTTCAAAGATATATTTTGGCAAAGATGTGTCTGAACTTACACTTGCTGAAAGTGCAATGCTGGTGGCAATAATTCCAGCTCCAGAAAGATATTCTCCATTTGCGAATCCCCAGCTTTGCGCAAAAAGGCGTGCGCTTGTTTTGAAAAGAATGTATGAAGAGAGATATATAACTAAGGAAGAAATGGAAAAAGCAAACAATGAACCTCTTCCAGAAAAAAAATCAGTTATATATTCTTCAAATGCCCCTTATTTTACGGAATATATAAGACAACAGCTAGAACCAAAGTATGGGATAGAAATGTTCTGGAAAGGTGGGCTTAAAATATACACCTCTCTTGATATTAAAATGCAAAAGGTGGCGGAAGAAATTTTTGAAAAAAAACTTTCAGAATATGAATTAAAAAATATAGAGAAAAATGAAAATGAGAAATCAACTACAACTCTTCAAGGCGCATTTATAGCTATGGACTCTCACACCGGCGCGATTAAAGTAATGATAGGAGGAAGAAATTACAAAGAAAGTCAGTTTAATAGAGCCACTCAGGCTAAAAGACAGGCAGGATCCACATTTAAACCTTTTGTGTGGCTATCCGCACTTTCAAATGGATATACCCCCGCAACTATTGTTTATGATAACCCTATGGCTTTTTATGCAGATTCAAGAATGAGCTGGCATCTTATAGAGGATGCAACTGATCAAGCAAGTATAGCCGATGCGGTAGAGCCTTTTATGGAAAATCCAGATTTTAAAGTATGGATACCGGCTAACTTTGATGGTAAGTTTTTAGGTCCTATTACTTTAAGAAAGGCGCTTGAGAAATCAAGAAATCTGGTATCTGTATATCTTGTAAATAAATTAAGCCCTAACGCAATTGTCGATACTGCTATCAGAGCTGGTATAAAAAGTAAGCTTGAAAGCGTTCCTTCTATAGGGCTTGGAACATCTCTTGTAAGTGTTATGGAGATGACTGCAGCTTTTAATACTTTTGCAAACAGTGGAATATATGTTGAACCTCTTGCTATTTTAAAAGTTTGTGATAATAATGGCAAAGTTCTGGAAGAAAATTTTCCAAAAGAAAGTGAGGTATTTAGACCTCAAGAAATTTATCTACTTGTAAATATGATGAAGGGGGTTGTTCAAAGAGGAACTGGAAAAGTTGTTTCAAGATTAAAAAGACCAATAGCTGGTAAAACTGGAACAAGTCAGGGTTCAAAGGATACCTGGTTTATTGGCTTTTCTCCGGATATTACAGCCGGGGCATGGATGGGTTATGATGATTATTCAAAAGTTCCAATGAGTGATTGGACCGGGGGTTCTACAGTTGCTCCATGGTGGACCGATATAATGCAAGAAATTTTAAAGGAGTATCCTGTTAGAGATTTTGTGGTTCCGGAGAAAATAGTTTTTGTTAATATAGATGAAGAAAGCGGCAAGATTGCAGGACCAAAATGTAAAAGCAAATTTATGGAAGCTTTTTTAAGTGGCACTGAGCCAACTGAGTTTTGCGATATTCACCAGTGAGTCAATATGAGATAATATAACGATTGAGTCTTAACTATTATTTATTGTTATTTTTAAAATTTTATGTTGCCAAATATAAAGGAAAAGTATACAGAAAAAAGTATTACAGATCCGATGAGTTATATTGAAAAATATAAGGAAGGGATAGCTTTTAATGGAGATGTGGCTTTGATAATATATCCATATGCAGCAAGCATTTTTTTAAATTCCGCAAGGCAGAATAATTTAAAAATTAAAAAAGATAAGAAATATATTATTGTTGAGGATAAAATTCTTTGTTGTATCTCACAGATTTCTTCCCCTAATGTTACAATTAGTATTGAAGAGATGCGAATTTTTAATATAAGAAAATTAATAAATATTGGTATTGCTGGCAGTATAAATAGAGATTTGAATATCGGAGATATAGTTTTATGTGAGAAAGCAATAAGAGATGAAGGAAGCTCTTATCATTATTTAAAACCTTCAAAATATGCATATTCTTCAAAAAAATTGCTAAATTATATTGAAAAAAAATTTACAGAATTTAATATTGATTTTAAAAAAGGTGGTTCCTGGACAATAGATGCTCCATATAGGGAGACTCTTAAAGAGGTTATTAAATACTCGAAATCAGGCATATTAACAGTGGAAATGGAATCTTCCGCGGTTTTTGCGGTGACTGAATACTATAAAATTCAGTCAGGTTCTATTTTTGTTATAAGTGATAAAATTGGAGAATATGGATGGGAGCATAAATTTAATTCAAAAAAAATAAATAGCTCTTTAACTAAAATTTTTAATTTTATTTTTGATGTTTTCTTATAAATATATTTTGTAATTTGAAATTAAATTTGTATAATATTATAAAGTCATTTTTTTTCATAAAATGGCGTTTTTATTTTTAGATGTTCTTTATAAGGAGAGGTTGTTTTTCTATTTATGCCAGATAATCTTGAAAAGATAGAAGTAGATGGTGTTGTCAAAGAAGCTTTGCCAAATGCTACTTTTAGAGTAGAAATTGGCCCTGGAAAAACGATATTAGGCGTTGTTTCTGGAAAAATGAGAGTAAATCATATTAGAATTCTTCCTGGTGATAAGGTTAAGGTGGAGCTCTCTCCGTATGACTTAACAAAAGGAAGGATAATTTTTAGAGAAAAATAGAGAGGTCTTATATGAAAGTTAGGTCAAGTGTAAAAAGAATATGTGAGAAGTGTAAAATAGTTAAAAGAAAAGGAATAGTCAGAGTTTTATGTGAAAATCCCAAACATAAACAAAGACAGGGATAAAGGAGATATTTATGGCAAGGATAGTAGGTGTTGATTTACCGAGAGATAAGAAGATAAAAATAGCGTTAGCATATATCTATGGCATTGGAAGACCATTGGCAAAAAAGATCCTTGAAGTGGATCTCGAGAAAAAAATAGATCCTGAAAAAAGAGTTAAAGATTTAACCGAAGAAGAAATAGGTCTTTTAAATGCGGTTATTTCCAAAAATTATAAGGTAGAGGGAGAGCTAAAGAGAGAGGTTGCTTCAAACATAAAAAGATATGTTGAAATAATGTGCTATCGTGGACAAAGACATAGAAGAAACCTCCCGGTAAGAGGTCAGAGGACGAGAACCAATGCAAGGACAAGAAGAGGAAAGAGAAAAACAGTAGGGGCTGTGACAAAGAGTACTGTTCAGGCTCAGCCAGCTCAAAAATAAATTTTAAAAGGAGAGAATATGGAAGATAAGAAAAGCCAGAGGAAAAAACATATTCATGTAAGTTCTGGAAGGATATATATCACTTCAAGCTTTAACAATACAATAATAACCATTACAGATGATCACGGTAATGTTATAGCGTGGTCTACAGCTGGGGCAAATGGCTTTAAAGGAACTAAAAAAGGTACTCCTTTTGCCGCGCAAATAACGATGAATAAGGCTTTAGAAAAAGCTATGTCTTATGGGTTAAAACAAGTTTATGTTTTTGTCAGCGGCCCCGGACCGGGAAGAGAGACCGCATTGAGGGCTATAGCCCATAGTGGTGTAAGGATAGTTGCAATAAAAGATATAACTCCTATACCTCATAACGGTTGCAGACCGCCAAAACCAAGAAGGGTATAAAGAGTTGGAGGTAAACTATGAAATATACTGAAGCGGTATGTAAGGAATGCAGGAGTCTTAATGAAAAGCTTTTTTTGAAAGGAAATAAATGTTTTTCAAATTGCGTAATGGAAAAAAGAAAAAATTTTAGGCAAAAGAAACTTTCCGATTATGGAAAACATCTGAGGGAAAAACAGATATTGAAAAACTCATATTTAATGAGCGAAGCTCAATTTAGAAGATATTTTGATATAGCTTCAAAAGCAAAAGGAAGAACTGGAGAGACAATGTTAAAACTTCTAGAATTAAGGCTGGATAATATTGTAAAAAAAGCCGGTTTTGCTTCCTCAATAAAAATGGCAAGGCAGATGGTAAACCATGGCAATATAAAAGTCAATGGAAGAATTGTTAAAATTCCGTCTTATATTTTAAAAGAAGGCGATGAGGTAAGTTTAAAGACTCCAGCTTTACTTGAAAATATCTATATTAAGCAAAGTCTTGAAAATACTGAAAAAATGGGTTGGAGACCAAGTTATATATCTTATGATTCCGCCACCAATTGCGCAAAATTAACAAGAATTCCTGAAAGATCGGAACTTTCAACTAAAATTAATGAACAACTAATAGTTGAGTTCTACTCTAAATAATTGTAAAAGGAGGAAATTATGCCGAGTTTTTTAAAAGAGATAATTATACCAAGATCTATAAACATGGTGGAAGAAAAAAAGAGCGAAACAGAGCACTATGCTAAATTTGTTGGAGAGCCATATGAAAAGGGTTATGGGCATACTATAGGGAACTCTTTAAGAAGGGTATTGCTTTCAAGCATAGACGGCGCGGCTGTTATAGCGGTGAGGATAAAAGGTGTTACGCATGAATATTCCACTATAGAAGGGATAAAAGAAGATGTGCTTTCCATAGTTATGAACCTGAAAAAACTTAGAGTTAAGATGGATGGTTCCGACAGGCAGACTCTTCATATATCAGAGAAAGGCAAGAAAGTAGTAAAAGCTCTTGATATAAAAACTCCATCTTCTGTAGAAATAATAAATAAAAATCTTGAAATAGCGACTCTTGAAAGTGGCGCAACATTTGAGGCTGAGATAGAAGTTGCAAGAGGCGTTGGATATCTTACATCGGAACAACTTAGCCAGACAATAACCCTTCCACAGGATTATATAATGATGGATGCGCTCTTTTCTCCGGTTAAAAAAGTCAATTATAAAGTGGAGAATGCGCGTGTTGGGCAGGAAACTGATTATGATAAACTCATATTAGAAATCTGGACAGATTCTTCTATAACTCCGAAAGAAGCTCTTGATAGAGCAGGGGCTCTTTTGAAATATTCTATTATTCCTTTCTCCGCCGAAGAGGAACTGAAGGTTGATCTGAATGAAGAGAAAGAAGAATCTAAGGACTTAGAGCTTGAAGAAATCTTGAATCAGCCGGTTGATGTAATAGAACTTTCCCAGCGAGCAAGTAATTGTCTTAAAATAGCAAATATAAAAACTATAAGAGAACTTGTGTCAAAAACTGAAGAAGATTTGCTTTCTGTAAAAAATTTTGGCCAAAAGTCTCTTGATGAAATTAAACAAAAACTTGAAGAGATGGGTTTGTCTCTTGGAATGAAATAGGGAGGTAGAATGATTAAGTGTTACGGAGATAAAAAGCTTTCTAAGACTGGCTCTCATAGAAAAGCCATGTTTAAAAATATGATGACAAGCCTGATAATGAACGAAAAGATAGTTACTACCTCAGCAAAGGCAAAAGAATTAAGACGTTTTTTTGATAAATTAGTTAACGATGCCAAAAAAAATAATTACTTAAAACTCAAAAGTGAAATATCAGATAAAAGTGCTTTTAAAAAATTGATAGGGGTTCTTGCTCCAAGATATAAAGATAGAGTTTCCGGGTATACTACCCTTATAAATGTTGGTTATAGAAGAGGTGATAACTCCCTGCTTACAATGGTGAAATTAGTGGATTGATAAAATGCTTGAGAAAATATTTAACATATTTTCAAACGATATAGGAATGGATCTAGGAACCGCCAATACGCTTGTTTATTTAAAAGGTCAGGGAATAGTTTTAAGAGAGCCTTCTGTTGTTGCAATAGACAAAAATACAAGGAAAGTACTTGCTGTGGGTAACGAGGCTAAATTAATGATAGGAAAAACTCCAAATACTATAGTGGCGGTTAGACCTTTGAGAAATGGTGTGATAGCTGATTTTGAAGTAACCCATCAGATGATTAAATATTTTATACAGAAGGTTAACACAAAAAGAAGACTTTTAAGACCTAGAATAGTTATAGGAATACCTTCTGGTATAACAGAGGTTGAGAAAAGAGCTGTTCATGAATCAGCTCAACAGGCCGGCGCAAGAGAAGTTTATTTAATTGAAGAACCAATGGCAGCAGCCATTGGAGCAGAATTACCAATATCAGAACCGAGCGCAAGTATGATATGCGATATAGGCGGGGGAACTACGGAGATAGCCGTCATATCGCTCGGGGGTATAGTCGTCGCCAAATCAACAGATATAGCGGGCGATGAGATGGATGATGTTATAATCCAGTATTTCAGAAGAAAATATAATCTTGTTATAGGGGAATCGACAGCCGAGGATGTGAAAATCAAAATAGGTTCCGTTTTCCCTCTTAAAGAAGAGGTAACATTGGAGGTTAAAGGTAGAGATCAGTCAAAGGGATTGCCGAAGACTGTAAATGTTACCTCGGATGAAATAAGACAGGCTTTGATGGAACCTGTAAATCTCATAGTGGATTCTATAAAGCAGGTTCTTGAAGAAACACCTCCCGAACTATCCGCGGACTTAGTAGATAGAGGTATGGTACTTGCAGGTGGTGGATCTCTGTTGAAAGGATTCTGCGAGCTTATCAGACAGGAAACCGAACTTCCTGTTCATAGAGCTGCCGACCCGTTGAGCTGTGTGGCGCTAGGATGTGGAAAATACCTTGAGATACTTGATAAAGTCAAGGTTTCATCCGTGCCATTTTATAAATAAGAACAGTCAGCGGGTTATATGGAAGAAAAAGACAGGTTATTCAATTTTCTCTTTTATATTTTTGTTGTTATTTCTCTTTTATTTCTGATACTTAAAGTAGATGTTTTTGTAAATAATCTTAAATTGATTTTTTCATTTGTATTTAATCCGTCTTTTTCAATTAAAACTATAAACCAATTTGAAAAGATTGACAGTAACATTAAATCTCTATTATATACAAAATTAAAAGAAAAAGAACTTGAGATAAAAATTTCCGATTTGAATTCAAAATTGATATATTTTAATACTCTTTTAGATGAAAATAAAAGGCTTAACGAATTAATCAATGCTCAAAAAAACATATCATATAGCGGAAGATTTTCAAGGATTATATCCATAAATCCCAAAAATCCCTATTCTTTTATTTATGTAGATAAAGGAATGGATAATGGAGTGAAAATTTATAATCCGGTTCTTTTTTTTAATGCTGGTAAGTGGTTTATTATAGGCAGGGTTAGTGAGGTTTATAAAAATTTTTCAAAAATAATTTTAATTACAAATTCCAACTTTTCTTTTATAGCAGATACAAAAAATAGCAGGGGACTTATTAGTGGAAATTTAACAAAGAATCTTTTATATAAATATGTTAGCGGAGATTTTAAATTGGGGGATGATTTGGTTACATCAAAAGTTTCTATAACATTTCCACCTTCTCTATTAGTTGGAAAAATAATTGATAAAAATTCTGGCTCTGATTTTTTTTCAAAAGAAGGAGAAGCAGATTGCTTTGATATATCGTCGCTTGATTATGTTTATATATTAGACTGGCAGCCTTATATAACTGATATGGAGTTTTAAGATGATATTATTGTATTTGAGTATGGTTTTTTTTCACTGGATTTTTTCATATAAATTTTCTTTTTTAAATTTAAACCCTGATATAATTTTTATATATGTTTTCTGGGTAAATTATTATAAAAAAGGGGTTGCTGCTATAACTTTTTCTTTTTTTTCTGGAATATTTGCTGATTTTTATTATAACCTGCCTTTTGGAAGCCATTGCCTTGCTTTTTCGCTTTTCTCTTTTATACTTTCAAGGGTGAGAAAAAATCTTGATATAACCTCTATCATCCCAAGATTTATCAATTTTGTAGTATCCAATTATTTTTTGATTCTATTTTTATTTTTATTAAATTCTTTAATTTATGGATTTCCAAAGAAATGGCAGTTTATTGATTTCACTCCTTTTTTGAATTTTGTTTTTTTTGAGATTTTTATGTATATACTAAATAATTTTTTTATTAAAAGAAGAGAATATGTCAGACTACGATAAAAAAGTGGAAGCATTGGATAATATCTATAAGTTTTTTTATATAATAGTTGCTTTTTTCGCTGTAAGACTTATAAACATACAAATAATAAATCATTCTTATTATCTTGAGTTATCGGAAAGAAATAGAATAAGGGTAATATCAAAACTGGGGCCAAGGGGAAATATTATAAGTTCAGATGGCGTACTTTTAGCCCATAATAAGCCATCTTACAGCGTTATGTTTTTCCCAAGGGAAAACATCACTTCAAAATATATTGATGATATTTCTAAAAGAATTTCAAAACTTTTAAATGTTAGATATGAGCATATAGATAAAAATATTCAGATGGCTCAAAAAACCTTAAAACCTATAAAAATTGTAGATAATTTAAGCATTAACAGGACAATGTTTTTTTATGAGATTAAAAATATATTTCCAGAGATTGAAATAATAGAAGAAAATTTAAGGGATTATCCTTATGGTAATCTTTTAAGCCACGTTATTGGTTATACAGGCAAGATTGACAATGCTGATTTAAAATATTATCTCTCAAAAAATTATCCCCTTGATGCTATTGTTGGCAAAACAGGCGTGGAGAAAAAATATGAAGATTATTTAAAAGGCAAAAACGGTGGGCTTTTTATGGAGGTAGATAATAAGGGAAGAGTTATTAGAATAATGGGGTTTGAGAAGTGGGAAAAGGGCAATGATGTAATTTTGACAATAAATTATAAAGTTCAAAAAGCTGCTGAGGATGCATTATCAAAACTACCTTATAAAAGAGGATCAGCCGTATGTCTTGAAAGCGAAAGTGGAAAAGTTCTAGCTTATGCTGTAAAGCCTGGATATGATCTTAATTATTTTACTTCTTATAGAGATGAAAAAAAGATTGATGAGATAGATGAATTTAATATACCTATTTCCGGGTTGTATCCTCCAGCGTCAACCTTTAAGATAATTAGTGCTATTGCGGCTATTGAAAGCGGAAAATTAAATGAAAACTCAAAGTTTTATTGCCCCGGGTATTATGATGCTGGAAATAGAATTTTTAAATGCTGGAAAAAAGAAGGACATAAAAATCTGGATATGATTGACGCTCTTGCGCATTCATGCGATGTCTATTTTTATAATGTTGGTTACACAGTTGGCCCTTATGAAATAGAAAAGATAGCCAAAAAAATGAGATTAAATGAAAAGTCTCAAATAGATCTTCCATTTGAAAAAGCAGGGAAGATATTTGGTCCTCGCTCAAGAATGGAAAGTAAGGGATATTGGTTTATTGGAGATACTCTTAATATGGCTATAGGACAGGGGGAGGCTCTCGTAACTCCAATGGGTATGGCTATGTTTATGATGGCATTGGCAAACCATGGAACATTTTATTTGCCTTATTATGTTGATAGAATAGTTTCTCCTGAAGGTAAAGTCATTGTAAAGAACTTTCCAGGTGTAATTTCCAAAGTTTCTCTTAAAGATAAAACATATGATGTGATATATAAAGCTTTGAGAAAGGTCGTAAGTGAAGGAACTGGAAAGCTAAGTGCGGTTAAAGGCGTGGATGTTTATGGGAAAACAGGCACTGCTCAAAATCCTCATGGAAAAGACCATGCCTGGTTTGTGTCTTTTGCTAAAAAGAATGGAATGCCTTCAATAGCCATAAGTGTTTTTATAGAACATGGAGAACATGGTTCAACTGCGGCTGCTCCAATAGCCAGAGAAATAATAAAAGCTTATTTTAATGAAGATTCAACTTTGAAAGAAAAAGAAGAAAAGGATGTGATAATAGAATGATAACAGTTGAAAGGAAAAAAAAGTTTGATTGGGTTCTTCTTATATTTGTCGGTATTCTTATAATCATTGGTAGTATTGCAATAACATCCTCTACAATAATGCTTTATTCCAAAGAGAGGATAATAAAAACTCACTTTTTAGCTATTTTTTTAGGTTTTTTAGGAATGTTATTAATGTGGGTTCTGGATTATGATATCCTTGATGAATATTCCTACAAAATATATATTTTTGCTCTTATAACACTTGTCCTTGTTCTTATCTTTGGTGTTGTTGACAAGGGTTCAAGATCATGGTTCAGGCTCCCTTTTTTTTCAATACAGCCAAGTGAGTTTGCAAGAATTTCCTTAATTGTAGTTTTATCTTCATATCTTTCTAAAAATCGCGATGCGCTTGAAAATCTTGGTGGTATAATTAAGGCCTTGTTTATCTCTCTTCCATTTTTTGTTCTTATGATGAAGCAACCTGATTTTTCAGGTGTGATGATAACTATTTTTCCGATAGCTGTAATGTTTATAGTTGCGGGTGTTAATTTATCATATATTTATGCTTTTGGTACCTATATCTTGATAATGCTTTTGGTTCCTTTTATTGGGGTTATTGTTAATTTATATCCTAATTCTTTAAATAATCAATTTATAGAGTTTCTTTATGATATATCATATTTTAATTTTAACAGTCTGATATTCATAATTATTCTTGCAGTACTTATGTTTATTTTATGGAAGATATTTCATAAGCTTAATCCTTTGATACATTTCAGCTATATGGTTATGATCTTTTTGATTGTTGTAAGTGGCTATCTTTCCGGTATATTTGTCAAAAATCAGATAAAGGATTATCAATATAAAAGAATAGAAAGTTTCATACATCCTGACAAAGACCCCAAGGGTTCAGGATATAATATCATACAGGCAAGAGTTGCGTTGGGTTCAGGGGGATTTAAAGGAAAGGGGATTTTCCATGGAAGCCAGTCAAGGCTTGGATTTGTGCCTGAAAGACATACTGATTTTATAGTTTCGGTTATTGGGGAGGAAATGGGTTTTATAGGGGTTATTGTCATTTTTGCATCTTATATAGTTTTTATAAACAGGATAAGAAAAATAGCTCTTATATCAAGGAATAATTTTGGCTATTTTTTATGTTGTGGTTTTGCAGGTTTATTTATGGGTTATTTTTTTGTAAATCTTGGAATGATACTTGGTTTTTTCCCGGTTGCAGGAATACCACTTGCAATGGTTTCTTATGGTGGAAGCAATATGGTTGCTTCGCTTGTTATAATTGGAATTGTTGAGTCAATTTATGCCAGGAGGATGGCTATAGGATGATAAGATATAGATTTGTTTTTTCCAGAGACAAAAGAGCAAAAGATATAGGTTTTTTACGGCAGGTAGAGCAGTTCAGAAATATGTTTAGAAACGCTTTTTCAGATAACGAGTTACAAAAAAATAAGATTTCATTTGGTCCAGCTATCCCTTGTGGATATGAGAGTTTAAGCGAATATGTAGATATCTATCTTTCTAGAAGGATTCAGGATGAAGAGATAAAGTTTATAATAAATAAAAATATTTGTGAAGGATATTCTCTTTTAAGATTTAAAACAATACCTCTTTATTTCCCTTCTGTTGAGTCATGTGTTGATATTGCTGAATATGAGATTTTAACCGATGATGAAAGCCCATTAATTTTTGCTAAAGAAGATGATTCTATAAATTGCAGTGAGAAATGTTTTAAAGTCGTTTCTGTAAGTGACGTGAAAAAAAATGGAGAGAGGATTATCATTTATATGAAAAAATTAGAGAAACCTGAAGCTTTTCTGACTCGTTTAGATAAGAGTATTAATGTAAAGGGTATAATAAGAAAAAATCTTTATTGGCTTGATTCAAAGAAAACTTTAAGAATAATATAAGGAGAGATTATGGAAAAGGAAATAAAAAAGGAAATATATGCTAACAGGTCTTTTGAGGAGACAAGAATAGCTGTTATGGAAAACTCAAAACTTTCAGAACTTTTCTGGAAGAGGGACAACAATGAAAGTCTTGTTGGAAACATATATAAAGGAGTGGTTGAAAATGTACTCCCGGGCATATCAAGCGCCTTTATTAATATAGGGTTTGAAAAAAACGCTTATATATATGTTTCAGACGTAATTGGCGACACCCGGGGTGGGATAGACAATGTATTAAAGAAAGGTCAGGAGGTAATGGTACAGATTATCAAAGACGCGATAAGCACAAAGGGGATGAAGGTTACAATGGATATAAGCTTATGCGGTAGATATATAGTCTTGACCCCATTTCAGGAACATGTTGGAGTGTCAAAAAATATAGAAGATAATTCTGAACGAGAAAGACTATCTAAAATTATAACTGATATTGTTGATTCATCTAAAAAATACGGGTGTGTAGTAAGAACAGAAGCGGAAGGAACAAGCGAAGAGGAGTTAAAAAAAGAGTATAAGTATCTTATAAGATTATGGGAGAGCATCTTAAGAAAATATGAAACCAGTCGGGCTCCTTACCTTCTTCATAAAGATATGGATATAACCTTGCAGGTAGCAAGAGATATATTATCCAAAGATGTGGTTGTATATTTTCTTGATAACAGGGAAGATTATTATAACGTACTTGATTTTGTATCTAAAATTTCACCTGAGTTTAAGGATAAAATAAAATATTATGATTCAAAAACCCCAATTTTCAAGGCTTTTAACATAGAGCAGGAAATAGATGAACTCAGGAAAGTTAAAGTTGAGCTTCCAAGCGGTGGCAGTATAATAATACAGGAAGCTGAATCTTTGTGCGCTATAGATGTCAATACCGGGAGATATATAGGCGATAAATCCCAGGAAGAAACAGTGACTCAGACTAATATAGAAGCTGCCTATGAGATAGCAAGGCAGCTAAGGCTTAGAAATATCGGGGGAATAATAGTGATAGATTTTATAGATATGAGAAAAGCTTTTAACAGACATAGAGTTATGAAAGCGCTTGAAGATGCTGTCAGCAATGATAGAGCCAAGATAAAAATATTGCCGATAACCCGTCTTGGACTTATAGAAATGACCAGAGAAAGAAGACGAGAAAGCACATTTAATATGCTTACTGAAGAATGTCCTCAATGCCATGGCTCTGGAAAAGTTCTCTCCATAGATAGTTTGAGAATAAAAATTCAAAGAGACATATTGAATCTTACGATGGGAAGACCCGGCGGAAATATGAGGATAGTGGTTCATCCTCTTGTTATGGATGCGCTTAAGGAAAAACAGTATATTATAGAGAAGAATGTCCATAGAAGTGTAAAGATAGTCTCAGATCCACAGCTTGTCTGGGAAGATTACAGAATAATAATAGAATGATGTATTGCTTTTAAAAATTGTAAAATTTAGTTTAGGAGATTGGTATGCTCAGAAAAAAAATCTTTTTATTTTTTATTGCGATTTCTTTGTTTTTTCCTGAATTACAGTCCGGGGTTGGTAAATATAAAGTTTTTAAAAAAGACAAATATATTGGTTCAGCGATGTATTATGAGAACGGGGAAAGATTATATTTTAGCTTAAATGATATTGCTAAATACTTAAAAGCTAAAAAATATATCTATTCTGTTTCATCTAAAATAATGCTTGTCATTGATGGAAAGAAACTTAGTATATTTAAAGATAAAGTTGATTTTAATGGGGTTGAGAGTTTTAATATTTTAAAACCTGCGATATTAAGAGGCGGTGAGTATTTTTTGGCAACTGAGATTTTTACCCATTTATCTTTCGCCAGGATTTTTGAATTTAAGATTGATATAGATAATAAAAATAAACTAATAGGTATTTATGAAGATATAAATGTAACCTCTATTAAATTTTTTTCATATATGGATAAAACAAGAGTTGTTTTATATATGGCTTTGCCTTTAAAATATCGGACTGAAATTGTTGGTAAATCTCTTGTTTTAACAGTTTTTGATGCTTCTTATGTTACTCAAAGCGAAAACATTAACGTCAATGATGGAAATATAAATCAGATAAAAGCAACTCAGGATCCAAAAGTATTGAAAGTTACGATGGATATGGGCGAAAACTTTGGGGAATATGAGTCTTTTACTCTCAAAGATCCAGATAGAATCGTTGTGGATATAAAAACAAGAAAAGATTTAACCGAAACAAGAATAGGATCAGTCATATCACAACAAGCGTCGGATAATGAGGTATTATCTACCTCTTCTTTTGTCCTTCCTGATAAAATGAAAATTGATGGGAGCAAAAAAATTATTATTATAGATCCCGGTCATGGGGGGAAGGACCCGGGAGGAAAAGTAATTTTTGGGAAAAAAGAAAAACAAATAAACCTTGAAATAGCGAAAAAACTTTATGATTTGATTAAAAAAGATAAAAAATTTGAGGTTTATTTGACCCGGGATTCGGATGATTTTATTCCATTATATGAAAGAAGCAAGTTTGCCAATGATAAGAAATGTGATATCTTTATCTCTATACATGCAAACGCACATAAAAATAAAAGCGAAAAAGGATTTGAGGTGTATTTCCTTTCTGAAAAGGCAACAGACCCATGGGCAAGTGAGGTAGCAGATTATGAGAACGCATCCATAAGCTATGAGGATGGCACTTTTGATTATACCGGTGCTGCATTGGTTTTGCATTCTCTGGCAAGGAACGAATATATAAACGGCGGAAGTATTTTGGCTTCATATGTTTCCAGAGAACTAACGAAAAATACCCCTTTTAAAAACAGGGGAATAAAACAGGCTGCTTTTTATGTTTTAAGGGGAAGTTATTGCCCCGGAATACTAATTGAAACTGGTTTTATGACTAATAAAGAGGATAAAAAAAATCTTGATAGCACTAATGTGCAGCAAAAAATTGCAAATTCTATTTACAAAGGGATTTTAGAATATGATAAGTACATTAAATAACGCTCCTATAGGAGTGTTTGACTCTGGGGTGGGGGGACTGACGGTTTACAGAGAGATAAGAAAGTTAATGCCTTTTGAAAATATTATATATTTTGGCGACACAATGCGTGTCCCATATGGGAACAAATCTGAGGAGAATATAAAGTTATTTGCCATGGAGATATCTGAGTTTTTAGTTTCCCGCGGAGTTAAAATGATAGTTGTTGCTTGTAATACAGTATCATCAATAGCGCTTGAGCTTATTAAAAATAAAACTAAACTTCCAGTTGTTGGAGTTATAAAACCAGGGGTTGATGCCGCAATTGCCAGAACAAAAAACAAAGCTATTATAGTTATAGGGACAAGGGCAACAATAAACAGTCATTCATATCTTAACGAAATAAAAACTAGAGGCGATTTTTCAGTTGTGGAAAAAGCCTGCCCTCTTTTTGTTCCTCTTGTGGAGGAAAATTTTATAGAACACAAAGCAACAGCTCTTATCGCAGAAACTTATCTTGGAGAGTTCAGAAAATCGATATATGATACGATAATACTTGGATGCACTCATTATCCTCTACTTAAAAAGGTTATTGAGAAAACCTTAAAGGATATAAATATAGTAGATTCTTCTCAAACCTGCGCTAAATATGTTAAGAAAATGCTTGATGATTTAACACTTGCTTCTAGAAGCAAAAAAAATGGATGGAGTGATTTTTATGTCAGCGATAAACCACAAAATTTTATGGAGCTTGCATATAGATTTGCCGGGGTTAAAATATGTAAAATAAATATTAAGAAGTTTTGATATGGAGGAATTATGAAAATATTATTTTTTATATTTTTGCTTGTTTTTAGTTTTAATTTATTTTCAAAAGAACCATCAAAACAGGAGCAAAAAACTCAGACAACAAATTATCAGATAAAAAAATCTACCCAGACTGAAATTCTAAAAACTCAGGAAACTTCAAATTCAAAGGAAAAAACAAAACAAACAGCCCAATCAGATAATTATGATTATGAAGGCGGAGTTATGGTTGATAGCCTTAGTTATGAAAACGAAAATGTTTCATATGATAGTGGTGGAGAATTTCAGGAAACAGTTATAGATAATGATGCTCTCCCTTATTCATATGGGATTTTAAAAGGGGCTATTAGTATAGAAGGAAAGCCAATGCTAATTCTTGAAGGAGATGATGGTAGTATCAATATTATATATGTGTATTTCGATAAAACGAAATTAAAATGGAAACTTTTTGGAAAAATTAAAAGAAGTTGATCGACCGGAGGTGTTATGAAAAGGAAGGATTTAGTAAGACACTTAAACAAAGAGGGATGTATACTTGTAAGAGAAGGTGGGAAGTATTCTGTTTTTTTAAATCCAAAAACCAATAAAGAGGTTCCAGTAACAAGGCATAACGAGATAGCTGATTTTGCGGCAAAAAAAATATGCAAAGAGCTGGGAATAAATCTCCCATAATACTCCTTGCAGTCTTGTTCTTTTTTACTGCTTGTAGTAGCGTAGGTATTGATATTATACAAACGGGTCCATATTTTCCCCCAAAAAAGCCAAAAGACATAGAATTGTATCAGGACAGAAATTCTGTAAAAAAGTCTTTTGGAGGAATAGCCATAATACACAGTGAAAGATTTAACTGCGATGTTTCTATTCAGAAAAAGATATTGAATAAAGCAAGAAAAGCTGCCGCATTGGCTGGAGCTAATGGGATAATATATTATTTTAATTTTGATGCTAATACTATAAATTCAGATCTTAAAGAAAAATGTTTTTTTTCAGGTCTTGCGATAAAGTATATAGATGATGAAGTTAAGTTATCAACTCAAGCTATATAAGTCTCATTGATATTACTTGAATTTTAAGTTAAAATAATATTTAATAATATATATAGCGGGAGGTTATATGAAGCTTGAAGTAAAAAGAATTGAAATCTCATCGATAGTTTTTTCCGGTTTTAGCGTGGCTTTGTTTTTTATAGGGCTTTTTGTTGCGCTTGTTGCAATATTTATTACACCAAGCCCGATATGGTTTGGAGAAAGCTTTAAGTCAAAATTTATAGGTATGTTTATATATACCATAGTGTTTTATATTATAACTTTAGCTTATATAAGTTTTCTGGTTTTCATATATAATTTCTTCGTCAATATAATTGGCTTGAAGGGATTAGTGGTTGAAATGGAAGAAAAACAGGAATAAAAAGGTTTTAAAATGATAAAAATAAATATACTTTTTGCCGCAAAAGATTTTGTTAAGTCATCACTGTTGATAGAAATGTTAAAAAGACAAGGCTATTCGGTTATTACATCCACAAAATCCAGAGATGTGCTTTCTATATTGGAGGAAAGAAAAATAGATATTATGATTCTGTCACACGAACTAGCAGATATAAGTGGCTTGAAGTTCTTAAAACAACTAAGGAGTTCTTCTTATAAAGAAATCCCGGTAGTAGCTATAGTTGATTCTCCCAATTTGTTGCTTGATGTGATACCAAAAGATCTTTCCAGTGATCTTGTCCTTTCTTTTGGATCTGCTCCAAAGGGAAAGTCAGAAAGTCCATCTATAACATATAAACTTGCTTTTTTCCAGCTTGGAGCAGATGAATGTTTAAGTTATGATCAAGATCTGCATGAAAGCGTAGCAAGGATAAAGGCGGTTATTAGAAGGATAGGACCAAAAGAAACCGAAGAGGTGATAAAGTCAAATGAGATAGAACTCAATATGTCAAGCTACACTGTAAAGATAGCTGGAAAGGAAATAAAAGTTACTGCTAAAGAATTTGACCTTCTTTATGTGTTTCTGAGTTCACCTAATAGGGTTTTGTCAAGGCCTTATCTGCTTGAAAGAATATGGGGTTTTAATTATTTTGGTTCACCACGAACTGTTGATGTCCATATAAGAAGGTTGAGGGCCAAAATGGGGAAAGCAGCAAAGTATATTCACACCGTATCCTGTGTTGGTTATAAGTTTATTCCATAATTGGAGGGCAGATGGAGAAAAAAGTTTTGGTGGTAGATGATGATGCTAATTTGAGGGAAAGTCTTTCAGAGTCGCTTGAGCTTGAAGGTTTTAAATGTTTTGAAGCAAAAAATGCAAAAGAAGGTTTTGACCTTGCTAAAAAACATATGCCTGATGTAGTTATAATGGATATTCAGCTTCCGGATTCAATCGGCTTTCAGCTTTGTCAGGATATCAGGAAGATTTCAAAGGATATAGTTATAATTATGATGAGCGGAAGATTTTTGTCTTCTGATGAAAAAACTCAAGGGTTCACCCTTGGGGCGGATGAGTATATAACAAAGCCATTTGATATTCAGGAACTTTCCATAAGGATAAAACAGCTTCTCTCAAGAAAAGGTAAATAAATTGGTTACAATTAATCTAATTAAAGAAATCTTAAAAGGAGAGTGTATGAAAAAAGTTTTTTTGTTTAGTATGATAGCATTGCTATTTACAACTTCGGTTGTATCTGAGGATAAAGTTTTCAAGGTTGAGGTTGACATGTATTTTGAACCATTTGATACAGCGGGCTGGCAAAATTATCTCAACTTTGATCTTATTAAAAGAAAAATAAAAGATATTAAAATTAATGTCTATCCAATAATTTTGAAGGAAAAAGATAAATTGACAAATTCTCGGGGTGAGATTGAAACATCCGAGGTTGCAAGGATAGAAGGTATAATAAAAAAATATCCATTAAAACTAAATGACTATTTAATATCACGTTCATTGAATATGACACCAGATGGCTGGCGGGATGCATTAATATTTACGCAAATAAATCCCGTTGAATTTGATGAATATGTTCAAAAAAATAGGAGCCTTCTTATAAAAGAGGCATATGATAGAATATCTTCAAAAAATATAGTTAGTATGTCAATCTTTGTTAATGGTAATCCTTATAACAAAAGCGCAAGAATGCTTGATATAATAGAAACCATAAATTCAAATCTTCCTCAGGAAAAAAAGATTAAAACATATAAAGATGAACTTTTAAAAATTAAAGGACCTAAATTTAAGGTGGTATATTCTAAGGAAAGCGAAGGCTGGATTGATGAAAGAATAATAGAAGCTTTTAAAAGATTTTTTTCATCTCTCGATGTTGAAAAAGTAGAGTTTCAAACCCTTAGTCCAAAAGAGAAAGAAGGAATAAAAATGCTTCCCGCCTATCTGATAGAAAAAAATCAGACAGTAAACGAAGTCCTTTCAGGACCAATAGAACAAAATGCTTTTGAAAAACTTGGAAATTACTATGCTTATTATAATCCAAATTCATCAAATATTATTCTCAACAGAAAGAAAGAAGGGAACAAACTTGAACTGTTTGTTATGTCACAGTGTCCTTTTGGAGTTATGGCAGAAAATTCTATAATTAATGCTGTTGAAAAAGGGCTTATTTCAAAGGATATTACTATTGAGATACATTATATAGGTGATTATTTTAAGGATAATGAAGGAAAAATTAATTTTAACTCATTACATGGAGAATTGGAATGGCAAGAAGATGCAAGGCAACTGATAATAAAAAAGCTTTTCCCTGAAAAATTTTTTGCTTATCTTAAAGAAAGAAACAAGAATTATCAATCAGGGGAATGGAAAGAAGCAGCTCAAAAAAGTGGTATAGATATAAAAACTATAGAATCTAATTTTGATTCATTAGGCAAAAAATTACTTGAAGAAGATTTTAAATATTCCAATAGCTTGAAGATGACGGTTTCTCCAAGTTTTATAGTTAATGGAAATATTTCTGTAGTTGGGATAAACCAGCTTAAGAGTTTTGAAGCTTATAAAGATATATCTATTGAAACTAGCAGCGCTGGTGGGGGATGTGGAAAATAATTTTAATATTTTGAAACAATTATTTAATAACCTTTTTTTATAATATAGATATGACAAGAAAAAAACGCGGGAAGTTATTTTATAAATTACTTTTTATATTTCTTATTGTTTCTCTTTTGCCGCTTGGCATAGTGAGTTATTATCTTGTTAATCTTACACAAGCCACCCTCAATAAATCTATCATAAGAGACCAGGAAGCGCTTGCTCTTGCTTTTGGAGATACTGTTACAAATTATGTGATATCTTTTAGAAATATACTTTACGATTCAGCCCACCTTGAAGATTTTTATTCTCTAAATTTAGAAAAGATAAAACCGCTTATTAATAATATGATGCAGATACATTCAGCTTTTCTTGAAATGTCTGTAATAAATCCACTTGGTCAGGAGATTATTAGAACAGTAAGATTAGGTGATGACAATGGATTGAGAGACTTTTTAAATTCATCTATTTATCAAAAGGTAATGAAAAATGGAGAGTTTATAGGCAATTTTGAAAGATATAAAGGAACTTATCCGGCTATAACAATTGCTGTAAGTATAATTAATCCTAAAAATCCAGGATATGCAACTGGAATACTTATGGCTAAACTAAGTCTTTCAACGCTTTCCGGTCTTTTAAAAGCCAGTTTCCCTGATTCCAATCATACCAGAGTTGCGGTTGTGGATATTAATGGTCATATAATAGCCCATTCGGTTCAGCAGGAGGCTGAAAAACCAAACGCCAGGCTAAGCGATGATATATTAAAAATACTCATTAGCAACGATGCAAAAAGTGGTGGGGGTGAGATAATACTTTCAAATGGTGAAAAAGTTTTAGGAGCTTTTAGTGAGGTAAGTGAATTAGGATGGATTATTTACATAGAAAGATCTATATCAATTGCTTATCAGGCTTCTCAGGAGATGCTATCAAAGACATGGAAGGTTATGATCTTTGTTACTATATTCGTCCTTTTTCTTGGCTATGCTGTTTCAGTTGTTATAACTCAGCCAGTTCAAGCTTTGCGGGAAGCGGCTTCAAAAATAGCAGAGGGTAATTTTGATTTTGAAACTGATTTGATAGTGCCAAATGATGAGATTGGAGAGTTGGCTCATACTTTTATGGAAATGAGCGAATCGCTTAAAATAAAAACTTCAGAAATTCTTTCCGCAAAAGATCAGCTTGAAAAGCTCAATAGAACCCTTGAAAACAGGGTTGAGGCAAGAACCAGAGAGTTAAAATCAGCGCAGGAAGAGCTGATTAAAAAAGAACGGCTTGCTGCTATGGGACAGATGGCTTCAGTAGTAAGTCATGAGATTAGAAATCCTCTTGCTGTTATAAATAATTCTATTTATTTCATTAAAACTAAACTTGGTCAGCAGATTGATCAGAAAATATCAAAACATATTTCCATAATAGAATCTGAGATAAGGCAGGCTAATGGTATAATAGACGAAATATTGAGTTTTGCAAGAACCAGAGAATTAAAGCCGAAACTTACTCATTTAAATTCTTATATTGAAGAATTACTTTCTACATATCCTTTTCCACAACATATAGAGCTTGAAAAAAAATTATATGCTTCTCAGATAACCGTCAATATAGATCAGGATGAAATGAATCAGGTTATAAGGAATCTTATTAAAAATGCTATAGAGGTAATGCCTGAAAGAGGGAAAATTATAGTAAGAACAGATGTAACAGATGAAAATATGGCAAAAATAGAAATAGAAGATACCGGTCCCGGGATACCTAAAGAAATTTTAGAAAAATTATTTACTCCTTTTTTTACCACAAAGGCAAGAGGAACCGGGCTTGGACTTGCGGTAGTTAAAAAAGTTGTAGAAAGACACAAGGGAAAAGTTGAAATAATAAGTCAGGTTGGAAAAGGAACTTGTTTTAAACTTTATATCCCAATTTCAGTCGAACAGAAATAAAATACTCCTAAATAATTTTCAAATATTTACTTTTAAGATAATACTTACTTCATCATTTTTAAAGTTTTTACAAGGTAGTTTATTTTAAAGAAATTTTCAACTTCCTCATTAATTATCATCGCAGAAGTCAGGTCGCTTCCAATGCTTACAAGTCCATGGTTTTCCATAACAACGGCATTTGAATCTTTTAAGTATTCTGCAACTTTTAAAGCAAGTTTTGTACTTCCTGGCTTTTCAAAAGGACAGAATTTAAGGTTTTTTACTATAAGATTAAATTCTACTGTAAGTCTATAATCTGGTTTTATTTTTGCTATTGAGTAAGCAATGGTATAAGGTGGGTGAGTATGCACAATAGCATTTATGTCCTTTCTAATTTTATATATATTTATGTGAAGTTGATATTCAGAAGATGGCTTTTTTGAGTTCAAGATTTTTCCTGTTAAATCTATCTCTGATATGTCCGCTAATTTTAGATCTTCTTTATTAACCATACTTGGAGTTATAAATATCTTATCTTTGAATCTTATGCTAATATTTCCACTTGCGCCTGGTAACATCCCACTGTTTTTGAGTTTTTTCGAGCTTAATATAATCTGTTTTTTCAATGTTTTTTCATTCATAAACTATTTAATATTCTTTTTGTCGCAGATGCTCTATTAAATGTAAAAAAATGAATTCCATCTACACCATTTTTTTTAAGATCCAAGATCTGGTTTATTGAAAACTCAACGCTTTTTTTGTAAAAATCTTCATTATTTAATTTTTCATTAAGTATATTTAAAAGCTTTTTGGGAATTTTTATTTTACCTGTTTTTTAAATTATATTTTCAAACATTTTTGGCTTTGTTATTGTCATAATTCCAGGTATCAAAAAAATTCCAATTTCTTTTTCAAACTTTTCTCTGAACTTAAAAAAAACTTCATTGTCAAAAAAAATTTGAGTTACGGCAACTCTAGCCCCCATCTCTTTTTTCATTTTCAGGTAAAAGATTTCTTTTTTTATATCTCCATCTCTATGTCCTTCGGGATGAGCTGCCACAACTATACAAAACTTATTTTTATCTATCTCTTTCATTAAATCTGTAGCGTGCTTAAAATAATTAGATATCTTTATAAAGTTTCTTTTATCTCCTCTTAAAGCTAATATATTATCAATTGCCGTTTTCTCTATTGCTTTTATAGAAGTTTTTATTTCTTTAGGTGTATTATTTATACATGTTAAATGGATAAGCATATTTAATCCCATTTTTTCTTTTAATAGTTTTGAAAGAGCTATATGTTTCATTTTAGCTGATATATTTGAGTCTGTTACTGATATAAAATCAGGATTAAAATTTTTTAATTCTTTTATTGTTTCTATGAGAATTTTAAAAGTTTCAATGTCTTTTGGTGGAAAAAACTCAAAAGAAATAGTTTTTTTCCTTTTTAGTATATTATCTATTTTCATTTAACAAAGCCAATTCTTGAAGGTGGCCAATATATAAAAAGCGGGCTTCCTTTTATATATTTTATAGGAACTGGACCCCAGTATCTTGAATCGCAGGATCGATCTCTATTATCGCCCAGAACAAAATATGTGTTTGGGGGAACAATGACAGGTCCAAAATTATCTCTTATATACTCAGAAAAATATTTTCCAGTTTGTCTCTTTTCCCATAATTCCTGAAAAACCTTTTGTTCTACTTTTTCAGCTATAGGAGGAATCCTTGCAGAATCTATATAATTTGCATATTTTTCTACCCCAAGCGCTATCCCATTTAAAAAAGGAACTCCGCTTCTTATCTCTATTTTATCTCCTGGTAGACCTATAACCCTTTTTACAAAATCCTTTCCATACTGTTTGCCACCGCATTGATATTCATCAGGGTTTTCGCTTGGAAATCTAAAAACCACAATATCTCCTCTTTTAATTTCTTTTAATTTTAATATTTTTTTATCAGTAAAAGGTATTTTTATTCCGTAAATAATCTTATTAACAAAGAGGTGATCCCCTTCAATTAATGTCATCCTCATAGATCCGCTTGGTATCTTAAATGCCTGCAAAAAACAGTACATTACAATAGAGGCAAGTATAAAAGCTGTAAAAAAAGTGTCCCCCCATTCTCTGTCAGTTTTTATAAATTTTGGTAATTTTGTTTTTTCGTCTATTTTTTTGTCAGGGATAAAAAATGGAGTGTTTGGATAAAACCATCCTATAACTGAAAAAAGAACTGCGAAAAAAAATTGTTTTTTTGTTATAAAGGATGCTGTCACTATTTCTCCAAGGCGATTGTCTATTATTACAATTGTAAGAAATCCTACTATAAATCCTGCCATAGCCAGAAATGCCTTATGCCACAGGATAGAAAATTTTTCTGAGTCAAATTTCCCCTTTTCCTTAAAATGTTCTGTAAAAAAAAGATATATTCCGGAAATAAGTCCTACCACAAAAAGTTTTTCTTCCATAACTGACTCCTTTATTATATGATAGCAAATTAAAAGAGCCGCCTTTTTTAAAAAGCGGCTCTTTTTTGAAATGTTTTTTTATTGGAAAAAATAGATATTTAAAAGAAATTTGAATGTCGTATCCCCGCTTGTAAAAGGTTCGTTAAGAGGTTTTATCTTATGATTTATGAACTGCTTGTTATTATCATTTAAAAATTTTTTATATTCATTGAGCTTTGAGATTGCATTTGCCTCATCAGTGGCAAGTTTTGAAACAAAACCAAGCTCTTTTCCTATATAAAGCATTGAAAAAGAAGTATCTTTTCTTATTATCTTAACGGAGTTTTCAAGAAGATCAAAGTCTATATCTTCACCTTTTTTAAGGAGCCTTAACCTTATTTCTTTTTCGGCAAAGTCTTTTACTTCTGTCAGATAATATATCATAAATGTTGGTCTTAAGAAATCTGTTTTAACAATATATTTCCCTATAACCTTCATCCCATTTTTTTCAAGTTCTGCAATAGTTTCATTCATAATCTTTGAAATTTCATTGTCGTCTTTTGCATTATAATTTAAATCATCATCTATAAATCTTCTTACTGCCATTTGTGAGTGAGCGAAGTAAGTTATCATTACCATTTCGCCTTCTTTTTTTATCTCAGAAATTTTAAAATCATTGTCTTTTAGAAGTTTCGTATACATATCAATAAATTCTTTATATTCCGTATCGTTTTTTACGTAGCCAAAAAGTATCTTTTTACTTGCATTCGCTATAAGATGAGGTTTAGTTATAGTAGCAACTGCTTCTTTACTGAGGGGTTTTGAGTTTAAAGAAACCTTCGGGGTTTGCATTTCTAATTTTACTTCGTTAAAATTATAAAGCCCTATCTCTTTCTCTTCGGCAAAAAGATTTGTCCAGATAAAAAAACTAATTACAATCAGGTATGTTTTCATAAATTAAATCCCTCCTATTTAGCTGAATTAATCATTATATATATTTTAACATAAAAGTTTTTTTATTCAAAGGGCATTTTGGTATATTGGCGTTTAGGTCCTTAGGCTTAAAGCTTTTGAGTATTAATAATCTCCTATAAAAATATGTATAATAATCTATAATATCTATGTATCTTGATTTTTTTAAATTAAAGAAAAAACCGTTTGAAAATACCAATGATGGGACATTTTTTTTTGAATCAGATTCTCATAAAGAAGCATATTCAAGAATAAAGTATGTGATTGAAGATAGGCAATCCTGCGCGATGCTTAGTGGTGGATATGGAACAGGCAAAACTTTTATTCTTAAGACAATAGAAAAAGAACTTTCAAGAAAAGGATATTTGTTTTCTTTTGTGGCAAACCCTTCAGTGGATGAAACCGGCATATTAAAACTGATAGCTCATAATTATATAAGCTATAGAATTGGCGAGACCAAAGCAGATTTGCTTATTTCCCTTGAGAAATTTTTTAAGGATACGCACAGAGATGCCAAACATTGTGTTGTGGTGATAGATGAAGCGCAGAATATAAACTCAGATGGAGTTTTGGAAGAACTGAGAATGCTTTTGAATTATCAGATTGAAAATAGAAATCTTTTAACTCTTATTATAAGCGGACAGAGCGAGCTTATAGAAAAAATATCTTCTAATAAGCAGTTTATGCAAAGGATTTTTTTAAGTTATGAGATTAAACCTTTAAGCAAAAAAGAAACAAAAGAATATGTTTTTCATAGAATGAGCGTTGCCGGTGCAGAGCCACAGATATTTTCCGAAGACTGTTTTGAATCTCTATATGAAAGAAGTGGGGGGATACCAAGATGGATAAACAATATATGCTCTATCGCTCTTTTAACTGCTTTTTCCAAAGGTATGAGTGTGATAGATGGAGATATAATAAAGGAATCTTATGAAAGCATAAGGGGGAGTGAATGAAGAAGATCCTTGCAATAGGAGCCCACCCTGATGATATAGAATTTGGATGTGGTGGAACGCTTTTAAAACTTTCAGATTCAGGTGCGAAAATTTTTATGTATGTTTTAACAAAAGGGGATTTTGGTGGTAATCCAGAGATAAGGGAAAAAGAGCAAATAAAATCTGCCAGTATTATAGGTGCTAATCTTATATGGGGTGGTTTTAAAGATACAGAGGTCTTTTTAAACAGGGAGCTTATTGAAAATGTTGAAAAAGTTATTAAGAAAGTTTCTCCAGATTTAATTTTTGTTAATTATTATAAAGATACACATCAAGACCATATAGCAGTTTCAAATGCAGTTGTTACAGCTGCAAGATATATAAATAACTTTCTTTTTTATGAAACCCCGACTTCCATTGATTTCTCACCTACAATATTTAACGATATAGGTGATGTCTTTAAAAACAAGATATCTCTTTTAAAGGCTCATTTTTCTCAGATAAATAAAACAAGAGTAAAAAATCTTTCCATAATTGAAAGCGCCCAAAGCACTGCTATATTCAGGGGATATCAGGGAAGGATGAAATATTGTGAATCATTTATGGCGCAAAGAATTATGTTTGATATATTATGTTCAAAAAAATAGCTATTTTATTTGGGCTTTCTTTTTTTATTTATATAATTCCTCCCGGCGGATTTTCCGCCTGGAGTTTTGAAAGTGGCATTAGATGGGTTTATCTTTTTATTATAGCCTTTTTGATTTTCAATCTTTTATATCCTCTTCTTGAAAAAATAGCACTCAGGTTTAATATACTTGATTTTCCTAATGAAAGAAAAATTCATAAAATTCCAGTACCGAGGATTGGTGGATTGGGAATTTATTTAGCTTTTATCTTTACCTTATTAAGGAACTTTCAATTTTCACGCGAGATAGTAGGTATTTTGATTGGGTCAAGTATTATATTTTTTCTTGGTTTTTTTGATGATATAAAAAGCATATCTGCTTTTAAAAGGCTTTTTGTTCAACTCCTTGCAGCTTTAATTGCTGTTGAAATGGGACTTTCGATAAAATTTCCTGTTAACTGGGGATTTTATGGAATACTCCTTTCCTATGTCATTTCAATTCTATGGATAGTAGGAATTACAAATGCTTTCAATTTTATGGATGGAATAGATGGACTTGCGTCTTCAATGGGTGTTGTGATAAGTGTTATTTTTTTGATTGTAGTTGTCGGAACAGAACAATATAAGGTTATGTTTATTACTGCAAGCTTATGTGGATCTATTTGCGGTTTTCTTATATATAACTGGAACCCCGCAAGAATCTTTTTAGGCGATGGCGGTTCTACTTTTATTGGTTATGTCCTTGCTTGTATCGGTATATATGTTTCCTGGGCAAACAACAATCCAGTTGTGGCTTTTTCAGCTCCAATAATGGTTCTTTTTATCCCAATATTTGACCTTATTTATACAACTATTTCAAGGATAAAAAACAAACAGATTGCAAGTATAAAACAGTGGCTTGAATATACAGGTAGAGATCATCTTCATCACAGGCTTTTATTAATAGGTTTTTCAATCAGGGAAACTGCTTTATTTATAACGCTTTTAAATCTTTTATGTGGCTTAATAGCTATAACTCTTGTTATCAAAGATGAAAATATGAGAGCTTATGTTTCTTTCTTGGAAATTATATTGTTATTTATTATAGTGGTTATGATAATGCTTGTGGCAAGAAATAAAATTTCAACAATTGAAAAAAATGGGGAGGTAAAATAGTTAATTTTATTTTAATTTTTATTTTTATCCTTTTACCTTCTGTATCATACCCTCAGATAAGCGAAGTAAACAATAAGCATTTGTTTTTTAATTCTGGCTACTCTTTTCCTGTATATGGACATTGGGGTGATAGGGATATAGGATTTGAATCATCAATGGGATTTAAGATAATGTATATAAAGGACATAGATGATGTTATTTCTATTGGCGCCCTAGCCTCCAATTATTCATATTACAAAAACAGGAATAATGAAATTAAGATAAGTATTTTTTCCTTTGCTCCGGTGCTATTTTCCTGGCTTGGTATGGATGAAAGAATATTTTATGGATATGTTGGAAGTGGAATATATCACTGGACTCAGCCATCGTCAAGCAGTTTTGATTCTACCTCTGCCACAGAGTTTGGTTTTAGAATGGGTAGTGGATTAAAGATAAAGCTTGGCAGGAAAACAGGAATAGGATTAAATCTTGAATGGAATCATATTTTTAAAATGAAAAGCAAAAATTTTGACATTGGTCCGGTAAATAATATTGATTTGTCAATGTCTTTTATATATAGTTTTTACTAAGAAATAAATTAAAATTTGAATTTATTTTATCTTCTACATCTTCGTATTTCATCTTTGTTATTTCTGATATAGCGGATATAATTTCAATGATTGAAGTCGGATCGTTTCTCTTTCCTCTTATTCTTTGAGGAGGAAGATATGGACAATCAGTTTCAACTATAGAACTATTAATCCCGAAATTTTTTATTATTTCTCTTAAACTCTGGTTTTTTGGATATGTTATTGTGGCATTTATCCCTATTAAAAATCCCATATCTATAGCTTTTCTTGCATCATTTATCTCTCCTGAAAAAGAATGGATTACAGCGGGTATATAATTGCCATTGTTTATTTTTCCGGGGATAAAGTCAAAAAAACTGGAGTATGCTCTGTCACTACCTTTTGGATTTCTTATATGAAATATCAGCGGTTTTTTGGTTTTATTTGAAATTTCTATCTGTTTTTCAAGAAGATTGAGTTGCTCCTTTAGTTTATCTGGATAATACCATAAATCTATACCGGTCTCTCCAATGGCAACGCATCTTTTTGTGGTAATATATTCTTCAAGTTTTTTAAAATCTTCATCAGTTGATTGTTCTGTGTAATGAGGGTGTATTCCAAAAGAAAAAAAGAAATTTTCTTTATATTTATCAAAAAGTGAAATTTTTCCCCATTCATCTTTTGAACATAAAACTTCTATAAATTTTTTTATGCCTGATTTTATACAATGGTTTATTACATCATCCCTATCTTGATTAAATTTTTCATCTGATAAATGGGTATGAGAATCTATCATTGAGATTTTTGAGGTTTATTTTTAGCTTTCCAGCTTAGATAGCTGTGCATAAAATCATCAAGCTTTCCATTTAAAACATCGTCAACCTGAGATGTTTCGTATCCTGTCCTTAAATCCTTAACCATCTGATAAGGCATAAAAACATAAGAGCGAATCTGATAACCCCAGCCTATATCGCCCTTTTCGTCATAACGTCTTTCCATCTGACTTCGTTTTTTATCCATTTCTATTTCATATAATTTCGCTTTTAACATCTTTAAAGCATTTATTTTATTTTGATGTTGAGATCTTTCTACCTGACAAGCTACGACAATTCCAGTCGGGATATGCCTTATTCTTACAGCAGTTTCAACCTTATTTACATTTTGACCCCCATGACCGCCAGCCCTATATGTTTCCATTTCTATATCTTTGTCCTCTATTTTTATATCTATATCTTCTTCTATATCTGCAAGAACATCCACGCTTGCAAAAGATGTATGTCTCCTCTTGTTTGCGTCAAAAGGCGATATTCTAACCAGTCTGTGAACTCCTATTTCGCTTTTCAGATATCCATAGGCGTATTTTCCTTTTACAAAAGCTGTTACGCTTTTTATACCCGCTTCTTCCCCGCTTAAAATATCAGTTATTATGAACTGAAAGCCTTTTGAAGTTGCCCATTTCATATACATTCTTAAAAGCATGTTCGCCCAATCGCAGGCTTCTGTTCCACCTGCTCCAGCGTGTATTGAAAAGATGGCATCGCTTTTATCCAATGGATCTGATAGTTTTAATTCAAAATCCAGCGTTTTTAATTTTCTTTCAAGATGTTTTATCTCTTCAAAAAGAACGTTTAACTCTTCAATATCATTTGCTTCTTTTGTAAGCTCAAGGTGAACCTTAAAATCCTCTATATCCTTATTTGATTTTTCTATTATTTCTAATTTTCCTTTTATATCGTTTATTTCTTTGACAATTTTTTGAGCATTTGCCAGATCATTCCAGAATGTGGGAGAGTTTGTTTGCTTTTGAAGATCCATAATCTTTGCAGATTTCTCGTCAAAATTATATATTGCTTTAATTTCCGAATATAAGTTTTCAATATATCTTATCTTGTTTTCTATGTCCTTGAATTCAATATGTTCAGGCATACACTACATTTTACAATTTTTTTATGATTTTATCTGCAAAATATCAGAAACATATTGGACAGATTTAAGGTCAAAAAATCTTAAAATAATAATTATATATAACTACTTTTGGAAGTAGCCAATATGCAACAAATATATTTACATAGTAATTTTAAACTGAG
>JAINCQ010000023.1:0-16156 GCA_036574205.1 Elusimicrobiota bacterium | reverse complement strand
ATAGGGATAGTTTAGAAAGGATAATATATGCAATATTTTATAGAATGAATAAAAAATATGGCAATAATTTGAATATAATGGAGGATACCCAATTTTTGAGAAATTACACAAAATTATTGACATTACCGATAACAGAACATATTTGATTTTGCCATTTTTTCCTCCTCCTTTATCTAATACTTGACATAATGATACTAAAATAGTATTATTTTTTTATAAGGTTGTCAAGAGTTTTTAAAAAAAATAGAAATTTTATAAAATTAAATAAGAGGATATATGGATACTCTTATGTTATCAAGATTGCAGTTTGCCTTTACAGCTGGATTTCATTTTCTTTTTGTGCCAATGACACTTGGGGTTGTAGTTTTAATGGCAATTATGCAGACTCTTTATTATAAAAAATCAGATAATCTGTGGATGGAGCTTGTAAGATTTTTTAAGCCTCTTTTTTTGATTAACTTTACCATTGGGGTTGTTACGGGTATATCGCTTGAGTTTCAATTTGGGATGAACTGGGCGGAATATTCAAAATATGTTGGAGATGTCTTTGGAGTGCCACTTGCAATTGAAGCAACAGTTGCGTTTTTTCTGGAGTCTGTTTTCCTTGGTTTATGGATATTTGCAGAAAATAAAATAAGTAAAAAGGCTCATCTTTTTTCTATATGGATGGTAGCAATTGGTTCAAATTTATCGGCTTTATGGATACTTTTTGCAAATGCTTTTATGCAGCATCCTGTTGGATATCAGTTAACATCATCAAGGGTTGAACTTGTAAATTTTACTGAGTTAATAACCTCAAGGTATGGATGGGTTAAGTTTTTTCATACTATATTCAGTTCATATATTGTAGGCGCGTTTTTTGTAATTGCAGTATCAGCCTATCACATATTAAAGGGAAACAATATATTCAAACGTTCTTTCAAACTAGCCTCATACTTTGGATTTGTAAGTTCATTGTTTGTAATTATTTCTGGGGATTTTCATGCCAAAGATATATTCAGGTTTCAACCAACGAAGTTTGCAGCAATGGAATCAGTATGGAATACTGTAAAAGGAGCGGATTATCCGTTAATCTTAATACCTGATGAAAAAAATGAAAGGAATATTGTTGAATCACTTAAAATACCTTATTTTTTAAGTATACTTGCTACTTATAATCCGCATACTGAAGTAAAAGGGCTTAGAGACTTTCCAGAAGATGAACGTCCTCCAGTTCTTTTAACATTTCTTGGTTTTAGGGGTATGGTTTTACTTGGATTTATATTTCTTGTGTTAACTTTATTGGCTTTATACATTTCATACAGGGATAAGTTTGATAACAAATTATTTTTGAAAATATTGATGTATTCATTTCCTTTGCCTTATATTGCATCTCAGCTTGGATGGATTGTGGCTGAGGTTGGAAGACAGCCCTGGGCTATTTATGGTATTTTAAAAACAAAAGATGCTGTTACTAAAACTTTATCTTTTAATGAGATAATGTTATCTTTTAGTGGTTATTTAATTGTTTACACACTAATTGCTATTATTGCTGTTTATTTGATGGTTAAATACATTAGAAAGAAAGATTTTAAAGTGATGGAGATTTAATGGAGCTGTTACAGATATTGTGGTATATGCTGTGGTCTTTACTATGGTGTATATATTTTTCACTGGATGGTTTTGATTTTGGAAGCGCAATTGCAATGCCTTTTATAGCTAAAAATGAGGATGAAAGAAAATTGGTATTAACAACTTTTGGTCCATTCTGGGATGGAAATGAGGTGTGGTTAATTACAGCAGGTGGGGTTGCTTTTGCAGCTTTTCCGATAGCATATGCCAGTATGTTTAGTTGGTTTTATGTCCCAATTTTTATTGTATTATTATCATTGATAGTAAGGGGGTTTTCAGTTGAGTTAAGGGGAAAGGTCAAAAATCGAAAGTTATTTGATTTACTAATATTTACTTCAAGCTTAATGGCTATTTTCCTATTTGGAGTTTTATGGGGTAATCTCTGGAGTGCAGTGGATATAAGAGATGAAGGATATAGCAATGGAATGTCTGGTTTGTTAAACCTTACCGGTATTTTGACAGGAGTATTTTTTACTGTTGTTTTTTTAATTTATGGGTTAATATGGCTCCTCAATAAAATAGAAGGTGTTTTAAAATATGAAGTTTATACATTTTTTAAAAAAGTGTGGTATATTGGTCTTGTATTATACTTACTGTTTTTGATATTTAATCCTCTTTTTAAAAATCCAAATTATAAATTAGAACTTATAAATGGAAAGATTGCGACTATATTTTACATTTTTTCAATGATTCTTTTCTTTATCTCAAAGTTATTTATAGATAGACAAAGATATTTAAAGGGCTTTTTTAGTTACTTTGTGTTTATATTGTTTATTGTTGGCGGACAGTTTGCTGGTAATTTTCCGAATTTAATAGCTGCTAAAAATCCTCAATTTAATATTACTGCTTTTAATTCTTCGTCAAGTTTTTACACGCTTAAGCTTATGCTAATAGTGGTTTTGATATTTATACCTTTAGTGATATTTTATCAGATATGGGTTTATAGAGTTTTTAGAGATAAGATAACTATTGGAGATATTAAAAATGAGTACTATTAATATAATAATTGTATTTATAGTTTCCTTTATAATTGCAGGGGGAATGATTTTGCTTTCTTATCTTTTTGGTCCCAAAAAGGAGAGTAAAATAAAAAGTGAAAGTTTTGAATGTGGCTTGCCTCAGATTCAAAAAAATAATAGGGCAGTTAAAACAAATTTTTATTTAATTGCAGTTCTGTTTGTTGTTTTTGATATTGAGATAATATATCTTTATCCGTGGTCAGTTTATCTTAAAGATATTTCGTTTTATGGTTTTTTAAGTGGAATAGTATTTATAATTATGCTCATAATTGCTTTTATATATATATATGTAAGAGGAGCTATTAAATGGGATTAGAAAAAATATTTGGAGATAGCTGGGTTACTTCAAAGATTGAGTATGCTATAAACTGGGCAAGAAAGTTTTCTTTCTTTAACTATCCTTTTGTAACTGCATGTTGCGGGATGGAGTTTATGAGTACTTTTGCTTCCACATATGATATTGCCAGGTTTGGAGCAGAGTTCCCAAGATTTTCTCCAAGACAGGCTGATGTGCTTTTTGTGGTCGGCACTGTTAATCAGAAGATGGCACCAATTCTTAGAAGGGTTTATGATCAGATGATTGAACCAAAATGGGTTGTATCATTTGGAGTTTGCGCTACAAGTGGCGGTTTTTATGATAATTATGCGGTTGTGGATGGAATAGATAAGATCATTCCTGTTGATGTTTATATACCAGGATGTCCTCCGCGTCCTCAGGCTGTTCTTGATGCTCTAATAAAGCTTCAGCAAAAAGTTCAAAAGGAAAAGCTTGTATGAATTTTGAGAATATAGAAAAAGAGTTAAAGTCTTTGTTTGGAGAAGATATAAGAGAAATCTTTGTGAATTTTGACAATCTTACAGTTGTTATTAAAAAAGAAAAAACTTATGATATTGTTAAGTTTTTAAAAGAAAATTTTGAATTTAATTTTTTAATGGATTTATTTGGAATTGATTTCTTAAATTATCCTTCAAGGAAATATAAAGAGAGATTTGAGGTCGTTTATAACCTTTATTCTTTAAAAAATAATTTAAGGATTATAATAAAAGCCCCTGTTGATGAAAATAATCCATTTATCAATTCTATAGTTAGTCTTTATGATAGCGCAAACTGGTATGAAAGAGAGGTTTATGATATGTACGGTATAGTTTTTGAGAATCATCCAGATTTAAGAAGAATTCTGATGTATGATGAATTTGTGGGATATCCGTTAAGAAAGGATTATCCTTTAAAGAAAAGACAGCCCAGAATTTCTTATAGAGAAATTGACAATGGAAATAATTGAAAGGATTAAAAAAATAGCTGGTAAAAATAATGTAGAGCTTTTAGAGGATGGCAGGATAGTTGTGAATATGGGACCATCTCATCCTGCAATGCATGGTATAATCAGAATAATACTTACTCTTGAAGGAGAGAGGGTAGTTGATAGTGATGTTGAGATAGGATATCTCCATAGAGGGTTTGAGAAAACCTGTGAAAATATAAACTATAACCAGATAATTCCTTATACTGATAGGCTAAATTATGTATCTCCTTTTATAAATGAAGTTGGCTTTGTTATGGCGGTTGAAAAACTTATTAATGTTGAAGTGCCTCAAAGAGCTCAATATATAAGAGTAATAATGAGTGAGATAGCAAGAATAACCGATCATCTTACCTGTATAGCTGCAAATGCAATGGAGCTCGGAGCTTTTACTCCTTATTTTTATCTTATAAATGCAAGGGAAAAGCTTTATCAGGCAGGTGATATGGTAAGCGGAGGGAGGGTTACTCCAAATTATTTTAGAGTTGGTGGGGTAAGTTTTGATATAAATGAAGACTTTATAAATTTTTTAATAGAGTGTTTGAAGTATCTGGATAAAAATATATCCGATACCAGAAAACTTCTTGAAAGAAACAGAATATTTTATGATAGGCTTAAAAATACTGGAATGATAACTAAAGAAGAAGCAATTTCTTGGGGTTTTACCGGTCCAATGATTAGAGCCTGCGGTATAGATTATGATGTTAGGAAATATAAGCCTTATCTTGTCTATGATAGATTTGATTTTGAGGTTCCAGTATGTGATGATGGGGATAATTATGCAAGGTATCTGGTTAGGATGGAAGAGATATATCAAAGTAAAAATATAATAGAACAGGCAATTAAACAAATCCCTGATGGTACTATTTCGGTTGATGATTATTCCATTGCTCTGCCACCAAAACAACAGGTATATAATACAATAGAAGGGTTAATTTCACATTTTAAGCTTACTTTTGAGGGACCTAAAACACCAAAAGGAGAAATATATTTTGCAGTGGAAGGAGCTAATGGAGAGCTTGGGTATTATATAGTAAGTGATGGCAATCATAAACCCTGGAGGGTTAGAGTAAGACCACCATGTTTTAGCATAACCTCAGCATTGCCCAGGCTGATTAAAGGGGGATATGTTGCGGATATAATTGCAACATTTGGACAGATCAATATGATTGGAGGTGAACTTGAGAGATGAATAATTTAAGGGATGAAATTAAGAAAATAGTTTCAAAATATGAAAATAAGGATTCAGCAGTACTTGAAGTTTTTCATTATATACAAAAAATTAAAGGATATATTGAGGAAAACGATCTTGATGAGATATCACAAGCAATCTCAATCCCATATTCTAAACTTAAAGGAGTTTTAACTTTTTATACTATGTTTAATCAAAAAAAAGTGGGGAAATATCATATTCAAATTTGTAGAAATATATCCTGTCATATGTCAGGTTCTAAAAAATTAATAGATTTTATCAAAAAAGAACTAAAGATAGAGGAAGGAGAGTTAACAGAAGATGGCTATTTTAGCTATACTACGGTGGAGTGTCTTGGAGCCTGTGGTAATGCCCCTGTTATTATGGTAAATGATACTTATTATGAAGGAATGACTGAAGAAAAATTAAAAGAACTTATTGAAAAGTTAAGGAAAGAAAAATGAATATAGTTTTAAAGGATTTGTTTGATATCAAAAGCTATATCGCAAATGGTGGATATGAGGCATTGAAAAAGGCTTTTACTTTAAAACCAGAAGATATTATAGAAGAAGTAAAAAAATCAGGTTTAAGAGGTAGAGGTGGAGCAGGATTTCCTACGGGAATTAAGTGGTCTTTTATCCCAAAGACCAGTACACAAAAGTATATAGTGTGTAATTGTGATGAAAGCGAACCCGGAACATTTAAAGATAGAGAGATAATACATAAAAATCCACATTCAGTAATTGAAGGTATAATATTGGCAGGCTATGCAATAGGGGCAAAAAAGGGGTATTTTTATATAAGGGGTGAGTTTTTAAAAGAAGCAAGAATAATAGAAAAATCAATTTATGAAGCAAAAAAATTTGGTTATCTTGGTAACAATATATTAAACTCAGGCTTTGATTTTGATATTACAATTATAAGAGGAGCAGGGGCTTATATATGCGGTGAGGAGACAGCATTGCTTGAATCTATTGAAGGCAAAAGAGGAAAACCGAGAATAAGACCACCATTTCCAGCTGTAAAAGGGCTTTTTGGTTGTTCAACGGTTATAAATAATGTGGAAACACTTGCCACCGTACCTTATATAGTTTTAAATGGGGGAGATAATTACGCAAAGATTGGAACTGAAAAAAGTAAGGGTACCAAGCTTTTTTCAGTAAGCGGACCAGTTAAGAAACCTGGTGTTTATGAAATACCTCTTGGAATTCCCTTTAGAGCATTTTTTAATGATTATTTAAATGGGATGATAGAAGGAGAACAATTGAAAGCAGTTATTGTTGGTGGAACATCAGTTCCTGTATTAACTGCGGAAGAGGTGATGCAATCAAATCTTGATTATGAATCTTTACAACAAAAGGGTACCATGCTTGGTTCAGGGGGTATGATAATAATAGGTTCATCCAGTTGTATGGTGGATTTATTGTATGTTATTGTAAGATTTTATCATCATGAATCCTGCGGGCAGTGTACGCCATGTAGAGAAGGCACGGGATGGATTGAAAAGGTGGTTAAAAAAATATTTGAAGGAAGGGCAGAGATGGAAGATATAGATTTGCTCCTGGATATTGCAAATAACATGATGGGAAGGACAATCTGTGCACTTGCAGATGCCTGTGCTATGCCGGTTATAAGTTTTATTAAAAAGTTTAGAAGTGAGTTTGAATCTCATATAAAAAGAAGCTGTAAGATTTGTTTCAGGAATTAATTATGCCAGAGATAACAATTGATGGTAAAAAGTTTTATTTTGAAGAAGGACAGACCATAATTCAAATAGCAGATAGAAACGGTATTTATATTCCAAGATATTGTTATCATCCAGCCCTTTCTGTTGCTGGAAATTGCAGGATGTGTCTTGTAGAAATTGAGGGTATGGCAAAACTTCAAATTGCCTGCGCTACACAGGCTGTTAATGGAATGGTGGTTCATACACAAAGCGAAAAAGTAAAAAAAGCAAGAGCAGATGTTCTTGAGTTTTTATTGATTAATCATCCGCTTGATTGCCCTATATGTGATCAGGTAGGGGAATGTTATCTTCAGGATTATTATATGGAGTATGGTCTTAAGAAAAGCAGGATTGCTTTAAAAGATAAGAATAGAAAGTTTAAAAGAAGAGATGTTGGAAAATATCTTATACTTGATAATGAAAGATGTATTTTATGTACAAGGTGTGTAAGATTTTGTGAGGAGGTTACTAAAACAAATGAGCTTTTTATAAATAGTCGTTCAGATCATGCTTTTATTGATATTAAACCAGAAAGTAAAATAGAAAATAATTATTCGTTGAATATAGCGGATATATGTCCTGTTGGTGCTTTTACCTCCAGGGATTTTAGATTTAAAGAAAGAGTGTATAATTTGAAAACTACTGAATCAATCTGTCTTGGATGTGCTACTGGCTGTAAGATAAAAATTCAGCATAATAACAATAAGATATACAGAATCCTTCCTGATCCGAATATATATACAAATACCTGGATATGTGACCCTGGAAGAATGATCTATAAGATTTTATATGATAGAAGACTTGTTGGAAGTAGGTTTTTTTCAAAAAGGGTGGAGATTAAAGAGTTTATCTATAAATTTTCTGATTATATAAAAGGCAAAAAAATAGCTATATTGCTTTCTTCATATCTTTCTATAGAGGACAATTTTGCACTTTACTATCTGGCAACACATGTAATAAAAACTGATATGATCTTTGCTCCATTTAAGGTAGAACAAAAAATAGAAGATGGCATTTTGATTAATACTGATAAAACTCCTAATGGAGCTATTTATCAGTTTAAGGATATTTATGGGATTAAAGATATGAGAGAGTTTATTGGAGATTGTGATTTAGTTATTGGATTTTATGATGATATAAAAAACCTTAAACTACCATTAGAAAAAACATTTATATTCACTTATTTTGATGATTCACAATATATAAATGCAATTGGGATTCTCACATACTTTGAGCAGGAAGGTAGTTTTATAAACTGGCAGGGTTTTTTAAGAAAAACAGGAAAGGCTGTTGAAGCTCCCATGGATACAATTTCTGTTAAAGATTTTATGATGGAGCTTGCAAGGTTAAATGCTATTTATCCAGATTTTGAGAAAGATATAAAAGAACTTTTTAGAAGAATTAGTTTTCGTAAAGAGGAGAAATGATTGATTATTTAAATGCTGTTTTAGCTGGTATCTTTAATACTTATAGAAAAGAGATTTATTATATAGTTGAAACATTAATAAAGATTGTTTTCTTTTATGGGTTTGTTATGTCCTTTGCAGGGATTTTAACAATAGCTGAAAGAAAGATAAGCGCTTTGATTCAAGATAGGATTGGGCCCAATAGAGCAAATATATTTAAGTTTACTTTATGGGGACTCTTTCACCCAATAGCTGATGGCATAAAAATGATAATGAAAGAGGATTTTGTCCCAAAAAATGCGTCAAAGATTTTGTTTACAATTGCGCCTGTTATAAGTATTTTTCCTGTGCTTTTTGTTATTGCTTTTATACCATTTGGGAATTATTTAGATATTGGATCTTATAGAATAAATCTTGCAATAATAGATTCGGATTTTTCATTCTTTTTATTGGTTGCTATAATTTCAATTGCTATCTATGGTGTTTTTTTAGGAGGGTTTTGCTCTGGAAACAACTGGGGGCTTTTAGGAGCAATAAGGGCTCAAGCTCAAATGATATCTTATGAAATCATTCTTGTTCTTTCAGTGTTACCTTTAATTATGGTGTATTCTGCTGGTGGGTTAAAGGATATTGTAATAAAACAGTCTCAGATGTTTGCTGGTTTTATACCACAATGGGGTATATTTTTACAACCTGTTTCTTTTATTATATTCTTTACGGCAGTTTTAGCTGAAATTAAAAGAACACCATTTGATGTTGTGGAAGGGGAAAGTGAAATAATAGGCTACTTTATAGAATGTGGATCTATGCGTTTTGGCGCTTTCATGTTTGCAGAGTATATTGAGATAATTTTATTTTCGATGCTTATATCAATATTCTTTTTTGGTGGCTGGCATATACCTTATTTAAGTGAATATGGCTTTAAATTAGGTCCATTTTTCCTGGAGTTGAACCATTACTTAGTCGTTTTTTTACAGCTAACTTCATTTATTATTAAAACCATATTTTTTTCTATAATGATAATTATAATTAGGTGGACATTACCAAGGTTCAGGTTTGATCAGATAATGAAATTATGCTGGAAGAATCTTTTACTTTTAAGTATTTTAAATCTGCTTATAACTGCGATTGTTATAAAAAAAGTTATATGATAAAAACAAAAAAAATATCATCAAAACCACTTAGTTTTTTTGAAAGTTTGTATATCTTTGAAATAATAAAAGGCTTTACTGTAACTTTAAATCATTTATTTAAAAATTTATTTTTTCCATCCAATATACCTACAATATCATATCCTGAGCAAAAAGTTCCAGTTTTAGGAAATGCAGGGCTTAAATCAAGACACAGAATTAAAATGAGAGAAGATGGAACTCCTAAATGTGTTGCATGTATGATGTGTTCAACTATATGTCCGGCAAAGTGTATATACATAAAAGCGGGTGAAACTGAAAATTATGTGGAGAAATACCCTGAGGTTTTTAATATTGATGTTTCTAAGTGTGTTATGTGTGGGCTTTGTGTCGAGGCATGCCCTGAGGATGCCATAGCTATGGATACTTCTGAGTTTATAGGAGGTGCTTATAATAGATTTAAAAATTATAGAGAAAATGGACTTTTATTGACAAAGGATGAACTGTTTATGAAGATTGAAGGTGAAAAAATATCTAAAGTTGGAGCAGCAAATAGACTTGCAAATGAGTACTTATTAAAAAAGAAATATGATTGAGAAAGTTTTATTTTATATTATTGCTTTAATATCGATAATTTCGACAATTTATATTTTCTTTTCTAAAGATTTATTTAAAAACCTTATTGCTGTATTTTTAATATTTTTTACTACGGGTTTAATTTATTTTCATATGGGAATTGTTTTTCTTGGAGTTTTTCAAATTATAATATATGCTGGCGCAATTATGATATTATTTGTGGTAGCGATGAATGTTATATCAGAAGATAAAACAACTATTAAATTTAACAAACCTTCTATTATAACTGGAATTTTATCCTCTGTAATTTTTATTATACTTTCTGGCTTGCTTTTATACAAAATCTTTTCAGGTTTACATTTTGATTATTCAAAAAAAATAAGCTTTATGGAAGTCAGTAAAAAGCTTTTTGAAGTTTTTCCAGTTCAAATAGAAATAATTTCTCTTATTTTATTCGTTGCTATCGTAATTGTTTATTCTCTTTTAAGGAGTTCTGATAATGAGTTATGAGTATTTAATACTTTCTTTTATTCTATTTTCACTTTCTCTACTTCTTTTTTTTAGAGTTAAAAATCTTATAATGATGCTTATTTCAATTGAGCTTATTTTAAATGCTTTGAATATTGCAATAGCAAATATTGGTTTTATAAAAGAATCATCCTTGTCATATATTTTTATAATTTTTATGTTTGCAATTATTGCAGCTGAATCTGCCATAGGTCTTGCAATTATAATTCTCGTATCGAAGAATTTAAAGACTATTGATATTGATTTACTTTCATTTATAAAGGATAAATATAAATGATTGAAACTAATATTATTAGATGGATAGTAATTTTTCCGCTAATATCGTTTTTAATAAACTTTTTATTTTCAAAATTTATAAAAGAAAAGATATCTTCATTTATAGCTTCTTTGGGCGTTGGTTTATCTTTTCTTGTCTCTTTTTTCATTTTTCTAAAAGTATATAAGCTTCCTGATGGGTATTATTTCTATGATAATCTTTTTGAATGGATATCAATCCCAACATTAAATATTCCTGTTGTTTTTTTAATAGATAGACTTTCAATGATTATGGCATTGATTGTAACTGGCGTAAGTTTTCTAATCCATATTTATTCTATATCTTATATGAATGGTGATAAAGACTTTAAAAGGTTTTTCTCATATCTTAATTTATTTGTTTTCTTTATGCTTATTTTGGTTTTAGCTGAAAATATAATTTTGATGTTTGTTGGCTGGGAGGGGGTAGGGCTATGTTCTTATCTTTTGATTGGTTTCTGGTATGAAAATATAAATAATTCTAAAGCGGCTAAAAAAGCATTTATAACTAACAGGATTGGCGATGCATTTTTTATAGCCGGGGTTATAATTATTAATTTTATATTTTCTTCTAATAATATTTATGATTTAAGCTTTAAGACTATAAATTCAAATATAAATATACTTCAAAATACTAATATATTCGGTTTTTCAGCTATTTCGCTTATAGCTTTTCTTTTGTTTATGGGTGCTACAGGGAAATCTGCTCAGTTCCCATTATATGTCTGGCTACCTGATGCTATGGCTGGACCTACGCCTGTTTCTGCTTTAATTCACGCAGCCACTATGGTAACAGCCGGGGTCTATCTTCTTGCAAGACTTAATCCTTTATTTCAAAGTACATCAATATCTAATATTATAATTTACATTGCCTGCTTTACTGCAATTTTATCTGCTTTAATAGCTATGGCTCAAAGAGACATAAAAAAAATTCTTGCCTATTCCACAATAAGTCAGTTAGGTTATATGTTTATGGGTGTTTTAACCAATATATATGCAAGTGGAATTTTTCATTTAGTTACTCATGCATTTTTTAAAGCTTTGTTATTTTTAACTGCTGGTGCTGTTATCCATAGCCTTGGTGGAGAGCAGGATATCTTTAAGATGGGAAATATACTTAAAAATAAACTAAAGAGTATTTTTCTGGTTATGATTGTTGGCTGGCTTAGTATAACTGGATTTCCTTTTTTAAGTGGCTATTATAGTAAGGATTTAATTATAGAAGGAATTTATTTGTCCGGACACAGGATAATATGGATTTTTGCTATATTTGGCGCATTTTTAACTGCTTTTTATATGACAAGGCTTTTAAATATAGCTTTTATAAGGAAAACTGAAATAAATCATCATATTCATTATCCTGATTCAATAATGACCATTCCACTTTTGATTCTTGCGTTTTTGTCAATTATTGCTGGATATTTTATGAATTCATTTTTATCTTTTTTAAGTTTTAAACACATTGATCTAGATATTCCACTATTTATTGAGATTGCTCCATTACTAGCTTCAATACTTGGAATGATATCAGGATTTTATTTTACACAGGATAATATAGCTAATAAATTTAAAGAGAAGTTTATTTTTATCCATAATCTTGTAGTTAATAAATTTTATATTGATGAATTATATGAATTTTTAATAATAAATCCTATAAAAAATTTTTCAGCTTTTATTTTTAAGTTTATAGATAGATTGATAATAGATGAATTGATTGTTGAAGGAGTAGGAAGATTTTTTTATAGAACTGGTGAAATGACATCACGCATAGAAAATTCAAATATAAGGTCTTATGCGTCCTATATATTATTTGGAGTCTTAATAATGATTTATATTTATATGAGGAGTTTTTAAATGCCATTAAGTATGATTTTGTTTACGCCTGTTCTTGCCTCATTTTTAATAATATTCATTAAAAATACAACGATTGTGAAATATTTGTCTTTTTCCGTAACAGTTTTTAATTTGATAATATCAGTTTTAATGTATTTTAATTTCCAAACTGGTTTAATAAACTTTGAGGAAAATGTAGAGTGGATAAATGCATTAAATATAAGATATCATGTTGGGGTTGATTCTCTTTCACTTTTAATGATACTTCTTACAAACTTTGCAATGGCTGTGTCTTTATTATCATCCTTTTCTTATATTAAAAAGGATATTAAAAAATATTACATTTGGTTTTTAATTTTACTTTCAGCAACAAATGGTGTTTTTATGGCACAGGATGTTTTTCTTTTTTATCTATTCTGGGAAGCCATGCTTATACCAATGTATTTTATAATTGGAATGTGGGGAGGTAAAAATAGGGTTTATGCTACTACTAAGTTTTTCATATATACAATGTCTGCAAGTCTTATCATGCTTGTTGGAATAATAATTATATATATTAATCTTAAAAAATCAGGTATAAACTCGTTTGATATAATAGATTTTTATAAAAATAATCTTACAGGTAAAACTCAGCTCTTTGTATTTTTTTCATTTTTAATTGCTTTTTCAGTTAAAGTTCCTCTTTTTCCGTTTCATACCTGGCTTCCTGATGCACATGTAGAAGCGCCTACTGCTGGCAGTGTTATGCTTGCCGGGGTTTTGCTTAAAATGGGGGTATATGGATATTTAAGATTTCTTATACCAATGTTTCCAGAACTTTCAAAACTTTATGCACCATATATAGCTTTATTTGGAGTAATAGGTATAATATATGCGTCTTTAATGGCATTTGTTCAGAAGGATATAAAAAAGCTTATTGCTTATTCTTCTATTGCTCATATGGGGTTGGTAGTTCTTGGGATTTTTTCATTTGAATCAAAAGCATTAAGTGGCGCAATTTTACAGATGGTAAATCACGGGATTTCGACTGGTGGTTTATTTTTAATTGTAGGTATTTTGTATGAAAGGACCCATACAAGAATTATTGATGATTATGGGGGAATATTTAAAGTTGTTCCATATTTATCAACTTTTTTTATGGTAATTATGTTATCTTCAATAGCGTTTCCTTCAACAAATGGTTTTATAGGCGAGATAATAATTTTTATTGGATCGTTTAATAGATATCCTCTTTTAACCCTTTTTTCTCTTTTGGGTGTAGTTTTAGGAGCAGTGTATATGCTTAAAGCTTATGAGAAAATGTTTTTTGGAATGATTAAAGATTCAAATAAAAAAATTTTTGATATAAATTTAATAGAATGGCTATATTTAAGCGGGATAGTAATTCTTATATTCTGGATAGGGATATATCCAAAGCCATTTTTAAATTTTATAAATATCTTTTTAGATTTTTACAGAAACCTTGGAGTTTATAGATGAATATTATGAGCATGAATTATAACTTATTCATGAATCTGAGTTTTTTAGCATTTTCTGCAATTTTTATTCTTTTTTACTGGTTGAAACATAATAAATCCAGAATTAAGATAACAGATATGGTTATATTTCTTATATCGCTTTCACTTGCTATTTTTATTTCTCATATTATGTTCTATTCCAAATATATGGATTTTTTTTCCAATTTGTTCAATAATTATTTTTCATCTTTTATAATTTTTCTTATATTAATCTCAATTGTTTCAGCCAGAGATTTGCTGAATGATAGGATAAAACTTGGAGAATACTATTTTTTAGTTTTCATAATTACTATAGGTTCAGTTTTGCTTATAAATACTAATAATATGCTCAATATGTTTATATCATTAGAACTAATTTCAATGTCTCTTTATGGGATTATAGCGCTGGATAAAAGAATAGAAAGTATAGAGGCATCTATAAAATATTTCATTTTAGGAACTTTTGCATCCATTTTTATGATAATTTCTCTTTTTTTAATGTATCTTTTTTCTCAAACTCTTAACTTAAATGAAATATCTCTTCAGTTTTTGAATACTCCAAATTCTGCTATTATTCTTTCAATAATTTTATTTCTTGCTGGATTTATATTTAAACTTGCTCTTTTTCCATTTAGTTCATGGAGTGTGGATATCTATACTGCTTCACCAACTAATGTAGTTTTATTTATTGTTGGTGCCGTAAAACTTAGTATAATTATCGCTACATTTAGAGTTTTTCACTCAATAAATAATGAAATATTAACTTTATCTACGTATACTTTTATTTTATTTACACTTATTATTCCTAATATATCTGCACTTTTTACAAGGAACATTAAAAAGATAATAGCTTATTCAAGCATTTCTCATGCCGGATATATCTCAATTTCATTCTTAGGTTCTGATGGCTGGCAGACTTATTTCTATGCCATTGTATACACAATTTCAACAGTAGGAGTTTTTTCAATTATATATTTACTTGAGAAGAATTATTCTGATATAGATTACTCTAATATTAAATCCTTATATTATAAGAAACCATTGGTTGCCCTTTCTTTAGCGATATTTATGTTTTCTTTAGCGGGTGTTCCTCCTCTAAGCGGATTTTTTGCAAAATTTTATGTTTTTTATAATGCACTGAATGCAGGGTATAAGTGGCTGGTTATATTAGCTGCTCTAACAAGCGCTATATCACTTTATTATTATATTAAAATATTAATTCCTGTTTTTTTTGATTCTTCTGACGATGGGAAAGAGATTAAGATTTCTAAAAATAATCTTCTGATTATATATTTTTGCGCTTTGACTGTTTTACTTTTGGGACTTTTTTCACAAAAATTAATAAATATTTTGAAATTAATAATTTAAGACTGATGGTAATATGTTTTTTTTAACATTAACCGCAAAATATCAGAAACATATTGGACAGATTTTTAATTCTGCTTGAGTCGTAGAATAATACTTGTAAATCTATTGAAAAGTGTGTAATAAAAAATAGATATATCTCCAATATCGGATTGACCGGGGCGGTCAGACAACTGTTTTACCTTCCGGGAAGGTCAAACCGTCCATTCCCCCTTGATGGGGGAAGGTGAAGGATGAGGGTGAAAAAATGGGAGAGGATTAAGGTGAGGGTGAAAAAAGATGACATAGAGCTTAAATGATAGTGTTTATGGATTATAGCTATGGTATTGAAAACAGCAGATTGAATCTGAAAAACGCGATAAATTGGTTTTTAGATGAACGATTTAAAAATCATAAAAAGTCCAACCTGCCTGTGCGTGTCCGCCTGACTGCGAGTGTCTTCGCTCAGGCAGGCACGCAGGCAGGTATGTATAGATAGGTGGATTCAAGGAGTAAGTGCAACAAAACTGTTAAACACTTCTGCCGGTGTTTTAAAACCCAGACATTTTCTGTGTCTGTCATTTAACCAGGTTTCAACCTCTTTTAACCTTTCTTCTGATATTTTACTAAAATCCGTCTTTTTTGGGAAAAATCTCCGTATAAGTCCATTGGTGTTCTCTACAGTCCCCTTCTCCCAACT
>JAINCQ010000022.1:0-38343 GCA_036574205.1 Elusimicrobiota bacterium | reverse complement strand
GTTATACTATTCATAAGGCTATTCCTCCTTTTTTTGGTAGTTTTTGTTTCTATATAAGGAGAATAGCCCTTTTTTATTATTTTGTCAATATAAAATTACACACAATATTATACACTACCTAAGATATTCTATATTGGACTTTTCATGATTTTTAAATTGCTCTTCTAAAAACCAATCCATCGGCGTTTTGTTATTCAATCCTTTATGTGTTGTAAGATATCATTATCAGCAAGATATTATTACGATTTCAAAGTGCAACAAAAGAACATATTTCATATGATAAAAACTGGATTTAAAATACATATTTAAACAAATTATGAGTATAACAAACTGTTAGTTTCATAAATACGAAATTTAAAATTTAAAAAAATAGGAAAAATTTCAAAATTGTGGTCCCAGAATGTTATCACATAAGTTTAAAAAAATAGTTTACACAAAAGCCATTATGCTTGCTACATACAGTATAAAAAAAGCATAAAATAGGCATAAAGAAAGACACAAGACTGAGGATGCTGGTCAGATCAGATTTTACCTTAGGGTAAGGTAAAACTGCAATTTTCCCCTTGATGAGCGTAAGTTGAAAGATGAAGGTGAAAAAAGGAAAAAGTATGTGACTTTTTGTCAGCCATATCATAGCTTTAGAAAAACAAACTATAAAAAACAATTGACTTATACTGAGCTTTTTCCAAAAAACAGACTTTAGTAAAACATTAAAAGAAAGTTTTAAAAAAAGGTTGAAAACTGCTTAAAATACACACACAAAATTTCGATGTTTTAAAAAACCAGCAAAAGTGCTTAATGCTTTTGTTGTACTTACTGCTTAAATCCACCAGATTTTACGATCCAATTATTGAAGATATTCTTAAATAATATTTTTCCATTTCAAATTTTCTCTCAAGCCCTGCAGAACTCATATATCTTATTTTTCCAAAAATTGGTCTTTCAAAAAAAGGCCTGTCATGAAGACCGAAGCACCATAATATAGAAGCATATCCGTTTGGATCTCTGCCATCAATAGCATACTTATCATTAAGATATATAAGGATTTCAAGTGCACGTTCGAATGAAGGACTCCATTCTATTATTTTTTTCCCCCAATACATTCGCATATAATTATGAATTCTTCCTGTAAAAATAAGTTCTTTCTGAGCAATATTCCACCATCTGTCCTTTGTTTGAGCATTCTCAAGAGTTTCAAGAGTATATATAACAGGCCTTATATCAGAGGAATGTTTTTTTATTTCTTCCTGAGCCCATCTTGGAAGACATTTTAGTGAGTCAAAATTTTCTTCAAATGATAAAAAATTTCTTGCCAATTCTCTCCATACTATTAGTTGATCAAGAAATTTTTCTTTTAAGCTTAAAGGTACATTTTCAGCTTCTATTACTGAAAGAGCTATCTCTATTGGAGATATCTGGCCAAAATGAAGATATGGACTTAGCCCGGAAGAAAAGTCATATGCAGGGTCTGATCTTCTATCATAAAAAGGAAGTTTCTCATTTATAAATTTATTAAGTTTTATTAATGCTTCCTTTCTGCCTCCTTTCAAAAAACGGCATGATCCAGGCTCAGAAGGGCATTTAAGCATTTTAAAAATTTTTTCAGGGTTACTTAGATCAATACTTCCTTTTATTGGCGAAAAAATTTTTTTGTTTCTTAATTCAGGTAAAGGGCTTTTTTTAAGATATTTAGGAATTTGCTTAATAATTTTAGGTCTGAATGACATTGCATAAGGCTCTTTTTTAGATGAAGCTATCTGGACAGGCACAACAACATCAGATTCTGCCGCTATGAATGTTTTGCCGCAAGACATTGCAACTTTTTGGCGCATTTTCTTCTGAAAAGGCATATATCCCCAATCAGTTACAATCATTGCTGCATCTTTTGATAGCATAAGGCAAACTTCTTCATATGTTCCTAAAAAAACAAAAAAGTTAAGACCTCTGGATAAAAAATTTTTATGCAATTCTATTAATCCCTCAATCATAAATGCATAATGTCTTAAATTAGCGCCTGGATATGATGGCATAATCGCAAAAGCAGTTATAAGTGGAATATTTAATTCATTGGCCTTTTCAATTGCAAAATTAAGCGCAGGATTTTCTTCTACTCTTTGGGAAGACTGCATCATATATAACACATATTTTCCCTTTGAAAATGGTTGAGAATTATTTAGAATTTTTATCCTTTCTTTTTCTGTCATAAAACTGGAAATTTCCCGGATGGGATAGCTGGACATTTAAGCATTCTGTACTGTTCAAGATTTATTGGAGACATATTTGTTATTTCACCTAGCAAAGCAACAGGAAGAATAAATATTTTAGGAACCGGTATTACAATTCTTTTTATACCGATAAAATTAAGACTTTTTTTGAAAAAATTTTTAAAAGAAATTACTTCAGTATATATTTCATAAATACCTCTTTTTACTTGTTTAGATGAAGCCTCCACTATTGAATCAACAAATTTGTTTATGTCACATATTGCAACTTTAGATGAAGGACATATTATAAATGGGGTTAAAATTGAAATTTTTTTTAAGTCTTCAAATAATTTTTGCCCTTCTCCAAATACTATTCCAGGTCTTATTATAATAACCTCAAGCCCGCTTGAAAGAAGCATCTTTTCAGCTTGCAACTTTGTATGAAAATATTCACTTTTACATTCCTCTGATGTTCCAATCGCTGATATATGAATTATTTTTGCATTTTCATATGTTTTTGCTGCTTCTATAATTCCTTTTACAGTTTCTATATGAGCTTTTCTATATTCACCTTTGTATTTTTCCCTTAAAACGCCTATTAAGTTTATTATTAGCTCAGGCTTGAGATTTTTTATTGATGAGAAGGCTTCTTCAAAAGGAATAAATAAATCATTCCCTTCTTTTAAAAGTGTATTTTTTCTCGAGGGAAGTATTTTTTCAACATTCGCAAAAAAATTATGTTTTAATAAATGTGAACCAAGGAAACCACTATAACCAAGTATAATTACTTTCATAACATATACAAATTCAACAAAAAATAGGCTTTACATTCTGCATCTATAAAAATTTAAAATCATCTTTATATTATATAAACTAAATACTCTATCAGCAACTTTGCAAGATAAATTTATCCTATCAATTATCCTTTCTACTGCGTTAAACATTATATACCTATATTCCTTTATTTTAGGTGAATCTCTTGCACGCTTGCTTTTAGGATTGTTAACTCTTTCATTCATCCATTTGCTATCTTGATTATAATATACCACGCAACTGACTTGAAAAAATAGTTACTTTGCTTAATTATCTTTCCTATCGTAGAAAATAATTTAACCCATTTTCAAACTCAATCGTTTTTTAAAGTAGAGTTTGGAGTTTTTAAACTTTAAAATAATAATCAAAGTTATAAATAGATTATTTTGCTAAATAATTTAAAAATTTTATGGATTACATGGCTTTTACATATTAAAATCCTTAGACTTTAATGTTGTATATCTATCGTAGATCGTTCAGACAATAAGGAATAAGAAGGCAGTTCTAATAATTATCAAGCAAGCTTATGAATTTTCTCAGAGATACCTAATGGTTTATGTATAATTATGTATAATATAGTTATACATAAAAAACGCAAAATGGTTTTTATTTGCTCACAAGGCATAAAATTTGAAGATATATCAAAAGAAACAATTGAAGTTTTAAAAAAATCTGATGTAATAATTAATCTTTCATTAGAAGAAAAAGATTTATTCAAGCTAAATTTAAATAAAAAGATCCTTAATTTAAATGAATTTTTAAATTATAAAAAAATTTACGAAGAAAATGAAAAAAATGAATACATATTCAAGATCATTATTAGCTACTTAAAAAAATGTGATGTTATATCTTTATTAATAAAAGGGAACCCCCTCTTCTTAAACAAACCTATTTTCAATTTATTTTACAGACTTAGAGAGAAAAAGATAGAAGTAAAAACCATAACCTCAACATCTTCCTTTGATCATATCATAAATATAATTTCTGCAAAAACAAATAAATATCTGGAGAATTTTATTTTATTATCAGAGCCATCAACTTTTTTTAACCTGAAAGAATCGGCAATTCTAAAAGAAAATCTAATATTATTTAATTCTCATACTATACCAAAATTTTTAGATGATTTTAAACAAGTCATAAAACTGATAAAGAAAAGAAGTAATTTCTATCTAATTAAATATCAAGAAAATAAAACGACTTTCTTAAAATATAAAGCAAAAGAATTTGAAAGAGTTATAAAACAACTAGACAAAGAAACTACCATATTTATTCCCTCAAACAGCAATTCTAAATTGTATAATATAAGTTATGAAGATAATCCCTGAAACAATAGAGGATAAAACTAAAAACTATATAATTAATCATCTTGCAGTTGAGGATAATTATCTAAAAAAAGTTATAGAAGAAATGGAAAATAAAGGAGTGAGGAAAATAAATATAACTCCTTTTGAAGGAAACATTATTTCTACAATTATATCAACAATAAATCCTAAAAGAGGGGTGGAGATAGGTACATTATGCGGTTATTCAACTATATGGCTTACCAGATCAATTTCAGAAGATGGAAAGATTTATACCATAGAAAAAGAACCGAAACATGCAGAAATAGCGCTTAAAATATTTTCAGAGTTAGGGCTTGATAAAAAAATAGTTTTAATGAATTATGATGCAAAAGAAGCGCTTAATAAATTATCAAAATTTTCTCCGTTTGATTTTTGTTTTATAGATGCTGATAAACCGAATTATCCGTATTATCTTAAATGGGCTATTAAAAACTTAAGAAGTGGAGGAATTGTTTTAGCTCACAATGCTTTTATGAAAGGAAAACTTTTTTATGACGGAGAAGATAAGGAACAAAACCAAAAATCAAGAGGAATGAGAGAGTTTCTTCATATAATATTTACAGATGAGAAAATTTCTCACAGATCAATAATTCCAACTTCTGATGGCATAGCTTTTGCAATAATTAAATAACAATTTACTGCTTTTTATTATTATCCCTTTATAACACAAAGTGGTTTTAATCTTGCAACCTTAGCTGCAATCCCGCTATTAGAAACAACTTCAACTACATCTTTTACATCTTTATAAGCATCAGGCATCTCTTCATTTATTGTTCTAATTAAATCAGCTAAAACTAAAATACCATTCTTTTCAAGCTCACTTTTAATATTTCTTCGTTTTGCTATCTCTACAGACTTTGCTCTTGACATAAGCCTTCCAGCACCATGACAACTAGTCCCAAAAGTTTTTTTCATAGCGCCATCAAGGCCATAAAGTAGATATGAGTATCTTCCCATATCTCCCGGAATTATCACTGGCTGGCCAATTTCCATATAACCCTTTGGTAATTCTGGATTAAAAGCTGGAAAAGATCTTGTAGCCCCTTTTCTATGAACTATAACCTTAACATTTTTACCGTCTACTGTATGATTTTCAACTTTGGCTATGTTATGAGCCACATCATAAAGAGTTTTTGCAGAAAGCATATTGGGTGAAATCTTAAGCGCTTTTATAAAAGCTGTTTCAATAAAATGTTTTAATATCTGCCTGTTTGCCCATGCAAAATTTGAAGCGGCATTCATTGCATTAAAATAATCTCGCCCTTCTTTTGAATCAAAAGGGGCGCAGGCAAGTTCTTTATCATGTAAACTTATCCCATATTTCTGCAAAGCCTTTAACATAATATTTATATAATCAGAGCATATCTGATGACCAAACCCTCTTGAACCAGTATGAATCATAATTGTAATGGTGTCTTTTTCAATTCCAAAAGCATAAGCCGCTTTTTCATCATATACCTCATCCACAAACTGAACCTCAATAAAATGATTTCCACTTCCAAGTGTCCCAAGTTGTCTCCTCCCTCTTTCTTTAGCTTTCTGTGTAACTGAATATGTTTCTGTTTCAATAGCTCCTTTTGATTCTATAAACTCAATATCATCTGAACTGCCATATCCATTTTCAATAGCCCATTTCGCTCCTTTTTTAAAAACCTTTTCATATTCCTTATCACTAAGATATATCTTCCCCTCACTTCCCACACCAACCGGCGTATCTCTAAAAATTGAGTAAGCAATTTCTTTTATTTTTCCTTCTATATCCTTTTTCTTAAGATCTGTTTTAACAAGTCTCACACCGCAGTTTATATCATAACCTATTCCCCCCGGAGATATAATTCCTTTCTCTATATTAAAAGCAGCAACTCCGCCAATCGGAAAACCATAACCTTTATGTATATCTGGCATGGCTATGGCAGGTCCTGCTATCCCCGGTAAGGTTGTAATATTAATCAGCTGATTAATCGCATCCTGTTCAATATTTTTTATTAAATTTTCATTTGCATAAATTATAGCATCGCTATTCATTCCTTCTTTATATCCTTTTTTTATAACAAAACAATTCTCGTCTATTTTTTCAAGATTCATATATACCTCAAATATCCACTAAAAATTTAACAAAAATTTTTTTTCCTTCATTAAAAACAAAATTATGATGTGTTGCCGATTTAAGAACATATCTAACATGTTGTTTAGCACCAAGAATCCCACCCTTTAACTTCGCTATTAAACAGTTTTTCTCTATTTTAAAATCTCCTGATAGCGGTAAAAAATTTTCTGTTTCAAAAAGATAGATAAGTTCATTAAAAAAATCTATTATAAGGCTCTCATAATTTTCATACTTGATTGATAACTGCTTCATAATAGTTTTTTTCTTGGGCCTGGCAACAAGGTAATTGAAGACCTTAATAAGAGTTTTAAAAACATCTATATAATTTGAAGAAATCAGCTCAATCTCAATATCGTTGATAGCTTTTATCTTAAATCTTCCCATCAATATGTAAAATATTGTCTACCAGATGAATCAACATGTGAACAATCTATGAAGACACTACCAAATGCGGAACTATTTTCATCATTTACATAAGAAAGAAAACCACTGTCTGTTATATCCGAAGTAGAGTTTACAACCCTAACAAAGTTAGATGAAGGATGCGAGGTATTTGGCAGCGATATTTTTGGAATTTCAGATATATATTTTGGATAAAGCGATGAAAGGTCGTCACGAGGATATGTTGCATTTTCAGAGTAATAAATTCTTAAAGATTCTCTTAAAACGCTTAAATTAGCCAGTACCGATTTTTCTTTAGATCTTGCAAGAAGAAGTGAAAACTTCGGACTGGCTATCGCAACTATTATTCCAAGTATTACAACAACAACCATTACCTCAATAAGCGTAAATCCAGTTTTTTTCATAAAAAACCTTATTGATTAAAGTTATACTCAGCTGTGAATCTGACTGTAATGGTGGATTTCTTTGCGACATTAACATTGAATTCTATATTATTAATATCTATCTTTTCATACTTTGCTGAGGATTCAACTATCCTCCAGTTTCCCCATAGATATTCCTTTATCTTAACGTTTATATCATCATTTTTATCGTTTTTAATCTTTATCTCAACCGTATCTCTATAAACATTCGGTGCCACTTTTTCATGTTTTATTATTTTCCTTTCACCACTTACATCAAAAGCCCTTCCAATATTTAGCTCAACCTTTCCATTTACCGGAGTGTGTAATATATTATCTTCTCCTACCAGACTTATAAAATCACCTTTCTTTTTGTAAATTCTTATTCTTCCCTGCGGTAAAGGTAGTTCCATATTATTGTCTTTATTATTCTCAAATATAAAATTTACAACAAGATTTTTATCATACTTATAGTTGTTGATATTATCATAAAAATACCATAAATCCTTCTGCCCTTTATAGACAAAGACTTTCTTAAACTTCACATCTTTTCTTGAAAACATATCAATAGATAGCGTTTCTCCACTATTTATATCTAATTCTTTATATGGGATATCGTATGAATAAAACTCGCTTAAAGACTGAGGTTTTATCTCTTTATCACCAGAATCTTCAAATGAAACATCCAATGCTTTAGCCATAACCATAGTTGGTCTAAACTCTCTTCCAGAAACTTTATTAATCACACCTGCTACAAGGCTTACCTGTGATTTTTTAAAGTTATAGCCTGAGTTGTTGGTTATGCTTATTCTTGAGTTAATATCAAGCCGGGTTTCGCTTTCATTTAAATAAGCATCGTAAGACGAAGACCATGAAAGATTGTTAACTATATAGTTGACTTTAAACTCACATCTCTGCGTTTTTTTAGATTCCAGAACAAGATTTAGCGATCCATTATTAAGCATTCTGTTTCTAAATTCTGTTTCATCTATATTCCCATAATTTATATATTTTATATAATCGTTTAAAACCACCATATACTCGCCTTTTTCATTTTTAAGCGTAACCTGTTTATCATCATAGCGATATAACTTTCCGGATATAATGTCATTATCCTTTGTAAGTATGCTTATACTGTAATTCGGTATATCCTCGTTATTTTTATAACTTTGCATCTTTAGACCAAGATAATCTGGCAATTCAATATTTATGCTGTCAGCAATGACAGTTTTTGGCATATCAGGTATTGTAATATTGAACACTCCCTTTTTACAATTTTCAAAATATTGCTGATTAACCGCTGCCATATCATTGTTGTAAATGGTTATATTCAAAGCGCCGTTTTCAATAGCATTAACTCCACTGAGAATCGCAAAAATAATAGATAAAATCATTATTCCTCCCTTTTTGATATTATACTAAAAATTAAACCTGCTTTTTTAAAAATCTATCAATCTCAACTATAAGCATAGAAAGAAATATTAAAAAACCCCCAAATGCTTTTATAACTATAAACTCCTCACCCCCAACAGTCCAGGCAAAAATTGCGGCAAAAACCGGCTCAAGAGTAAATATTATTCCAACCTTAAAAGGCTCAATATACTTTTGAGCGATCATCTGTATAAAAAAAGCGGAAAGCGTCGGGAAAAGAGCAAGAAAAATTATAACATACCACCCTTTTAAACTGGAAACAGAAAAACTCTTATTAGAAAGCAAGACCGCAGTTGCCGAGATAACGGCAACAATCCCAAATTGGTGAAAAGAAAGTTTTATTATATCAAATTCATTTTTAACATATTTATCAGTAAAAATAAGATGCAGGGAATAGCTCATTGCCGCAACAAGCGTAAGAAGGTCCCCCGGATTTATTCCATTTAATCCGCCAGTTAAAAACCACATTCCTAAAATAGCTACTATGCTTGCAACTATCTCCATCTTAAGAGGCTTTTGTTTCCTTATTAAAAACATAAAAATTGGAATGAATATTATAAAAAGACCTGTTATAAATCCGCTGTTTGAGGCTGTCGTAAAAACAAGCCCTAAAGTCTGAGTTAGGTAAAGCGATGATAAAAAAATAGATAAGATAAAAGCTTCTTTTATATGTAGAAAGAAGTTTTTTCTTTTTAATACAAAAGGTAACAAAACTAAAGCTGATATAAAAAATCTTATTGAAACCATCGCTGAAGAATCTACAAAATTCAAAGCGTATTTTGTCACAACAAAGGTAGAGCCCCAGATAAAAGCGCAATAAAAAAGCCCCAAATAAATAATAAAATTTCGCTTTGACATAAAATAAATTTTAACATTTAATTTTTAAAAAAAAGCTGATTCTTAAATTAGTAAAGCCTTTTTATTATTTATGGCTCTAAAATTTTCAAGAAATTTTATAAAGGTCATTTCCTTTGTCATCAATAATAATGAACGCTGGAAAATTTTCAACCTCTATCATCCAAACCGCTTCCATTCCAAGTTCGGGATAATCCACACATTCAACTTTCTTAATACATTTATCAGCAAGATATGCAGCCGGTCCTCCGGGCGTTCCAAGATAAAATCCTCCATACTTTTTACACGATTCTCTTACAATATCAGTTCTATTCCCTTTTGCTATCATTATCATAGAAGCTCTTCTTGATTGAAGTATATCTACATAACTATCCATCCTTCCAGCTGTTGTCGGACCCATAGAACCAGATGGTTTATTTTTAGGTTTTTTTGCAGGTCCAGCATAATAAATCGGGTATTTCAATAAATAATCAGGTAAAGGTTTACCACTGTCAATCAATTCTTTAAATTTTTTATGCGCAAGATCTCTTGCAACAATTATTTTGCCATTCAATAAAAGCCTTGTTCCAACAGGATAATGAGATATTTTCTCAAGAACCTCTGATTGAGGTTTATTAAGATCTATTATAACTCCGTTGCGCTTACCATATTTCTCTCTCCATTCCTCTTTAATGAATCTTTCAGGATTTCTTTCAAGTTCCTCAAGCCACACTCCTTTTTCATTTATCTTTCCAAGAGCCTGTCTATGAGCCATACAACTCAATCCCACTCCGATTGGACAGCTTGCCCCATGTCTTGGAAGCCTTATAACTCTTACATCAAGCGCAAAATGTTTTCCCCCAAATTGAGCTCCATATCCAATATTATAAGATTGTTCTAAAAGATAGTTTTCAAGTTCTAAATCCCTGAATCCAAATGACTTATCATTGGGTTTAGTATCAAGACCATCCAAATATCCAGTAGAAGCCAATTTAACAATTTTTAAAACATACTCTGCGCTTGTCCCTCCAATCACAAAGACCAAATGATACGGAGGACAGGCAGCTGTGCCAATTGATTTCATTTTCTCAACTAAAAAAGGCTTTAATTTTTCTGGTGTAAGAATAGCTGCTGTTTCCTGATATAAAAACGTTTTATTTGCTGAACCGCCGCCTTTTGCAATAAACAAAAACTCATATTCTCTACCAGTTGTTGAATAAATATCTATCTGAGCTGGAAGATTTGTCCCTGTATTTTTTTCGTTATACATATCAACAGGTGCTGTCTGGGAATATCTTAAATTTTCTTTCTGATATGTCTCAAAAATTCCTTTCGAAATATATTTTTCATCTTCAACCCCTGTAAAAACCATATCTCCTTTTCTGGCAATAACTGTAGCGGTTCCTGTATCCTGACACAAGGGGAGTTCAAAATTTTTAGATATAACAGCATCTTCAAGGAAAAGATATGCAATATATTTATCATTATCCGAAGACTCAGGATCATCTAAGATAGCGGCAGTCTGTTTAAGGTGATAGCTTCTATATAAAAACTCAAGATCCCTAAATGCCTCTTTTGAAATTATTTCAAGGGCTTTTGGCTCTACTTTCAAAATTTTTTTCCCACCACATTTAAAAGTTTTAACATACTTATCAGTTAACAATCTATATTTAACATTTTGTTTTTCATAATCCACAATTTTTTTATATTCAAATTTCATAACACCTCCAAAATCATATTATAAAATTTTAAAAACAGAAAAAATATTTTATCTAATGTAAAAATTGCTTAAAGATTAATATTTTTAAACTACTTCCACACACCGGGGATCTTATCGCCAGAAGGACATCTTCCATCTTTCAAATTATTTTTGATTACAAAAAATCCTTTCCTTTCAATCGCAATACTTCCATCTTTACAATAAGTCGTTTCTCCCTCAGAATAGTTTATATTTCCCGTATAAACATATTTCAAGCCAATTTTTTTCGCAATATCTCTAGCCTTCACTAAAGTTTCAAGCGGAGTTGGAGGAGTATCCATCATTTTATAATTGGGATAAAATCTTGTAAAGTGAACCGGCACATCAGTCCCAAGATTTTCCTTAATCCAGTTGCATAAACCCTTTATATCTTCCTCATTATCATTTGCACCAGGTATTACAAGGTTAACTATCTCAAGCCACTTTCCAGACTTTTTTATCGTCCTAAGAGATTCAAGTATCGGTTCAATACCACCGGATGTATACTTTAAATAAAAATTTTTATTAAATCCTTTTAAGTCAACTTTTATAGCGTCAATATATTTAAGCAAATTTTCAAGCGGCTCTTTGTTTATAAAACCAGCTGTTACAACTATGTTTTTAAGCCCTTTGCTTCTTGCAATCTTTGCTGTATCAATCATATACTCATAAAAAACAACTGGTTCTGAATATGTATAAGCTATTGATTTTGATCCGCTTTTAAGTGCTAATTCAACAAGTTTTTCAGGTGAATATTCTTCATATTCAGTCTCATCCGGGCTTCTTTGTGATATCTGCCAGTTCTGACAATATTTGCATCTTAGATTACATCCTGCGCAGGCTATTGAAAAAGATTTTGAACCCGGTAGAACATGGAAAAAAGGTTTTTTTTCTATCGGATCAACATTCATTGCAACAACCCTTCCATAATTAAGAGTATAAAGTGTTCCCCCAATATTTTGTCTTGCTCTGCAAAAACCAGTCTGGCCATCTGATAAAACGCAGCTTCTTGGACAAAGATTGCATTTAACTTTTTTATCCTTCAATTTTTCATAATACATTGCTTCCTTCAAAATTTTCTTGTTACTATAATCGTGTTTTTTATCATCTTCTTTTTTATTTTTATCTGCGCAATAAAGGTCTTTTACCTTTCCAATAATGCCACTAACGAAAGCGAAAAAAAATATTAGAAAAACAAAAGATTTCAGAAATTTAACTGATATCTTTTCCCTCATTTTTTCTCCGCCAGAATAATAATTCTTTTTGAAAATGAAGTTAACCTATTGCCGTTAAAATCGCCATAAAATTTTACAATTTTAAACCCTGCCTTTTCAAGAATTTCCTTAATAGAATCTTTATCGTATATTCTTAAAACGAAACTTCTTCTTTTTATACTTGAATTTTTAATCTTATACCAGACGCTTTGAATTAAATTCTTTTTTAAAAACCTCGTCTCCTCTAAATGAACTGTCCCATCACCAAATATAATCCAATCTTTTGGTTTAAATCTTTTTTTGATATACTCCCCATTTATGATGTCAAGAATGAACAATCCATTTTTCTTAAGCGCTTTGTAAATCTTTTTTAAAAACTTAAAATTCTCTTTCTCATTAAAATATCCAAATGAGGTATACATATTAATAACAAGGTCAAAATCACAATTAAAATTAATTTTTCGCATATCTTTTTTAATGAACTTTATATTCTTAATATTATTCTTTCTTGCTGTTTTTTTAGCTTGATCAAGATAATGAGAAGCAAAATCAACCCCAACGACATTAAAACCTTTTGATGCAAGAATAATAGAATGTCTTCCTACACCACAGGGTATATCAAGAATCTTAGCACCTTCTCCTATTTTTGAAGATTTTATTATGAAATTAACCTCTTTGAAAGTATCTTTCTGCGGGATAAAATCAAAATCAAAAAAATCTGGAGTAAAAAAACTTTTCTGCCATCTGAAATTAATTTTAGGCATTTAGAAATTATCTTGAAAAAACTTTCACCTTTCTAAATCTTGCAGGGCTTGATGCATGGCTCATTCTGAATATCTGTGTAGGCTGTCCCTTTCCGCAGTTTGAAACACCATATAACTTCCAGTATTTTTCATTTGCTATAGCATCGCAACTTCCCCAAAACTTTGGAGTTATCCCCTGATAAACTGGATTTTTAACCATTTTTGTTATTTTTCCGTTTTTTATAAGCCAGCCAATCTCACAACCAAACTGGAAATTCAATCTTTTCTGATCTATACTCCAGGATTTATTGTTTTCTAAAATAATCCCTTTTTTTATATCTTTTATCATATCTTCATATTCCCATTCGCCGGGCATCAAACTTAAGTTAGTTATTCTTATTATAGGAATACTCCTGTAAGAATCCGATCTGTTTGCTCCTAAACTTCTTGTATGTCCTATGGCATGAGCAAATTCTCTATTGGTCATATAACCAGATAAAATTCCGTTTTTTACTATATGCCATCTCTGGGCTTTTACCCCATCATCGTCATATCCACAGGTGGCAAGTCCGCCGGGCAGGGTTGTATCTGCTACCAGATTAACTATATCGCTTCCATATCTAAACTTGCCAAGTTTTTCAGTAGTCAGAAAGCTTGATCCAGCATAAGATTCTTCATACCCTAATACTCTATCAAGCTCCGAGGCATGCCCTGTGGATTCATGTATCTGAAGCGCAAGTTGATCGCCGTATATTATCAAATCCATCTCATCAGACGGGCAGTTTGGAGCGCTTAAAAGAGCAATAGCTTCCTCTCTTGTTCTTTCAGCATTACCAACTAAATCCAGATTTTCTATATATTCATAACCCATGGAAAGCATATAAGCGTGCCTCCGGGGTATGATCTTGTTTGAACTTCCTGGCCTATCGCAACAGCATTATATCCAGCTCCAGAATAAACAAGAATCTGCTCTATATCAGATCCTTCGGTAGATGCATACCTTTTATGAGTTTTTACAAAATCCATCTTTGAATTTGCTATTTTTATCTTACCGCCTTTCAATAAAATCTCATTGACTTTAAACAAAATTTCAAGTTTTTTTTCTATTGGAACTGAAAAAGGATCTTTTAAATATGGAGTTCTCCATATATCCTGATAAGATGGCTCAAAAGCAAGTTTTACTTTTTTGTTTATATGTTCTGAAGAAGATTTTGCTATATCAATAGCTAAATTAACAACTTTTTCAACTTCACTCATATTCATTATATTACTTGATGCAAATCCCCAGCCCCCATTATAAAGAACCCTGACTCCAAAACCAAGGGTCGTGTCGTCTTTTAATTCAGATATCTCCATATTTTTAACAGAAATACTTTGTACTCTTTCCTCTATTATTCTTATATCACCAAAATCAACTTTTTTAAACTTCATTATCTCAACAGCTTTGGCCGCAATGCTTTTCATATTTCCTCCATAGTGTTTAAAACTCAGTGGTAGATGAAAAATTAAAATTAGAAACTTTAATTGCAGGGATAAGCATTACCTGCCCCCATTCAGGATATGCTTCTCTCTCTGAGCTTATATCAATTATATTATTCATAGCATCCACCATGCTTTGTGTAAATCTCATGTTTTTTACAGCTTTTTTAATTTTGCCATTTTCTATAAGATATGTGCCATTCCTTGTCATTCCAGTTATTTCAAGAGTCTTTGGTTTCAATGGGTTTGTATAATGAAACTCCGTCGCTAAAATCCCATACTCCGTTTCAGATATGATTTCTTTAAGAGATTTCTTTCCCCCTTCAATACATAAAGAAGCTGGAACAGCGCCAACGGCATTTGGCTCAAAAAGCGAATGCCCGGTATATTTTAATCCAGTAAGTTTTGCGGTTTTTTTATCTGTTACAAGATTTTTTAAAACACCATTTTCAACCAGAACGACTCTTTGCCTCGGCATACCTTCAAAATCAAAAGGCATAACAGGATATGGAAGGGCAAAAGGATCCTCTACGATAGTCAGTTTATCATTGAATATCTTTTTGCCAAGATTCCCGCTTGCAAAACTTCTATTTTCATAATAAGCAAGAGCATTAAAACCCATATATCCAAAAAAAACAAAAAAAGATCCAACTGCAAGCGGTTCCATTATTACTGTATATTTTCCGGGTTTTATCTCAACTGGATCTTTTGCTAAATCAGCTTTTAAAACAGCTTTTTCATTAACACCATCAAAGTCAATGTCACATTTATATGAATAAGCCGCCGCTTTACCATATGCTCCTTTGTTATTTATAGTAATCTCATAATCTACGGATGTTGAAATATTCTTCTGATAAAGCCCTTTATTATTGGCTACTATAATCTCTGCTGTTGAATTTGATATTATTCCGTATGAAAGTCTACCGGTTTTTTTACAGAAGTTAAGAATCTTTCCTATTTTTTCAGCCCTTTGATAAGTTGATAAGGGGTTAAAAATGCAGATTCATCATAATGGCTTTTCCCATCAATTTTAACAGTAGTTTTAGTCAGCTGGGGGATAAAATCCGCTTTTTTTGTTAGTTTGATTATCTTCTTAGCATTATCAAAAGAGGATTTTATAGAATCACCATCAAACTTAGATATCACAAACTTAACCACTTTTTCTCCATCTGAAATTCTGACATAAGCATAGATATCTTTTGATGAGACATTTTGCGATATTTCGTTGTCTCCAAATCTTGTAAGGTTTCTAACGCCTGAATATAAAATTACATGAGCGTCAAATCCCCGCAAGTGTTTCATAATATTATCTATAATACTGTTTTTCATAAATACTCCTATCTTTTAAAGAATAACTGAAAAATTCTAATAAGGCCAATTCTTATAGATATCAAAAACATAAATAGATTTTAAGTGATCCCTATTTAAAATCTAAGCCAGATTATCCCCCGTTTGATGAGTGGGTAGATCTTTTTCCTTATGCTTTTTTTTAGGCTTGTTTTCCGCATCTGAGGACGTTTCCTGCATAGCAGATAATTTTTTTAAATCCGCGATATAATCCCCACTTTCAATCCATGCTTTAAGCGATTCATTATCCTTTATCAATAGCCTTTCCTCAAGATCCATATATGAAAATCTGTTCTTTTTTATTTTATCCAATAAATCTTCATAAAGGCTTTCCCTTAATGGATATATGTTTTCAAAAATCTTTAACGCATCCCTTGAAAAACCAATAAAATAAACCCCTCCGTTTTTTGCCGGACCTATTACAAGATTTTTATCGGTTATATTTGAAACTGCAAAATTAATATCATCCTGTGTTATAAAAGGACAAAGATGATTTATCCATAAAACTTTTTTAGAACCAGTTTTAAAAGCTAACTCTGCGGTTTTTAAAAACGCCTGATGATACGATATATCAAAAACATCAAGAAAACCTGGTTCCGCTTCGCTTAACCATCTAAGATCATAATATTTTTTTGTCTTGGAATAAGCTATAATAACAGGAGCATTATATATCCGGGATATTTTTTCATATGTCTTTATATAAAGATCCCTATTTATATTTATCGATCTTTCAACACCAAAAGCGGTTTTAAGCTCTTCAAATGTATGACTTAAATCTGGCGCTGCAACTATATATATTATTAAATTCTCTCTCATCATATAAACCTTATGATAACAAATTTAATATAATAAATTATACAAATTTATGAAAAATCAATCTATACTTGTATTCGGGGGAAGTTTTGATCCACCACATAAATGCCATATTCAACTTCTAAAACAAGCAGTAAAGGAACTCAACCTCCAAAAAACAATAATATTTCCAGCTTATCTTTCACCTTTTAAAGATAAACACATCTCTCCATATAAATACAGAAAAAAGATGATTTCAATTTTGCTATCAAGATTAAGGATAAAGGCAAAGATAGACGATTTTGAATTTAAAAAAGGTAGAAAAACATATACATATGAGATAGGGAAGTATCTTGTTAAAAAATATCCAGAGGGAAAGTTTTTTTTCCTGCTCGGCTCAGATTCATATAATAATATAAAAAAATGGAAGAACTACGATAAACTTAAAGAAACCTTCCATTTTGTTGTCGGGATAAGAGAAGGATTTCCGTTAAAAAGAAAAAAAAATCCGGATATAGTTATATTAAAAAAAAGATTTAAAAATATTTCATCAACAGATATCAGAAACAAACTGTTAGTTTCAGACTATCGCTCAATAGATAAGGCAATTAAAAAATACATATTTAAAAAAGGGCTTTATTATTCAAATTTGATTTTTAAAATAAAAAAAATTCTTGGAAATGAAAGATTTTTTCATACAATATCCACAACAAAACTTGCGCTTTCACTTTCAGCAAAATACAAATTAGATCCAGTAAAAACATTTCTTGCTTCAATTTTACATGATATCTCAAAAAGAGTTCCAATAAAAAAACAGATAACCGATTTAAAAAATATGAGAATAAAAAATTATGAAAAAGCAATTAAATTAGCTCCGCAGATACTGCATCAATGGCATGGAGCATTAGTCGCAAATAAGAAATTTAAAATAAAAGACAAAGAAATTTTATCCGCCATATCAAAACACGCAACAGGCGCAAAAAAAATGTCTTTATTAGATAAAATAATATATGTAAGTGATTATGCCTGCTATGATAGAAGTTTCAAAGAAGCGGCAATTGTTAGAAAAAAAGCATTTGAAAACATACATCAGGCATACACTATGGCAAGGCGTTTTAAAAAGGAATATATAAAAAAAATAGATGGATATTTCTATGGTTGAAAAAAGATTGAAGCTGATCGCCATAATAGCACTTTCAATACTCATATTATCAATTTTTGCCTGGATAAATAGCCCAATTTCCCAAAAAATATCAAGAGGTGAAACTTTTAAAATACTGATTTATTCTCAAACACCTTATATCATAACATATGATGCAAAAAGCGGGAAAGCAATAATAAAAGTAACTAAAACAAAAAAACGCTCAGAAAAAGTAAGCATAAACCAGACCATATCAGAAATATTTAGCGAGGTTGAGGGCAACTTTCAGATGGAAATACCATATATAGATATAAGCGAGATGGAAACTGAATTTTATAAATTTGCTGATTATCTTTCTCACTGGAGAAAAAAAACTCTTATCTTACCTCTTTTGATTAAAAAAATATTTGATCTAAAAACAAACATCGGTTTTTTTGATAAAATATCTCTTATGATAGAAACACTTCATATAAAACCTGCTCAGATAATTTTCCTAAAAACAGATCTTGAAATTTCATCTTTTGAAAAGCCAGTATCCAGAGATGAGATTATATCGGTTGAAATTATTAATTCAGGCGCTGGCAAAAAGATTGAAGAGGTAATAAAAATTCTTAAAAACAATAAAATAGATGTGCTTGACAGAAAAAATTCACAAAAAGACTCCAATACAGCAATAATAATAAATAATATAGAAAACTTTGAAAAAGCAAGGAAAGTTATGAATATTTTAAAACTGGGGGATATAGAAATATATCTTGAAAAAACTTTTATGATTTCAGATGTTAGAATCATTTTAGGAAAAGATTTTAAGGGGGAATAATGGACTTAATGACAGTTTTCAAAACAGCAATTGAACTCAAAGCAAGCGACATACATATAACTCCCGGCAAACCGCCGCTTATGAGACTTAAAGGAGATATTGTTCCGATAACTACTGATTCTATATTTACCCCGGAGCAGACAAAATCCTTCATATACAGCATACTTTCAGATTCTCAAAAAGCAAAATTTGAGGAAAACTGGGAATTAGATTGTTCTTTTGCCATAAAAGGACTTTCACGATTCAGGCTTAATGTATTTCTATCTAAAAATGGAGTTGAAGCTGTTGCAAGAATCGTTCCATCAAAAATACCAACACCCGGCGAAATTGGACTTTCTTCTGAAGTAACATCTCTTATAAATACCCCCAAAGGATTAATACTTGTAACAGGGCCAACTGGCTCTGGTAAATCTACAACATTAGCATGCTTGATAAATTTGATAAATGAAAAATATAAAAGCCATATAATAACCATAGAAGATCCGATAGAGTTTACATATGAAAGCAAATCCTGTATAATCAGGCAAAGAGAAGTTGGACAACACACTAAAAGTTTTAGCAATGCTCTCAAATCTGCATTGAGAGAAGATCCTGATGTGCTTCTTGTCGGCGAGATGAGAGACCTTGAAACCATACAACTGACCCTTACCTCAGCTGAAACAGGACATTTGACTTTTGCCACACTTCATACTCAGGATGCAGCTACAACGGTAGACAGAATCATAGATGTTTTTCCACCTCACCAGCAAACTCAGATAAGGATACAATTGGCATCTTCTTTACGGGCTGTTATATCCCAGATACTTCTCCCAAGAAAAGACGGCAAAGGAATGGTTTCAGCAAGGGAGGTTATGATAATGACATCAGCCATAAGCAACATAATAAGGGAAGGCAAGACTCATCTTATATATGGAGCGATAGAGACCGGCGCTAAATTCGGAATGATCCCTATGGATCGTTCTCTTGCGCTTCTTGTAAAAAACAACATTGTAGAAATGGACGAGGCTCTTTCAAAAGCCTCTGATAAAGAAAAGTTTAAAAAGTTGGTTGCGGGAGGATTTGGTGTATAATCTGATAGAGTTGCTAAATGATGAAGGAATAAAAAAATATTTTGAAAAGAAAACCTATTCTTCTAATGACATAATATTTGAAGAAGGGGAAGACTCTCATACTCTTTATATCATAGAATCAGGCGATGTTATTATAGAAAAAGCAATTAATAAGGAAAGAACAGAGTTTAAAGATATTGCTATAATATCAAAGGGAAATTTTATAGGGGAGATTGCTGTTTTTGAACAATCAAAAAGAACAGCCAGAGCAAGGGCTCTTACCGAAGTATCAGTTTTTGAAATAACAAGGGATAATTTTTTCAAAGTAATAAAAGAAAACTCTGATTTCTCTATAAAGATATTTACTGCCATAATAAAGACTTTATCTCTTAGAATATCCCACACATCCAAAGAGTTAACAATGCTTTACGATATATCCAGACAACTGGCAAAGGATTATATAGAGGAAAAGGATTTTATATCAACAATAATAGATGAGATATCAATCTATTTTCCGGATTGGGAGATAGAAGGATTTTATTACAACTTTTTCAATGAAGAATTTGAGAAAATAAAAGAACTGAAAAAAGAAACCAATACAAAACTAAATCCGGCCTCATTTTCAGAGTCGAAATGGGTAGATGATAAGACTTATATAATGCAGTTGAAAATAAAAGACAGGATAGCCGCATCTATAATCTTCACATCGCAAAAAAATCTTTTAAAAAATGAGATAAATGATTTTACAACCATATTCAACACCCTATTCTTCATACTTTCAAACGGGCTTGAAAAAACAAGCCACAATAAAGAACTTTATATGCTTAATAAATTAAAACAAAGAAAAGGCGAAATATGAAAGATAAAAAATACTACAAAAAACTTGCCCAGGATGCGGCAAAAGCAATGGACTTTAAAAAAGCCGAAGAAATTAAAATATACGATGTGGAGTCAAAGACTGGCTTATTTTACTATGCCATAGTGGCAACAGCCATCTCATCTCCACATATAAAAGCAATAGAGGAAGAAGTTATAACAAAATTTAAAAAGGAAAAAAACGAGTATTTACTTTACAGAGATGGCATAACCTCCCAGCAATGGAAAGTTCTTGACTATGGAGGAATAGTTATACATATCTTTGATCCTTCAACAAGAGAGTTTTATGGAATTGACAAAAGATATGATGACTGTAAAAAAATAGAATGGAATAAAACGAAAAAAGCACGTAAAACTTCAACCAGAACAAAGCCAAAAACAAAAAAATGACCCCAACAGTTGTTGAAAGCGAGATAAAATCCATATTAAAAAATAAGTTTTCAGAAGAAGAGGTTTCTCAGTTTTCAATCTCACCCCCACCACCCCATATAAACCTTGACGCATCAACAAATTTTGCTCTGATATTATCAAAAAAAAGCGGGAAAAAATCAGATGATATTTTTAAAGAGATATCAATTCTTCTTGCCGCTCATGGTTTTGAAACAGAGTTTACATCTGGCTTTATGAATATTAAGTTCAACAAACTTATATACGAAAAATACATAAATTTCTTATATTCTTCTCCTAATCCATTTACTGATAAAAAAAACAAAACAAGAATATTGATTGAGTTTGTCTCTGCAAATCCAACGGGTCCGCTACATCTTGCCTCAGCAAGCGGAGCATGTCTTGGCGACTCACTTTCAAATATAATGAAAGAACTTGGATTTGAGGTATTTAAGGAATACTACGTAAACAACGTTGGTAACCAGATAGAGCTATTAGGTATATCGCTTATGTCAAGGTTTCTGGGCAATGAACCCCCCGAAGATGGATATAAAGGAGAGTATTTAATAGATTTAGCGAAAAAACTTCCACCTGAAGCTAAAGAATGGGCTGAGAAAAATGAGATATTAAAATTTTCCCAATTTGCAATAAATGAAATAATAACCCAACAAAAAAAAGATTTATCCGATTTTGGGCTTGTTTTTGACAGATGGTTTATGGAATCAGAGCTTCACAAGAAAAAACTTCCAGACAAAATTCTTGATATCTTAAAACAAAAACAGGCGGTAGAAGAAAAAGACGGCGCGATATGGCTTAAAATGGATGACAAAAATGAAGATAAAGAAAGAGTTCTTGTAAAATCAAATGGAGCAAAAACCTATTTTCTAAACGACCTTGCATATCACTATGACAAATACGAAAGAGGTTTTGACTGGATAATAGATATCTGGGGCGCTGATCATCACGGATATATACCGAGGATGAAAGCCGGGATAAAAACACTCGGGCTTGATGAAAAGAAATTTACTGTTATAATACACCAGTTAGTATCTATTAAAAAAGGCAATGAAATCCTGAAAATGTCAAAAAGGACTGGAAGATTTTATACTTTAAGACAGCTTATAGATGAAACATCAAAAGATGCGGTAAGATTCTTTTTTACAATGAGAAGCCCAAATACCCACCTTATATTTGATATAGATTTAGCAACCAAACAATCAAATGAAAACCCATTGTATTATGTTCAATACGCGTATGCAAGAATTAACTCTATAATAAAAAATGCTTCTGAAAAAAGAATAGAGGAGACATGGTCGTTTGAGAAATATGAATTAAGCAAAGATGACAGAAAAATACTAAAAAAAATATTCTGGTTTGAAAGAATCTTAAAGCAGTGTCTGAAAGATCTTTCCCCTCATCACATAACAACATATTTGATAGACCTTGCAGGGGAATTTCATGGATATTATGAAAGAAATAGGGTATTAGATGAGTCAGATCTCCTTACAACACATGCGCGACTATTTATCCTGAAAGGGATTAAAGCTATACTAAAAAAAGGACTTGATCTAATAGGCGTATCTGCCCCTGAAAAGATGTGAATAAACGACTTAATTAAAAACTTTATCTGGAAATCTTCTCAAATTGTATTGCAGTTATAAAAAGAAAATCGGAAAGCCTGTTAAGATAAACAGCTGAAACCTTTTTTTTAATCTTCCACGCAAATATCTCGCAAATTCTTGTCTTTGCTCTTAAAAGGTTTATCTCCGCGGGAATAAGTTTATCCCCGAAAAAAACAAACTTGTTTAAATTAATATCAGAATTTTCCTTAATTTTCTTCTCTATCTCAGTTATAATTTTTTCAATCTCCTTATTATCAACATACCCGGCTATATTTCCACAAATAAGAGATATATCCTTTTGAATTTTATAAAAATCCTTATCAAGATTCTTACACTTAGCTCTTATAACACCAAGCATGGCTGACAGTTCATCAAGTTTAGACATAAGCAAAATAGCATCACTTGTTTTCTTAACTCTTCTTCCGCAGAAATCAGTAAACCCATTATCACCTTTCCCAATATTTATTTTATAACTCATAAATAACCTCTTATTTTTACTTCTGTCTCTTTTTTAGCCAGAATAACAAGTCTTAACTTTGCCCGTGATGCAGCCTTATACAAAACGCCCACCAGATCAGTAATTGTCTCATCTATATCAACAAGAATAACAACATTTGAATCAACCCCCATAAAATCTTCAAGATTTGAATAACATATAAAGTCTTTAAAATCACTACGCCAATATTCCCTTAAAACTCTTGCCCATCTTTTTTTTGAAATAAACGAGTATATATTAGAGTCTGAAATCGATTTTGGAGTTAATATCTTTATATCCTCAGGTTTATACCTTTCCACTTCCCAGAGATTTGTCAAAACAGCGTTGAATTTTTCCTCAAAATCATATTCATCATAGCCGACCAGTGTTATCTCGCTATAAAACTCCATCATAAAATCATTATAAAGATTTTTTTCATAAAGTCTATTAAGCATATCACATATAGCTATATTGTTTCTAAAATTTATATAAAGCTTTATATGATTATCTTTAAAATTATAACTTTCCAGAAAACTATCAATATCAAAATATTTTTTTTCAGGGTCAACCATTACCCAGAGATTACCATTTTTAATACCGCCATCAACAAGACAATCCACATAATTTATGTCTATGATATCATATCCCATTTCAAACTCATCTAAAATTAATAAATCATATTTTTGTTTTTTTAAATCTGTATCTATACTCAAATAATCTGCTATATCAACATTAGAGGTTTTATGAAACGAATACTTCATATTTTCAATATATTTTTTACCATATGAAACATATCCTATCTTGCATTTTGGGTCGCTTCTTTTTTGTATTATATGCTGAAGCGCAAAAAAACTCTTACCGCTTGATGCCGGACCTTCTATGAAAACCCTTCTAAAATTTTCAAGAAAAGACGAATAATTAAGCAAATGTCTTTTTATTTCAGTAAAAGCCTGTTTTACATTTGTAAAAGAAGACTCCACCCTCAAATCTTTTGACTCAGTTATATCTAAATATATTCTTGACATTATTGAATCTATCTCATCCGGGGTGGATAAGGCGCCTATCCTTTCCTCCTTATTCTTTTTCTGTTGAAAATAAAGATAGATAACCAGCGGGATCTCCTCCCATTTGATTTTTGAGTTTATATAATTCAACTTATCAAAACATATTTTTTCATCAAAATCATATGAAAGATTTGGAAAAACCACTATATTAGCAACAAATATCTTGCTTTTCTCTTCTTCACTGAGGTTAAATACAGTCTTAAAATGGTGAGCTAAATTTTTTACTTTTCTAAATGGATTTTCCTGAAAACGCTCAACTCCATTATAATTATAAACAAAACTGTCAAAAGCCACCCTAACAGGGTTATTAGCTTTAAGCTCTATTAAAACTATCCCTTCTTTCGGGATAAAAATTATAAAATCCACCTCCCTCGTTTTATATTTAGATTTTATCACACTTGAATAAAAAACTTTCCAGTTCTTTGTATATGGACTATCTTTAAGAAGTTTATAAAATTCAAACTCGCTTCTATTTATTGAAGTTATATGACCTAATTTTTCTATATCAGGAAACATCTCTGCCATATAAGCCTTTTAAAAAAAACAGATAAATTAAAAAATCGACTGCTTACTTCATTATTTTATATAATTTTAACCGGATTCACAAAAATTGAAGTGCGCATTTTTTTATATGACACAAGTATGTCGCGCCATTATGTTAGAATATATATAGGAGGATTTATGGTATTACTAACAATTATAGCGGCAATAAATCTTATAGCAATAATCTATTTAATATTTTTGCTTGGCAAAAAAAATGATTTACAAATACAGGAAAAGCTTGCTGAAATAAAATCCAACTCAGAGCTTATAATGAAAACTATCTCAAATGACCTTTCAAGAACAAGGGAAGAGACATCAAAGATTATCAATGAATCCATAAAAACCACAAATAATATAATCTCCTCGCATCTTGAACAATTAGAATTAAGAATGAAAAACGCATCTGAAAACCAGGGACAGCAGATAAAAATATTCTCAGATAATCTTAACCTTTTGACAAAATCAATAGATTCAAAGCTAAAGGATATAATGGAAAATAACGATAAAAAGTTAGAGCAGATGCGCCAGACTGTTGATGAAAAATTACAAAGCACTCTTGAAAAAAGACTCAGCGAATCTTTCAAATCTGTAAGCGACCAGCTTGAAAATGTATACAAAGGGCTTGGTGAGATGCGAAATATAGCAGGAGAAGTTGGCGATTTAAAACGTGTTTTAACAAATGTAAAATCACGAGGGATATTTGGAGAAATTCAACTTAAAAACATTTTAGATGATATACTCACAAAAGAGCAGTATGAAGAAAATGTAAGGATTTCAAAAGGTTCTATAGTAGAATTTGCAATAAAAATCCCCTCAAAAGATGAACACGGAAAGAATGTACTTCTTCCAATTGATGCTAAATATCCACGCCAAGACTATGAAAAAATACTTGATGCTCAGCAAAAAGCTGATACATCTTCTTTAGAAAAAGCGGTAAAAGCTCTTGCAGACAGAGTAAAAAGCGAGGCAAGGGATATAAGCGAAAAATACATAAATCCGCCTGAAACAACTGATTTTGCACTATTATTCTTGCCTTCAGAAGGACTTTTTGCGGAGGTGCTTAGAATCCCCGGCTTTTTTGAAGATATAAGAAAAAACTATTCAGTAATAATAACAGGGCCAACAACCATAACAGCCATACTTAACAGTTTACAGATGGGCTTTAGAACTTTAGCAATAGAAAAAAGATCATATGAAGTATGGAAAATACTCGGCTCTGTAAAAAAAGAATTTCAAATCTTTGGAGATACTCTTGCCAAAACCCGGAAAAAACTTGAAGAAGCGGCTGACAATATAGAAAAGGCTGAAAAAAGATCTCAAATTATAGGTAAAAAACTAAAAAATGTGGAAATACCAACATCTGATGAAAAGATGGATATGATAGATCTTGAAGAAAAAATTGATGATACTTCTGAACTTTAATTTTTAAAAAATTTATAACCATATTAAAATGCGGTAAAAATAAATACTTTTAAAAAGATGTATTAGCTTCTAAATATTATTAGTAGAAAAGAAACAGAGTTTATGGAACTTCTGGAAAAACTTGAAATACTTGCAAACTCCGCAAAATATGATGCAAGCTGTGCATCCTCTAAATCTTCTATTTCAGGCAAAGGAAATTCAAGAATATCCGGCATATGTCATTCATGGTCTGGAGATGGACGATGTATATCGCTTCTAAAAATACTTCTTACAAATATATGTGAATATGATTGCAGATACTGTATAAACAGGAAATCAAATAATATTAAAAGAACCGCCTTTACTGTTGATGAAATATGCTACCTTACCACTGAGTTTTATAAGAGAAATTACATAGAAGGTCTTTTTTTAAGTTCGGCTGTAATGAAAAATCCAGATTTTACAATGGAACTGATGATAAAAACAATAAAAAAACTCAGAGAGGAATATCAATTCAAAGGATATATCCATATAAAAATAATCCCCGGCTCTGACAAAAAACTTATAGATGAATCAATTAAATATGCTGACAGAGTAAGCGTAAATATAGAACTTCCAGACTCAAAACGATTTAAAGAAATATGTCCGGATAAAACAAGGGATATGATAATAAAACCAATGGCTTATGCAAAGGAAAAAATACTTGAAAGATATGAAAACAAACCTTATGGCGGGCAATCCACCCAGCTAATAATTGGAGCAACACCTGATTCAGATTATAACATACTTAATCTTGCCTCAAATCTTTACTCAAAATTAAACCTTAAAAGAGTATATTACTCAGCATTTATAAATGTAAATTCTGACGAAAAACTCCCGGCTCTCTTACAACCTCCGCTATTAAGAGAACACAGGCTATATCAGGCTGACTGGCTAATAAGGCTTTACAAATTTAAGCTTAATGAAATAATAAATAGAGATGAAAACCTTAATTTATCTTTTGATCCTAAAACTCAGTGGGCTTTAAATAACCTTAACTTTTTCCCAATTGAAATAAACAAAGCCTCATATGAAGAACTTATAAGAGTGCCCGGTATTGGCATATATGGAGCAAAAAAAATTATTAAGGCAAGAAAGTTTTCAAATCTCTCATTTGAGGACATAAAAAAACTTCGTATTTCAACAAAAAAATCAATTTGCTTCCTGACATTTAATGGTAAATATTATGGCATTAAAACTGATAATCAAGATAGATTAAAAGAGCTTATGACTGAATACAAGCAGGAGTTACTCTTTACTGAAAATAAGCTTCTTGAAACAACAGAAAAATCAGCAAATATCGGTGAACTATGAATTTTATATATGACGGAAGCTTTGAAGGTTTTTTATCAGCACTTGAAAAAGCAGTTAAAGTAAAAGATTCAACCATATCAAAAGATAATCTTTTATTCAATGAAAACATAGCGATAAAAGACAATGATTCCGACAAAACATTTTCAAAAAACCTCTATTTTGACCTTTTAATCCTATACCTTTCAGAGACAAAAGATTTTGAAAATATAGCTCTTAATTATGCAAAATTAAATGAAAAAGAAAGAAAAAATATAAATAATGAACATATCAGGAAAGTTTATGAAATAAAAAGAAAATATTTTAGAGAGCTTCATAAATTTAAGGGGCTGACAAGATTTTATGAAATAGATGAAAACCTTCTTTTTTCAAAAATTGCACCAGATAATAACATCCTAATATTTCTTGCAGAACATTTTAAAAAAAGAGTAAAGGAAAATTTTATAATTTATGATGAAAAAAGAAACATTGGAGCTATCAGAAACCAGAATGATATATTTTTACAGGAATTAAAAGATGAAGATATAAAATTCTATAAAACCAGAAAAGAGCAAGAGATAAACAACTTATGGAAAAAATTTTTCAATGAAATAGCAATTAAGGAAAGGATAAATTACAAACTACAAAGAAATTTTGTCCCATTAAAATACAGGAAAAACATCACAGAATTTATTACTTAGGCTCTGATGAAAAAGTCTAACGGAATGGTGTTTTAGCAATGGAAACACTTCTTAAAATATGGTTCTATAACTAATAAACTGCAAAAAATAGTATAAGATTATCAAAAAGCTTTCAGTTTTGAACTTCCTTTCACATCTTCATATTTGCCCTCTTCCCATTTTAATATATTCCCCTTGCTACACAAATCCCCCTCTCCTTTTCACCCTCACCTTAATCCTCTCCCATCAAGGGAGAGGAAATATAAGCATAAGCAAGGAGATTTAATTATTTCACCCTCATCCTCACCTTCCCCCATCAAGGGGGAAGAAAATTTATTTGTATCCTTTTCTATTTTAAAGAAACTTTATCTTCTTGCTATATAAATCCCCTCTCCTTTCCTGGAGAGGGTCAGGGTGAGGAGATTTAGTTTTTTTACCTTCTTGCTACATAAATCCCCTCTCCTTTCCTGGAGAGGGTTAGGGTGAGGAGATTTAGTTTTTTATCTTCTTGCTACATAAATCCCCTCTCCTTTTCACCCTCACCTTAATCCTCTCCCATCAAGGGAGAGGAAACATCCTTTTTAGTTAAAGATGATGAAGGTGATGATAAAACCTCACTCCTTATCATTTCTAAAACTCCTTCTATATTTTTTAAAACTTCATTATCCCAGAACCTCAACACTTTAAATCCTTATCTCAGCTTAAAAATCAACTAATTTTGCTTGTGAATATACTTCTTCAGTAGACCCTATTAAACTATCCAGACAACAAACTACTTTGAAGAGATTTGCCCGCTTGTTTCAGGGATATCCTTTTCATCAAAAGGCTTTGCTTTTAAATAAATAGTTTCAAAATTATCTTTAAAAAAAGGAGTATAAGAAGTATCAAGTATAATAGCATTCTCCCAATTATAATTTTCTGCGTTATTTGACCAGTTAAATGAGCCAGTTATAACATACTTTTCATCAAATATGGCGTATTTATTATGCATCATCCCGCCATTAAACCCATCTGAGATTTTTGGCTCAAAACCAGCATTATATAAATCTCTTACCGTCTGACTCTGGGTGGATTGGAGTCTGTCTGTAACTATTCTTATTTTAACCCCCCTGTTTCTGGCTCTAACAAGCGCGTTATAAATATCATTGTCTGATATGGAATAAACCGCTATATCTATGCTTTTTTGAGACAAATCAATCATCTTTATTATATTTGTCCTTATAGTATTTATTATTGTAAAAAGCGTCTGTGAAATATCGGAAGGGATTGTCAGAGATTTTTTAGGATATACATCCGTTCCCTTAGACCACATTGTATTAAAATAAGAAAGATAAGAATCAATATTACTTTTATCGTCTATAAAAACAACATTCTCAAAATTATTGTTATTTGCATATAAAGTCAGATTATAAGACCCTGTAATAAGGATTTTCCCATCAATTATAATTATCTTATTATGCATAACACCATACTGCCCACCGCCTCTTAAAGCTCTAATAGGCAGTTTATTATCAATAAGTTTTTGAACAGAAGGATCAATTTTAGAACTTTGAACCTTTGATGACTCTATCACAATTCTTACATTAACCCCGCGTTTATATGCGTTTAATATCGCATCAGCTATCAGATTGTTTGTCATAGAATATATCGCTATTTCAAGGGTGGAGGAAGCGGAATTTATTTGTTTTATCAAAGCCGAGGATATATCTGATTGATTTGAGAAAAGGCAGAGATTTGAAATGGTAGAAATAGATTTATCTGATTTTACTTCCGGGGGGATGATCTCTTTATTTATTTTAAATTCAAATTCATTTGAACAAAGGCTTAATGAAAAAGAAAGTGCAGAAAAAAAAGTTATTATAAGTTTACACATCTATTAAATTTTAACAAAAAAAACAGTTTTTACAAGTCCCAAAAGACCTATAAAGAATTATTTTTAAAAAATGAAAATATTTATTTAATTTGAAAGTAATCCTGAGTAAACTACAAAAAATCTTGACATGGATATTTTATCCAGGTAATTATATCATCCCAGACAAAATTTTTGTATAAACCTAAATTTTGAACTTTTAAAATTTCCTTTATTTTCATATCTATTCTTCCCTATTCCTCTCCACAATTTTTATTTCCTCATCAGTTAAATTATAAAGTTTATAAACCATCTAATTAATCTGATACTAATCTTCACCTGCTAATCTAAAGTCTATTTCATACTCCTTTATAAATAATATCTCTTCTTCTGTTAATCCATAAAGTGGGCCTATGAAATCATCTATTTTATCAATTATGTGTTTTGACTTATAGATTTTATACTCTTTAAATGAATCAATATTGGTATATTTTGTCGTCTGTCGTATATTAGCATTGGCTTCAATATCTTCTAAGTATTCTTGATATAACTTTTCTAAAATTTTGATTTTTTTGCTGTCAAGTTTTTCAAACGGTATTTTAAAAGATTCTATTTCATATAGCTTTAAATCAAGATTATTAGAATAAATTTGGTAAAACCAAAAATACAAATTACTACTTAAAATACAACCTATTGCATTTGCTATATACTCCTCAAAATAAATTGCCTTTTCTTTTGTTGAGCCAGTTGGATAATTTGTAATTACTTTAAAATATCTCCCACCTGTTGTTCTATAATATATTGGTTTACCCGTTGGTCTCAATAAATCACGGATCGAAGTTTTTTGTGCAAAGATTTTATCCAGTATTTTACGTTCAATATCTAAACTAATCTTTGGATATCTACCGACAAGTTTATAATTAAATACATCTATAAATTCAAGATTCTTTAACAAATATTCTATACTAAAATTTCTGTCTTTACGATACATTTTAGTAGCTAAAATTCTTTTACACGGAGTTTCTGTTTTTTTGAAAAACAATATTGAAGTATTTACAACTGAATTTTGAAATATTGGCTGTGGCCTCACAGAATAGGAAGATATTTTAATTTCCTCACAATTCATTTCTAAAAGTCTGTGAATACCCATTACTGATTCACCAGATGTAATGGTTATGGGAACAATATAATGGAGGCTGCCACCTTTTTTTAGTAAATTAAAACCTTTTTCAATAAAAATGGTAAAAGTATCTAATGAACCTTTTTGTTTATTTGGTATAGTTTGAGCACTTTTATAATGTTGTTTAAAGTATTTCTTCGTATTTTCTGAATAATTTGCTCCATAAGGAGGATTACCAATCACTATATCAAAGCCATCCTTTACTCCAAACATCCACTCAGGATCAAACCAATCTGCAAAAGTATTTTGATCAAATAAATCAAATGAGGCAATTTTTTGAGAAGAGTCATCAGAAAATCCAATGGCTTTTAATTCCCTGGATAGTTTTTCTCTTAATTCCTTATCCTTCTTCTGGTAATTAAGTTTTTGAGTTCTACTCTTTGCTTGAAAATATTTATGTCGTAGATCTTTTATTTCATTTTCAAGCTTTTTTATTTTTTCAGTATAATATAGACTATCTGGTTTTTCAATTCCTATCAATGTATTTGCTGATACAAATTTAGTTTCAAGGTTTGGTAAAGCTCTAATACCAAAATTTTCTTTATTTCTATCAATCTTCTGATCCAAAATAAGTGAAATAAAAAATCTTAATTTTGAAATTTGAATCGCTATGGGCTGTATATCAACACCATATATACAATTTTCAATTAAATATAATTTACGAGCATAGTCTGGATAGTTTATACTTTCATCAAATGTTTCATTTATCTCTTTAAGATGTTCTTCCCTCTGTTTTTTATCCTGCTCTTTAAAGGTTTGTTCAGATTCTTTTATCGCCTTTTGAAATTGTAATTCATACCAGTATTTATTTTGAGGGTCTAATTTTTGAAGAGCATAAACAAGTTTATGTAAAATACCCATTGGAAAAGCGCCAGAACCACAGGCAGGATCAAGAATTTTAATATCATCAATTGCTGATATTATTTTTAACTTTTCTTCTTCTGAAAAATTTAAATTTTCTTCTGAATAAGAAAGCAAAAGCTTAATTTTTTCTTCATCAATTTCAGGAAGTTTTTCTTTAAGATATTCTAATAAACTTGCTTCTACCATATAATCAACTATCTCTCGGGGAGTATAATAACTTCCAGTCGCTTTTCTGGCTGTGGTTGCTGTTTCAGGATTATATGAAGCAAGCAGGTTTTCAAATACTTTTCCAAGGAGTTCAGGGTCTAAGGCTATTTCCTGATCTATTGGAGTATTTTCGTCAATAGTAAAATTATAACTATTCAATATTTCAATTAAGCCTCTTACCTGCTTATCACCAATCCCATAATCAGATAGGTCAACTTTTTCCTCTTTTTCCTGAAAAAATAAATAGTCCGGGATAATTGCCTGTTTTGCCGGATTTCTTGAAAATCCATCAATGTATTTTACTATTCCAGTTTCATCTTCTTTATCAAGGCAATCAAATAATCCACCATTTAAAAATGGAATATCTTTAAAAAGTTCCAACACCTCATTTTCAGATATCAAAAATTTATCTTTATAACGATAAAGATTTTTAATACCATATTCTTTTCTGTTTACAAGATAACCTTCATCCTTTGCAAATTTTCTTTCACCCATCTTTTGATTTAGTGTGGCAAAAAAAAGATTTTGTAATATAGCATTATAAAAATTAGATGATTTTTTGTTTTTCATGAAATCTTTAACAATATCTTTAAGCTTCTGGGGTAAAAATAAATCCATTGGTATTAGTTTTTTTTCTTTTAAAAACCATATAAAGATAATCCTTGTAATTAAGCGAATAAGATTATTTGAATTTCGTATTTCTTTATCTTTTGCAGGGTCTTTGCTGTATTCATAATCATCTGGAAATTTAATTTTATCCATCGCCCAGAAATACCAACTCTGGATCTCGTTATAAAATTCTTTTGTTACTGGCTCAATTGAAAAGGCTTCTTTGATTTTTTCAATACTTGAAAAATCAGCATTACCTATCTGATTTAGGAATGTCTTATTGGTAAATTCTTTACTGACAAAGTAAGTGAATCTTTTAAAACTACTCCAGTCTCGTCGCCTACCTAAATAATTAGTGTAAATTAAGCTAAAGCGAAAGCTTCCTGTGGCATCATAGAAAATAAAAATTCCGGCATCTGCCATCTGTTCTTTTAATATCTTTTTGCCAAGAATATACTGCGCTTTTCTACCAGATCGTTCTGTAAGTTCTTTTAAAACTTTAAATGAACAGACAATAAGCTTCCCATCTTCAACTTCACCTTCAGCTATTTTTCTTGCTTCTTGAAAATTGCTTTCATCATCATAATAATTAATAGATTCATCAGGGTATCTTAATTTATTATTTTTTTCACGAAAAAAACGGATAAATTTTTCTATACTGAAATTATTTATAATGTCTTCTAAAATTTCTTTTTCGTTCATAGTTAGAGATTTTTTATTTTACTTTCCAGTATCTTTTTTACATCCTTTATTATTTTCTCGACATAACCACAATAATCATTGCTTTCTTTCTCTGTTATCAATATCCCACCTTCGTATAAGTCAGTATTCCTTTTCATTCTCATCGCATTTCCAATATCAAAAACAGAATTGTCGTTTAGAATCTCGCTCATCATCTTCAATATTTGTATGTGGTGCCCGGGTACTGTTTTAACCTTTAAATTTTTGATACCTGCTATCAGTGCAATTCCCGCTTTCAATAAAGCATTATAGGAATAATTAAATTTCACTTCCGCAATATTCTGATTCTTAGCGATTTTAATATCCTTTAACGCATTGTTTAGATACTTCACTATCTGACTATTGGTAAATGTTATTTTTCTAAAAAACTTCTCTTCATTCATATTAATTTAATTGTTTTATTTTTGAACACATCTTTTAGAAATGGGTCTTTGTTAGATATCTTTTTACTTAATTCTTTTGGAGTTATATTTACTAAATTTATTTCTCTGTTGATAGTTTTTTGTAATTTAGCTATTTCTCTGTTTAATTCCAATGTGTTTACATTCCCTATTACCAGGACATCAATGTCACTTGTAACCGTCATCTCATTCTTTGCATAAGACCCTACTATATACGCCTCCTTTATTCCCCTTATTTTACTTAAAGTATCCTTTAACTGCGCTTCAATACCAGAGGTTTTAAGTATTATTCTTTTTATTTCTTGAAACAGTGGGTAGTCTTTATTTAAAGAATAATATATCTCCTTCCCCTTTTTCTCAGAAACAAAAATACCTTCTTCCACCAGTTTCTTTATCACCCTGAAGGCATTTCTTTTATCAAAACCAAATTTTCTCACCATTTCATTGAGATAAAGTTCTTCTGTTTCATGAAGAAAAAAATAACCCAGAATCATTTGCGCTATTTTTGAGTTTAATAAAATCATAAATTCCTTTTCTACATAAGTGTGCAATGTTACACCATACAGTGTATTATATTACACTGTCGGTGTCAAGATATTATTTTTTGATTTTCAATTGCAACAATTATTTCCTTATTTAATTTTCTATGTTTTGCTTTTTCTTTTTCTAAATAGTCTTCGCCAAGATCTTTTCTAAGAGCGTTAATTTCTGCTATTGTTCTTTGAAGATTCATTTCATTATTAATTTCCATATTTGCTATTCTTCTAAGGGTATAATTAATTAATGTTCCATAATCTAAAATATCTTCCAGCAGAATTTCCAGAAATTTTCTATGTTCGGATAATCTACTATCTCTAATAAGTGTTTTCAGGTTATTTATTGATTGTTGTTCCAAACTTTTTTCAGTTATATGCGAGGGATGAGATTCTCTAAAGTTTTTAACTTTTTCATAGGCATCCCAGAAATGCTGACTAAGTTTAAGTTTTTCTTCCTCAGGAGAGCATTTAATTTTATTATATGCTTCTTCAAAAGATATCTCAAAAGGTTTATATTCATTTTTCTCGTCATATTTAACGCAATGTATATATAGCTGTCCTTTTTTTATAAAAACTAATAGCTCGTTTTCGTTGTATTTTTTTGCTACTTTAACCCTTGGAGGAAATTTTTCCATATTTTCAATCACTGAAGGATGGTCTTCTTTTATCTTTATCAAATCCTGAAGTATTTTTGTATAAAAACTTTCCTCTTCTAATTTTTCTGGATTTTGCTGTATTCTTTCATAAAGTTTTGAGGGTGAAGGCTCTTCGTCTATATTAAATATCTTTGCATCTTCACCAAGGGTATTGTGGATTAGAAACATTTTATTAGATGCAATCTCTCTGGATTTTACAAGTTGAGAGCCTGCTTCCGTCGGGAAGAAATTTACAATATATAATTCGTCAAAAACTTTTTTGCTTATACGATTTATTCTACCTACCCTCTGGATAACCCTTACCGGATTCCAGGGGATATCATAGTTTACTATTATGCCTGCGCGATTTAAATTAAATCCTTCAGAGAGTCTATCTGAACAAAGAAGTATGTCAAATTCGTTTTCCTGTTCAGGATATGATGCATCAAAATTTTTATATATTGAATTTAATTTACTGGCAGATAAATCGCCTGTAACAGTTAAAACCTTTCCTTTAAATTCTTTTTCAAGGTGAGGCGCAAGGTATTCTATCGTATCAATGTATTCTGAAAATATAATAATTTTTCTTTGAGGATCTGATTTTAACTGTCTTTTTATATTCTCAATAAGGCTTTTTGCTTTTGGATCATTTTCTACAAAATTTAATTTATGTAAAGAATCAAGTATTTCAGAAAACATATTTAAGTCTGAATTTATATCTTCAATGAATTTGTCTTTATATTTAAAATCCGATAATTTATATATCTTGTGATTCTTAGGATAAACCCCTTCAGTTATTTTTTCACTATAATCCTTTAAATAATCTTCTATTTCTTCTAAATCTTTATCATAGATCCTCTGGAGCAAATCCCTATCGAGAATATATCTGCCTGTTTTTTCAATGAATTTTAGAGCAGTTTCCGCAATATGTTTGAAGTTTTTTAAGCTTTGCTCAAAAGATCCAAATGAGCTTTCAAAACGTTTTACAAGCAATCTACGCATAAAATCAAATAAGTTGCGTTGCTGGATATATTCAAAGTTCTCCTTTTCCGATAATTTTTCTTCTATTTTTCCCCTCTCCTTCTCATATTCAAAAGGTCTGTATATTGCGCCTTTAAATCTTCCATATTCATCAGGGTCAGCAAAGTAATGCTTTATAATCCTATCATAAAAATCTGACTGTTCCTTTGTTAGTTCAAAAAACCATTCCTTTGGATCTGATATTTTTGATAGTTCTTTTATTTCATCCTTATAAAAGGGATTTGCCTGTAAATCCAGTCTATTACGGCGAATAGTTACCGGTTCAATTACACTACGTATTTGTTTGGCTAAATACTTTGATCGTTGTGTTACTTTTTTTAATGATTCCTTGAAATTAAACCCTTCGCCAAAAAGACTTTTATAATAAGAATAAGCTTTTTCCTTTTTGTTATTATCTCCAGAGTTATAATACTTTTTTATATAAGCTAATTTATCAAAGTCTGTTTTAAATGCTCTAAATTTATCAATCAGGTTGTTTTCCAGAGTAATGGTTGATTTTTTAGGTATTATAAATAATTTAAGCAGTGAAAGAATATCAGATGGACGATTATTAAATGGGGTGGCAGTTAAAAGTATAACTTTTTTATTTCTACATATGTTTTTCAATATCTCATAATTTTTTGTATCCTCATTCCTGAATCTATGGGCTTCATCAACTATGATAACATCTATGTTTTTTGTTTTGTTTACAAAATCCTGAAGTTTATCTAAATCTCCAACAGACCATACCTCCCAGTCATAAAGCTTAAATTGCTCTTTATACATATTCCATCCAGCATCTTTTTTTCTTACATCTCCCATAAGACCCGGTGGACATATTATAACACCTCTTTTCTTTAATTCCCACGCAATTGAACATGCAATTATTGTTTTACCAAGACCAACAACATCCGCTAAAATTACACCATTGTGTTTTTCAATAATTGCAAGAGCCTGTTCTATTGAGTCAATTTGATATTTATATGGTTTATAACCATTTTCCTTGAATATATCTATAAGTGACTGACTGGTCGTTCTTCTTTCAAAAGAATCAATATACATTTTTAAAGCCAGAACATATGCTTCAAATGGTGTTATTTCCCTGATTAAAGTCTCTTTTTCAATTAACTCTATTAATTTCTTTTTATAAGTTTCATTTTCAGTAATTCTAACTGAATTATCCCATAGTTCATCAAAATAGTTCTCCGCTTCTTTGAAACCATAATCTGATATTTCTACATTAAACTCATTTTGAGTGCTAAGTCCCGATCTTGTTAAATTACTACTACCTGTAATAAATAATTTATCCCTTCCCACTTGATTATTTTTTAATTTAAAAATATATAATTTTGCATGATTTGGATCAATTGTTTTTCTTATAGATAACCTGTTTTCATTTATAAGTTTAACAAAGTATTTTATCTGTTCATAAAATTGTTGATTATCAAATTCCTCAGAATCTATGAATTTTCTAAATGAATCAAGATATCTATTATATATTTCGTCATTTGATAATTTGCTATGTTTCTGCCAATCAGCATATTCTATTAGTTGATCGTTTACTCTGTCGATGTTAAGCCCGACCAGTATTTTTAAATTGACATCCCGGTTTTTAGTTAATGGAATATAAAATTCCTTTAACCCAGAAAAATAAAAAAAACCTACTAAAAATTTTAACTCATCGCTATTTTTTATAAGTTCTGATAAACGTTTTTGTAAATTATCTGCCCCGCTATTTGTGATAAAATTATTCATCTTAATATTAGACCATACCAGCTTATATTTTAATGCCTTATAATAATGTTTGATATATTTTAATAAAACATTTTATACATTTTTAATTAACAAGTCAAAATTTGTAAGATATCTATACATACCTGTCTGCGTGTCTACCTGAGCGAAGACACTCGCAGTCAGGCAGACACGCACAGGCAGTTTGGACTTTTTATGATTTTTAATCGTTCATCTAAAAATCAATTTATCGGCTTTTTTACAATTCAATTATTTATGGCGTTTTTCATACCGTAACTATACATAACCAATTACAATCGTAGAAAATTTTAAAA
>JAINCQ010000001.1:0-9048 GCA_036574205.1 Elusimicrobiota bacterium | reverse complement strand
TAGTGTTTGAATTTGAAACTATCTGAATATTATAGTATTTAAGAGTGCATGCCCCTGTACCAGTACAATCTACGCCTGATGCATTTTTAACGCTTATGTCAATATTATCCCAGTTATTTGTATAATTGAGTTTTCTTGAATAAAACCTTTCCTGGGCATTTTTGATATTGGAAAACACGTTGGTTGCTTCAGCCACCCTTGACCTTTCAACAGCTTTGAAATACTGCGGTATTCCCATAGCCGCAAGTATCCCGATAATAAGGACAACCACTAGAAGTTCTATCAGAGTAAAACCACTCCTCATATTTGCCTTTGCCATAAGATATATACCTCCATTTATAAACGCAATTATACTAAAATAATACAAAATTTTTATTTATAATGTCAATTTAACGAATCAAATCATTAGCAGTAAGAATTAAAAATTCATAATCCAACTAACTATTTAATTCTTATCTATTAAATACTATCTACTCAGATGCTTATACAATCTAAATTAGAGATCCTTCGGGGCACCCAGGCTTGAACTGGGAACCTCTCGCTCCCAAAGCGAGCGCTCTAAGCCATTTGAGCTATGCCCCGTTATAATATAAAAAACTCACCATTTAAATTATTTTATATAATTTTATTTTAATTTGCAAAGAATGTATAATATTTATAGGAGCGGACTTTTTAAGCCGCTACCATATTATGAGCGAAATACTTATCATAGGCAATTCAAAGGCTTCTAAAAATTTTTCAGCATATCTGAATTTTATAGGTTTAAGTCATACAATATTACCTTTAAGAAAAACCATTCAATATAAATCAAAGATTAAAGAGGCTAAAATAATTTTTATCCTCACAAAAGATGATGAAATTTTAAAATTTTATAGTAAAAACAAAAAGATTCTTTCTGGTAAAAAATTATTCCATTTTTCAGGAACTGTATATGATAAAAATATTTTATCACTTCATCCTATAATTTCTTTTCCAAAAAATCCTATTACTGGAAAAGAGTTTGAAAAGATAATATTTACCAGTGAAAATCCGGTTAAAGCAAAGAAAGAATTAAGATGGTTTAAGAATAAAATTATAAATATAAATCCTGAAAACAAATCGGAATATCATATGCTTCTTACTATTCTGTTAAACTTTCCCCTTATCCTAATTGAAAACTCTTATCAGGTTTTAGTAAAAAAATATCATATTCCTGAAAAATATTTATCCAACTTAATATTAAAAACCATACAAAACTATATTGAAAATAATAATCAACTAACAGGTCCTTTAATAAGAAAGGATTTTAAAACTATAAAACTACATCTTAAACATTTAACAAGAAACCCATTAAGACATATATATTATGGTTTTATTAAATATTGTAAAGAGGTATATGACAATAAATGATTTTTATAGATTTAAAAAGAAGGTAGATAAAATAGCAATGGTAACATGTTACGATTATTCTATAGCTAGTGTAATAGCAGACACAAATATAGATTGTGTTCTTGTGGGAGATAGTGTTTCAATGGTGGTATATGGATATGAATCTACAATACATGCTACTATGGAAATGATGAAATTACATGTTACAGCAGTGAAAAATGGACTCAAAAATTCCAAAATGATAATAGCAGATATGCCTTTTATGAGTTTTAGAAAGAATAAATATGAAAGTGCTGAAAATGCTTCTGTTCTAATAAAAGCTGGTGCAGATGCAGTAAAAATAGAAGGGATAGATGGACATGAAGAAACAATTAAGTATATTATAGAATCTGGAATTCCAGTTATGGGACATTTAGGACTCACTCCTCAATATATCAAGTCTCTTGGTAGATATTCCATACAAGGAAAAGATGAAAAAACTGCAGAAAAAATATTTTCCGATGCTATTAAACTTGAAAAGATAGGATGTTTCTCTATAGTGCTTGAATGCGTCCCGGAAAAACTTGCAACGGAAATAACAAAAAAATTAAAAATACCAACAATAGGAATCGGCAGTGGGAAAAAAACTGATGGGCAGGTCCTTGTTATAAATGATATGATCGGGCTTTTCCCCTCTTCTCCTTCATTTGTCAAAAAATACTTAAATCTATCAGAAGAAATAAAAAAAGCCATGAATGATTATTCCAGGGAGGTAAAAGATAATGAGAATAATTAAAAAAGTAGATGAATTCAAAAAAATAAGAGAAAAATTAAAAGGGACAATTGGTTTTGTTCCAACCATGGGAGCTTTACACAAAGGCCATATCTCTCTTATAAAAAAATCTAAAAAAGCATCTGATCATACTATAGTCAGTATATTTGTCAATCCCACTCAGTTTAACGAAAAAAAAGATTTTGAAAATTATCCAATAACCATATCGGAAGACATTAAAAATTTAGAAAAAGAAAAAATAGATATTTTATTTATGCCATCATATACTGAAATTTATCCTGATGGCTATAAATATAAAGTTATCGAAACAGAGTTTTCAAAAAAACTTTGCGGGGCTTTTAGACCGGGACATTTTGATGGTGTTTTGACTGTTGTTATGAAACTATTTAATATAATAAGACCACATATTGCTTTCTTTGGCGAAAAAGACTATCAACAACTTCTATTGATAAAAAATATGGTAAAAGCTTTTTTTATGGATATAAAGATAGTTTCCTGTCCAACTGTTCGTGAAAAAGATGGAGTTGCAATGAGCTCACGAAATGTACTCCTATCAAAAGAGGAAAGGAGGATAGCTCCGCTTATTTATAAAACAATAAGCAAAAAGATATCAGATGCTCATGCAAGACAAATATTAACCAGATATGGATTTAAAGTTGATTATATTAAAACTATTAATGGAAGAAGATTTGCAGCAGCAAAAATCGGGAATGTAAGACTTATAGATAACGTAAAATTATAGAGGATGAAATATGAAATCAAAAAAGATATTATTCTCTCTTACAGGCTCAATAGCATGTTATAAAGCTTGCTTTGTAATATCAAAACTTATCCAGAAAGGCTATGATTTACAAATAATATGTAGTAAGAATGCACTTAACTTTATAGGAAAAGCAACCCTTGAAGGATTAACCCAAAAAGAAGTTCTAACTGATATGTTTGATAAAAAACTATATACAAAACACATAGAACTTTCAAGTTGGGCGGATATTTTCGTAATATGTCCGGCAACGGCAAATATAATAAACAAACTGGCTCAGGGAATAGCTGATGATTATATCTCAACCACATTTTTATCATGGAATCTAAAAAAACCATGCCTGATTTTTCCAGCCATGAATGAAAATATGTATATTCATCCTATTACTCGTCAAGCAATAAAAAAGCTGAATAGCATTGGCGTATATATTTCCCCTACCTCGCAAGGATATCTTGCCTGTGGAGTTAGCGGAAAAGGCAGATTGTTAGAACCGGAACAAATAATAAAAATAATAGAAAAATACCTATGAAAATAATAATAACCTCAGGAGCGACAATAGAGCCAATAGACAATATTAGATTTTTAACAAATCTTTCCACAGGCAAAACAGCATCAATTATAGCATCCCATCTTTCAAAAAAATATCAAGTAACTTATCTTACCTCAAAAACGGCTAAATTTTATCCAGCTAAAAATAAAAAAATAAAAATTATTTTTTTTGATACTTTTAAATCGCTTAACCTTGCTTTAAAAAAAGAGTTAGGTAGAAATTATTATGATGTAATTATACATGCTGCTGCTGTTTCAGATTATTCCATATACAGGATAAAGGTCAATGGTAAGAATTTAAAAAAACTCAATGGAAAATTAAGCTCAAAATTTAAGTTTATAAACATAATTCTCAAAAAAAATTTTAAAATAATAAACAGAATAATAAAATATTCAAAAAATAAAAACATATTTATAGTTGCTTTTAAACTCACTTCAACAAAAAACGAAACTAAAATAAAAAAAGCAGTAAAGGAAATTAAAGCAGACATTGTTATTCATAACGACACTCATAACATAAATGAAAAAAAACATATATTTAACATTTATATAGCCAATAAAAAAGTTGACTCAGCTAAAAATGCATCAATCCTTGCAAGGAAAATAGAAAAACTAATTGAACGGAGGAAAAATGAATTTAGTGATAGATGTAGGTAATACCCAAATATTTGGAGGAGTTTTTGACTGCGAGAATTTAATACTTAGATTTAGAAAAAGTTCAAAAAGTGATTTTACTTCAGATGAATTTGCTATCTTTTTAAAACAATTATTCTTAGAAAACAACATATCCTTTAAAAACATAACTAATGTATCAATTTCAAGTGTTGTTCCTCGTCATAATTATTCAATTAAAAATGCAATTATAAAATACCTGGGCATTAATCCGTTATTTCTTGAGCCTGGCGTTAAAACTAAAATAGCAATAAAATATAAAAATCCTTCTGAAGTAGGTTCTGATAGGATAGCAAATTGTCTTGGTGCTATTAAGTTATATGGTAAAAGAAACTTTATAATAATTGACATGGGTACCGCCATTACCTTTGATATCCTGACAGAAAAAAAAGAATATCTTGGAGGACTAATCATACCAGGGATTAAGCTTCAGCTCGAAAGTCTTTTTCAAAATACTGCAAAACTACCGGCTACTGAATTTGTTCAAGCATCACAATTAAAGACAAAAACTACAATTGATGCTATTCAAACTGGTGTATATTATTTCAACTATTACGGTTTAACTGGCTTAGTCAATAAAATAAAAAATGATTTTTTTAAGGATCAAAACAGCTTTGTAATAGGTACGGGTGGATTCTCCAGGGTATATGAAAAAGAAAAATTATTTGACGAAATAAATCACGATTTAATACTTTATGGGTTAAATGAACTAATTAAAATTAATAAAAATACGGAGGAATTATGATGATAGAAGTTCTCAAATCGAAGATACATAAAGCCAAGGTTACCTCAACAAATATTGACTATGAAGGTTCAATAACAATAGACAGAGAGCTAGCACAAAAAGCTAAATTAAATGAGTTCGAAAAAGTAGATATTTATAACATATCAAATGGTAACAGGTTTTCAACATATGTTATATATGGTAAAAAAGGAGAAATACAAATAAATGGTGCTGCAGCAAGATTATGTTGTGAAGGAGATATTATAATAATTGCTTCTTACTGTATTCTTAACGAAAAAGATCTAACTTCTCATCGCCCAATAATAATTAACAATAAAACTTAGCGAAAAATAAGATAAATTATTAATCTATTCTATATTCCTCATGAAGTTTTCTTATTTTTATTCCATCAGGCACAAGAGAGTATATCCCCTTAGAATAATTTAATATAGTTTTATGCAAATCACGATAAACTGAAACATTTACTTCTTTAAATCCTGTTATATCCGCCATTTTGTTCAATATTTTAGAATATTCTTTATCTTTTGAAAGAGCCAAGAATTCATTTGAAATTTTTAAACAAATTTTATTTAAAAGACCTTTTCTACAAACAAGAGGTTCATTTGGAATTGGACCTATTTCATATATGGCATTTAGCTCTTTTTTATCTTTAATAAAATTTTTATAAAAACCTGCAGCATCAACATCCCCTTCAATTAATTTTTTATATGAATTTTCAAAAGAGTCGGTAAATACAAATATTGGTTTTACCCCAAGTTTTGAAAACAATATTGATGGCAAAACAAATCCAGATATAGAATACTGGCTTCTTGATGCAAACCGCTTTCCATTTAATTTCTCAATATTGTTTATCTCTTTGTTTTTTACTGCAATAACGCTATAATATTTATCCTCTTTGTTTCTTAAAATCTGAAGAGATGGGACAGCACCATAAAATTCCCTTGCTATAAGGTATTCGTTTAAAGTAAGGAAAGCAAAATCAACCTCATTTGAACCAATGTTTTCTATCAAATCAATGGAATCCCTGAAAGTCTTTATTACTACTCTCATTGAAAGGTCAGATGAAATTTTATCCTCAAGAGCTTTAAAATCTCTATCCTCTAATTTTTCAAAATATGAATAGGATAATCCGATAACAACAGGATTAGAATGAAATCCTATTGTCTTCTCATCTCGTGAACATGATGTCAAAAAAAACAAACCACAAAAAAAAGTTATTATAAATCTCATAATGCCTCCCTGTTCTATATTTTAACATATTTTATTCTCATACCAGCTTTTAGTTTTAAGACATATTCTTACAACACTAAGCATAACTGGAACCTCTACAAGAACACCAACTACAGTAGCAAGGGCAGCACCAGATTCAGGACCAAACAAAGAGATCGCAGTTGCCACTGCAAGCTCAAAAAAATTACTTGCTCCTATAAGCGCACCCGGGGCTGCTATAGAAAACTCTACCTTAAATTTTCTCATAAGCAAATATACCAACGAAGAGTTTAAATAAACCTGTATGATTATTGGTACCGATATTAAAACTACATGAAAAGACTTTGAAATTATATTATCAGCCTGAAAAGCAAATATAAAGATAAGCGTTACAAGTAAAGCTATAAAACTTACAGATCCAAATTTAGGAATAAAGGATTCATTAAACCATCTCTCACTATAAATTTTAATCATAATATTTCTTGTTATAAAACCAGCTGAAAGCGGAATGACAACAAATATAAAAACAGACCACAAAAGAACATTGAAAGGCACTATCAGATTAGAAGCACCGCTAACAAGAAGTTTTACTATCGGCGCAAAAGCCACAAGCATTATTAAATCATTGAGGGCAACCTGAACTAAAGTATATGCTGCATTTCCATTTACAAGATAACTCCATACAAAAACCATAGCTGTACAGGGAGCTGCGGCCAGAATTATTACCCCCGCTATATATTGTTGAGCTATTTCCTGTCCTATCCAAGGCACAAAAATATGCTTAAAAAAAACCCAGCCTAATAAAGCCATGGAAAAAGGTTTTACAAGCCAATTTACAAACAGGGTTATTAAAAGACCTTTAGGCTTTTTCCCGACATCTTTCAAAGACGAAAAATCTATTTTAAGCATCATTGGATATATCATAAGCCACAAAAGCACGGCAATAGGTATGTTTATATGGGAACTAGTTCCAAACTCCATTTTCCTTAATAAATCCGTTAATTGTGGAAAATTCTTACCAATAATCACGCCGATTATCATACACAGAATAACCCACAGGCTTAAATAATTCATTTTCTTTTCCATAACTCCTCCTATATTCTTAATGCTTCAATGAACTTTTTAATTTCATCTCTTATCCTTCTATAATGTAAAAGAGCTTCTTCCTCAGTTTTAGCACCTTTAGCTAAAAGAGGTGGATCCTCAAAACTATGATGAAGTCTTAAACTAGCCTTTCCGACCCACAAAGGGCAGGTTTCTTTTGCCTTGTCACAAACAGTAATAACGGCATAAAAATCAATATCTTTAAATTCATCTACACTTTTTGACGTATGATTTGATATATCTATACCTATTTCAGCCATAACTTTTATGGCTCGTGGATCAACAAAAGAAGGTTTTGTCCCTGCAGAATAAACCTCAAATTTATTTGGATCTAATATTTTCCTGGCAAGCCCTTCCGCCATCTGACTCCTACAAGAATTTCCAGTACATAAAAAAAGTATCTTTTTTTTCATAAATTAACCTCTTCCTTAGGTTTTAAAGCTCTCAAAGTTATACTCCAGGCAGAATACCTTACCGTTTTATCTCCATTAGAACAACACCCTTTATCATTATTTAAATTATACCTTTCTTTGTGAAGTATTTTTACATTTCTAAATCCTGCCCTTTTAATACAACTTAAATACTCTTTCTTTAACAATGCCCCTGACAAACACGCAGAATAAAAATTTATATCATTTTTTATTTTTTCAGGTAATTTTTTATTCAAAACAATATCACTTATAACTAGTTTTCCTTGAGGTTTTAAAACCCTATAAGCTTCTTTAAAAACTTTTTCTTTATCAGGAGATAAATTTATAACACAATTTGAAATAATTAAATCTACAGTCTCGTTTTCAATTGGCAAATCTTCTATAAATCCATGCTTAAACTCAATATTATCCAGTCCAGTCGCCTTTTTAAATTTTTGAGCATTTTTTTTTGCCAGTTTTATCATTTGGTATGTCATATCTATACCAATAACCTTTCCTTTTTCCCCTACAAGTGGCGCAGCTATAAATACATCCTTGCCAGCCCCGCTTCCTAAATCCAGCACAGTCATTCCTTTCTTTATTTTAGAAAACGAAACAGGATCTCAGCAGGATAATCCAAGATCTGCCTCTTTAACAGGCATTACACTATTTTGACAGGAACAGTTACCAGAACAACAAGAGGTCTTATTTCTAGCGATATTTGAGTATGTCTTTTTTACTTTTATTCTTATATCCTTCATTCTTTTTCTCCACTGAAAGACATTTTATATTATAAAGTTTTTTTAAATCAGCTTTAATTTTATTATCACTAGATATAATATCTAAAAAACTAAGAATTATTTTCCTAATTTCTGGATTTTTAAAATTAATAGAATAATAACTCCACCAACCGTCTTCTCTTTTATTTATTAATCCAAAATTTTTTAATTTTTTTATATGCTTTGATACCGCTGGCTGGCTTATTTTTAATACTTCTTTCAACTCACAATTACATACCTCTCTTTCTTTTAAGAGATTTAATATCCTTAGTCTTGTGGTATTAGATATTAATTTTAAGATCTTTATCAGTTCCATAAATCATATAACCATATGGTTATATAAAATTATATAAAAATAAAATCTTATCTATCAATATACTATAAGATATTTTTAGATAAAGCTCCCAAAAGAATTTAGGTAGAAAAAAACTATAAATAAATATAGTAAACTGAGAAATAACACCAAAAGCTATCTTATAAAAGGATTACAATATTCAGCCAACTTTGTTTTTGATTTAATAAATATATTAATACTAATCAATCAACTCAGATGTGCAATAAGCATTATTGCAACCCATAGTTCCAGCAGGACCAAGATAGTTTATTACATACGCCCCATATCTCTGAGTAGTAGAAAGCCTTGTAGCATTAATCAAAAAGTTAGTGTTTGAATTTGAAAC
>JAINCQ010000021.1:0-82793 GCA_036574205.1 Elusimicrobiota bacterium | reverse complement strand
ATTATTATCAGTTGAAATAACTATCTCATACCCCATTACCCCACTTAAACTATCTACCGAAGCATTCCAGCTAAAACTTACATTCATAACATTAACACTTGAACCATTTACAGGTAAACTTAAAACAGGAACTGTCGGTGAAATAGTATCCTTTAAAACATAAAAAACATCAGTTGAAATAGAAACATTATTCGCATTGTCATAAACTTTTACACTTATATAGCTTGTCCCACTCGGGATTAAATCCCATATATCCTGCGGAATAGTCCATAAACCTGTGTATGAAGGCTGATTTATATTTGTTACTACATCACCCCAACCGTATATAACTGTCCCAGTTTGATTAGGACCACTTGTAATCTTTATTTGAAACTTATTCAAATACGATAAACTATCCTCAAAATCAACATCATACTGCCTTGAGTTTGAACTTATCCAGATATCATCACCGCTTTGATTATCTATTATCTCGGGAAGGGTTATATCAGTTATAAAACTCCTTGTACTTGACCAAAGCCCAATATTTCCGGCATTATCATAAACCCTCACCTTCCAGAAATACTTCCCTTCGTTCAAATTAGCATAGGCAGATGGAGAGATGGGTTTTGATGAAAAATAAATAGGTGAAAAATTTTCATCAGTTGAAAGTATAAGTTCATAATTTTTTGTCCCTGAAAGATTGTCCTCTACACTTTCAAATAAAAAATTAACTCCACTAAAGTTAAACGCTGAATTATCCGCTGGGGTTATATAAGCCATAGGAGGGTAAGCTGGGTCTGTTAAATCAACTCCAAACGAAGGGGCAGCAAACTTAATCCAGTCAGACTTTCCACCATCACCAATACTTCTTGCTCGCCATTTATAAAGCCCTTCAACAAGAGAAGATGAACTTATGCTAACAACAACATATGTGCTTGTATAACGATTAAAAGTAGTAAAAGATGATGTTGAAAGATTTGACTCATCAAAAGCAGCTGAGTTCGGTTTTAATTCAACCGATAAAGCTAAATTATCATAAGTTTTTGAACTTGAAAGCATTGCATAAAAACTTACAGAATTTGTGTTTATCCAGCTTGATACTGGAATTTCATAACCAGTGTCATCTCTTTTTTGAACTAAATTATAAGGTAGATTTGGAGGCGGTGTGTAAAGATAATTTATATAAGCCAGGCCATTAAATATACTATTTCTTGAGGAAGCATTTGTATAATTTATTGTAAATGCATTTGTTGAAGGATTTATCTGAGAAAGATTTTCATATAATTGAAACATTGCTGGGGATTCATTTATTGTCCTGTGAGTCATTGTAAGGGGAGTATTTGAATTAAAAGCAATTCGTGTTCGTTGATCACCATTTAAATTTGCCGCAACAATATCACTAACAACATAACCACTTTGAACAACCTTTGAACTTCCACTTTCAACCCAAAAAAGAGGAACGTTGGTATAGTTATAGGTAGTTGCAATAGCTGTATTATTTCCACCAAAAACGCCATAGTTTGTTGTATGAGCTTTATCATTTTTGTATTTATAGGTTATAAAAAGCTCAATGCCATAACCACCAGCAGTTGTATTTGCTGAGATTGTAGAAGAAAATAAAACGCCATTTGAAAAACTATTTATCGCACTATTTAATGAGTATATAAACTTCCAGTCGCTTATCAAAGCACCAGCATAATAAATGCTATATGTTGAAGTTTGAAGACTATATCCTCCTAAAGATGAGACTACTGAAAAACTTGTTGAAGTGGCAGTTCCATCATTACTGCCATTTATCTTTGCGTAAACCTCAAGTGGGGTTATGTCCTCTTCATTTAAAAATATTTTGGTATTAAAAACACTTTGAGATGTGCCAGCTGCGCTTTGCCCAACAAATTTTCTAATAGTATTAACCTTTTCATCTGCTGAGTTTAAAAACTCATAGGTAATTACAACCTCACCACCAAGAAAATGTATTGGATCATTTACAGTATAAATGTTTACCGTCTGTAAAGTTCCAGTGGAAAAACCAGGGACTACCGTTGATGAAGAAATATACCTAAAATAAAAAGAATCACCAAGTGATGAATCAATATACATAGTTGGCTCATAATTTACGCCATCAATTGTAAGATATATCCGTCCAGCTGTAGTATTAATGCGTCTCTTAAATCCTGTTATTTCAAACCACTGTTGATAGATTTGATTTAAATCCGGTAAATCTACATAATACTGAAAAGAAGAAGTTCCTGGGGCTTTGGGATTTTTATATGAAGCAATTTTATTTGACCAATCAGAATAAAGTGGAAACCTTACAGTTTTAACTTGAAGAGGTGAGTTATCATCATATTCATATGTAATATAAAGTTTTACTGTATGGATGTTGCTTGTTGGACCGGTTATTTTAATGCCACAGGCAAAATTCACACCAGATGAAAGATTATTAACTTGAGCTGATACAACAGATGTTACATCCGCCTTTGCGCTTAAAACGATCGACTCACTACTTTGAGTTGTATACCGAGTTGATGTAAAGCGCGCTGTTTGAGGAACTGTTCCAGCATCAAAATATATAACCAGAGGATTAACATTTGCAGCACTTACCGCAAGCCCTGCATACTCAATCCATGCACTTCTTATCACCTTTGAGTTTTCAGGCAGTTTAATAAATCTTGCTGGAAAATTATATTGAGTGGCACTGCCAAGGTTGGTTGATGAATAATATCCCCCAAAATTAAACTCAACTGTTTTTATTCGTATCTCAGAAAAAGAAAAAACTTCAAATAAAAACGGAAATAAACTTATAAATATATATTTTTTCATAAAATATTTTTATTAATATACAAACAAAATTAAGAAAATCTTTATTTGAATTAATCTTATTTATATAAAATTTTTATAAAGATTTAATGTCTTATTTTAACGCTATAGTTAAGAGAGCTCATAATCTACATTATATATGCATAAAAGTAGCATCTCAATACTACTATATATAGTATAACACAAATATAAGAAAAATCAATGATAAAATATAACAAACTCAGATTTTAAAAATTTATCTATTTAAATCCAAATTTTAATTTTACTTAACTGCTTCAAATCATCCCATAAAAATATAAGATTAAAGTAAAACTTATTTTTAATTTTCAAAGATATGATAATGCGATAAATTTTAGTTCTCTCTGTTTGTTATAATTCTTGCAATTATACTAATAAGCCTCTTAAAACCTACTCTACAGTTTATAAAATCCTCTACTTTTCTTGTATCATAAAAAAAAGGAAGGATATACTCATTAAATGTAAAATGTTTTTTAAAAGAAAGCCATATAAAAGGGAAAGAAAGCATTTCTTTAAGACTTTTTTGAGTTGATTGAATTTCAATTCCAGAGACTTTAAAAGCCGTTTTCAGAATTAATCCTAATTTATTTTTATTTGCTTTTTCCATCACCTTATCTATTAAAAAACCATCTTTTATCTTTGCATAGTTTAATATTTTTAAAAAATCAGATTTATCCCTTTGACCGAAACAACCATGTTTTATTATTCCGTGGACAGCAGTTGTTATCAAAAGCCATTCATCAGTTAAAACTTTTATAGCTTTAAATTCTTTAACAGTCTCAAATTCAAAGTCGCTAAAATTAATATTTGAAAAATAAGTATGAACATCAAATATAAGTGGGGCAAATTTTTCTCCAATATCCTTATAATATGAGTTTCTTCCATCCTTAATCTTTTTAAAACCAATATTTTCTATTTCATCAATAAAACAACCCAAATCTTTTTCATCTACCAATATATCAATATCGCTCATTTCCCTTTCATCAATACTATAAATTCCTTTAATTATCATCCCTGCCCCTTTAAAAACTCCAATACTAAAATTCTTCTGCCATATAATTTCATCAATTGCCCTTAAACTATCCAATAGCAAAACATTTCTTATCCTTACAATATTTATATTCATATTTCTAACCAATATATTTTATATATTTTAAATTTCACCATTATCCACTAATTTTACACGATCGTGTTTAAACTGTGGATAATGATCTTTCATAAAATTAAAATTTAAAGACTCTTTCTTTTAATTTTATAAAATATATGAATGAACTTAACTGAAATCTTCATTATAGCATTAAGTCTTTCACTTGATTGTTTTGCTGTAAGCATTTCAAGCGGTGGAACAATGAAAATTTTAAATATCAAAAATATGATTAAGATGGCTTTTTTCTTTGGCTTTTTTCAATCAATAATGCCTATAATCGGATATTTTGCCGGAAAAGGAATTTCTGTTTATATAGAAAAATTTGACCACTGGGTTGCTTTCACCCTACTTTTTATAATAGGAGCTAAAATGATATACGAATCATATCAAATTGATGAGTTAGGCTGTTTAAAAAACGATAAATGCCCTTTTGGTTTTCAAACTTTAACTCTATTAGCAATAGCAACAAGCATTGATGCGCTTGCAATTGGGATAACTTTTTCTATTTTAAACTCATCCATAGTTTTACCTGTTATAATAATTGGCATTGTATCTTTTATAATGAGCGTTATAGGAATAAACATGGGATATAAAGGGAAAAATTTTTTTGAAAATAAGATGGAGAAAATAGCCGGAATAATACTTATAATTTTAGGCGGAAAAATCCTTTTAGAAAATTTATTATAATGCAGCTAAAAAATATATCTTATTCTTACAAAGAACTATTTTCGTTCAAAAGAAAGAATATTTTTAAAGATCTAAACTTAAAATTTGAAGAAAATAAGATTTATCTTATAACAGCTCCAAATGGGTATGGGAAAACAACCTTACTAAAAATAATGGCTGGTTTTTTAATACCGGATAAAGGAGATGTTATAGTAAATAATCACCTTCTAAAAAACTTTAACCCTAGATTGGTATATATTGTCTATAACTATACCAGAAGATTCTACTGGCAGTTAACGGTAAAAGAAAATATAGATTTTTTTAGCGGTATATATCACTTTTCATATAATTTAAATGATTTTGAAATGGCAAGCGATACTTTAATGATGGATAGACAATTTATAAACAAAAAATTTGGTCAGCTTTCAAATGGTAATATGATGAAAGCGAATCTTCTTTTATGCTTTCTTTCAAAAAGCAAGATATGGCTTTTAGATGAGCCTTTTGTTCTACTTGATGAGAAAAGTTCAGAATGTTTATCAAAAATATTAAAAGAAGAAAAAAAACAAAGAACAATAATAATAGCAAGCGCCAGTTTAAAAGAAAAAGAAATAGCAGATGAAATTGTTTATCTTGAGAAATTATGATAAAAGAAATTTTTTATTTGATTAAAAAAAATATTCTTATAGAAAAAAATTATAAATTTACTCTTATATCAAATTTATTTTCATTGTCTCTTACTTTATTGATATTTTATTTCATAAATTCTTATTTCAAATATGAGGTTGAAAGATATCTTAAATCATTTGATATAAATTATTTTTCTTATGTTTTTGTTTCTTTTTTAGTTTTTAATTATTCCGGAGGAAATTCTACAATAAATCAAAGAATTAATTTTGATATTTCAAGCGGAGTTTTTGAATTCATAATATCAAACAAATCTATAATAATTTCTTATCTCATTTCCTTAATTATATACAGTTTTTTATTATCAAGCATTGAGGCTGTTTTATATTACTTAATAGTCTGTCAATTTGATTTAATAAAGATATCCTCCGTAAACATTATGGCTCTTATAACAACCCTTATCATATCAGTTTTAATATTTTCTTCAATTGCTTTCTTATCTTCTTCATTCGTTGTCTTATTTAAAAAAGGAGATATTATTTCTTTTTTTATAGCAATATTTGAAAGTATTTTTGGAGGGGTTTACTTTCCGACTCAACTATTACCGGAAAAAATAAGAATAATATCTGACTTCATCCCCTTAAATTACTCAATCAAAGCTTTTCAAAAAATTTTTTATTCCCAGGCTAATTTGGTTGATATATCGGCAGAAATTAAAATTTTAATAGCATTTTTGATTTTTCTTTTTCCCATTTCACTATATCTTTTCTCAAAATCAATAGAAATTTCAAAAAGGATGGGCAACTTAAATCAATACTGATTGGCAATAAAATTGATTTTTATGATTTTGCTTCAACCACAAATGGATATTTTAGAAGAATTTTAGTCTTATCTATCGGGATTGAACCATTTATTTTTATAAATGTAAATCTATATTTTTTATCGCTTGAAAGAATTTCAAGACTTTTCTTAACAAAACCATACTCTGATAATTTTTCTACAAATTTTTCGGAAAATACCACAATATCCCTGTTATTTGGAATTTTAATTGTAAGACTTACACTGGTCATTGGCGCTTTCATCTCTCTTTTTGAAAAAGAAAATTTATCTATCCCAACCACATTTTTAATGTTTGAAAATGCTTTTTCATCAATCCATCCAAATACCACAATAGATTCGCTATCATTTAGGTATGTCTCTTCTCCAGCCAGTATAAAACCATATTTCTTAGAAAGGGTGTTTATAACAGAGGCATAATTCCTCTTTTGAAGAGAGATATCTATGGCTACGTAATTTATAAAATTTGTGTCCTGCCCGGAAGTAGGGTTTAGTATATAGTAAGAAATCGCGCCAGTTGTGTTTTGCTTTTTCAAATCGTAATGAAGAGGGGTTTCTGTATAGTCAGGCTGAGGAAGCAGTGAGTAAGTTATTATCTTCTGGTTTTTATTCACCTCAGACGCAAAATCTTTTGAGACTGTTGATACTGGACTATCTCTAAAACCATTTTCTGAAAGATATCCATATTTTTTCTCAAAATATTTCTCTATTTCGGGATCTATATACTGCGAAAATAAAAAAAACGGATAAAACAATGCCACTAATGATAATATTATCCTGCGTTTCATATTTAAAAATCTCTAAACCAATACATCCACATCTTAAATAAATTTTAACAAGGAAAAACAGTTTTTTAAAGGGACTTTTGATTTATTTTTAATTACTTTTCGGTCTATTTAAAAATAGGACCTAAGGGAATTTCTTTTAGCCTTTTGGCTATGATAAAGTAAAATCATTCTCCAATAATTAAATACTCATCCTCCGACGACTGCGAAGATTGTGAGGTTTCTTGAGAAATGTTTTCACCCGACTCTTTATTTTCTGAGGTTTTTTGCTCAAGCGCCTTTTTTTTGACTTCTTTAGCCGCAGGCTTGTTTTTATTAGAAGCGACCTTTTTTTTGACTTTTTCATCCTGCATCATCATTTTAAGAGTATTAATTGAAAGTGTGTTTAGCGGCTTGAGTACTTTAGATTTTGGGTCAAATTCAAACTTGAAAATCGTTTTTTTGGCATGGTCGTTTAGCTCAGCTGTAATGATATATAACCCATCTTTTTCCTCAGCAAACCATTTAATTTTAGATGGATTTTGTTTTCTTGAAGCAAGTATCTTAGAAATTGTTGTTTCAAGATTATCTTTTCCTTTAAGCATATAATTTTTAACTTCTTTTATTATCTCATCTATATCGTCTTTTTGAATTTGCTGTTGTCCTTCTACGGTTGCTGTAGGTATATTTATTGTTAGAGGTTGCGTTGCCAATGGAACCTCTTGAAGTGCATCAGTTTGCGTTGACACTGTAACAGGGATTGATAATGGTGGATTGGCGCTCTCCTGTTTTAAAGCAGTCGTTGATTTATTTTGCGAAAGTAATTTAGTAAAATCAAATATCCCGAGTTGCTTTAATAGAAAAAGAATACTTACAGCAACTGCCAGTAAAAGAATTATAATACCAATCCCTTTTGCTATTTTTTTAGGAAGATCTGATGGCGCTTTCTTATTCTCTTGAGATTCAGTTTTTATTATAACCGTCTTTTCTATATCTTTTTTATCTTCCTCTTTAGTTTTATTAGTATCGCTTTGTAAGTTAAGCTCCTGTGGAACCGGTTCAGCATTTTTATCTAAATCTGAAAGCTTTTTTTCAATCATATCTATCCTTACTCTTAAGTCCTTCACCTCTATTTCAAGATGATCTAAAACTTCCTTCTGGATAGAGGGCTGTTGGGAGGCAAGCTTTTGAGCTAAAAGGATGTCAATTTCGTTTTTAAATTTTTCAAATTCGTCTTTTACCACAATTTTTTCCTCTATCTCTTTTATTTTGCTTGCAATTTCTTGAGATATTTCATATCTGGACATTTTTTCAACTTCACTCTGGTTAATAGTTGAAATATCTTTATCTGTTTCCCCATCAGCTTTCTCAGATTTAAACTCCTCAATGTCTGCCTTAAATTCAGAGACATTAGCATTAAATTCACTTACCTCTTTTTTTACTTCCTGATATGGTTCCTGCTCTTTTGTAGGTTCTACTGAAAGGGTTTCCTTTCCTGAAATAAGCAAATCGCTATCCGGAATTTTTAAATCATCGATATTTAACTCCACCTGATCTTTTACTGTTTCATCAGGCATTTGATTAGGTGATTTATGAGATTGTTCGTCTTTTTTTTCAAGCTGTTCATCTTTAATTTCCTGTTTTGATATTTCAGTTTGAGATAGTTCCTGGCTTATAGATTCGCTTCTTTTTCTTATTTGTGAGAGTGTAAGAGGATCTGTGCTTTGAAAGTATGTCTTCTCTTCTTCCAGATTAAGTTTTGGTGAAAATAAGTTATTTGCATTAAATCTTTCTATCATTACATCTTCTTTTTTATCTGAAACAGGCAATTGAACAGAATCAGGGACTTGTGGCTCTGGTGATTGACCTATTGTTTTTGAGAGTATAGCCGCCAGTTCTGGAAATGATGCTGCTTCTTTCCATTCTTTTGTATCTTCCTCACTTGTTGTTTGAGGACATACCAGGGTTGAATTATTAAAACCTTCAAGTTTCTCAAGCTCTTTTATTTCAAACGGACCTTTTATTTCCTCATTTATATACACCCAATATTTCATAAATACCTCAATAGAAATTCTAAAAAATATATGTTACAAAAATAATACAAAGAAGTTAAGAAAATATTGTAAAATTTATGTGTATGAAATTAAACAGAAAATTATATATATTGCTTTTTGCTTTCTGTGTTGTTTTAATCGTTACTTATGCTATTATAGAAAAAAAATATTCTGCCAGAAGCGTTGTCACTCCGTTTGAAACCGATTATGCCGCAAACGCTATAGCTCAAGCCAGAGTTTCGCTTGAAGATATTAAAAGAAGAAATATAGAAAAAATAAATATCTCAAGCAAAGATGTATATGAAACTGAAGCAATAAAACTTATTAAAAATAAAAACTTTATTGAGGTTGCGGAAAAAGAGCTTGACCCTATGACAAGGCTTGCTGAGATGGCGAAATCAAAGAATAAGGTTTATGTTAATTTAAAGGAATCTGATCTTAACAAAAAAATAAACCTTTATGATAATATTAAAAAAAGCGAAAAAATAAATACAGTGGTTGTCCCAGATATTGGGAAAGAATTTTCAAACATTACTCCAATTTATGCTCCATGTGATTATAAAATATTCACGACTTCTAATTCCTGGTCAGAGTTTATCTCTCACAACAGAGTGAGGGAAAATATTGCGGTGGATTTTGAAAAAGAAAAGATAGCGGCTATAATATCCAAATCTGAACTTGCACCAGGTATTTTTAAAATAGATAGTGTTAAAATAGAAAAAAATAAAGCTACTATATTTTACAGGGTGGATATTTTTGAACTCTCTGAGGATAATAAAAATTCAAAAAGAGACTTTCATTCAGCAACTAAGATCCCAAAGACAGTAAATATTATAACTCTTCAACAAATACAATAAAAACATATTAGAAAGAATTTTTTCTTCTAATAAGCATCATAGCTGTTTTTATCGCTTTATACATAGAAGTTTCATCCGCAATATTTTTCCAGGCTATATCAAAAGCAGTTCCATGAGCGGGAGAAGTTCTTATAAAATCAAGACCCCACGTTATATGGACTATATCATTTTTTTTGCTTATAACTTTTAAAAGAGGAATCAACTGTTCATGATACATAAAAATTGCCCCATTGGCTTTCATCTTAAAATATTTTTCAAATATATCATCCGGGTTATAAGGACCAAAAACCTTAACCCCACTTTTTTTCATAGCTCTAATAGCAGGTATAATATATTTTTTTTCTTCCATGCCTATAACCCCGCCATCGCCACAATGAGGATTTAACCCTGCAACTAATATAATTGGATTCTTAGAAAAATTAAAGAAGGAAATCATTTCTTTCAAAAGTGTTATTTTCAATTTTATATTATGTTGAGTTACATATCTTGAGACATCTTTTAGTGGTATATGTTCTGTAAGAAGCGCAAAATTCATTTTGTCCTTATTAAAACACATTAAAAGGTCTTTACCAAACTTTTTTCTAAAATACTCAGTATGCCCTGGATATTTTATGCCTGCCATATCCCATGATTTTTTTGAAATTGGAGCTGTAACAAGCGCATCAGCTCTTTTTGATTCAAGAATCTTTAACGCCACATCAAGTGACTTAAAAGAAAGCTTTCCAGAAAAAGCATTTGAGGTCGATTTTATAAGCCTGAAACCAAAGACCTCAGTCGGGATAATAGAACATAGATTAGAATTCCATCCTGCTTTTATAAAAATATCTCTATCCCCAACAAGTAAAATATTATCACGCTCTTTTTTATTTAGATTTCTTACCGCCTTTACTATTACCTCAGGACCTATCCCGGAAGGGTCTCCCTGAGTAATTAGGACTCTTACTCCCATACATTTTGATTAAATTCAGATTTAGTGGATAAATTTATTTTTTTTCAATTTTGCTATCAAAAATTTCTATTTTTGCTTTTTTCTTCAATTCCTTCACATATTTTTCAACCTCTTCCGCAAACTTTTTCTGCATCATTATATTAGCTAATTCATCTTTAACCATATCAAATCTTACTTTTTGAGCTATTTTCTTTTCAGTTACACAAATTATATGATATCCAAAATCAGTTTCAATTGGATTTGATATTTCTCCTAAGTTTATTGAAAAAGCTGTTTTTTCAAGTTCTTGAGGAAGCATACCTTTTATCACATATCCTATATCACCACCACGCTTTGCGCTATCGCTGTCATCAGATTCTTTTATTGCAATATCATCAAAATCTTCTCCATTAATTATTCTATTTCTAATATTTTTTGCTTTTTCAAGAGCTTGATTTTTTGATACTATATCACTCTTATCAAACTTTATAAGGATATGTTTAAGCCTTATCCTTTCCGAGAAAACCTCTTTAAACTTACTGGCTATAGCCGCGTAATCCTCCATATCAGATTCGTTTGTCTTTAATGTTTCAGTCCCATTCATTACAAGCATTACTTTGTCAAAAAATAGTTTCAACTCAGATTCAGATGGTGGAGCAATCTTTGGTTTTATTAACTGATCTACAAGTTTTCTTGCCATTAAATCTCTTTTTATTTTTGCCTTAAACTCTTCATATGTCATATTCTGCTTTTTTAGTTCGTCAAAAAAAGCTTTTTCCGCCTCGGCATTAGAAAGGCGATTACCTTTTACATCGTAAGAAAACCTTGATTTAACTTCATTAGCTCCGTTTTCAATCTCTCGCTCAGTTACTTTTACATTTAACTTAGCCGATTCCTGTTTTATTAAAACTTCACCTACGATTTTCTCAAAGGCCATTTTGTTAACCTTATCTTCCCATCTATCTTCTTTGAGTGTTTGAGGAGAAAACTCTGCATACTGCTCTATTATCATCTGTTTGGCTTTGTCAAATTCTGATCGCAGTACTGCTTCTCCGTTTATTTTTGCCACTATATCTTCTTTGACCTGAGAAAATAGGGAAGAAGAGGCAAAAAGCATAAGGAAAATACTATTTATACTCTTCATCAACCACCTCCACTTTATATTTCGATTGAAGTTTGCTTATATAATCGTCAAATTTTTTTTTCTCAAGAACCCTTCTGACTCTCTCCTTTGCCTGAGGGTTTGATGCCGTTAAATAAACATTTTGAGAGTTTTTCTTTATTATATGATATCCAAGCTTGGTTTTTATTATGCCACCTATTTCGCCAATCTTCATCTTAAAAACAACATCCTCAAGCTCCCCCATTAACTCACCTTTTATGACAGGTGGCAGCTTATTAACAACAACACTGTCATTATCCTTATATTTTTGGGCGATACTCTCTACAGAAACCCCTCTTTTCATCTCGGATATTATACTTTGAGCCGTTTCATAATCAGTAGTTATTACCTGATCAAAGGAAACAGAATAAGGATTTTCTTTTATAAATTTTTCAATCTCTACGTCAGTTGTTTTTAACTCAGTATTTCTCAATTTTTCAAGCCACATTTTGGCAAGAATAACATTTCTATATTCCTCCATCCTTTTTTTTAACTCATTTTCTATCTTAGCCACATTTTCCTTATACTCTTTTGAGCCTTTTATATCGCTGTTTTCCGATGCTATTTTAACAAGCTGCTCATTTATGAGCACATCCAGAAATTGCTTTTTCCCTATCCTGGTTTTAAGGTAATCAAATTCACCTATCTCCATAACTTTTTCATTGAGGTAATCCTCAGTTATGTAGGTGTTCCCCACTTTTGCAAGAATCTTTGTCTTACTTTCTTTACTCTTGCACGAAAATGAGAAGATGAGAAAGCATACCACTAATATATTTATGTATTTCATAATAATTAAAGTTTAGCATTTTTTAACTTTTTTAGAAAATCAACAAGCTAAATAAATATTGGCAAAAAAGAATCAAAATTGATAAAATTTAATAAATGATTATTAATGAATCCAGAAAAAGAGCATTTTACTGTGCGGCTCTTTTTGCTGTTGTAGCTCTCATTCTCTTTGAAAATCACAAAAACTCTGCTAAAATAATTCCTTTTTTTGTCATCCCGTTGTCAATATTAAGGTATGGCGATTTTGAGATTCGCTTTGTGTTTTTATCATTTATATTCTTCATATCACTTATACTTCCAAAAATTTTCAACTCTGGAAATTTTACCGTATATGCGGCAAATTTTGTAGGTTTTTTATCTGTTCTTTTTTTTTCCATCGCAAAAAATTCAATAGAGAAAAAAAGTATTGATGATAATGAAAATATTGAAAGAAAGATTTTAGAAATAAAAAAAAATATAGACGAAATAAACTCAAAGTTAACCTTTTATCAACAATACAGGGAAAACGTTGAGTCTAAAAATCAGTCCAGACAAAAGGTATTTGCCATACTAAAAGCCATTCAAAACTCAAAAAATAACGACCAGATAGTTGAACAACTTATGAGAGGACTTGGTTATTTATTTCCAGAAAGCACAAGTGAGTTTATTATTTCTTTGAGATATTCCAGGATAGTAGAGGATGTTTTTAAAACGAAAATGCCGATATTTATTCCATCAATTAAAAAAGAGACAAGATATGGGCGTAATCATTTTAAGGAAGAAGAAAACTCTTCGCTCTATATTCCTCTTTCAGCATTTTCAAATGTGATAGCGGTTATAAAAATCAGTTCAACAAAAGAAAACTATTTCACAGCGGATGATTTTAGAACCGCGGAAATGCTGGTAACCACCGCATCTATAACAATAGAAAATCTTTCTCTATATTCAACGACGGAAGAACTTGCGAGAAAAGATCCTCTTACCGGACTTTTCACACATAGAGTCTTTCAGGAAAAAATAGACGAAGAAATACTTGTTTCCGCCAGAACCAAACGCCCACTTTCTCTTGTTATAATAGATATAGATCACTTCAAAAAGATTAACGATACCTATGGACACCAGATTGGAGATAATGTTCTAAAAGGAGTTTCTTTGACTATTAAAAAAGCTGTAAGGGAGTTTGATTTTATTGCAAGATACGGAGGAGAAGAATTTGCAATTATACTGCCTCAAACTCCTAAAAATCAGGCTGTTGAAATTTCAAAAATAATCCAGAAAAAAATAAAATTGGAAGTTTTTGAATTTGAAAATAAAAAATTTTCAATTACTGTAAGCATGGGAATAGCAGAGTTCCCTAAAGAAGCAACGAGTAAAAGCCAGTTAATAAGAGTAGCAGACGAAAGACTTTATAGAGCAAAAAGAGAAGGGCGAGATAGGATTATCTATGAATGAGATTTTGAATTACAATTTATTTTATTTTATTGTGGTCTTCTTTATATCAAAAAAAAGTCTGAAAATGGCAGTTTTTTTCTCGATTTTGCCACTTGTGCTTTTTCTTACTCCATACAAACAACCCATTGCTAACCTATATGCTTTTTTATCCTCTATTATTATAGTTATAACAACAAAAAAATTTGAGATTAAAAACAATAGATCTATTGATGCGCTTATAGAAAAACAAAAAAATCTTGAAAAAAATCTTTCTGAGTTAAAACAAGAAACAGATAAATCTATTTTGAGAGAAAAGAAAAATCAATATTTACACTCTATATTTACTATTTTATCACAGGCTTTTGAGATAGAAGCAATAAAGTCTATTGAAAAATATGCTGATGAATATGCTGGAGAAAAAACTTCTCTATATATAAAGGTAAATGATAGATTTGAGAAAATCTATGGTGATACAGAAAATATCCCGGAAAAACTCAAAAGCATAATCGTCAAAAATGGGAAAACAATAATACCAATAGGCGAAAAAGAAACTTACTTTGCTTTTATAATAAACTCGCCTGACAATAAATCCCAAAATTTTATAGAATTTACTTCTGAAATAACCCCTTTTCTAAAAAGAATTTATCTTTTTTCAAAAATAGAGGAACTATCTCTCAAAGACGGATTAAGCGGGCTCTATCGGCGGCAGATATTTAATGAAAAACTTGAGGAGGAGATTATCAGGGCAAAAAATTTCAAACACCTTCTTGGGCTTATGATGATAGATATAGACCATTTCAAAAATATTAATGACACATATGGTCATCAAGCCGGAGATGAGGTAATAAAAGGAGTCAGTGCTATACTCAAAAACTGCGTATATGAGACAGATTTTGTAGCAAGATATGGTGGGGAGGAATTTGCAATTATAATGCCGCGCGCTGAAAGAGAAGGTAGCGCGCGTAAAGCCAATTATATAAGAGAAAGTGTTGAAAACCATAAATTTAAGTTTGGAATTATAGATTTAAAAGTTACAATATCAATAGGAATAGCTTATTATCCAGTTGACGCAATATCAAAAGAAGATCTGATTCAAAAGGCGGATAAAGCACTTTATTATTCTAAACAGAATGGAAGAAATAGAGTAACAAACTTCTCGCAGATATAAATAAACCCGGACAATAGATTTTTGATTAATGATTTTATAATAAATAGACAATATCAAAAAACTAACACGCAATGATATTTATAAAAATTCCTTAATTACATTGATACTTGCCACTAATTTATGAGTTCAGGATAAACATAGTTTTTAAGAAAACTTTACTGTCGCTTATAATATTTGAAATATAACAATATTCATTTGGCTGATGAGCAGTTTCGTTAAGTTTTGAATAAACAACTGTTGGAAGATTCATTCTTCTAAAAAAAGCCGCAACCGTTCCTCCACCTATTCCATAAACTTTTGGCTTTACTTTAAGAATATCCTTTATCGCCTTTTTAAGAGCAACAACTATATTGCTTTGAGGATCTGTTTTGGGAGCTGCCTGAGCTTTCTGTATATATTCAAAAGTTATCTTAACGCCTCGTTTTTTTTCGATCTCATCAGCCATTTTTCTTAATTCAGATTCAACATCTTCAAGTTTGTAAACAGGCATAACTCGCATATCTATATAAAAAATATCCTCGCCAGGTATTGTATTAACATTCAAAACATTTGCTTCTTTCTTTGTAGGCTCAAATGTAGAATAAGGCGGTTGATACAGCTTATCTTTATGCCTGAATATTTTATAAAGCTTCTCAACTTTTGTAACCAATTCTGAGGCAGCCTTAAATGCGTTTATTCCAAGAGACGGTCTTGAAGCATGGCACTGTTTTCCAATCGTTTTAACTTTTAACCATAATATTGATTTCTCTGCCACTTCAATCATAGATCCATCCTCAACGCCACTATCTGGAACAAAAAACATATCATTCTTTGAAAATATATCAGATCTTTTTTCAACAACATAATCTGCCCCAAACCCGCTTCCAGTTTCCTCATCAGCGCAAAATAAAAGCCCCAGATTGAAATCAAATCTAAAATCATTTTCCATAATTGCTTTAGCCACAAGCAAAGAAGAAACTATAGCTTGCTGGTTATCCTCAACACCGCGACCTATTAATTTATCCCCATCAACGACAACCTCATAAGGATTGGAAGACCACATAGAGATCTCTCCCGGAGGAACTATATCAATATGGGACATAATCCATACAGTTTTATCTGCCTTTTTACCATTATATATAGCAACTATATTAGGTCTGATACCATTTTTTGCTTTTGAATCAGGAGCGTCAATTCTCTCAATTCTATCAAATTTATATTTCTTTAACTCGCTTTCAAGCCAGATAGCTTTATCATATTCCCCCTCCCCACCACTTATTGGAGAAATGGCTGGTCTTTTTGTAAGCTCTTTTTGTAAATATATTATGTAATCCCTATACTTTTCTACATCTGTGATAATTTTATTCTCAATTTTCATAATTCCTCCGTATCTTAACTGTTTGTTATATTTTATAAAATTCGCTTGTAACCCTTGCAATTTTAGCTATAAATTCTTTACCACTTCTGTAGCTTGGAACATCATCTAAAAGTATGGCAAGGATATAATCACTATGTGGTGAAAAAACTATCCCTACATCGCTACACGATTTTCTTAATAGCCCGGTTTTATGACCAACCTGCCAGGAAAGAGGCACACCTTTCCTTATTCTGGATCGGCTTCTGTTTCTCTTAAGTATATCAAGCATCATCTCACTCATGCTTTTTGAAACCATTTCTTTTCTATATATCTTTTCAAGAAGATAAGCCATTTCTCTAGGAGTAGTATAATTTTCTTTTGCTACTCTTCCAGATGTAAGACTCATTCCTTCAAGCGTTATGTTTGTATAAGCAAGTCCCATCTGCCTGAATGCGCTTTTAAAATATTCTATTCCAAAATAATCTATTAAAAGTTTTGTCGCTGTATTATCGCTATCTGTTATCATCCTATAAATAATCTCAAGAAGGCTGAGGGTTGTCCCTTCCCTTGCCCATTTTAGAGAACCAGAACCATCCATTCTATCTTTATCAGTAATAGTAAGTTCAGTATCAAGGGATATTTGTTTCTCTTCAACTTTATTCATAACAGCTATCATTATGGGTAATTTAATAAGACTGGCAGAGCGAAATAGCCTGTCTGCATTATACTCCCATGTTTTTTGGGTTTTTAAATCTTTAAGATATACACCAACATGAGCCTTATAATTATCACATAGGTTTCTCAAATTTTCGGTAAGATCGCTCCATCTTTCATCGCTCATATAAAAATTAATGTCAATGCGGTTTAGTGGTTTATTAGTATTATTTAAATGATTAATATGATCTACGCTTGCAAAAACAAAAGCATAAACAAAATATACAACGCAGATAAAAAGAAAAAAAAGCAATAGATTGGCAAACCTTCTATGAATTAATTTACGCATTCCGATATTAATGGCATAAGGCTATAATCCAAATTATTTTAATTTAATATCAAGTTTTTCGCCTTCCGAGTAATCAATCTTTATTCTTGAACCATCTTTTACTTTATTGATTAATATAAATTCTGAAAGTGGGTCTTCTATATATTTTTGTATAGTTCTTAAAAGAGGTCTTGCCCCATAATTAGGATCAAAACCTTTCTGTACAACAAAATCTCTTGCTTTATCAGAAAGCTCAAGTTTAATATCCCTGTCTTCAACCTTTTTTTGAACCTTGGCAAAATTTATATCAAGTATTTTATACATATCCTCCTGCGTTAACGATCTGAAGACCACAATTTCGTCTATTCTGTTTATGAACTCTGGATTAAAAACCCTCTTAACCTCCTCCATAACAGTATCTTTCATCTCTCTGTAGTCTCTTTCTTTATCCTCAGTAGGCACAAACCCGAGTGTTTTACCTTTGGTTATAAGCCTTGCTCCTATATTTGATGTCATTATTAAAATGGTATTTTTAAAACTTACTTTATGTCCAAGGCTGTCAGTCAAAATACCATCATCCATAACCTGAAGCAATATATTATAAACATCAGGATGAGCTTTTTCCATTTCATCAAGAACTACAACCGAATAGGGTTTTCTTCTAACAGCCTCTGTAAGTTTCCCACCTTCTTCATATCCTACATATCCCGGAGGAGCGCCAATCAACCTTGAAACCGCAAACTTCTCCATATATTCAGACATATCTATTCTCACCATAGCATCTTCATTGCCGAAAAGATATTCCGCAACAGCTCTTGCAAGCTCAGTTTTCCCAACACCAGTAGGACCAAGGAAAAGGAAATTACCTATAGGTTTTTTGGGATCCTTCATCCCGGTTCTTGATCTTTTTATTGATTTTGAAATTATTCTAACCGCCTCATCCTGTCCTATTATTCTTTTATGTATCTCATCTTCCATATGAAGCAATTTTTCGGCCTCTGATTGAGTAAGCCTCGTTACCGGGATCCCGGTCCATTTAGAAGCTATTATAGCAATATCCTCATCTGTTACAACAGTTCTTTTCTTTTCTCTTTCTTCTCTCCATTTTCTCTTCATCTCTTCAAACTCTTTTTTTAACTGTTTTCTTTTGTCAACAAGCTCCGCCTTTTTTTCCAGATCACTTTTTTCTTCCGCTTCTTTTTCTTTCTTCATGATTTCTTCTATTTCTCTTTCCTTCTCCTTAAACTCTGGCGGATAAACAGACATTTTAAGTCTCGCGCTTGATCCCGCTTCATCCATAAGATCTATGGCTTTATCTGGAAGCGCTCTATCGGTTATGTATTTGTCGGAAAGAATAACCGCAGTTTCTATGGCTTTATCAGTGTATTCACACATATGGTGCATTTCATATTTTTCTTTCAATCCTTTTAAAATTTCAATCGCCTCTTCAACCGAAGGCTGGTCAACTATTATAGGCTGAAATCTTCTTTCAAGCGCTGGATCATGCTCTATATGTTTTCTATATTCATCAAAAGTCGTAGCTCCTATGCATTGCAACTCCCCCCTTGCAAGAGCAGGTTTTAAAATATTAGCTGCGTCTATCGCTCCCTCAGCAGCACCAGCTCCTATTACAGTATGAAGCTCGTCTATAAAAACTATTATTGAATTTTTTGCCTTTCTTATCTCATCTATTATAGTCTTTAGTCTCTGCTCAAACTCCCCCCTATATTTTGTCCCTGCGACAATGGAGGCAAGATCCAAACTTACAAGCCTTTTCCCGCTTAAAGTTTCAGGAATATTGCCGCTAACAATTCTTTGAGCCAATCCTTCAACTATCGCCGTTTTCCCAACACCTGGTTCCCCTACCAGAACTGGATTATTTTTTGTTCTTCTTCCAAGTACCTGTATAACCCTGTCCATTTCATTTTCTCTTCCTATTACAGGATCAAGCTGATCGTTTTTAGCTAAATCAGTCAAGTCTCTTCCAAACTCATCAAGGGTTTGCGTTTTTACTCTTAAAGGTTTATAGGTATGTCTTGTATCCCTTACCTGTCTTTGTGGTTTTTCTTCTTCCTCCTCTTCTTCCATATCTTCTTCATCTTCTTTTCTAAAACCAATTGAGTTTTCACCAAGGATTTTTATTATCTCCTGCTTTAAATTTGAAAATTTAACCCCCATATGGTTTAATATCCTTGCCCCAATCCCCTCATCATCTTTAACAAGGGCAAGTAGTATATGCTCACTACCTATATAATTATGTCCAAACTTCTGCGCTTCCTCAACGGCATATTCAATTATTTTCTTTGCCTGACTGCTTAATGGGATCTCCCCCAAAAGCATCATAGACTGTCCAACACCTATAGCATCTTCAATATTCAGCCTTAATTTTTTCAAGTCCACATTCAGATTTTTTAAAGCCATTGCCGCAACAGATTCTTCTACATCGGTTATAGCAAGCAATATATGTTCGCTTCCCAGATAATCATGATTTAATCTTTTGGCATGTTCCTGGGCTATCATAAAGATTTTTTGAAAGTGCGGACTGAATCTTCCCTGCATAAATCCTCCTGCTTAAAAATATCTATACCTTTTTTACTTTAACATTAAATCCATTTATCTCAACAACTTCCACCTCGCTATTCTGCTCTATTTCACCATAAATGCTTTCCGCATCCCATAACTCACCATCAATAAAAATTTTCCCTTTCGGTGAAAGTCTTGTTTTAGCAATTGCTTTTTTGCCAATAAGAGCTTCTCTACCAGTTTCAACTTTCCTTAGCTGAGCCCTCAAAACTACATAAGCCAAAACAAAAACAATTATTATTATTCCTATCATATTCGCTGTCAGGAAACTCATATCTACTCCCACTCCGCTTATCTGCGGAGATCCTTTAAAAAGCATTGTCGCGCCTAAAAACATTGACAAAATAGCCGCAAATGTTAAAAGTCCGTAGCTCATAACCTTTATCTCAGCTAATAAAAACAAAAAGCTGAGAAGTATTAAAATTACACCGGCAAAGTTTGCGCTCAAAGTTTGAAAAGCGTAAAGTCCCACAACCAAAGATACCGCGCCAACCACCCCGGGCAATATAAGTCCAGGATTATAAAGCTCTATCAATATACCTATTCCTCCGATGCTCATAAGGAAAAGAGCTATATTTGGATCAGTTATTTTTGAAAGAAATTTTTGTCTTTTGGTTTGCTCAAAACGATAAATTTCGTTAACTCTATCTGTTTTAAGAGTTCCAAAATTCTCAAGTTTAAAATTATGAATTTGCTTTAAAAGGCTGGCAATATCCTCAGCAACAAATTCTATTACTTTATATTTAAGAGCCTCAGTGGCGGTAACAGAATCGCTTTTTGTAACAGCATTAACGGCCCAGGCAACATTCCTGTTTTTATACTGGCATATCGATTTTATATAAGCTGTCGCGTCATTTAAAACCTTCTCATCCATAGCGGTTTTGCCTTTTTTATCTTTATCCTTTTCTTTTTTGGACGGATCAAAATCAATCCCTCCACCAATCATTACCGGATGAGCAGCCCCTATATTCGTAGATGGGCTCATAACAGCTATATGTGATGCAACAGTTATAAAAACCCCTGCTGACGCAGCTCTTGCTCCTTTTGGATAAACATATACCACTATCGGTTTTTTTGAACCAAGCATCTTTTTTATTATATCTCTCATAGACGCATCAAGCCCGCCTGGCGTATCAAGTTCAATTATAAGCATGTCAAAATTTTCGTTGTTAAGCCTGTCTATTGCAGAATTAAGATACTCAGATGCAACAGGTGCAATTACTCCAGAATATGTCGCAACAATTATTCTTCTTACCTCATAAATTTTCTCTTCACCTATATCTTTTTTTATTGAGGCAGAAAAAATATTAACTGAAAAAATCGTAGATAGGATTAAAAATAAAAACCTTCCAAGCATAATATCTCCAACGAATCAAAAAACTTTTAAATAAAAAGCTCTACATCTACTGTCACAAACTCTTTCTTATTAAATTATACATTTTTTTGAAATTTAGAATAAGACGTTATTAAAAAATAAAAATTTATTTGCAAAATAAATTAACTGTTTTTCAGCAAGATAAAATGATAAAACATGATTAACAAACATTATAAATGAAAAAATAAAGAGTTTTTAAAATATTCTATTTTCGAACGGATAAATTTTATTGTTAATTTTTTCACTAAAACAGATTACCTAGTGTAAAATATATATCTGAACGTTGTTCGCCTGGTTTATGATTAAAACCATAGCCCCAGTCAAGTCTTATAGGAAAAGCTGGGGTCGTAAATCTTATTCCAAAACCAGCTCCCGCTTTAAGTTGATTTGTATTTGACCCTATTTTAAAACTGATATCATCAAATCCGCTCCAGCTACCCCCTATATCAAAGAAAAATCCCCACTGTACTATAGTTCTTTTTTTCTCCCTTGCTAGCGGAAATTTAAATTCAAAATTGGTTACTGAATAAACAAGCCCGCCATCCTTCGGCCCTATCTGTCCGTTAGTGTTATATCCTCTTACAGTATCAGCACCACCTAAAAAATATCTTTCATAAACAGGAACATCTTTAGTTGCTCCATATTCTTTTACCCAGCCAAATTTAGTTGCTACTGAAAAAACAAAAGGCCAATCATCTATAGAAAAAAGTTTTTTATTATATGAATAAGACAGAGAAGGTTTATAAAGATTTGAGTCTCCGCCTAAAACTCCTCCAGACACCTCAATCCCAACCGAAAGTCTTGAACCTCTTGTTGGATCCCATATATAATCTCTCGTATCGCGCGCAAACTCAACTGAAAGAGAAGATTGAACACTTGTCCCCTCCATTATCTGGTTTTGGTATATCTCCAAAATATCATATATATTGACTTTTTCATAAGAGTATGTAAAACCCAGGTGATATTTATCATCCTCAAACCTTGGCCTTAAAGAAACTCTTCCTCCAGTTCTTTTTTCAGTATAAGCTGAATATGTGGTGGAATATGATCTGTATCTTCTGTTATTAAAAAGGCTTAAAGAAAGCGACGTAGGATGATTATCAAGCCAGGGGGTAGTCCAGTTAAGTGAATAATCCTGAACCCTTTTTCCAAAATTCCAGTTTAAAGAAAATCGTTGGGCCAATCCAAACATATTCATATGTGAGACTGAAATCATTCCTACAAGCCCTTCTTTTGAAGAAACTCCAGCACCTGCTGTAAGCATTCCCGGCTTACCCTCAGAAATATCAAAAACAAGATCTACATTATCCATAGAATCAGCAGGATTTATAATAAGATCTATATTTTCTATAAATCCAAGGTTAAATATTTTTTCCTGGCTTCTTCTTACCTTTGAAAGAGAAAAAACCTCACCCTCTTTCTGAACAATTTCTCTTTTAAAAACCTTGGTTTTGGTTGCCTTATTGCCTTCTATGTCTATATATCTGACATATATCGGATAATTTTCTTCTATTAGAAAATGTATGTTTATATTATCGTTTTCTACTATCCCAGAGGTTGAAATTGTTACTTTTAGATAACCCTTATCGGCATATTTTTCCTGAATATTTCTCAAACTATCTATAATTTTTTCTTCTTTAAAAAACTTTCCTTTTCTATACTCTATCGCTTCAATTAATTCTGATGAGTTATAAACATTATTGCCAGAAAAACTTGTTTCACCAAATTTATATTTTTTCCCTTCATTTAAATAGATTATTATATCAGCATATTTTTCATCTGAAATAGTTACAGTTGCATTTTCTATCTTAAAATCTGCAAAACCATTGTTTTTGTAAAAATTTTCTATTTCACTAATATCTTTTGAAAAACTTTGTTCCTGATAAGTTTTTTTAGGGCGATTTTTCATCAGTTTTATTATCTTCTTTTCCTTAAATGAATTTACCCCAACCACAAGTACGTTTCTTACTACTACTTTTTCTCCCTCTATAATATTGATAATCAAGTCTACTTTATTGGAAGATGTATCCAGGCTAACTTCATAATCAACTTTAGAATTTATAAAACCTTTACTGCGATATTTTTCTGTTATATTTATTATATCCTCTTTTATCTTAAGTTCATCATAAAAATCACCGATTTCAAGTTTCATTTCAGACTTTATGGTAGATTTGGAAAGTTTTTTTGCGCCGTTAATTATAATATTCCTGATATAAGGTTTTTCAAAGATCGTATATATAACTTTTATAGGCTGAGTATCCTTAATTATGTCGTAATTTTTCTTATCTATGGTTTTATCTACCGAATATTTAATCTCAACCTCAGCTCTATCTATATTGCCAAGCGCCATAAGGTTTTCTATGTCTGTCTTCTTATCTTCTTCGTAATATACCTTACCTTTTTTAGCTCTTACAGTTTTGAGAATCAGTTTCGGTTTTATATTTATAAGCCCGTTTATTTCAATTTCATTAACCTGCCATGGACCATTCAAAGGGGCACTTTCCTGCGCAAAGCAAGAAGGATTAATAAAGAAATTCAAGAATAAAATAAAAGCTAAAGAAAAGGCACACTTGCGAAGGAAAATATATGAGTAGCCGATGATATCTAAACGGTAAATCAATAAATGAGTAAAATGCCTTATCAAGCTTAACACTAAATTTTTAATTATCAATGCCAATTTCATTTGGCTTTTTTAGGAGGATCTGCAACAACTGGTTTAAACTTAGATTCATAATAATCAAGCCCGCTATGATCTATTATCTCTTCACGCATTAAAAGTCTTAAAGTATTTTTTAATTTAATATGCTGAATAAATAAATCATTTTCAGGTTTTAGATCAGGTCTATGCATCGGAGATTTAAAAAAGAAACTCATCCATTCCTGTATTCCTTTAAGCCCTGCTCTATACGCAAGATCCATAAAAAGAAGTATATCAAGCATAACAGGGGCAGCAAGTATTGAATCTCTACAAAGAAAATTTATTTTAATCTGCATTGGCATATTCATCCAGCCAAATATATCTATGTTATCCCACCCTTCTTTTGCGTCTCCGCGTGGTGGATAATAATCTATTCTTACTTTATGATGCAGGTTGCCATAAAGCTCACTGTATAATTCAGGTTCAAGAATGCTGTCAAGAACTGATTTTTTACTTTTCTCTTTTGTCTTAAAAGAACCTGCGTCATCAAGCACAAGACCATCCCTATTACCAAGAATATTAGTTGAATACCAGCCTCTTATCCCGAGCATTCTTGCTTTAAGCCCGGGAGCAATAATAGTTTTCATCAAGGTTTGACCTGTTTTAAAATCCTTTCCGGCGATAGGAACCCTGTTTAATTCGCTTAACTCTATCAACGCCGGGATATCCACACTCAGATTTGGAGCGCCGTTGGCAAATGGAACTTTCATTTTAATGGCAGCATAAGCATAAATCATTGAGGGAGATATTAAAGGAGAATTGTTTTTCAACCCTTCCTCAAATTTTTTAATTGATGAGTGAACGTCCTTTTCTTCTGTAAAAACTTCTGTGGAAGCAGCCCATACCATAACAGCTCTTTTAGTTTTATTTTTAGCGCAAAAATCTTCTATATCTCGCATAAGCAGTTCTGCCAATTCCATTTTATTCTTTGCTTTTTTAAATATTGCGGGATTTAAATTTTTGACAAACTTTTTATCAAAAACACCAGGCATTGGTTTTATTTCTGAAAGTTCATTCTTAACTGGTTTTAGTTGTTCTGGAGAAAAGACTTTGCAGTTAAGCGCCGCCTCGTACATCGTATCGTCATATATATCCCATCCACCGAAAACAAGGTCATTCAAATCTGTTAGGGGAACAAAATCTTTTATAAGAGGATTCCTATTCTCATATCTTTTACCAAGCCTTATTCTCTGCATCTGAGTAATAGAACCGAAAGGTCTTCCTATTCCTTTTTTAACCATTTCTACACCGGCTATAAGTGTGCTTGTTACGGCTCCCATTCCAGGAATTAAAACTGCAAGCTTTCCTTCAGGTTTTTTTATTATATCTTTCATAATCACCACTCCTTTATCCTAAAATTCTATTATATTATTTTTTATTTTGCAAAAAAAAAGGAGCGAACATATTAAAGCTCGCTCCTTTTCTTATAACTATAAGCCTGTTCTTATTTTGTATGTTTTTTTACATAAACAGCAATTTCAAACATGCTTATCTGTTTTTTCCCGCCAAACACTTTGCTGAGCTTCTCATCTGTATTTATCATCCTTCTATTTTTCTTGTCCTGCAAACCGTTTTTCTTTATGTAGTCCCATATTTTTTTTGTTATCTGGGTTCTTGGAAGTGGTTTTGACCCAACTATCTCACCAAGTACCTCGTCCGGTGTAACAGGCGCCATGAATTTTGCGTTCGGCGTTCTTTTTGTTTTTGATGCCATTGTTTCCTCCTGCTAAATTAATTCTATAAATACAATAATAATAATTTACACTCTTTTTGTCAATAGTCTTGTTACTTTTTTAAAAGAAGCGGTTAAGCCATTAGACTGCTTTAATAATCCTGTTGCTTTTTATGCAAGTAGTACAGATATAGCAACTTTTTACTTTTCCATTAATTAAAATTTTCTGTTTTTGCAGGTTCGGTTTAAATTTTCTTATTGAAGCTTTATTTGAATGGCTATAACTTTTACCGCTCTTTGCTGATTTTCCACATATTTCACATTTATAAGCCATAATGTTAAATTATACAAAATTTTGTGCAACATTAATATGAAACGTCATGGTTATATATCCTCGTATCTAAAGGAGAAGTAGCGCAAGCTGGCAATCTTCTCTTACAATTGTTGGAGATAATTTTGGAATACTTATTGCAACAACCCTAAATATGCCTGGAAACAGTATTACCAATGTCTCAACGCTTACTGTAAATTTAACACAAACAGACTATGGAATTACTTTTATTACAACTGTTTACAGAAATGGAAAATCTGCTATTGAGGTTTTATGGGCTAAAACAAAAAATTCTAAAATCTCTCTGGGAACTGGAATAAAATCCACCAATAATAAAATATCTTCAACAAAAACAAACGAAGTTATTTTAAACACAAGATATACATATAGTTTTTAATCTTCACTTTTTTAAGTTTCCTCAAATCAATATAAAAATATTAAAATTAATTTAAAATACTCAATTATTACTCAACTTAAACCCAAAAAACAAACATCCGTTAATTTTACACGGCCATAATTAAACTGTGGATAATTGTTTTTTAACCCAAACAAAACCTGGTTTTACCTTCCAGAAAGATCAAACTGTTCCTTCCCCCTTGATGGGGGGAAGGTGAAGGGTGAGGATGAAAAATTAAATCCCCTTGCTAATACTTATTTTCCTCTCCCTTGATGGGAGAGGATTAAGGTGAGGGTGAAAAAAAGGAGAGGGGACATAGCAGTTAAACCATCTAAGGAAGGTAATATTGTGGTTAAACTGTGGATGTTAATAATTCTGGATAAAAAATTGAAATATATTTTTATTTATCAGCCTAGAGGCTTAAATTTTTTAATTTTTTTCTTCTTTTTTGCTGTTTCTTAAAACATTTATAAAAGCTTCCTGAGGGATTTCGACACTACCAACCAATTTCATTCTTCTTTTTCCCTCCTTCTGCTTCTCAAGAAGTTTTCTTTTCCTTGTTATATCACCACCATAACATTTAGCAAGAACATCTTTTCTCAATGCGCTTATTGTTTCCCTTGTTATTATCTTGCCATCAACCCTTGCCTGTATTGCTATTTCAAATAAATGCCTTGGTATAATATTTTTAAGCCTTTCACATATTTCCCTGGATTGAATCTGAGCTCTTAAACGATGAGTCATAAAAGAAAGAGCATCAACAACCTCGCCATGTATGAGTATTTCAACCTTTACAATATCTCCAGGTCTATAACCACAGTGCTCATAATCAAAAGATGCATAACCTTTAGAGCAAGATTTAAGTTTATCGTAAAAATCTATTACTATTTCACTTAACGGTAGTTCATAATTCAGAACTACCCTTTTTGAAGATATATAATCTATTTTTTTATGAACTCCTCTTTTTTCCTTTAAAAGATTTATGACATTTTCCATAAATTCAAGGGGAGTTATTATTCTTGCCTCAACATAAGGTTCATAAACCTCTAAAACCTCACCATAATGAGGAAACTCGGAAGGATTTCTAACCTCCACAATTTTACTATGTTTTGAATTTATATTCACTTTAGTTTTAACTTTGTATATAACATTTGGATTTGTAACTATAAGAGGTATGTTAAACTCTCTTTCTATTCTTTGCCTTATTATATCAAGATGCAAAAGTCCCATAAAACCTGCTCTAAATCCAAAACCAAGAGCTTTCGATGTCTCTCCCTGATATGAAAAGGAAGAATCAGTAAGGTTCAGCTTTTCAATCGCATTTTTAAGAAGATTATAATCAGATGTGTTAACTGGAAAAATCCCTGCAAAAACTACTGGATTAACCTCCTTAAACCCTTCAAGCGCTTTAACCTCTTTGTCTTTGTGATAAATTGTATCTCCTATTTTTATGTCGTGTATATTTTTTATTCCTGCAATTACATATCCAACCTCTCCAGCATATAGAACATTTGAAGAAACCATAGCTGGCATAAGATATCCAACCTCTTCAACCTTATATGACTTGCCAGTAGAATTCATTGTTATGAAATCGCCTATTTTGATTTGTCCATCAAAAAGTCTTACAAAAACTATAACGCCTTTATAACTATCATAAATTGAATCGAAAATAAGAGCTTTTAGATTAGAGTTTATATCTCCTGAAGGCTGAGGAACTTCCTTTACAATCCTTTCAAGAAGCTCTTTAACATTTTCCCCGGTCTTTGCACTTATAAAGGAGCATTCAAGTGGTGCCTTTAAAATTTCCCATATCTGCTCTTGAGCCATCTCAACATCACTATGTTCTAAATCTATTTTGTTAATAACTGGAATTATCTTAAGTCCAAGCGACATCGCCAGTTGCGCATGAGCCAGAGTTTGAGCCTCAACCCCTTGAGTAGCATCCACTAAAAGAATCGCTCCCTCACAGGCATAAAGTGCCCTTGAAACCTCATATGAAAAATCCACATGTCCAGGAGTGTCTATAAGATTAAATATATATCTTTTAGTATTTTGAGCATAATAATTCATCCTTATGGATTTCGCCTTTATGGTTATACCTCGCTCTCTTTCAAGCTCCATTGCATCAAGAAATTGCTCTTTCATCATCCTATCAGGAATAGCTTTTGTAATCTCTATAATCCTGTCAGCCAGAGTGGATTTTCCATGGTCTATATGAGCTATTATAGAAAAATTTCTAATTAAATTAGTGTTCATGTATTATTTCATTTTGAAGAATTTCTATTATCTTGCTTGAATCATCAGTATTAAGTATTGTCGTTGAAAGTGAAATAAGTCTTTCATAATTCAAATCTCTTATATGTTGTTTTAATTTAAGGAACAATTTCAAAGGAACAGAAAGGCTGTCAACCCCAAGAGAAATAAGCGCCATCATACCAAGCGGATCAGAAGCCATTTCCCCGCAAACTGAAACCTTTTTCCCTTTTTTATGGGCTGTCTGAAATATCAGATTTAAGATTCTTAAAACTGCTGGATGGAATGGATCATACATACTGCTTACATACTGATTAACCCTGTCAACCGCAAGAAGATATTGTATTAAATCGTTAGTTCCTACGGAAACAAAATCCACATTATCAAGTATCTGATCAATTATTATAGCGCTTGATGGGACTTCTATCATAACCCCTATAGGAATATCCGGTTTATATTCTATGGATTTAAGGGAAAGCTCTTTCTTTATGTCATCTATTATGTTTTTAACCTGAATAATTTCGTCAACAGATGTTATCATCGGAATCATAATACTTACATTTGTATCCGGGGAAGCTCTATATATGGCTCTAATCTGGGTTTTTAATAAATCAGGATATCTTAAAAAAAGCCTTATCCCACGAAAACCCATAAATGGATTTGTTTCATTGACTATTTCTTTAATACCTATATTGGAGATTTTATCCGCTCCTATATCAGCTGTTCTTATTACAACAGGTAAAGAAGGGACACTGGTAAGAACCCTCCTGTAAACATCCATCTGTTCATCTTCACAAGGTATATTATCGCGGTTTAAATAAAGGAATTCAGTCCTGAAAAGCCCTATCCCATCAGAATTAGAATTTTTATATTCATCTAGATTATCCTGGCTATCCAGATTTATCATAAGACTTATTTTTCTATTATCTCTGGTAATAGTTGGAAGTTTTTTTATTTTCGCAAGATAACTCTCATTTTTATGAAGTTGTTCCTTTTTCTTTTTAAAAGCTTCTATCATCTCAGGGGTAGGGTCTATTATAACGTTGCCATCTTCTCCATTTACTATTATAAAATCTCCATTTTTTGCTATTTTAGTTATATCGCCAAGTCCAACAACAGCCGGGATTCCCATATTCTGAGCAAATATTGCAGTATGACTTGTCTTTGAACCCAGGTTTATGCAAAAAGCAAGTATATTTGGAGACTTTCGTATATTTAAAAGATCCGACGGATATATGTTATTGGCAACTAAAATTATTGGTTCTTTTATATCCTTTAAAAAACTTATTGAAGCATTTGTCAGATTGAATATTATTTTTCTTGAAACATCCAGTATTTCGTTTTTCCTTTCAAGAAAAAACGCATCGTTTATCTTATCAAATTTTTTAAGTACTTCCTCTATCTTAACAGACAACGCATATTCTGCATTATATCTTTGCATGCTTATAAGATTTATCACATCCTTAGTTATAAGCGGGTCTTTTAATATCATTGAGTGAGCATCTATAAGTCTGGCATGCTGTTTTCCAAGAGCGTTTAAAACCTGAGTCCTTATGCTATCAAGTTCCTCTTTGGTTTTTGCAATGGCTATCTTATACCTGTTTATCTCATCCTTTATTTTTTCCTTCGGAATGAATTTTTTTTCAACAACAATATTTTCCTCTCTGGCAAGATAAACCTTCCCCATTGCTATACCTATATTTACACCAATACCTCTTTTTATAATCATATACTATTCCTCGTCAAACTTAGATTCAAAAAGAGCCTCAAGTTCATTTATAGCATCCTTTTCATCTGGACCATCTGCAACAATAATAACCGAACTACCTTTAGAGGCAGCAAGTGTTAATAATCCCATCACGCTTTTTGCATTAACCTCATAACCATCTCTAACAATCTTTATTTCTGATGAAAACTTCATAGCAACATTGGATATCATTCCACATGGCTTGGCATGTAATCCTTGCTCGTTTTTTACAATTATTTCCTTTTTAATCATACAAAAAACCCAAATAAAAAAGAAAGAAGAATCATAGCTGTTATTGGATAAAATATATTTTTTTTATCTTTCCTGAAATATCTCTGAATGAAAAAAGCGCAAAAAGGTAAAGAAAGATAAATAATAGTTTCTTTAATATCCGGCAAGCTTATATAAAAGAAACCATATAAAAATAATGCTATTATGTAAAGCAAAACAGTCATAAAAAAAGCCACCCTGCTAAAAATTCTGATGATTTTATTCCAGTTGAACTTATCAAGTCCACAATTCTTGCTTCCACCGCATTCAATACCATAAACTATTCCTATATATCTTATATATAATGTATATGAAATATAAAAAATTGTTGGAGTTAATACTGAAACTGCTATCCCCTCAATCAAACTTGTTTGAGAAAACCAGAAATATACAGGCACAAATATAATAAATGTCGTCTCAGCAAGAATGACTCTAAGCCTTGACCAGAATATTCTGTCTCCCACAGAGGCATAAGCACATGCAAGAGACTGCTTTATATTCTTTATCTCATCCTTATCTTTCCTTTCTAATTCCATTTTTAATATATTTCCCATTACAAAACAAGACATATAAGGCTGGGTATTGAATATCTCGCTATGCCTTTCAAATAGACCTTTAACTTCCGCTTCTCTCAATGTTTTCTTAATTAAAGGAGCAATTGAAAAAAGAAAACCTATATTCTGAAATCTCTCATAATTAAAAACTGCTTGAAGAAAAAAACTTCTGAAAAGCAAATAAACTCTGTCAATAAAACTAATCATTTTTAGCTACCTGCGTTCTAAATTTGAAATAAAGTGAAGTAAGAGTCACAAAAACCGTTCCAAAAACCGAAAGTCTAAAAACTTTTGTCAGATAAACAAAATTAAGATTTGAAACCACAAATGAAAAGATATAATAACATAAAGATATAAAAACAAAAGAAATAACAGTTTCCATTACGAGCGCTAAAATTATCAACTTACCAAAATTGTAATCACCTTTTTTAATTTGATTATCAAGAAGCAAATTAAACTTAGAATTAAAAAGCCTTAAATATTTTTCAACAACTGAATAAAGAACACCAGAAACTAATCCCGCAAAAAAAGCCAGATATGGATTTGTCTTTGAAAGGAGTAGCACCGAAACACATGCTGCCACAGTTCCATTTGGTATGGTAAATCCTCCAACAGGAGTAAAATCTAATATAACTAACTCAAGAAGAACCCCGATTAAAAATCCCTCAACTGGAAAACCGAATATATATCCACAAAGCGAACCGACAAAAGAAGGTCTTGAGATAAGAAACTGAAACGCACTTGCATTATCAAGATTTATCAAAGAAGAAATAAGTATAACCCAAAAAACCCTCATAAAACAAGCACCTCAAAAGAAAAATTAAAAGATTCTTTAGATTCATAATCACGCTCAAACACACAACAAACCACCGAACCCTGATAGGTTTTCTCAACACCATTTTCAGAATTGGAAATAGTCTCTATCGGAAAAATCCATAGCTTAACAGGAATAGAAAATGAAAGTTTTATATTACCTCTAACAGAATCATGAAAAATATATTCGGAAACTCCATTTACTTCGCCAAAAGGCGCCACATTTATATTTGAAAAAGCGAAAACCATCTCAGTGGCTGAAGTAAATCTTGCTTTAAAATCTGATCTATTAACTATCGAATACTCCGATCTAAAACCGTCTATACCTTGTTTAATAATTATTTTTTTATATATACTAACATCAACCTTTCTGTCTTTATCCCACACAACTCCGTCTCTTGAAAGAAAAACTTCCATCATATCATCTTTGAGCGCAACTGAATATTTATATGGCTGAGGGATAAAATCTCCAACCTCGCCATATGTGAGTTTCATAAAATCATCAATCTTCGTCCCCTCTGAAAGAAAGTGATCTAAAAGAAACGCTCTTCTATGCCAGTCATAAAAAATATTTTTTCCAAATTCAAACTTAACTCTATTGCCATTTATATCGGATGAATTGGTTAAATGATACGCCTCCTTCCTTCTGTCCATAATACATGAGTAATTTACAAACCTGTTTTTACTTGAAAACTCAGTTATAGATCCGCCATAAGAAGGAGATATTATAAAAAAATTATTATCTGTCTCTATCAACAAATCTTCAGCTCCGTCAAAATCAATATCTTTCTTTTCAAATTGAATAGCATTTTTTGATTTATTAAAAACTATTTTTTGAGCCTTCAAAAGATTTTCATAAATAGCCATTCTTATATGTGGAAGATAAATGCCTCCAAAAACACCATGCCACCATCCGCAGTTACACTGCGCCATATGTAGATGGTTTTCTGCAACCGGGTCATAATTCTGGCTTAAAAGATTGCTGACAAAAAGATTTCTTTTATGAATTAAATTTGCCTGTGGATACTTAACAAAAAAATTTTCAAAAAATCCACCCTTTATAAATTTTTCAAATTCAGTAGAAGATTTTCTTTTGAACTCACTTATATTAAAAGAATCATCAGCATCAAGTGCCCATTGTGAAAGTTCAAAATATGATGTATTGGGAATATATACAAGTTTTTTCGCTCCTTTTTTTTCTTCTATAAAATCACAAAGGCGGGTCATCTCTATATTGGAATTTTTAATTGTTTCAAAAAAATTGATAAGCCATTTCTCCTCATAAACAAGTTTATAGCTTTTGGGCCACAAGCCAAACTTTTCTCCATCATCAGCCATAACAAAGATCTCACCATCTGATCCATTTATATACTCAACTGTTTTAAAAGCCTCTTGATATGGGATAAGATATCTAAGCTTATGATTTATAGTAAAGATATTAATTCTCTCCCCTTCATACTCAGTTATAAAACAATCATTAACCTTATCTTGATAAACCACAGATAAAAAAAGGCTTGTGTCATCCACAAGAGTATATTTTATTCCACATTCTCTTAAACTTTTTAAAATAGCAGGATTATAAACTCTTTCAGTAAGCCAGAGTCCCATTGGATGAAAATCAAATTTCTTTACTATGTAATCGCTCATTTTTCTTATCTGAGAAACCCTATCTCGCTCACAAATAACACTGAGTATCGGTTCATAATAGCCACCAGAGAGAATCTCAATTTGATTTCTTTTGACCATCTCTTTTATCTTTTCAAGATAAAGGGGCTCATTCTTAGAAAGCCAATCATAAAGAATTCCAGAAAAATGAAAACAAACCTTTGGGTAGGCAAGAGAATAAACCACATCAACAAAAGGTTTATAGCTTTTTTCAAATGCCTCTCTTATGACATTATCAAAATTTCCAACAGGCTGATGATTATGAACAACAAAAGCAAGCCTTTTCATAAATTTTCAAGTTTTACCATCTTTTCCTGGGGGATAGCCTGCATATAGATTTCCACCCCCATAGAGATAATTTTATTTAATATTTTCTTCTCTTCTTCACTCAAAAAAAGCGCTCTTCCAAAACTGAAATTCCTGCCTTTTGCGTAATGTATTCCACCAAGATTAAGTCTATCTATCTTAACACCATTTTCAATAGCTTTTATTACATCCTCAAGTGATCTAAAAAGAACCATATAATTTTCATCCGGGTTAAAAGATACTTCTTTAAGCAAACTTACTTGAGAAAAAATCAATTCAACACTTTTTGGTGTAGAAAATCTCATTATGCTTTTTATTGCCTCATCTTTAAATACTTCATCATTTGCTATAACCAGACCCTTAATATTGAAAGTTCCAAGCCAACCCTCAACAACCTGCCCATGAACCAATCTATCATCAACTCTGAATATAATCATAACTTATTTAAGTCTTCTCGGATATCACGTGTAAGGATAGATTTTACTTCGCATATTGCTCTTCTTCCATCAATCATTATCTTCTCAATAAGTGAATCAAAATCCATTTTGTCTTTAAGATTTAGTGCAGTTATCAACATCGGCATATTGATCCCGCATATAACAGCGGCTTTGCCAATTTCCTTTGCAAAGGGCAAAACAACATTCATCGGGGTCCCCCCGGGAATGTCAACAAAAAAAACTATACTGTCAGTAACCTTTCTGAGATCATCAGTAGCTTTTTTAACACTTGCATGCGCCTCGTCTATTGACATTCTTGAATTTATTGAAACAGAGACAACTCCCTCTTTTACCCCTACTACATGTTCGCATGCCTCAAGAAGATAAGCTCCAAAATCACTATGTGTAACCACTATTATACCTGTCATTGTTTCCTCATATCTCTATGAAACTCACCAACATCATAGCCTGCGTTACGAAGTTTAGAAGACATCTCTTCCACTACTGCAACGCTTCTATGTTTTCCACCAGTGCAACCCACTGCAATAGTTAAATAAGATTTACCCTCTTTAATATAAAGCGGTATTAATTTTTTAATCTGGCTAAACCATTCATTCATAAATTTTTTATAAACAGGATTACCGCTCAAATAATCCCTTACGGCATTGTCAAGCCCTGTTTTTGCCCTCAGCCGTTTTATATAAAACGGATTTGGTAAAAACCTTACATCCATAACTATATCTGCGTCAAGTGGTATCCCATACTTATAGCCAAATGAAACTATATTTATTTTAAAATCAGAAACTTTTTTTAGCATCACAAAAGATGAAAGAGTTTCTTTCAATTCCCCTAAAGTAAGTTTAGTAGTATCTATTATTTTATCCGCTTTCTCTCTGAGCTCAAAAAGTATTTTCCTCTCTTTTTTAATTGCAAGCACAAGATTTTCTCCAAGTGGATGTCTGTGTCTTGTTTCAGAAAATCTTTGATAAAGAACACGGTCATCACAATCAAAAAAAAGAATTTTATATTTAAGTTTAAATTTCGAAAAAAAGGAAAGAAATCTATCAAAATCTATAGAAAATTTCGCTTCTCTTATGTCTATTCCAAGTGCAACTTTTTTAAGATAATCCTCTTTTTTTATCAACTCCGCAAGATGAGGAAGAAGTTTTGCTGGTATATTGTCTATACAATGAAAACCAAAATCTTCAAAGCATTTAAGCGCCTGGCTTTTTCCAGCACCACTTGTCCCTGTAACTATGAAAATACTATGTTTCATTTTCTTTTCTTCATCTCATTCATAATTAAATCGTTTAATTTTCTAGCTGCAAAATATCCGGTGTTTTTAAGACGCTGGTTTAATGATGCTATCTCTATCAAAACCGCAAGATTTCTTCCAGGCGTAACAGGGATATCAAGCTTGGGTAAAACTACATTAAGTATCTCTGTAGTTTTTTCAGTGATTCCCGTTCTATCATATTTACTTAGATCAAGTCCAAATGCCGATTTCAGACATATAACAAGCTCTATAATTGAGCTTGGAAGTATCGCGCCGACACCAAATAACATTTCCACATCAAGGATTCCTATTCCTCTAACCTCCATAAAATTCTTAATCGTTTTTGGAGATGTTCCAACAAGTATCTGTCCCATCCGCCTTTTTATTTCAACCACATCATCGCTTACAAGTATATGACCTCTTTTTAAAAGCTCTATTGCGCATTCAGATTTTCCTATCCCGGCATCTCCCTGTATAAGCACACCAAGTCCATATACATTTACAAGTACACCGTGCAGGGTTATAGAAGGAGCAAGTTTATCATCAAGATACATAACAAGCTCCCTGACAAAATCAGCGGAATCAAGATATGTTGTTATAAGAGGAACATTATTTTTCTTTGCTGCTTCAATAATAGCTTTTGCGGGTTTTATCCCACCGGTTATAACAACACAGGGAACATCTTTTTTCTCAAACATTCTATTTAAATTCTTTAATATCTTATTATATGAAACGGAATTACAATAAGATGATTCTCCCCTTCCTATTACCTGAATTCTCTCGGACCCAAACTGTTCAATAAACCCGGCAAGAGCAAGACCAGGCCTGTTAACCTCACTAACTGTTATTTTCCTATCAAGATAATTTCTTCCGACAATAAGTTTTAACTTAAAATCCTTTGACTTCTCTTTCAAAAGATCTTTAACCGTGATATATTTATTATTCATCAATTTATTTTTTTACTGGAAGCAATATACCATATGTACTATCAAGTCTTTTAAAAACAACCTGTGTTTGATTTGTTTCTTTATCTAAAAACAACCAGAAATTATAACCCAACTTTTCCATTTCAACAACAGCTTCCTCTTTTGACATAGGCTTTATAGGAACATTTTTAACAATAGAAAATCTTACATCAAAAGTGTTAATTGGTGGGGTATAAGCTATATCAGTGGCATTTTTTCTTGAATCTACAATTTTTTCTTTGTATTTTTTTGCCTGTTTTTCTATTTTATCAAGCACACTATCAACCGCTGAATAAAGGTCATCTGATATACCAGTTGCTTTTATTGTCTGATGACCGATATGAGCTACTATCTCGGCAAAATGTTGTTTTTTGTCAACGCCGACTACCATGCTAACCCATACGATATTATGTATATACCCAAGAGCATTCTCAACCTTCTGCTCTATAAAATTTTTTATGGCAGATGTAAGTTTTATTTTTCTTGCGACTATGCTTATCTTCATAATACCTCCAGATACGCGAAAAGACCTAAGATCTTACCGCTTTATACAAACATTTTCTATAAATAATTATACAATATAAAAAAAAACCATAAAATAGATTTTATTATTATCCGAGCAGGTTTTTTATTATACCAGGTCCTTCATATATAAAAGAAGTATAAATTTCAAATAAATTAGCTCCAAGTTTTCTCCTCCGATCTATATCATCTGCGCTAAAAATTCCTCCACTTGAAATAACGCATATATTTTTTGATAATTCCTTCACTTTTCTAAGAACTTCTTCAGAAAGTTTTCCGATAGGCTTTCCACTTACCCCCCCATCCATTTCATCAAATTTTCTGGTTTTTAAAATGCTTCTTTTTTTTGTTGTGTTTGCGGCAACAACTCCGCAGTCATATTCCTCACATATTTTTACAACTTTATATATATCATCATCAGATAAATCCGGTGATATTTTTATAAAAAACTTCTTTTTATCTTCTTTCTTTTTAGCGCTTTCTATTATCTTTCTAATATAATCATTATAATCACCACAAAAAGTTCTAACATTAGGACAGCTTATATTAAATACAAAAAAATCGCCGACATCCTTTAATATATTAAGAGATTCACTGATATTTTCATCAGCTTCATCAAAGCTACAATCATTGTTTTTTGCGATATTTATTCCAAGGGGGATGTTGGGTTTTCCTTTTTTCTCTATGTTTTTTTTCATTTGAACCGCGCCACAATTGTTAAGTCCCATATGATTTATTATTGCTTCCTCATCAACTTCACGAAAAAGCCGGGGTTTTGGATTTCCGCTTTGAGGATGTAAGGTAACACTCCCAACTTCCAGAAAACCAAATCCAAGCGCTTCTATCACATCATATACTTCAGCGTTTTTATCAAATCCAGCAGCAAGTCCAATGGGGTTTTTAAACTCAATCCCAAAAAGTTTTACAGGTTGATAAGATTCTAAATTTTTAAACATGATTTTTTTTATCAAATCAAAATGTGAGACTAACTTAAATTTAGAAATAGCCAGATTATGGACAAACTCAGGATCCAGTTTAAATAAAATATTTCTTACGATTTTTTTATATAAAAAATCTGCCATTTTCATAAACAATCTTTCCCTTAATTATTGTCATAATATTTTTCCCGATCAATTTCTTACCGCAAAAAGGTGAATTTTTTGATTTGGAATAAAAATTTTCAACCACCCATTCTTTATTCGGATCAATAAGCGAGATATCAGCGAAATATCCTTCTTTTAACACCCCAGTTTTTTTAAGTCCCAAAATTCTGGCTGGATTTAAAGTTAATTTATCTATAAACTTTAATGGAGAAATTTTATTTTTATGATAAAGCATGGTTATTGAAGAAGCAATAAGAGTTTCAAGTCCTATAACTCCAAAAGGTGCTTTAATAAGCCCTTTTTCTTTTTCAAGCTGAGAATGAGGAGCATGATCAGTAGCTATAACATCAATCAGGTCATTTTTTATTGCAGATATAATAGACTTTCTGTCAGACTCTTTTCTTAGCGGTGGATTCATTTTAAAATTTGCACCACCTTTTAACACATCTTTTTCAGTAAAAAAGAAATAATGCGGACAGGTTTCAACAGTGATTTGATGATTTAATTTTTTCCCTTCTTCTATTATATCAAGCGATTCTTTAAGACTTACATGTTGGATGTGAATTGGAACTTTTAACAAAACAGAAATAGAAACATCTCTCCATACAGCGCTATATTCAAGCCATGGTGGGATTGGCGGTATGCCTAAAATATTTGACACAATTCCTTCATTTACTGCTCCCCGAATATAAGGCCACTCACAATGAGAAAAAACTTTTCTACCATATTTTTTTGCAAGCACTAAAGCTTCTTCCATTAAAAAACTTTTTTCTACCCAACTACCATCATCTGTAAAAGCTACAACATATCTTGAAATATTTTTTATATCAGTCAAAACACAACCTTTTCTCCCTCTCGTTATTGCAGATGTAAAATAAAATTTCAAAGGGAATTTTTGGGATCTGACCAAAAATTTCTTTATTATATCAGCATTATCCAGAGGAGGTTTTGTGTTTGGCATAACTACAATACTCCCAACTCCTCCACTTAAAGCCGCTTTTGTAACAGAAGAAAAATCCTCTGCGTACTCTTTCCCGGGAACCCTTGTATGAACATGCATATCAATAATACCGGGGATGCACCACATTCCCCGCGCATCTATTACTTTAGCCCTTTTTATAGTTATTGAATATGATATTCTTCTGATTATCCCATTATCTATTAAAATATCTGCTTTTTTTTGAGTTTTAGAAAGTGGATCTATAATAATTGAATTTTTAATAAGAAGCATTAATTTTCTTTATTCGTTTTTAAAAATGACAATCTCATCAAAATTTTTTTTCTTTCTTTCATAAGGATCTTCATCTTTTTCACCTATAACTATCATAACCTCGGCTGTTTCTCCTCTATTAAGAGAAAGTAGATCAAACGCTTTCTTTTTATCAAACCATCCAACCCATAAACTACCAAGCCCCAATTCGCATGCTGCCATAATCATATGTTCCCCCGCTATTCCAATATCTATCAAAGAAAAATCCGTATCTTGCAGTTTAGAACCTATTTTTGTTTTAAACCCCGGTTTCAGCCGAACTATAACTATTGACAATGGAGCTTTTTTTACAAAAGAACATACAGAATATATTCCGCTAAAAACTGCTTCATCAAACCGCTTTTTAAAACCACCGGATAAGACAATAAAGCGATACGGCTGCAAATTGCAGGCGGAAGGTGAAATTCTTCCACATTCAATTATATATTTGATTTTACTTTCTTCTACCGGCGAGGATTTAAATTTTCTTATACTTCTTCTTGCTTTAAGAAGGTCTATAAGCATACCTATATTCTACAAAAAATTAAAAATTATTTTGGTCGCCTGAATATTTAAAAGAATTGTCAATAAACTTTTTTGGGATGAAATAGAATCAGAGTTCTATTTAAATCAGGAGTATCTCCTATATGAACAACCTTGACTGAAAGATTCTGCCCTTTAAAAATTGTTTCTCCTTCAACAACCTCGCCGGGTGAATCAAATGCCTGTCCCACAAGTCTTAAAAGATTTTGCTGCTGGCTATCAACCACATCGAGAAGATGCACAGAACCGCTTTCTGAGTTTTTTAACTCAAAATTAGCATATAAAACATTGTTATTTTCATCAACCACTATCACATATTCATTTAAAGGGACTATTGTTTTCAATATTGTTTTCCACCACTTTTCCTCTATATCCCTGAAATATTTGTCTTTCTTTGAATAGTTTTCTATTTCGTTTTTAAATTTCTTCAGTAAATTATTGACACTTTCAGCAACCATTCCTATCTCATCATTTTTTATATTAAACCTCAATTCAAATGTTTTAAAAGATGATGCCTCAACAGCCTCAGCAAGGCTTGAAAGCGGGTTTATTATATAATGATAAAAGAAAAAATAAAAAGGGATACCAAGTAAAACTAAAACCCCAATAGCTCCTACCACATATTTACCCATTGCCGAAGATACCAGAGCATCGGATGTTGCTTTTGAAGCAAGCAAAAGGACTATCCCCACTATTTCATTATTAACCAGAAGAGGAATTGCTATCTCATAATATGATTGCTTTGGAACTGGCTTTACTTTAGGAATTTTAGAAAGCATAGCCTGAGATATTGCGTCTGTAAGTGGAGGAACCTGAGAAATATACTCATCCCATGTCTTTCCTATAAACCTTGCCTCCCTATGCCATCTTATTACGCCAGTTCTATTAAGATATATTATAGAAGCTATCCTCTCGTCTTTGGATAGGGTTTCAGACATCAGATTGAATTCCTCAAATGTTATCGCTTTTGGATTCTTCAAAAGCCCCTCTCTCATTGTTGGGGCATAAACCTTTACTGTATCTATTATATCAGCTTTTAATTTTTCATCAAAGGTCCATTTAAAAAGGTTATAATAAAAAACCCCACCAAGAGCCATTACATAAACACCAATAGAAAGAAACCATAATGTCCATTTAACAGTTAGTCTCATATATATATTTTATATTTTTATCGGTTAAATTAATGTTACAAAAATTTTAACAATTTCTATTTATCCTTTCCACAACATTTTTTGTATTTTTTCCCGCTTCCGCAGGGACAGGGATCATTCCTGCCAACCTTTATTTTTGTTGCCGCCTGAGGTTGAGTTAATTCTTTTTTAGGCAAACTTTGACCCTGCTCGTTTTTGTTTTGCTCATTGTTTTCTTTCTGCTTTGAAATAACCGGTCTTATTATTCTTGGCGGCAATTGTATTTTAAAAAGGTATTCAACCATATTATCTCTTATTCTATCAAGCATCCTTTCAAAAAGCCCATAAGATTCCTTTTGATATTCTATTAAAGGATCCTTCTGACCATAAGCTCTTAAAACAACCCCTTTTCTTAAATGATCCAGCTCATAAAGATGATTCTTCCAGTTATGGTCTATTATCTGTAAAAGAAGAATTCTTTCAAGCTCTTTGAAATTAACACCTCTTTCTTTAAAATCTTCCTCACGTTTTACATAAAGTTGTTTTACGCGTTCAATTATTTCACTTTTTAAACTATTGTAATCAAGATTCTCGTTTTCTATTATAAAACCAAAGCTTCTTTTAAGCTGAATATTTAAGTTTTCAATATTCCAGGTTGATGGATGCATTTTTTCATCAATATACTCTGAAATCTTTGCTTCTATCATCTCCTCTATCATCTTAATTACCCTATCCGATATATCATCACTTTCAAGAACCATATCCCTTAACTCATATATCGCCTGCCTTTGTTTGTTCATTACATTATCATAATCAAGCACCTGTTTTCTAATATCAAAGTTCATCGCCTCAACTCTTCTTTGAGCACCCTCTATTTGTCTGGTTATGATTTTTGATTCTATAACCTCACCTTCCTTCATTCCAAGTCTTTCCATTATCGCAGATATCCTATCAGATCCAAAAAGTCTCATCAACTCATCTTCAAGTGAAACATAAAACACCGACATTCCCGGATCCCCCTGTCTTGCGCATCTACCCCTTAACTGATTATCTATTCTCCTTGATTCATGTCTTTCAGTTCCAATAACGCATAATCCGCCAACATCAATAACATACTTTTGATTTTCCGGATCTGGCGGATTGCCGCCCAAAATTATATCTGTTCCACGTCCAGCCATATTTGTTGCTATAGTAACAGTTCCTTTTCTTCCAGCCTGTGCAATTATCTGGGCTTCCATCTCATGATACTTTGCATTTAAAACCTGATGAGGTATACCTTTTTTCTTGAGCAGAGCCGACAGAGCCTCGGATTTTTCAATAGACCTTGTACCCACAAGGAGAGGTTGCCCTTTCTTCCATCTTTCTTCAATTTCGTTTACTATTGCGTTAAATTTCTCTCTTTCAGTTCTATAAACTTTATCAGGATAATCATACCTGATACATTTTTTATTAGGTGGTATTTCAACGACATCCAGTTTGTATATCTCCCAGAATTCTTGAGCCTCTGTCATTGCCGTACCTGTCATACCAGATATCTTATTAAATAACTTGAAAAAATTCTGAAATGTTATGGTGGCAAGCGTCTGGTTTTCCTCTTTTATAGCCAGATGCTCCTTTGCTTCTATAGCCTGATGAAGACCGTCGGACCATCTTCTTCCAGGCATAAGCCTTCCAGTAAACTCATCCACTATCACAATTTCGCCATCTTTGACCACATAATGAACATCCTTCTTAAAAAGATAATGAGCCCTGATAGCTTGATTAATATGATGAGCCCACTCAGCGTTTATATCATTATATATATTATCAACCTTTAAGAGCCTCTCCGCTTTCAAAACCCCCTCTTCGGTAAGCATAACACTATGGTTTTTTTCATCTATTATAGCATCAAATCCTTTACCTAAATCAAGCCCATCTTTTTTAGCTATAAACTCTTCTTTCTCGGTTATAAATTTTATTTTTAAAAAAGGTATTATCCTGTCTACTATATAATACTTGTCAGTTGATTGCTCGGAAGGACCTGATATAATAAGCGGGGTTCTCGCCTCATCTATTAAAATTGAATCCACCTCGTCTATAATAGCATAATTAAGTCCCCTCAAAACCCTTTCTCCCTTATCCATCACCATATTATCTCTTAAATAATCAAAGCCTAATTCATTATTTGTTACATATGTGATATCGCATTCATACATTTTTTTACGCTCTTCATTGTCCATATCATGCGTAATAAAACCAACACTTAATCCTAAAAATTCGTGAATAGGCCCCATCCAGTTTCTATCCCTTTTAGCAAGATAATCATTTACAGTAACTATATGAACTCCCTTGCCGCCAAGAGCATTAAGATAAGCAGGAAGAGTAGCAACAAGGGTTTTTCCTTCACCAGTTTTCATTTCTGCTATCTTGCCTTGATGAAGCACTATTCCACCAATTATCTGCACATCAAAATGCCTTAAACCAATAGTTCTTTTTGAAGCTTCTCTCACAGCCGCAAAAGCAAATGGCAATATATCATCAAAAGTTTTTCCCTCTTGAAGCATTTTTTTAAATTCATTTGTTTTTGATTTAAGTTCTTGATCGCTTAATTTAGAATAATCCTGTTCCAACAAGTTTATTTGTTCAAGTAAAGGCATTATTTTCTTAATGTCTCTCTCGCTTTTTGTTCCAAAGAATATTTCCACAATTTTATTTATCATATACTTATATTATAACAATTAAAATCAGGGCTAAAAAGACAAAAAACACACATCTATAAAAACCTATAAAAAAACCAACATCCACTAATTTTACACGGCCGTGGTTAAACTGTGGATGTTGATTCTTGATGTAAAATCAAAAACTTGTGTATTAAAAATGTGTATTAAAAGTTATTGCTTTATTTAAAATTACTATTGATTTATTTTAAATTCTCTTATCAAATGAGTTTCAAATTCACTTTTACCAAAAATAAACTAAGTAAGATTCAATTTTGCAAACCATAATTTTAAAACAGCAATTTTTAAATATATAACACAGGTCCTATTTACTTTTAAAACAATTTATTTAATTATATAATTTAATTAATGAAAATAAAATTCTGGGTTAATCTATTATTAAAATCCAAAACGTTTATGGTTGTTTTAAGTTCATTTCTTTTATTTTTATCATATCCCAAAATCTCCTTATCGCCTATCGCCTTTGTTGCTCTTGTGCCTTTTATTATAATTTTATTTAATCTAAAAAAATTAAGCGAAGCTTTAAAATACGGTTTTTTACTCGGTTTTTCAACATACCTGCTTCTTCTTTACTGGATATATAATACACTTCAGGCGGCAGGGGTTAATTTTTTTATATCAATTTTGGCCTTGATATTATTATCTTTTATATTGTCAGTGGAATTTATAATAATAACAATCGGTGGATATATCGCAAATATTTACGGAACAACAATGATGGTATTCATCCTGCCTTCTATATGGGTTATAGTAGATTTTATAAAACACAATATAACTAAACATATAGTCTATTTCCCCTGGTTTGATATTTCTTATTCTCAATGGAACAATCCTTTTATCTTGAACCTTGCTCATTTTGGACAATCTTACACCATAACCTTTTTGATCGTTCTTGTTAATTGTATTATCTCATCAATAATTTTATCAAAAGGACGAAGGGAAAAAATAAAAAAATTTATTGCCGCTTTTGCGTTGATTGCAGCTTCAGTTGGGTTTGGCTGGATTAAATATAATGATATAAGCAACCTTTCAAATAAATCTGAGAAATCTATTAAGGTGGCAATAATTCAGCCTTCTATAGATTTTTATGCAAAATGGGATGAATCTTACTACGATTATATAAAAATGAGGATTGAAGCCTTGATTGATAACATAAATAGAGAAAAAGCCGATCTTATAATCTGGCCTGAAAATGCTCTTTTTGGCTGGATAGATGACCCTGATGTTTTTGAATGGCTTTGTTCTAATATAAAAAAATCCAGAACTTATCATATAGTAGGCTCTATTTCAAAATCTGACAGAAAATATGTTTCAGCATACCTTATCAATCCTGATTGTGAAATAGTCTATAAATATAACAAAAGGGTGCTGGTTCCATTTGGAGAGTATGTTCCATTTAGAAAATTTTTGGGAAAATATATAAATGTTATCACAAGCCTTGGCGAATTTGAAGAAGGCCCTTCTCAACAAAAACCATTTAATTTTAAAAACTTTAAACTTGGTGTAAGTATATGCTATGAAACAATTTTTAAATGGCTTTTTTATGAAGATGAGGATATTGATTTTTTGGTCAATATAACAAACGATGGCTGGTATCTCAACACCTCTGCGCCCTATCAACATTTTTCAGCCGCTATAATGAGATCAGTTGAAAATGGAAGAACCTTTATAAGATCAGCAAATAACGGAATATCAGCAATTATAGAACCCAACGGTAAAATTTCTTCAATGCTTAAATTAAACGACTACGGATATATAGCAACAGAAATAAAACCTATAAAATTAAAACGCCAAAATGATATTGAAAAAAACATATTTTTTTATATAAGCGTAATGATATTTTCCGCGTTTATTTTAGCTATGATTTTTAGAAGATGAAAAAAATAAATTATTTCAGGTTTATTCTTATTGCCTTTATGATTTATTATTATTCAAATTTTTTAAGATACGATAATTATTTCTCTTTTCTTGATTATATCAATTTATGTTTTCATGAAGCAGGACATGTTTTTTTAGGTCCATTTGGAGAAACCATAGGTTTTATGGGTGGGACTATTTCTCAACTATTCTGGCCATCATTAATTACTTTTCATTTTTATAAAACTGGACAGGTATTTTCATCTTATTTCTGTATATTCTGGATAGGTGAAAATCTTTTAAATATAAGTATATATATAGGCGACGCAATAAAACAAGAGCTTCCCTTAGTAGGGGGTGGAGAACATGACTGGGCGTATCTTCTTGAAAAATTTAAAATAATACAATATACTCCTCAAATTTCAAAAGCAGTTTTTATTTCTGGAAGTTTGATAATTTTCTTGAGTCTATATCTTATAATAAAATCTGCCTTTCACTCAAAAGAAAACACACATTTATAACACTAAAATTAAAGACTTATTCCTGCTTTTTTTCAGTATTCTTTTTTTCTACTACTTTTTCTTTTATAAGCATAATATTCTTAATTGTAGGTGATGTTATCTCGCCCTCATATTCCATTTTAATCCTATCTCCAGATTTAAGTTGTGAAGCATCAATATAATTTTTACCATCCTTTACTTTGAGTCCTTCATAAGAAAAAGTCATTGACTCACCCTTTTTCTTGATAGAATCCACAATTATTATTTTTTTCTCTGTATCTATAGATTTAATTATTCCTGTTAAAGTCTTAAGTTTAGCCTTTATAGTGCCTTTTTTCTCTTTAACTTCTTTTATGGATTCAACAGCAGACTTCTTTATCTCTCCACTTTCTTTTTTGATTTCAACTGTAGGATTTTTTATCTCTTCATTCCCTTTTTTGGGTTCAACAGCAGGGTTCTTTACCTCTCCACCTTCTTTTTTAGTTTCCACAGCAGACTGTTTCATTTCTCCACTATTATTTGTATTTTGAGGTGCTGGCTGAGCATTTATTAAAGCAGAGACAGCAAAAAAAGCACCAAATACCGCTAATATTGTTTTCCTCATAACACCCTCCTTTCTATATATTATATAAAATATTGTAAAATTTTCTTATGCCAATTAAAATTCTTCCACCAGATACAGTTTCAAAAATAGCTGCTGGCGAAGTTATAGAAACACCCGTATCGGTTTTAAAAGAGCTTATTGAAAATTCAATAGATGCAAAAGCTAATTCAATTACCATTGAAATAGAAAAAAACGGGAAAAAGCTTATAAGGGTAAAAGACAATGGGGAAGGGATGAATGAAGAAGATCTAAGTCTTGCTCTTTTGAGGCATTCAACAAGCAAAATAAAATCTATTGATGATATATACTCGCTTACAACATATGGATTCCGTGGAGAAGCGTTGTTTTCTATATTTTCTGTTTCAAAGATAAAAATTTCCAGCTACAATGGTAAAGCTGAAAATGGAACTACAATAGAGGCTGAAGGAGGAGATATAAATTCAATTAAAAAATTTCCATCTCCTCCAGTTAAAGGAACAACAATAGAAGTAAGAGATCTCTTTTATAACACCCCTGCAAGGTTTAAATTTTTGAGATCTGATTCGTATCTTAGAAGTTCATTAATAAAACTTATTGAAGAATTTGCTATTATAAGACCTAATATAAGATTAAAACTTATTATAGATGGAAAAGAAATATTTGATTTCTTACCAGAAAGCGATGGTAAAATACTTAAAAGAACAAAAGATGTTTTTGGCGAGCAAATAATAAAAAATGTTATTGAGATAGATGAAACCTTTGGAAATATTCATATACAGGGTTTTGTATCCCGAGCAAATTCACTAATTTCATCCAGAGCCCTGCAATACTGCTACATCAACTCAAGGATAGTTGAGTCAAAAACAATTCAAACGGCAGTTTATAAAGCTTATGAAAATATAAGAGGTTCAAAACATCCAATTTTTTTAATATCCCTTCAAATAGATCCCTCAACTATAGATGTCAATGTGCATCCACAAAAAAAGGAGGTTAAATTTGGCGATGAAAATTTTATATATCAGGTGGTTTATAAAACTGTTTTAAATGCCATAGAAAATAAGTCCTCACCAGTTAATCTATATGAAAGAAGAATTATTGAGCAAAGCAAGGAAAAAATAGAATTTATTTCAGAAAAAGAATTTGAAGAAAATTCTTTTACACAAAATGAATTTATAACACAAATGTATAACGCTGAAAACAAACCAAGATGGTACAACCCCCCGGTAGTTTATCTGGGTCAGGCTTTTTCCAGTGTTTTAATATATCAAACAAAAACATCTATTCTTCTTGTAGATCAGCATGCAGCTGCTGAAAGAATAACATTTGAAAGATATTTAAATGAATTTGAAAACCAGAAAATTACTTCCTCAAAACTAATCGTTCCTGTTGAAGTAAAAATCCCCAAATCTAATATAACAAAGATTATTGAAATGAAAGAATGGCTTAAATTAGCTGGTTTTGAAATAAATCAAAATGGCCCTTCTTCAATTATGGTATACTCAACGCCAGATGCATTCAGTCTCCAACCACAGGCAATCTCTGATATTTTTATATATCTTTCCGAAGTCATTTTAAAACCTCTAAGCATATCATCCGAGCTTAAACGAGATACCCTTGCAACAATAGCCTGTAAGAAATCTATCAAATTTAAAGAAAGACTCAATGAAAAAACAGCACTGCATTTGATAGAAGAATTGAGAAAGACCAAAGATTCGCTTCACTGCCCACACGGAAGGCCAACAATGCTTGAAATTACAAAGGATGAACTCATTACAAAATTTGGAAGAACCAATATTTCATTATGAAAAAAAAAGAGATTTTTATAGCTTTTTTCGGGATCATTATAAGTATTCTTTTGCTCTATTTGTCTTTCAAAAATATAAATTTTTTAAACCTTCTTGAAATGCTAAAAAAAGCAAGGATTCCATTTATATTGCTTTTCTTTGTTTCAACTTTTTTTGAAATGATTTTTAGAACCCTTAAATGGTATCTGATATTAAATTCAAATATCAAAGTCGATTTTTACAACATTTTTAAATTTGAGATTATAAGCCTTGGAATAAATAATATATTACCTTTTAGAATGGGCGAGCTAACAAAAATGTTTTTGGTGGCAAAATTTTATTCTGTCTCTAAAACCACTGTTATATCAACAATATTTATAGAAAGAATACTTGATTCAATCATATTATTTTCTTTGCTACTTTTATACTCAAAAATTGGCGGAATAAATATTCTGATAAACACAACATCAATATTTATAATACTAAACCTTGCCATATTAATAATAATTATTGGTTTTGTATTTTCTGAAAAAATAATTGAAACACAATACTTCAAAAAAATAGAGATAAAACATCCCAAAATATATTCTTTAATAATAAAATTTAAAAATGGGGGAAAGTGTTTTAAAGATCCAAAGCTTGCTTTTGCTATATTTTTTGTAGGGATAATTCAGTGGAGTTTTGATGTATTGAATAATTATTTTATAGCTAAATCACTTGAAATAAAAATAATAGATTATTTTAAAGCGGCAATAACAGTTTTTGCAGGCTCACTTTCATCAAGCATACCATCAATGCCAGGATATTTTGGAAATTATGAATATGCGATTTCACGCGTTTGTATGAGCTGGGGAATTGAAAAAGAGCTTTCAATACTTTTCCCCGCAATGGTGCATATATTAGGATATATTCTTATAACTCTAACGGCTATAATTTATATATACTCCTTAGGGTTTAATTTTAAAAAAATTCTGAAAATATCAAAAATGGAAGACTGATATGTGTGGGATCTGTGGAATAATAAATATAAATAGCGAAAAAATAGAGTTTTCTGAACTAAAAAAAATGAATGACTTACTCATCCATAGGGGACCGGATGATGAAGGTTTTTTTGTTAAAGATAATTTTTCTATCGCTTCAAGGCGGCTTTCCATAATAGATCTTGACACAGGTAGACAACCAATATCCAACGAAGAAAAAACCGCTTATATAGTCTTAAACGGTGAGATATATAACTATCTTGATTTAAGAAATGAACTGATAAAAAAAGGCCATAAATTTTCAACTAAAAGCGACACTGAAACTGTAATCCATTTATATGAGGAGTATGGAAAAGACTTTGTTAAAAAATTAAGAGGAATGTTTGCCTTATGTATACTGGATTTAAAAGAAAAAAAAATCATACTTGCCCGGGATAGAATAGGTAAAAAGCCGTTATTTTATTACTTTGATAATAAACGCTTTATATTTTCATCTGAAATAAATCCAATACTTTCTCTAAAAGACATCAAACTAACATTAAATCTTAAAGCAATAGACACATATCTTGTTTTACAATATATCCCATCCCCAATGACAGTATATAATGAAATAAAAAAACTTGATCCATCCTCTATTCTTGAACTTAAAGACAATGAGATAAAAATAGAAAAATACTGGGATGTGCCATCAAACTCAATAAATATAAATTTTAATGAAGCCAGAGAAAAACTAAAAGACTTAATAATGGAATCTGTACGCCTTAGAATGATAGCGGATGTTCCTGTAGGAGCATTTCTATCCGGCGGTATTGACTCATCTGTAATTGTCGCATCAATGTGTAAACTATCAAATACTCAAATTAAAACCTTTTCAATAGGATTCAGTGAAGATAAATTCAGCGAATTAGAATATGCCAGGGAAGTGGCAAGAATGTATAATACTGATCATCATGAATTTATTGTTAAAGATGATATGACTGATATCCTTCCAGCTTTATTGCTCCATTATGGAGAACCTTATGCTGATCCAAGCGCTTTACCAAGTTATTATGTTTCAAAGATAACATCAAAATATGTAAAAGTTGCTTTAAATGGCGATGGAGGAGATGAAAATTTTGGAGGATACTGGAGATATTTAGCAGAAAAGATTGCATATTCATTACGCCTTATGCCAAAAAGCTTCTTTAGATCACTTTTATCAATAATATCTTTAACAAATGAAGGGGTAGCTCCTTTTTCAAATATATGGAAAATAAGAAAATTTTTAAAGATGATGATCGCAAAGAATATTGAAAGATCATACCTTTCAACCGTATCTTTCTTTTCAATTGATGAAAAAAACGAATTTTTGTCAGAACAATTTAAGGCTTTAGTCTATGAAAACTTAGATTTTGCTGAAAAATATATAATGACCTATTTTAATAATATTTCAGGCAATGATATTATAAAAAGAATTTCATATGTTGATTTTAATACATATCTACCACAATGTCTTATGACCAAAATGGATATTGCCTCAATGGCAAACTCGCTTGAAGCAAGATCCCCCTTCCTTGATCACAAACTAATAGAATTTTCTCTATCACTTGATTCAGAATATAAAATAAAAGGATACTCAAATACAAAATATATTCTTAAAGAAGCCTTTAAGGATATGTTACCTGAAAAGATTTTAAAAAGAGGAAAAATGGGGTTTGGGATACCGTTGGGGTTATGGTTTAGAAAAGGATTAAAACAGAGATTTGAAGATACATGCCTTTCAGAAAATGCTTTAAGAAGAGGTTATTTTAAGCCTCAAAGCCTCAAAAAACTCTGGTATGAACATCAAACTGGCAAGAGAGACCATGGCTATAAACTATGGACAGTTTTAATTCTTGAACTCTGGCATAGGAAATTTATGGATGATTTTAAATTATGAAGGTTGTTCTTATAAATCCCCAGATACCTCCAAATACTGGAAATATTGCAAGAACATGCGTTGCAAATGAAATAGAACTTATCCTCATTGGCAAAATAGGTTTTGACCTTTCCGATAAAGCCCTTAAAAGAGCAGGACTTGATTACTGGAAATATGTAAAACTTAAGGTTTATAATTCTTTTGAAGACTTTCTTTCAGAGGTTTCAGATTTAAAAAAACTTTTATTTTTCTCAACCCATGGTAAAAAACTTTTCTGGGACGCTCCATATACTGAACAATCATACCTCATCTTCGGCAGCGAAACCTCTGGATTTCCAAAAAGTTTCTACAAAGAATATATGCGGCAGATGTATAAAATCCCTATGAAATCAAATCTTGTCCGCTCATTAAATCTTGCAACATCCTGTGGAATAGTTGTATATGAAGCATTAAGACATATTACATACGATAAAATAATTAATAATTTAATTGATAGTAAATAAAGTTATTCCACGGGCTTATTTTCCATTATTATGGTAAAAATTGTATCTTTTCCTAATTGGGATTTAATCTTGAAAGAAAAATTATGAAGTGAAAGTATTTTTTTAACCATATAAAGGCCAAGTCCCCATCCCTCAGTTTGTCCTGTAAAACCGGATTCTATCTGATAAAATCTTTCAAATATATTATTTAATTCATGTGATGGAATTCCATTGCCGTTATCCCAGATAGACAAAGTTCTTTCACCTTTTGCGATTTTGGATGTCAATACTATCTTCTTTTTTTCTTTTGAATTAAATTTTATTCCATTTGTAATTATCTCAGCCACAGCTTTATAAAAAAGATCTATATCAACATTAATATTAAAACTATCTATAACAGCTCTTTCAAACTCAACCTCTTTATATTTGTTTTTCATCTGCGATATTACGCTATTTATAAAATCATCTATACCAATTTCAACAATCTTTATATCGGAACTTGTTTTGTTTTCTATGGTGGAAAAATCTATCATTTCATCTACAAGAGAGCTTAACTTAAAACTCTGGGAGATTATGGAATCAACAGCTTTTTTTGCCATTTTATCCAGTTTTCCAGTCGCTTCAAGAACCTGAGAATAACCTATAAGAGATGTTATCGGTGTTTTGAATTTATGGGAGACAAGAGACATAAATTCTCTGGAAATCTTAGATTCCATTACTTTCTGGGTAACGTCCTCAAATATCCATACAAACTCATTAGAAGATTCACCAGATTCAAATTTATCTGATACAAAAGAGCATTCAAGAATTAATTTTTGCGACTCCTTTTTCTGGATAAGGAATTTCATAGATTTTCTTTTAGCAATTACCGAACCTATATCCATGTCGCAGTCAAATTCCATAAAAATATCTTTTATATTTGAATGTTTTGAGCTTATATACCCGAGGTAATTTATTCCTGCGTTATTTATCATCTTTATTGTTCCATCTTCATCAGTTACAACGACCCCCTCCTTTATTATCTTAAAAATATTTTCAAGTTTATTCTTTTCATCCTTAACACTATTAAAAAGCCTTGAATTTTCTATAGCTATAGCCGCTTGTGAGGCAAAGGCTTCAAAACTATCCTTATCCTCTTCTCCAAAATCCCCATCAATTTTATTTATAGCCTGAACAACTCCTATAACTTTGCCCTTTATTATCATTGGACATGTTAAAAGAGATTTGGTTTGATATCCGCTTTTCTCATCAACTTTTTTTGTATGTCTTTCATCTTTTTCAAGATTGTTGGAAATTATAGATTTTCCCTCTTTGGCGCATGTCCCGGCAATTCCCTCGCCAAGTTTAAATCTCATTTTTTTTAACTCTTCATCCAAATCAAGCGCAACATGGAAGTATAATTCCTGTTTTTTTTCATCAAGCAAATACAATGATGCTCTTTCTGAATTTACAACACGCGTTGCAAGACGCATTATAGTGGTTAAAAGATCTCCTATATCAAGCTTAGACGACAGGAGTCTTGACACGGTTACAAGCATTTCAAGTTTATCTATTATAGCATTCATTAAAAATTAATCCCTGTTGAAATTTTCCAGAAATCAATATCTTTGCCTTTCTTAAAATCCGCATAATTATAATTGAAATCCATATAATAGTTTTCTTTATCGTCAAGATAAGTTTTAATGCCGGCGGAATATGAATTTACATCGCTATAATAAGTGTTAATTCTGTTTGCGCCGATATATACATAACTATTAAAATCTGGCTTAAAACTTCGCGCCAGCTCAAGCCCTATAACAGAGTGAATAGTATCAGATAAAACGCCGCTATAACTATAACTTAAAACATCCAAATTGTCTAAATAACAAACAGGCCATTTAACAACTTCTTTTGAAAGCCTGACCCCCCCTCTGATAAAAAAGAAAAAAAGATCGTAGAAATTTTTTTCAATAGAAGCATCAGCATAAGTTATACTCAAAGTTTTAGACTCATATTCCATATTAGCATACCCTATAAATCCAGAGTATACTGTATTTATCTCTTTCTCTTCATCCCCCTTCATATATCTTGCGCCAAGCCTTATGCCTTTTGCCTTAAATGCGTCTTTTTTAAAATAATAGAAAGGTTTTATAGATAAAAGAGCATTTTTTAATAAAATATTTACTGGAAATCTTACTGAGCTTACTATAGAAACATCTTTTAAATCATAGGCTGAATAATTAAAGCCTGAAAATACATATGTTGAAAAATTAAAAAGATAAGTAAAAGAATATTTATTAAAATCATTATCGCCTGTTGTGTATGAAAAATCCATAAAATTTTTAGCGCTTGAAAAATTAACAAAAACCAAAATTATACACAAAAAAACTTTTAACTTCATAATGATATTATATTATATTTTATTTAAGTTATGACTCTCAAACCTATAAAAGATACTTTTTACAACCCTTAACTAAGTTTACTGTCCTCCCCCTAAGATCTGATCTATTCTTTTAAGAGCCGCGTCTATATCCGAGTTTGTAGGATCAAGTTTTTTTGCTATGGAAAGTTCTTCTTTTGCTTTTTGATAATCTCCGCTTTGAAGATATTTAACACCTTCAACCCAATGCTGCTGCGCCGCTATCTTATTCTGCTCTGATATAATATTTTTTAAATCAGTAGTTGAGGTTTTAACATCAGTGGTACTGGCTTGAGCTGATTTTTTTGCTTCTTCCTCTTCTTTTTCTTTTCTCCTTTTCTCTTCCTCTTTTCTTTTTTTCTCTTCAGCATATCGTTTTTTTGCTTCCTCTTCTTTCTTCATTGTTTTTTTTATGTTATTTATAACTCTTTCAAGTTTTGAAGGATTATCTGAGTAAGCAAGCGCTTTTGTAAAAGATTTTATGGATGATAAATATTGTTTTTTCTTATAAAAAGCATCCCCTTCTTTTATATATTTGTTTTCAATTTCAGATTTTAATTCATTAAAAAGCTTGTTGGTCTTCTCATCCGCCGGATTTATGCTTATCGCCTCTTTAAGCAGGGCATATGCATCCTCAATCCTGCCTGAAGCGTAAATCTCAAGAGCATCTTTAAGTTTCTGGTTAAGCTTATCCTGCCTCATCTCATTTTCAAGTCCTGAAATTCTGGATAAAATTTCCCTGTCTTTTGGCGCAAACTCAAGAGCTCTATAATACATAACAAGCGCATTCTTCTTATCATTTGAGGAATAATACTCCCCGGCTTTAGATATATAATAATCTTTTAAATCAGCTTCTATCTTCTTATACCAGTATTTTGCCTTTACGTTACTTGGCGAAAGTCTAACTAAAACCCCAACCTTTCTATATGCGTCAAGCACTTCTCCCTTTTGATAGAGGGTTAAAGCCTCGGCAAATTGCTCATCAAACGAAATCTTCCCGCCAGATTTCCCCTTAATATTCCTGCTTGCATTGGCTATCATCTTTGCTTCTTCTGAGCTTGGGTCTATAGACAAAACTTTTTTAGCAACTGTGGCTGCTCCTTCATAATCTCCATTACGATAGAGTTCATATGCGTTATCAAGTATTCTTTTAATGAGATAATCACTGATTTTCTGTTTTTCTATATCAACCGTTTCAAGAAATTTTTTCTTTTCCTCCACATCGTTTAACTTTTCAAGCCCAACATTTCCAAGGCTTAAAAAAGCAGTGGATTCATCTCTGGATTTTTGAGCAAATGAAAATACTGAAATAAAAATACAAGAAAAAAACAACCAGCGCATAAAACCTCCACCTTTAAAACGGTAAACCTCCGCCTCTAAGCAGATCGCTAATCATAGGAGCAAGCATTAATATAAAAACAACCGGGAATATAAATATGAAAAGAGGAATAAGCATTTTTGTTGATGCCTGAGCGGCTAATTTCTCGGCACGATTTAATCTTCTAAACCTCATATCCGCGCTAAAATTCCTCAATAAATCAACAAGACTTGTTCCAAGTTCATCGCTCTGTATCACAAGCCCGGAAAAAGATCTTACCTCCTGAAGTCCGGTTCTACTTGCAAGGCGTCTTAAAGCGTCTCTTCTGGAATATCCAAATTGTATCTCACCTATCATTTTTTCAATTTCTTTCTCAAGCTCTGTTTTAACCGGCGAAACTTTCACTATTCTATCAAATGCAGTTATGTAATCAAGCCCGGATTCTATCATAAGCGCCGCAAGGTCAACAAACTGAGGAAAGTTTCTCAATATATCTCTCTGTCTTTTTTGTATCTTTCTACTCAAAAAAACATCAGGCAGTATAAATCCAACAGGCGCAAAAAACAGCGCCATTATAGGCGAACCTATAAGGAAAAAAATGAAAATAGGAACTCCAACTGCCAATCCTTCTTTTATATGTAAAAGTTTAAGAGGATCTGTGTTTTCAGGTTTTCCAAGAAGCATAAAAAGATTCTCTATTTTTCTTCCTATTTTCATGTTCTTTGCAAGTATATAATCTATCTTATCAAGAAAACTTCTTGAAGGATCTATTCTGTCAAATGGTGATACCTCTTTCTGGGCTATATCAGCTATATTTGAAACCGCAGACTCTTCTATCTTAGCCGGGGAAAAAAATCTCTGGGTAAAAACAAAAGTTGCAAGGGCGCCTATAACCCCTATTATTATCAATATTATGTTAAAAAAATCCATAATTTAAACCTCTATCTTTCCAAGCGAAGAAACAAACTTTATTCCTATACTCATCCATATAACGCAAAAAACAGCGGTAAAAAATCCAAGCGGTGTAGCATAAAATCTTATCATAACATCCGGCTGGAAAACAAACATCACCGAAACCATAACCCACGGCATTATTGCGACAACTATTGATTGTATCCTCTGTTGAGCAGTAAGAGCCTTTGTTTTTTCCTCAAGCTTTGATTCCTCTCTTATGTCTATGACAATTCTTTCAAAAACCTTTGTCAGATTTCCGCCTATCTGCCTTTGTAAAACAATGGCTCTTATCATATAAGAAAGCATCTTGCTTGAAACTCTATCCTCCATTATTGCCAGGGCTTTTTCAAATGGCATTCCAAGTTGATAATTCTTTATAACAAGAGCAAATTCATCAGATATTGGCGGCAAAAGATCTTTTGACACCATCTCAAAACCCTGTATTATATCAAGCCCCGATTTTAATGAGTTAGACATAAGAATTATTGCATCCATAAGTTGAGCGTCTATCTTTTTGCCACGCGCCATTTTTAAGATGTTTAAAACAATCCTTGGGAGTTTAAAGCCGATAATAGCCCCTATAACGAGAAAGAAAAAGAAAAGAAGTATACTCATTGTCAATAAACCAAGAATACCAAAAAAGATTATAGGGACAACCACAAGATAATTGATGTTTATATCAAGAAATTGTCTTGAAAAATCCTGTTTCCATATATCCACTTTCTTTTTATAGTCCTCACTCCATTTTTTGACACTCTCTTCATTAAGAACAAAAAATAATATAACGCTTGCAAAAATGAGAACTATTCCAAAAACACTAAAAATTTTCCATAACATCAATTTGAATCTGTCTGGTGGTCTTGGTGGCTCATACTTTCTTGAAGGCTTTAATATCATTGAAAAAGCATCCTGTGATAAAACACTTATAGAAACAACCGCTTGATTGTATTTTTGCGGATTTGAAGTGGCTATTGATTCAAGTATGGCTTCCATCTCTTTTAGTATAAGATTAAAAATCGCAAGTATGGTCCTTCCCCTTCCATCAAAAGATTCGCCAAGCCGCGCCCTATAAAGCCTGTCAAGAGACATCTGGAATCTTATTTTAACATCTGCATACTCCTTAACAAGAAGCGCTGGTTGAATCCCAGGTCCTCCCTCTTCAGGAGGAAATGTTTTTTTGGTTACCTCAAGAAATTCATACACTATAGATATAGCTGTTCTCCATAAATCAGCTTCAGACACCTCTCCTTCCTCAGGATCGCGCCAGACCTTTTTATTGATCATATTGGAAAGAGTAGAGTCAATCCATTGTGGCATAATATATCTAACATTATTGCCCTTGCATTTAAAAGAAAAATCCTTTATATCAGGGGCTCTATCTGGCTTGAGATAAAAATAAAAAAGTTGAGCCTTTGTGGAAGCGCATTTTATCTCCTCCATCTGATATTTTGAAAAAATTGCGGATGAAAGAGGTAAAAAACAATTTAATCCCCCAAAAAACAATATTACCTTTAAAAAATTTTTTTTCATTTTGCCCTTTGCCTTTTTTGATCTTCAGTCCAGAACATCTCTACCGGCACATCAAAACCATGAGTTTTAAAATCAGGATAAAACTTTGGTGGCTCGCCAGTAGCGGTAAAATATCCAAGAATCTTTCCGCTTTCATCCACTCCCGTCTGAACAAATTTAAACAATTCATGTGTAAGAATTTTATTTTCATCTCTTCCTGTTATTTCCGTAATAGATGTAACTTTCCTTGTTCCATCTGAAAATCTGGTTAGCTGAACTATAATATGAACTGCGCTTGAAATCATCTCTCTAAGTGCCCAGATCGGTAAATCTGCTCCAGCCATAAGGCACATAGCCTCTAAACGCGTCAACGCATCACGGGGAGAGTTTGCGTGTATTGTAGCAAGCGAACCTTCATGTCCAGTATTCATAGCCTGTAACATATCCAGAGCCTCCGCTCCTCTAACCTCCCCAACTACTATTCTATCAGGTCTCATTCTCAAGCAGTTTTTTACAAGATCCCTTATGGTAACCTCTCCCTTGCCTTCAATGTTTGGCGGACGGGATTCAAGACGAACCCAGTGTTCCTGCTGAAGCTTTAACTCGGCAGTATCCTCAACAGTAATTATCCTTTCTCCTTCCGGGATATAAGCGGAACACATATTCAAAAAAGTTGTTTTACCGGTTCCGGTTCCACCTGAAATTATTATATCCTTTCTAAGCAATACACATAATCTTATAAAATCAACCATATCCTGCGATATGCTTCCTTTGGAAATCAAATCTCTGTCAGTAAAAGGTTTCTGGGAAAATCTTCTTATAGTGAGAGCAGGCCCGCTTACTGCAAGAGGCGGTATTATAGCATTGACTCTTGAACCATCTTTAAGCCTTGCGTCCACCAGAGGCACAGACTCGTCAATCCTTCTTCCTAAAGGCGCAACTATTCTTTTGATAACCTGAATTATCTGATCCTCATCCCTGAAACGAAATTTCGTCTTTGTAAGTTTTCCAGCTCTTTCAATATAAACCTTATCAACAGAAATAACCATTATTTCTGTAACAGCAGGATCTCTCATCAACTCTTCAAGCGGACCCAGACCCAATATTTCATCTAAAAGCTCCGATATAAATCTTGTCCTTTGCTCTCTCGTTAAAGGATATGCCGTCTCTTTTTGCAAAAGGGAATTAACTATTTGATCAACTTTTTTTCTTACTTCCTGATTTTGAACGGGATTATCGCTTATTTTTATCCTTTCAGTCTCAAGAACAGCTACTACATCTCTATGAATTTTCATTTTAAGATCTTCCCACCACTGCGGAAGTTCTATATTTACTACTTTTGTCTGGGTTTGCGAACCACCCGAACCAAAAAGATCTGAGGTTTTTTCAACCGGTTTCCATAAAAGATCACTTCCATGAGTAAACTCTGTTTGAGAGGCAGTGCTTGCCCAGCTTTTTTCTACCGGCTCTATATCCATTATCCTTGATATAATAAGCTTCAATATCTTTATCCACTGAGCGTTTGGATCTTCAACTATCAAAATCTTGTTTTGATTTGCAAACGATGGCAATGCATCTTCCCATGGCATAAAAGCAAGAACCTCTTTGCCGATTTGCTTAAAAAACTTCTCCACATCCTTTGGAGCAAGCGCCCCCGGCATATCATAAAGATTTACAACTATCTCAAATCTTGACAAAGGAAAATGCATTTCGTTTATATCCCGAAATATTGTGGCTGAGGCATTCAAAGAATTTGCATTTGAATTTGTGACCCAGAAAACAAGATCCGAGATATCAAAAGCGAAAAACTGCATCGGATAATACGGATCAACATCTATGAATATATCAAAATTCTGGGTAAGCTTTGAAATGAGTCCTGTTAGAATATCGGGAGAAAGCTTAAGCAAATCCTGCCTTTTCTTTGCAAGCGGCAAAACCCCAACACCCCATGTAGAAAACGGTATTTTCCCTTTTAAAAGCATTCCCGCACTTGTTATAGAATCCCTCCCAAGCATTCTCAAGATATCCACCACTGATGGGGTATTTGGAACTCCAAGAATTTTATCATGTTCAGTCCTGGCAAGATGATCCATTGGAATTATTATTACATTTCTGTTCTCAAGATGAGCATATGCTACAGCAGAATTAATAACAATAGAGGTTTTTCCAACACCTTCTTTTGGCCCAGTAAATGTAATAATTCTATTAGCCATTTTATTTTATTATTTCAAATGTCACAAACAAAAATAATGAGCTTTGATCTTCAACAATATCTTTTGACCTGAAAAGCGCTCCTATAAAAGGAATACTACCAAGCAATGGAACTCTGTTTATGGAAACATTTCTCGTGCTTTTTTTAAGTCCACCTATTACAAGAGTTTCTCCACTTTTTATTTCTACTTCAGTCTGTATTTGCCTCGTAATCATTGATGGTATTGTGGTATTTTGAACAACAACTGGCTTTGAATAATCCGGATTTGATACCTCAAGGGCTATCTGGACATCAACTGTATCTTTTTTGTTGGGAACCTGAGTTGGAAGAACCTGAAGTATGACTCCAAATTTTTTAAACTCCGCTCCTATCCCTTGATTGTTAGAATAAGGTATTGGTATCTCGCCACCAACAGTAAAGTTTGCCTGCATTCCGTTTTTAACAACAATTTTTGGATTTGAAAGAAGCTGGGCTTTTCCTTCTGTTTCAAGAAGCTTTAACGAAGATGAAAGCTGGGTTCTTCTTTCAAAATCACCTATTGTCAAAATCCCCGGGATGTTTTGTTCACCGAAATCAAGCATCTGATTCCACCCAAATCCGCTTGTTTTTTGAATAGAACCGCTTATCTCAACTATATCGGCGCTTACTGCTATCATCGTATCCTGAGATACCAGAGGAAAAGGAACCGAAGCTAAAACTATTAAAATTATTCTTTTAATCATAGATTCTCCTTAAGATTTAATAAGCTTCTTAAAGCTTGCTATTTCCATATAATGTATCTCAACATCTCCAAGGGCCCTGACAACAACATTAACTTTTCCTATCTCCTGAGATAACGCGAGATACTGAGCCTCTATTGGATTTAAAGCAAGGCTTAAAGAACCTTTATCTGAAAAAGACTGCATAGCGGCTTCCTGTGATGATTGTTTTTTTGCAAGATCTGAGGTCATCCCCTGTCCAAGGTTTGACCCCACACCAAGAACCAGAACATTTTGCAAAATAGTAGCGGTAACTTTTTCTTTTTTCTCTCCCACTATTGCATCAAAACTTACAAGTATATCAACCCTGTCTCCAGGCTTTATAAGTTTTGTCATCTCACTATCAATTGAAAGCATCGCACCTCTATATCCGGGAGGGACCTTTACGCTTAACCCAGCTTCTGGGGTGAGAGTCAAAAGAGCAGACTGTGTTATCTGATTTCCTTTTGGAATTCTTATTGCGGTAACAAGGTTTGTAACAAGTTTAATATCGCTTGGATTTCTAACTTCATACGCATCTTTTTCTATAAATTTTCTTGGTATCTCGGCAATCTCAACAAGATCTGATTTTAATATGGTCCTGGCAGGCAGATCGTATTTAGCAACCAAAACCTGCGCTGTTTCATATGCCCTTGAAAGCTCTCTTTCCTTGCTTGATAGTATCCACCAATATAGCGATGCAGCTATTATAGCAAGAAGAAGCGGGATTAGGGTATGTTTTTTTTCCATATTTTCTCCTTAGGTTTACAAAATAATTATACCTTTAACTTGTTAAGTTAATATTAAAAAAAAGTTAAAAACTTGTACTTTGAAACAACGGTTTTTCAATTGGCATCCTCACAGTAACTCTTATCCTTTTAATATGAACATTTCTTGGTGGATCCGCCAGAAAGTAATTTGGACCCGGAAAAATTAAATGAACAGGATAAATAAGTGTTACAACTATATCTTCATTTATATGCTGGGGTCCAACCTGAGGATCATAGCCGGTTGTATCTATAGTAGCAATAAGATTAACTTCTCCACATGTTGGACCAAAGATCTGACATTTTACATCTTCAAGTTTAGAATACTCTATCTTTGAAGCAGTATTTTTCTGCCCTCCATGGGGGCCTGCTAAAAGAGATCCTATCCTTGCTATCTCATAAGCCGCATGATTTACCACTATAACTTTATGCGCTATAAGCCCGAACTCCATTATTGTAAAAAGCATTAAAAAAAACACCGGCAGAACAAGAAGCAGTTCCACTGTTACCTGAGCTTTCCTTAAAAGTTTCACCATCTCATTGTTGTTTTCTCAACTAATTTTAGTTCCATCAAACTCTTTATAAAATTTATTGATTTCCAGCTCCAGCGCCGAGTGATCCAGCAGCGCCACTTATAAGTCCCTGTATCTGTCCCCAGAGAGTTGGCATATATTTCTTTATAGCCATTCCTGCTATTAACACAACACCAACGACCACAGCAAGCATCAACAAATACTCAACAGTATTTTGCCCTTTTCTTACCTTAAAATACTTTTTCATTTTTTCCTCCTTTATCAAAAGCATTTGCTTTTCATTTATCCTCTATCTTTTTTATTTATATTATAGCACAATTATTAAAAAATTCAATTATTCTATTTTATTGAATAATCCTCTTTATACATTCTTAAAATTCTCACACCATCCTGCTCAAATCTTTTGGCAGCCGCCCATTGAAGAGCTTTATGCATAACAACAAAAGCTATAACCATAACAACTGTTATCAATATATATTCTACAGTTGTTTGTCCTCGTCTTTTGCGCATAATTAAAACTGAAATTTAAAAGTAATCTGGGATGTTTTTCCCAGCTCGCCATAAGGCATCATAGAATATTCAATAGCATATGTTTTTCCAAAAGAGGATGCCGAATAAACACCTATACCAAAACTCCACCCACTTGTTTGATCTAAGCCTAATTTATCAAGCATTGAATCATCATAATTTTTTCCATAATCTATTGAATCATTATAACCAGCCCTGAAAACAAACCTTCCATATTGCAAAAGCTCCTCCGGAAGAGAAAACTCAAAACCAACTCCCCATTTTCCTTTTGTATCGCTATATTTCTTTGAGTCACCAACAATCGTAAGATAACTTGAAGGTGTTATAGATATCCCATATCTGGTTAATCCAACGACTTTTTTTTGATCTCCTGATATATTTTGCTGTGAAAAACCTAATGCAATCTTCCTTGAAATTTTAAGGACCGCGCCAGCATCATATACTATTGCATTATCTTTTGTCTCATACCTGTCTTCGCTAACATACTTAGCCGAAAAGCCTATAGCAAATCTTTCCATAAAGAAAGACTTTGCAAAAGAGATAGATCCAAACATATTTTTAAATTTAACATTCTCAGCATTAAGAGGAACACCATCTACATCCCTTATATCAAACCCATCTGTTGAAAAATATCCAATATTTACTCCAAATACATTTGTGCCGTGCGGTTCAACATAAGAAATATACTTTCCTTTATAATCCTCAAACCAATTTACAAGGGAGAAACTTATTTCTTTCATTTGGGCAAAGGCAACCCCTGCTGGATTTATATTCATCGCTTCAACAGAATTAGCGAGAGAAACCCCATTATTTCCAAGCCCCATAATCCTTGAAGATCCAGCTGGAATTTTAAGGAAAGCAAAACCGCTTGTCCCATCACTAGCAGCATTTAAAAAACTGGAAGCTAATATTATAACAATAAATGTTTTTAATATATTTTTCATAACCACCTCTTTAAGGTATCAGTATTTTTTTTCTGAACTGACATAATTCTTTTGTTCCCTGCGTTGACAAAAACCTGTAAACAGCTATATAAAGGCCAGGGGCAAGTTTCTTTCCAGAAAGATTTGTTTTTGACCATTTGAGTTTTGGATCTACCTTACAAGTAACTCCACCTTTAAAATCATTACTTCCTGATATACACTGCCCCTCGCTTTCAAGATCTATACCATTTGGCCATGTATTTTTGCTATTGTAGGAATAAACAAGATCACCTCCAAGATTATAAACCCTTATCTCAACATTTCCAAGCATTGGAACCGCTACTCTAAAATTTCCCACATCTGTATTAAATGGATTTGGCGCAAAATAAGAGTTGTTTTCAAAATATTCACATACATCCTCTACATAAACCTGCATAGCGGGAAGATCAGCTATTATAATATCATCGGCAAGTGAATTACAAACACCGCCGGGGCAATCCGCTGTGATAGAACTTATCTCTCTTGAATCTGTTGAAGCAAATATTTTAAATATATAATTTCCGGAAGGAACAACTGAGCCGGTCATATCCCTTCCATCCCAGTATTCTGTTATAAGGGTCCTTGCTGGTCTTACCCCAACAATCTTATTTACAAGACATCCTTCTTCATTTGTCCCACAACCTATGGGCTGATCTGCCACAAACTGCGTCCCCGGTTTATAGATTTTTATTGCAACCTTCATTGGCTCTGAAACCTGATAACTTATCATCGCGGGACTGTCTGGAGTTAAAGGAGCCACAGCAAGGTCATATAACCTTAATGGATAATTGTCTATTGTCATAGTAACTGTTGTTACAACTATACTGGCATTTGGATTTGCAAGAATATCCTGAGCATAAACATTTACATTATAGGTTCCAATTAGCCACTGGCCATCAACACAGCCTATTCCTCTATAACATTTCCCATCCCAGAAATCCTTATAGTTTACAAATGGGTCTCTTGTTTCTCCATTTACAACTCTTGCAACTACATTATTTGTATAAAAATCATTTACAGTTATCGTTACAGATGACTGTCTTGTCAACGAATATTCAATAAGATAAGGTGGAAGTTTTACAACCTCGCTTGAATTCTTCATATCAGCTATTGTTGGAGTTATGTTAAAAGTGAAAAACATTATAGCTCCGCGCGAAACATCTATATAACCATATGCTTTGTCAATAGCATACATAACCTGAGAACCCGTAGAATAAGCAACAATAGTAAATGGATATCTCCCATCTTCAACAAGATAACCTTGAGAGTCCCTTCCATCCCAGTATTCTGTTATCTTATATCTTCCCGGTCTCATCCCCGAAATAGAATAAATAACATTTGATCCGCTATAACCTGCTTGTGTCCATGGCCAATCCGATGGATTTATATTTACATTCTGATTATAAATCTTAACATCCGTCCACATGCTCTGACTGAGCTGATAACTTATTGCCGCCTGAGTTGAAAGCCCTATTATATGCTGAGGTACAACATCAACTATTCTAAAAAGATTTACATCAAAACTGGTATCGTGCATAAAAGTATTATTCGGCATACACATATATGGATCTCTGATAGTTAAAGCCGCACGATATGTTCCACTTGATACCCACTTTCCTTGTTCATCCTTACCATCCCATATTTCATCATTTACTAAACCGCTTGAACGGCTTTCGTTGTTTACAAGAGTTCTTTTCACATTTCCAAGCATATCTTTTATCTCAAGTTTTACTGTTGCAGGTCTTTGTAATTGATATCTGAAATGAAATGGATTTAAACCAGCAGCCGGAGGGGTTGAACCAATTATAGTAGTGGATGGATTTAAAAATGCAAGTGGATTTCCTTTTGCTATTGAAACAGTTCCTACCCCAAGTTTTTTTGTCCATATATCCCCCCCTCTTCCCTTTGTAACAGCAGATAAAGCAAAAGTATAATTTCCATCGCATAAATAATTCCCATTTGAATCCTTTCCATCCCAATACATGCTTACAGTTTGCCGCCTCGGCATCTCAGATATTATTGAACGCAAAGGAGATGCACTTGTACAAGCTGTTGATCTTGCAGAACAGTTTATAGAATTAAAGCTTGTTCCTGGTGGATATATATCAAGATAAACTGTCGCATCCTCTGTTAGTTGATAGCTTATAATAGCAACATCAGTTGCAAGCGGTCCTAAATCTTTTATAGCTATATCAGTTATTTGAAGAGGATCTATACTCAAATTCCCACTATATTCATTAGCCTCATCCCAGCCATAATCATCATGAGCTCCAGCATTTATTCTGTAAAAATAATTGCCTGCGGGAACAAGAAGTCCATTATTATCCCTTCCGTCCCAGAAATCACCATTCATAAGCGCGCCATCAGGGATTCCTTCGCCAAAACGTGGCAATGACTGAGCTATCGTTCTTATTAGATTGCCTTGTGAGTCTTCAACTGTAATTGTCACAGTTGCGTCTTTTGACAATCTATATAGTATGTTATACGGCTGAGCTCCTACTGCTGTTATTTTTCCAACAACAGTTGGGGTTGCTCTTACAACGTGTATATTAGTAACATCAACTGTTATTGGGTTTTGATTCTGGCCCGGGAAAGCAGCGGTTTGCTGTATATTTATATTTCCAGCAGTTTGAGAAACCATATTTGTTTTAACCGTAGCTCTAAAACCAAACTGACCATTTGTTTTTCCCCAAAAACCCTCAACATTATAAGTCCCATCCCATGCAGTGCATACAGGGCCATAAGTCTGCTCACTTACGACTGCCATTGAAAATGCCGCAACATTATACATAGGTATAGTTCTTATTGGAGGTGTGGATGATGGATCAAGAGGATTTGCCCCCGGTTTAAATTTGAATATTTCAAATGTCAACTCATCAACACCTAAATTAGCATTTGCTGTAGTCTGTATTACAGCGGTAATCCATACACAAAGTGACAGACAACCCCCGGGATATCCAGTCTTTGGATAATCAAATTCTATTCTTGCGCCAACTAAATCCCATATCGGTGATCTATCACTTCCTTGGTAGCCATTGCACCACTCATTACCTCCCTGACGAACTTCCATTCTTGAAACATAAAGCTGCTGAGAATATGCAACCTTAGCAACTAAAACAAACATAAATAAAGCTAATATTTTTTTCATAAACACTCCTTAAATTTTGATTTTATAAATATCAAACTCCTTAATATTTCCATTATCTTTTAAAACATACATCTTATCTTTATATACATAACAATATACAAAATTTTTAGCGTTTTGAACTGAAATTTTTTTAAATCTATCATTGTTGTATGAAAACCTATATAACTTATCGTTTGAAACAACATATAATATTCCATCAACCCATCCAAGCCAGTTAACATTTTTAATACCTTCAAGTGAATATGAGCTTACACCCTTAATTTCATCATTTATGTCATACCTATATAAAAGTCCAGCAGATGCATCAAATGACCACAAATAAAACCCATCGCAGGCAACCCCTTGAGGAGCAACACCAAGCGTTTTAAAACTCTTAACAATCTTTCCGGTATATGGATCAACCTTGATAAACCTAAGTCCGCTCATATCAAGAAGCCATAGATACTCTCCATCTTCTGCTATAGCTGATATTTTAAGTTTTGATCCATCAAACTCAGAAATTTTTGATATATTTTTCATCTCAGCATCTTTTAAGACAACTCCACCAGACCAATGTGAGAAAAAGAAAACATCGCCGCTTTTAACAAAGCCAGTATAATTAGAATCATCTAAGGTAAAAGATGTATATTTTGCAAGATGAAGTTTTGATTTATAATCAATAGCAGTATAAGCTATTAACCCAAGCAAAAGCGCACCAATTAAAAACATAGCAAAAATTTTTTTTGTAGTTGATTTAGCTTTTTTCTCTAATGTTTTTTGTGAAACAAAAACCTGAGGTAGTCTCACCCCGTCTTTTGCATAAAGTTTTAGCAACTCGCCTACCTTATAAGACCATTTTGACGCATCTTCTAAAACTTTACTTAAGTCCTTAGCATACTCAACCCCTTTTTCCTCTTCTTCCTTTAATTTTTTGATCCACGCCTCTCTCTCATTCCTGAGCCTTTCCTCCCAAACAGCAAACTCCATCCTATGGGACTCCCATAAACTTCTTTCTCTCTCCCACATTTCCTTCCATTGAGCCCTTTCATTATCCCAGGCTAATTTAGTGCTTTCAAGTTGTTTCTTCAACTCCTCTTTCTCCTTTTCGCCTTCTGTGATTTTCTTTGAAAGCTCTGAAACCTTTTTTCTTTCCTCAAAAAGCTCAGATAATGTCTCTTCAACCGCCTTTTTTGAGCTTGAAAGCTGATTTTCAAGCATTTTCATTTTATCTTCAATATCAGACTTCTGGGATTTTACAAGCAGAAGTTCTTCTTTAATCCTGTTTCTTTCTTTTTTTAACTCATCAATCTCCGCTGAAAATTGTGATATCTCCATTTTGGTTCTCTCAAAAATATCTTTTAAAAGAGATATCTCTTTCTGGTGTTTTTCTTTTTGTTTGATTAAAATCTGTTTTGACTCCTCCATTTTTACAAATAACTCTTTATTTTGAGTCAGGATTTCATTTTCTGTCTGGGAATATCTGCTTTTTAATTGTTCTATCATCTCTTCAAGTGATCTTATTTGATCATTCAACTTTTCTATAGTTTCATTTTTATGTTTAAGCTCAGCTTCATATTCAAGAACTTTATCTTTAAGCTTTTTCTTAAAATAATTAATAATCTCAGCGGTTGGAGAATCTGCATTTAAAGAAAAATTAAAATTTTCAGAATCGCTCATGCTAAAATTATACATCCTGTGCTTTAAATATTAATTAAAACTTTATTAATTTTTTGTTTCATATTTCCCGTTTTGAGATTTAGTGTTGAAAAAAACAACATAAAAACCTGATTCTATAAACTGAATTTACAAGCTACACACACAATTTTTTATTTTAATAGATTCTGCATTTCAACAGTTGCGATACTAATATCTATTCCGCTATCTTGATACTGACTTATTATCTTTTTCAAATATCCAGATAACACTTCTTTTGCGGCGCCTTGAGACTTAATCTTCATATAAGTTTCAAAATCTCTGTTAAAATCCATCTCAATCAACTTCAATTTTTCAAGTCTTCTTTTTTCTTCTATATCCTTCAACTCCTCCTGCTGCCTTCTTTGTTTTTCAATTATATTGTCAAGAGTTTGTTTTATTCTATTTTTTTCCTCTTCAATCTCTTTCTTTTTTAATTTTTCAGCGTTAAGTAAATCCTCAAGTTTTTTCATATTAAAAACTAACTCATCTATCTCTGACTGCATTTTTGAAATATTAGCTTTTAACTTCTCCTCTCTTTTTTGAGCCTCATAAATTTCAGCCATAAGATCCTTTCTGTATTTTACTTCCCTTTGAATAACCTTCTCATAATCGCTTTCCACATCCCTTTTTCCCCAGAAAACTGATAGCGACAGCGCGTTGTTAAAGCTATGAGGGGAGTTAAGAGCGAAAGAAAAAGCATACCCTGCTTCCCATATATCGCGTTTATAAAAAACCCCAAAACCAGCGCTTGACCTTTTATCGCCAATCATCATACTTAATGCGGTAGTAAATGAGCCATATCTATATGTTCTCCATAGTTGTGATGCGCTAAGAGCTAATGAATAAGAACTCAGATCATTATTCAATTTTCTTTGTGTTATATCAAAACCAACTGAAAATTCATTCCCTATCCTTGCGATTGAAAATTTTGTGCCACGACTTACAGTAATAAAATCCTTATCCTCAAAATTAGAGTTTAGATTAATAAAAGAAAGACCAAAAAGATAATCTTTTTTTCTTACTAAAAACCCCACATCAAAAAGAGCTTTGCTACTTTCGCCATCAACAACAATATTTTCCAGATTTAGTTTTTTAATATTAAATCCGATATCAAGCTTTTCGCTTTCAAAATCAATTAGGTTATAACTTGCCCCACCAAAGGAAAAAATATTTATTTTACTTTTATCCACCTCATTTTTTTCATATGAAAAATAGTATGTCATGTTTTTTGTGTAGGTAATTTTGGGAAGGAAAAGCTCAAAACCGCTGTTCTGATAATCTTCATTGTCATAAACTCCATAATTAAGATTTGAATAATAACAGGAAAGCGTTAAATTTCTGATATCTCCATAAGTAGCCGGGTTGGATTTAACTGGAAAACTAACCAAGGTATTTGAATATGCTATTGAATAGGTGTTTGAAAAATTATCATCACTTAAACCAAAGATATTAGACATAATAAATAAAATAATATTTGCTGAAAAAATAAATTTACGCTTGAATTTTAAATCCTCTTTAATTAGACAAATCTTCATAAAAACTTCATTTCCAAAGTTCTTCACTAATAGTTAAAATAATCATAATCTTATTTTATCAAAGTTATGGTTTCAATTTTATTTATTTTTTGTTAAAAAAAAGCCTGCTTTCTGGCAGACTCTTTGGAGAAATTGGAGAAACCCAATAGAAATCTAATAATAGCTTTTTAGGGTATTTTGTATAATTATAAAAGGAGGAACAATGCCGGATAATGACTATCTTTTTGATAATCTTACACCTGAAATGATAAAATCAATTTTTGAAACAATCCCGGGTGAGATTACCGTAATAAATGCAAATGATGAGGTTGTTGGATGGAATAAACATAATACAAGAATATTCAGGCGACCCGTTGTAGCAATGGGTATGAATTTCAGGGAATGCCATCCACAAAAAAGTCTTCATCTGGTAGAAAAAATAGTAAACGAAATGAAATCAGGAAAAAGAGATAAGGCAAGATTCTGGATAGATATGAAGATAAATGAAGATGAACCAAAACATAAGATATTGATTGAATTTTATGCCCTTAGAAGCCCATCTGGAAAATATCTGGGATGTATGGAATTTGATATAGATATATCTGAAATAAAGAAATTAGAGGGAGAAAAACGTTTATTGGATGATTAATGGAAAATATTGAACCAGTTTATAAGGTAAGCGAAATAAATGCTGAAATAAAAAATATTTTAAGCAGAAATTTTAATAATATATGGGTTGAGGGGGAGATAAGCGGAATAAAACGCTCCTCGCTAAATCATATTTACTTTGACTTAAAGGACGAAAATTCCATTATATCCTGTGTTTTATTTAAATGGAACGTAAAAGATATTGATTTTGATCTTCAAAACGGCTTATTAATAAAAGTTTTAGCCGATCTCTCTATTTATGAAAAGCAAAGCAAATATCAACTTATAATAAAAAAAATTGTTCCCTTAAAATTAGGACCTCTGCAAATTGCTTTTGAAAAACTTAAAAAAAAGCTTGAAGAAGAAGGGCTGTTTGATGAAAAGAGAAAAAAAAAGATTCCTAAATTTCCACAAAACGTAGGAGTTATAACCTCCCTTCATGGAGCAGCCGTAAGAGATATTATCTCTATAATAAAAAGGCGAGCGCCTAATATAAACATAATAATCTATCCTGTAAAAGTTCAGGGAGAGGGAGCAAAAGAAGAAATAGCCTCTGCCATCAATGATATAAATGAAAAATTAAGCTGGGTTGATGTCTTACTTGTTGGAAGGGGTGGTGGATCAATGGAAGATCTGTGGGCGTTTAATGAAGAGATAGTAGCAAGGGCAATAGCAAATTCCAGAATACCGATTATATCCTGCGTAGGACATCAAACTGATTTTACAATATCAGATTTTGTTGCTGATTTAAGGGCACCAACCCCATCTGCTGCCGCAGAAATAGTAGCTCAAAATATTGAGGATGTTTTATCCAGCATAAAGCAAACTGAAAAAAGGCTAATACAAAGCCTTAAACTTATTTATCATAAAATCTACTCTAAATTTTTGATATTTGTAAAATCAAGATTTTTTTTATCCCCTTTTTCTATAATAGAAAAATTTGTTGTTTCTTTAGATGATCTCCACACAAAAATTATTGATGAAATGGATAGAAAAATTCTGATCATATCAAATAAACTTGAAAACCTTAAAGGAAGACTGAACAATCTAAATCCCAATATTCCAGCAAAAAAAGGATATATAATCTCCAGAAAAGGGGAAAGAATAATAAAATCCATAAAGGAGGTTGAGCCAGGAGATAAGTTAGAGCTGATATTTTATGATGGATATGCAAAGACTCTCGTAAATGAAAAAAAATTGATGGAGGAAAAATGAAGAAAGAAAGTTTTGAGGCAAAACTGAAAAAACTTGAGGAAATAGTTTTAAAGCTTGAAAATGATGATACCCCTCTTGAAGAATCCCTTAAGCTTTTTGAGGAAGGTGTAAATATATCAAAAGAATTAAATGAAAAGCTTATAGAGATAAAAGGTAAAATAGAAGTGATAAAAAAAGACGCCGAGGGAAAGATAAAACTGGAAGAGTTAAAAGAAGATTAACCAGAATAAGTTTTCAACATTCGAAGAAATCTCATACAGCATAAATATAAACTATAATAAACATTTTTTATGCTTAGCCCGTTAATCATTTTTTTAATACCTCTAAATTTTTTTAGATCTCCTGTTGAAATAATTATTTAACAAAATGTAAACAAATATTAAAAAAATAAAGTTTAATATATTTATAGATATGATTGAATTTAAAAATTTGCCCGCTTTCCTGGTATATAGCATTTATTGGAGGAATTATGGACTGGGATGAAAAACAAAAATTAGACCCCTCAACTATTACAGATTTTGAAACCGCTAAACTTGCCTTAAGATGGGCTGTGGAAAAGCTGTATAAATTAAGAGACGATTATGATTTGATTAAAAAAGAAAAAGATGAACTACTTTCAAAAAACAGGGAGATGACACTTAAGCTTGAGCAAAATGAAGCGCTTTTATCCAAATGGCAAACGACGGTAAAAAAATGGGAAGAGATGATAAAAACTCAGGATGAAATAGAACGCGAGTTAAAAGAAAAACTAAGACAGGAAGTTCTTAATGAAGAACAGGAATATTTTGTCGCTATAAAAAAGAAATTAGAGGAGGAGATTTCTTTTCTAAAAAAAGAGCTTGTCTCAAAAGAAAACGAGCTTTATTCGCTTAAACTAAAACTTTCTGAGGAGATAAAAGATTTTTCACGCAAAAAAGATGAAGAGGTTAATGCAATAATAGAAAACTATAAAAAAGAACATAACACCGCAAGACAAAACCTGAAAGAAAGATACGAAAAACTTGAACAGGAACTCATAGAAAGACATAGAATAGAACTTGAGGAAGCTCAAGCCTCTATTAATAAGCAGTTTGACAAAAAACACCAGGATCTTCTAAATCTTTACAAGGAAAAAGAAAAAGAACTTGAAAGAAGAGAAGAAGAAATAAAAAATCAATACAATCTGAAATTAGATGAAATAAAAAAAGAACTTGAACAAAAGTATGACTTGAAAGAAAAAGAATTAAGGATGGAGATTGAAAATGAACGAAAGGCTATTTTTGAGTCATTTTCCAATGCCAAAAAACAACTTCAGCAGGAATTCATTGAGAAAATAAGCGAAGCAACAAAAGCTCTTGAAAATGAGAAAATGGAATTTATCAGATCTTTTGAAATTGAAAGGAAAAGAATATTAAGCGAAAAAGACGCAGAGATTGAGAAAATAAGAAAGGAATATGAAGCAAAATTAAACGAAGAGCAAAAAGAATTTCACAAGTTTATTGATGAGAAGGAAAAAGCATATCTGATACTCAGGGAAGAACTTGAAAAAAATTATGCCGAATTAATAAAAAAACACGATGAGGAAAACAGCCAGAAGATATCAGAGATAGTTGAACGAATAAAAGAAAACTGGCACAATATAATAATAAAATCAAGAGAAGAAGCTGCATTAGAAATAGAAAAAAACAACAAACAGTGGGAAGAAAAATTTTTAAAAAGAGAAAAAGAAATAAACGAAGATAGCCAGAGAAAAATTGCTGAGATTACAAAAGAAGTTGAGGCTAGATATAAAGCAAACTATGACGCTCTTAGTGAGGCTTTAAGGAAAGAAACCCAGAAATGGTATTCAGATAAAATCGCCGAAATTAACCAAGAAAGAGAAAAGATGAATGCGGAGATGGAAAATAAAATGAAATCTTTTAAAGCCGCTATTGAGGAAAGAAGAATTGAGATAGAGGAAGAACTTATTATTGAAAAAGAAAGGATATCTCAAGAGGCAAATACTCAAATAAGGAAAGAAGTAGCAAGATATCGTGAGATTTTAAGAAAAAAATATGAAGAAGTGGAGAAAAAACTAAAAGAGGAACAGGAAAAAAAGGAGTTAGATTTTGTAGAAAAAATAAAAAAGGAATATGAAGAAAAATATTCAAAAATTATTGAGGAAAAAGAAGCTCAAATGGAATTAAGACTTGCTCAGCTTGTAGCCGATGAGAAGAAAAAAATTGAAAATGAGTTTGAATTAAGATTGAAATTACTACAAAAAGAGATTATCGCAAAGGAAGAAAGTATTGAAGAAGAGAGAAAAAAATTTGAGCAAAAGGCAGTTGAACTGGAAAAAGAATATGAGATAAAACTTCAGGCTGAAAGAAATAAAATAACAGAACTTTTCAAATCAAGAGAAATGCACATTCTAAACAGAGAAAAGGAAATTGAGAATTTGAGGAAAAAACTTGAAGACGAATATTATGCAAAAGAAGTGGAATTTGAAAAAAGATTGATAGAAAAAGAGGCTGAGCTTAATGTTAAAATAGCAGAGATGAAAAAAGAGTTGATGGAAAAAACAAAGGAAAAAACAAAAGAAATAGAAGCCGATTATGAGGCAAAACTTGCCCAGATTCTGGCAAAAGCCAATGAGCAGGATAAAGAATATAAAGAAAAAATTGAAAAAATCAAAGCCGAAGCAGAAAAAGAAAAAGAAATTGCAAGAGCTGAGATGGAAAGAAAACTTATGGAAATAAGAAATGATCTTGAGGAAAATTACAGAATGCGAATTAGAGATTTTGAGGAAAAGAAAGAGAAAGAATATAAAGAAAAATTGATTTCAATGGAAAACAAACTCAAACAGCGCGAAGAAAAACTTGAAAGTGATTTTATCTCTTTTAAGGAAAAATTCATAAAAGACTTTGAAAGAGAAAAGACGGAATGGGAAAAAAGAAAATTTGACATAATAGCCAGAGAAAAAGCAGTTTTACAAGCTGAGTTTGAAAAAAAGCAAAGAGAAATTGAGGAAAAATATCTTTCAGAACTTGCCAACCTTGATATGCTCAAAAAAGAACTTACAACTCAATATGAAGCAAAGGTTACGGAGCTTGAGAGAAATTACCACTCAAGCATAGAAAAATGGCAAAGTGAATTTTCAAAAAAAAGAAAAGAGATAGAAGACAAATTAATGGAAAAATATGATGAGCTTGAAAGAGAAAGAAACACATTACTTTCGCAGATTCAGAAAAAAGAAGATGAATTAATTGAAAAATACAGGCGAAGATGGGAAGAATTACAAAAACAAAAAAACATAGAAAGATAAGGGCAAATATATGGAATGGGAGATAGAAAAAGACGACGATTATAATTTAAATAAAGATGATATAAATGAGGCAAAACTCATACTTGAGTTGACATCTGAATTGAAAAAAAAAGAAGAAGAGATAAAACAACTTAAAAACAGTTTTTTTAACGAGATGCAAAAACTTAAGCGAGTTAAAGAGATAGAATTGGATACATTTATAAAATCAAAAGACACTGAGATTGCAAGACGCGAAAAAGAAATGATTGAATTAATTGCTGAAAGAGAAAGAAAGATATGGGAAAAATACCGCGACCTTATGGAGGAATCCTTTAAAAAAATGCAGGAGGAGATGGAAAAAGAAAAAGAGTATCTCAAAGAAAAACAAAAGGAATATGAAAACGAGACAAAAAAGAAAAAAGAAGAACTTGATCGAGACTTTGCCGAACTTATTGAAAAAATAAAAACCGAAAAAAATGAAGAAATAATCAAGGAAAGAAACAGAATAAATCTTGAAATAAAGCTTATAAAAGACGCATATGAAAAGGAGATAAAAGCCAATAGTGCTTTACTTGAAAAAATATACATGGAAAAACTTGATATAGCAAGAAAGAACTTTGAGGAAAGACGTAAAATGGAAATTATGGAAATACTGATGCAGAAAGAAAAAGACATAGAAACTGAAAAAAATATTGAAAGGGAAAAAGCCAGAGAGGAGTTTGAAACTGAATATAAAAAATTTACAGATGAAATTAAAAAAATATCCGAGAAAGAAAAAAAGAACCTTGAAAAAAATTATGAGTTCAGGCTAAATGCGATTAAAAAGGAATATGAACAGGACATTCAGGAGCTTAAGTCTTTAGTAGATTTTAAAGACAATGAAATTAAAAGGCTTGAGGAAAAACACAAAACAGAATTTGAAATGATACAACAGGAAATGGAAAGCGAACGAGCAAGAACTGAAATTGAGAACCAAAAAAAATTTGAGATACTTAAAGCAGAATATGAGACAAAGAAAGCTGAACTTGAGAAATTTTATGAGCAAAAAATGATTATTTTAAGAGCAGAATGGCAAAATCTTGAAAAGATAAAAGCCGACATTAATGCCAAAAGAGATGAAATAATAGCTGAAAAGAAAAAAATCGCAGAAGAACTAAAACAAAAAGAGGATGAGATATCAGAATTTTATAAAAAACTTTATGAACAAGAAATAGATTCCATTAAAAAAAGTTTTGAGTCTAAGGAAAGAAACTTGATTAATTTAGTTGAGCAGAAAAATAATGAATTAAATAACCTTTTAAAAGAAAAAGAAAATATGCAGGACACAATTGAAAAGATGAAGGCTACGATTAAATCTCTTGAAAGCGAAAAAGAGAAAATGGCTGAGGAGTTTGCAAGAGAAAAACAGGTTCAGGCTGAGGAGATGAGAAAAAACTATATTGAGAAAATATCTGCAATATCAAGAGAATTTGACAAGCACAGAAAAAAACATTTTTCAACAATAGAGCAGGGGATATCGGAATCAATTATGCAACTTGAAACAAAAATAAACAATAACACTACCGATATGAAATCTCTTATAGAAAAAATTGGGTTAATGACAGAAAAGTTGATAGAAAAATCTTTTGAGGGAGCCAAATCTCTCACCTCCCAGACAATATCCGATTTTGAAAGAAGGCTTGATGAGATAAAAAACTTTTTCAACAATACCATCACTGAGCTTAAAGAATATTATGAAAATGAGTCAGAAAACTTAAAAAATATTTATTCTAAAGCAGATGAAGAGAAAAACAGGTTAATAGAAAATTTAAGAACCGAATTGATTGAAAAAGAAAACGAAAAAAACCATATTAAAAACAACAATATTGAAACCTTACAGGAAGTAACGGAGTTAAAAAATTTGATTTCAATCAAACAAAAAGAGACTGAGACATATCAAAACATGGTAGCATCCCTTACTAAAAAACTGAACGAGATATCCATAGAAAAATCCATGATAGAATCTGAAAAAAACTCAATTAAATCCAATCTCAGCTTTGAACTTCTTGAAATCCAAAAAAAACTTCAAGCAGAATACACAGAGAAACTAAATGAAATAGAAAAAAAATATGTTCAATATATTGAGAAGCTTGCCGCAGAAGAAGAAATTCAAAGCTCAAGCAAAACAGATGAGATCTTTAAAACAATAGAAAGAGTTAAAAGTGAAATAGAGAAAAAATATAAATCTGAAATAGAAGAAATAAGGAAAATATATGAGGAAAGAGAATCAAAACTTCTTTCTTCAATTGAAGAAATATATACTATAAAAACTGCTGAGATTAAAAACAAATATGATCTTCTTGAAAAACTTTACAACAATCTTTTGGAGGAAAGAAAATTGGAAGATGAAAACAAACAAAGGCTTAATCTGGAAATAGAAAACCTCCAGAAAGATCTAAGGGAGAAAACAAAAATACTGAACGAAAAAATCTTAAATTACGACAACGAAATAAAGACAATAGAACAAAAATACAAAGAAGAACAAGAAAAATTTTTGAAGGAACTTGAATATCAATATAGGGTTAAAAACGAAAATCTTGAAAGAGATAAAGAAAATCTTGATAAACTTATCAGACAGGAAAGGGAGATTATAAATAAATATGAAGAAAGAAGGCGTGAACTTGAAGAAAAATTTATCATAAAACAACAGGAACTTGAAAGAGAATATCAAATCCTTAAAGAAAAACTCCAAAAAAATGGGGAATAAATCTATTTTTTACCCAAAGGTCCTATATTTTAACTTCCCTTATGACCTTGATAAATCAGAAAGTAACTGTTAAAATATATAAAATATTAAAGGAGGAAGTATGTTTAAACTCTTAACAATTGTTAGTTTGCTTCTGCCAGTTTTTTCATTTGCAGAGGTAAGCTTTGACGGGAATAAAAGCGAAATTAAAGAAAAAATAATGAGCGTAGAAACCCCGCAAGCGTCGGTTTCAAAAGCCATAAAAGAACAGAAAGAATGGACGGTTATGGTTTTTCTCAATGCCAAAAACGACCTTGAAAAATTTGGCATCAAAGATATGAATGAAATGGAGATGATAGGCTCAAGCGATAAAGTAAACATAGTCGTTGAAATGGGAAGAATAAAAGGATATGATAGTTCAAATGGAGATTGGACCGGAGTAAGAAGATATTATATAACAAAGGATAACGATACAAACATAATAAACTCAACATTGATAAGCGACATGGGAGATGTGGATATGGGCGATTATAAGTCCTTAGTAGCATTTGTTAAATGGGCTAAGGAAGCATATCCTGCAAAAAGATATCTTCTTGTTATATGGAATCATGGCAGTGGATGGGAAAAAGGATTTAAATCATCAGTAACAAAAGGTATTTCATATGATGAGGCAAGCGGAAATCATATAAATACTCCACAACTTGGTATGGCATTAAAGGAAATAGGGTATGTTGATATATTAAATTTTGACGCATGTCTTATGCAGATGGCAGAGGTTGCTTATGAAATAAGAACCCATGTAAAATATATAGTTGCTTCTGAAGAAACAGAACCAGGAGACGGGAACACTTACAACACCTTTCTTGATAAACTTATAGCAAAACCAACAATGACACCGCTTGAACTTTCAAAAGCGATGGTTGATTCTTTTTCAAGCCACTATCAATCAACAGGGGATGGTTCAACCCTTTCAGTTATAGATGCCGAGCGGATGGCTGGATTTCTTAAAAAACTCAATGAGTTTGCTTATGCATTAAGTAAGATTGGAGATAAAAACTTAGTGAAAACTGCGGCAAGCCAAACTCAGTCATATGCCGTCTCTGACAACAAAGATATCTATCATTTTGCCTCGCTTATATATTCTCAGACAACAAACAGCGAAGTAAAGACAAAGGCGCAAGATTTGATGAGTTTTATAAAAACAAATCTTGTGAAGTATAATAAATATACAAATTCATCCAGCGGATGGTGGGGGCCAACAGATTATTCAAACTCAAATGGAATAGCCATATACCTTCCTTCTTATTCTATAGCAAACGGCTATTCAGAGCTTCAATGGTCAAAATATTCAAACTGGGATGAGTTTCTGGCATGGTATATAGGAAAAGATGCAACAGCTACGACCACGCCTTCAACAACTACTCCAACGCAGCCGTATAATTCATGGTATGAATGGTTATTTGGCGGACAACATTACTCTATAAAATAAACTAAAAAGTAATAAAAACTTTTTTACAAAAATAAGGGTGGATTAAAAATCCGCCCTTATTTTTTTAGTAAAATAATTTAATACAGGGCGGTTAGCTCAGCGGTTTAGAGCGTTCGCCTCACACGCGAAAGGTCAGAGGTTCAAATCCTCTACCGCCCATTTAAAAAAATCTATTAATTCTATATACCAGATCACTTAATGCTTATTTGATTCTTAAAAGATTGCTATTTTATTGCCAGTTGTCCGCATGCACCCTTTATATCAGATCCAAAACTTTTTCTTATTGTTGTATTAACACCTTCAGCCAATAATAAATTAGCAAATTCCCTGATTCTTTGCGAAGAGGAAGAAACAAAACTAGAATCCGTAGTATTATAAGGTATCAGATTGACAGTAAAATATTTTCTTTTTCCAATTGAATCAATAAACTTAATTAGATTATAAACATCCTTTTCTCTATCATTTATTTTATAAAGCATAACATATTCAAAAAATATTTTTCTTTTTGTAATTAATAAATAATCTTTTAAAGCCTTTGAAAGACTTAGAAGATCATACTTAAAAGCCATAGGGACAAGCAAGCGTCTTCTATTCTCTGTTGCGCTATGAAGAGAAACTGCAAGATTTACCTGAGGAAGATCGTGAGCAAAATCTCTAATCCTGGGGATATAGCCAAATGTAGATACCGATATATGCCTTTTACCTATACCAAATAATTCGTTGAATATCTTTATGCTTTTGAGCACGTTTTCGTAATTAAAAAGCGGTTCTCCGATTCCCATATAAACTATCCTTTTTATATCCCCCATTTTTTTCCGCTTTAAATATCCCATTGTAAATAACACCTGATCGGTTATTTCTTCATAATTAAGATTTCTTTTTAATCCTTTTTTTCCAGAAGCGCAAAACTTACATCCTACAGGGCATCCAACCTGACTGGACACACATGCCACCCAAACTCCCGGAGATTTTTCAAAAATCATTGTTTCTATTCTATTGCCATCTTTAAGTTCAAAAAGGAACTTAACAGCATTTTCTTTTTTAGATGAAAAAGCAGATAAATAATTGATTGAATAAAAATCAATTTTTCTTTCTATCTCCTCTCTAAATTCTTTTGGAAGAGAGAGTATCTCAGAAAATGATCTAACCTTTCCTTTAAAAACCATATCTTTTATCTGTAAAAACCTATACTCAGGTAATTTTTCTTCTCTTATAAAATTCATTACTTTAAACACATCCATAGTTTTTATTATACAATAAAAACAAATAACAATTTGCCTCACAATATTTTTTTGCTTCTTTATGCAAAATATCCGAGATATTAGACATATTTAAGGTCAAAGAATCTTAAAATAATTATATGGAGTATTTTTCAAGGAACAATTTGAAAATCATAAAAAGTCCAACCTGCCTGTGCGTGTCCGCCTGACTGCGAGTGTCTTCGCTCAGGCAGGCACGCAGACAGGTATGTATAGATATCTTACACAACCTGTCAAGCAATTTAAAAATGTAACCATAATATAATCAATTGTGCAATCAGAAAGGTAACCGAATTTTTCCTCCTTTTCATTTAAATTTTACTAACAACAAAATTCTTACCAATGGACTGCATCATAATTTTTCTACGTCTCAAATGACTTTCTGGAGAAAATAAAATTCCTCCATGAAGATTTTGAATTTTTATATGGCTGACGGTAGCTTGAAATAGTTTCATTTGAGGTCAAAATCCGACTTCTTGGATATTTAAAACCGTTGTTAATATTGATTTTTTCTGCAGCCATTTTATAAATACATTCTAACTTCTCATCAATCATTTTAGATAGTTCAAAAGGATCTAAAATAGCAAATATTTCTTTTAGCTTTTTAACTTTGCTTTTATCAAATTTGCCCGATTCAAGAAGTCTCTGAAAGGCTGTTTTCGGTTTGTCATATTTTCTAACCAGCTTTGAACCTATTCTGGTCTTTTTGATAAGTTTGAAGGAAGGCTGAAATAAATTTTGAAAAAGTCTCAGCTCATTTTCATAAAGATCATTCATAGCTGATAAAGCCTCCTCAGTGTCATAACGATCCCAGCCAAAAATCTTTCTTACATGCGTGAAGTTTTTCTGCTCAATATGTGCATTATCATCTTTTTTGTAAGGTCTTGATCGGGTAAACTGGATACGTGGTCTGGATTTTATACAAAAATTCAAAAGATGCTCATTAATAAATTCTTCCCCGTTATCTGAGACAATTTTCCGCATCCTGAAGGGAATGTTCTTCCTGATATTAACAATCCCAGCCATAACACCACTTTGCCCTTTACCCATTACGGCAAATCTTTCTGTCCAACCAGTCTGGATGTCTGTCGCATTAAGCGTATAAATAAACTGACCATTATTGGAATTGCCACAGTGCGCAACCAAATCTACTTCCAAAAATCCAGGTATTCTAACATCCCAATTATGTGTGCGTATCGGTATCTTATGTTTAAGCAAATAACCTGGCCGGGTAGTTCTATAAATGCTTCTCTTTAGTATTGATTTCTTAACTTTAAGACGATTATCAATCTGCCTGGCGCTGATATTGAGAAGCTCTTTTTTAATTTGTGAGTTAATATTAAAGTGTTTAGTAATATAACCCATCCATAAAGGAATAGTTTCTTTAAGCCTTTGCCCACATAAATATCCTGAATGTTTCCATATATGCTCTAAAATATCGATTGTCGTCTGGCTATAAACAGGCTTACGTTTACGAATTATTTTTACCTTACCTTCAGGATATGGACCATTTAGCAATCTTATGGCATACTTGCGATTATAATCACAAACCTTACAGAATTCATCAAGAATCCTGCCTTTATCTGTTTTGCCCGCCTTGTGATAACGATGGTAAATATTTTGTAGATATTCCATTTTTGATTTGTAACTCGGCATGAAACCCTCCTTTCTTTAACAGAAATTTGGGTTACATTATACATTGCTTGATTCG